>CAJIZL010000016.1 GCA_905182035.1 Oceanospirillaceae bacterium ASP10-02a | reverse complement strand
GCAACTGATCTAGATTTGAATCGGGTTCAGTCATATTCTCGAGGCTAGCCTAAGATGTATCTATGCTAAATAAATTATGCAATGTTAGCTGTTGAGGGGTGACCCAACATTAAAGCGAAGCTAATTGATAAAGAGGTCATAGATTGATTTACCCTAAGTTTAGCCAAAGCTCACTAGTGCTTCTTGCAGCAGCTATTGTTTCTGCCGCGCTTGGATCAATCCATGCGTTTTCTATACTTTTGGTTCCACTCGAAACACTGTTTCTCACCACACGTTCTGCTGTCTCACTCACCTATTCTCTTGCTTTAGTCTCGTTATCTATTACCGTGTTACTTGGCCATCGCATTTATGGCCGATCATCCCCCGCTGCTATCATTATGGCTTCGTGCACGTTAGCTGCTATCGGGACTTTTATCGCCGGGGTGGGGGCGTCTCTCTCGGCTGTGTGGCTGGGTTATGGGGTAATTTTCGGTGCAGCCAATGGGCTTGGCTATGGGTTTGGATTGCAACTTGCGGCTCAGGCCAATCCTGGGCGCGAAGGCTTGGCTATGGGCGTTGTGACAGCAGCGTATGCTTTTGGAGCAGTTGTATCCCCCACCCTATTTAGTGCCATATTAGAAACCCTTAGTTTTCGAGCTGTAATGGTGACGCTGACGGCCGTGTTGCTAGCCTCAGGCATATTTAGTGGGGCGATACTCAAGTGCGTTGGGGCACAATTTCTCCAAGATAAGCATCGCTCTGTCACCACTTCCGCTTCACTTCGAAGTCAGCAGCTCTTGTGGCTCGGATATTTTGGAGGGGTGTTAGCTGGCCTCATGGTCATTGGTCATGCTGCTGGGGTTGCAGCCGCATTGCAGCCAGGCATTTCGCCCTGGCTCGCGCCTATGGTGATAGCAGCCTTTAATTTGCTTGGCAGTCTGATTGGTGGTCGCCTCGTTGATAAAGTGAGACCAGAAGGCTTGCTGGCCGTGTTGGCTGTGATTACAACTAGCGCACTCATTAGTTTGGTCGTATTTGGAAGGTTAGGCGGGCTCTTGATTAGCTTAAGTGTTATCGGCTTTGCCTACGGCGGCACCATTGCGGCATATCCAGCCGCCATCGCAAAGCTGTTTGACGTTAAGGACAGTGCTAGAATTTATGGCCGTGTGTTTACAGCATGGGGATGCGCCGGACTGCTTGGTCCATGGTTTGCAGGTTTTCTTTTCGATATAAGTAGAGACTACCAATTAGCTTTACTGATTGCCGCCGCTTTTAGCCTGGTTTCGGTCCTGGCCGCGGCTCTATTATCAGTGGTCCATCGGCATGCCCGTGGTTAATTTTAATACATGACGGCCATCGCTCAGTCGATATCCAGTGTATTTTACTGCTCCTTTTGGTGATACCTATCGCACGAGCGTAGGCAGTATTTCAACAAACCCCAACCCGACTTGCTACATGGCTAGTACACTCTCGAATCACTTTTCACAGTTTGCACTATTGGACTTGCTTATCAATTTTAACGACACATACCAAAAGCACGCAGGCAGTACAATTAAGGCTCCAAGTAGCAATAAAACAAAAATAATCGGTGCTAACTAAAACTTCTTGCGAGCTTTCATGAAGCCCCATAAATTTTTACTTAGATCTAACATTAAAATGGATTCTTCATACTGGTTTCAATTTCTTCACTGTTAACAATTCTGTAAGTCAATAATGTGTAATCAAGCTTTCTTGAAAGTAAATCTTTACCAAAGAGCTTGATAACTAGGCCAAAAGGCATCAACACACAGTAAAATATAATGCCTAAGATAAATTGCTGCAAGGCTGGCAACAAACCAAGGCGTTGGCCCCTATAATAGCCAGCCAACTGCTTTGCTCTGCTCCAGGCCTACGCTAAGAGGCTAAGACCTTACTGAGTCATGATGTTAAGCCAATCATTAACCCACTGTTTGCGGTTTTGATTGATTTGAGCAGTATCTAGCTGCAATACCTGGGCAGGTTTAATTAGCTTACCGTAGGCTTCTGGCATGTCTGTAGGCGTGTTTACAGGATACATCACGTTGCTTAGGGGTAGGTGTTTTTGAAAGCCCTCACTCACCATGAAGTTGAGGAAATCGTCGGCAAGCTCTGAATTTTTAGACGCCTTAAGCTTAGCCGCAACTTCCACTTGGAGATAATGACCTTCTTCAAACGCAGCCGCTTGGTATTGCTCTGTACCTTCAATAGCCATATGGTAGGCAGGAGAAGTGCTGTAGCTTAATACCATGGGGGCTTCCCCCGCTAGGAACAAACTAAAATAAGCTTCGCTCCAACCTTTGGTGGTGGTTAAAATATTGTCAGACAGTTTGGACCAAGCTGCATCGGTGTTGTCACCATAAACAGACTTCATCCACAATAATAAACCTAATCCTGGCGTACTTGAACGTGGGTCTTGAATGATAATTTTTAATTCTGGCCCAGCGTTCACTAACTCATCTAAACTCTTAGGCGGGTTAGGCATAAGTTCGGTGTTGTAAACAAATGCAAAGTAGCCATAATCGAATGGCACAAAGGTATCGTCTTGCCAATCAATGGGCATTTCTAAAGCGCTGGTATCCACTGTGTGGGTAGTAAACAGACCACTTTTTTTAGCGTCATCGACTAAGTTTAAATCTAGCCCTAGCACTATGTCAGCTTTTGTGGATGCGCCTTCTAACTTTAGGCGCTGCAACATGGCAACAGCGTCTTCCATGCCCACTAGATTTAATGTGCAGCCACATTGCTCTTCAAAGGTGGGTTTTATGAGTGGTCCCATACCCCAATCTGACACGAAGGAATCGTAGGTATACACCGTAAGTTCTTTTTTGGGTGCATCGTTAGCTAACGATGGCGTGGTGGCAATCAATAAACTAAGACAAGTGGCGGCAAAATAAGCCGTATAATGAGACATAAGTACTCCTAAAAATTAACTGGTTAATTTCTATGACGGCCAATGATACATTGGCACTATTAGGAGGAGGGAGCGGCGCAAGGCTGGCTTACGTGGATGCGTTTCCTTGTTCCCTACGCTGGCATTATCCAGATCAGGTCCAACGGGATTCACATAAGTGATCTCAGCCCAACGCGTTAATTTTGAAATTAACTAGGCACCCCGACAAGTCATAGTGGGCGTAATATAGACTAAAGTTAGCCTTGATTGCAAGGCTAGTACTGATGATTATTAGAATGTAATATATTTGCACTGAGGTTTAAATATAGTACAGATTTATTGTTTCAATTATCTTAATGGAAGTACCCTTATATGCTTGGAACCGAGGACCTTTGGTTATTCATCAGCGCAGGCATTGCCCTCAATCTAGTTCCTGGTCAGGATTTTGTATTTGTTGCCAGCCGCAGTGCCAGCCAGGGTTTTGGAGCGGGTTCCGTGGCAGCTCTGGGGATTGGTGCAGGTACCCTAGGCCACATATTTGCTGCTGCTTTTGGTATTTCGGCACTATTGGCAGCTTCCGAAAATGCCTATCTATTGATCAAGGTACTCGGGGGTTTGTATTTGCTCTATATGGGTTTATCTATGTTATTTAAACGAACCGTACCGGCAAATAGTGTGTTTGTTTCGCTTAGCACCTCATCCAACAAAACTATTTTTTACCAAGGTTTTTTAACCAATGCCTTAAACCCTAAAGTGGCGTTATTCTTTATCGCTTTTGTGCCACAGTTTATTGCTGCAGATTCAAGCAACGTAAGCTTATCATTTTTATTTTTAGGGTTTTTATTTAGCTTTAACGGCCTTATTTGGTGCTTAATAGTGGCTTGGTTTAGCGCCAACATTAGCGCCAAGTTAAAACACCAGGCACACCTGAAACGCTGGAGCAACCTGCTGGCAGGAGGCCTATTTAGTTATTTTGGTATTAACCTTTTAATGAGCTCAAATCACTAAAATACTTCTGTAATGCAGGGGCAAAATAGATGATTTCTTTATAAGTCGCCACGGCTTTGGGCATCGAACTTATTACCGTTTTTAGTTGCGTTAGTGCATGGGGCACCTGAGTTAGGTTCATCATCGGATAGATATAAACCCTTATGGTAAAAGCTATGGCGTTGGTTTGAGGTAACCGTGTGAGAGTTTGCCGTTCGCAGCGGTAATATAAGGGCGTATTGGCTGCATGAATCACCTTATCTTCAGGCAGTTGTGCCAATTGTGTATTCGCCTGCAGTGACCAATTAAATCTCTGAATCGGCTTTTCTACTGTGAGGTAATCAAAAAAACGATCTATTTTTGGCGTCAACTTTTGATGAATGGTAGGCACGGGGTCATGAATCCTTGCCATAGGCTGGCCTATTTTTTCTGCCAAATGCCAGCTGCTCGGGCTGCACAAACTTGCTGCCGTAAGGCAATAGTGGCCATCTAATTTCTGCATAATGAGTAAATCATCCGCTACCCATAATGATGCCTGCCACAAAGGATGGGTGTTGGCTGCAGCCAACTCAATGCCATTAGGCAAATAGCTCAACCCATCTGCAACAGGACAGTATAAATGACTATGTTGATCTAGCAGGTGTCTCTTTAGCTCAAAAGCCAGCTCCTGTTGGGCCACATAGGCACTCGGCAAGGCGTCGAATATATGCTGCTGCTGTAATTCCTTTAATAACAGCTTATGTTCCAAGTATCTTGGGTAGTGTTCATCTGGCTCAATCCAATTACGTCTATCTATAGGCTCCAGACCCATAGAAATAGGATCTTTGTGCTGCATGTGTGGCAGGTATTTGGGCACCTCAATGGCAATATTAATCATGCTCATGGCGCTGATCCACCACCTGCTCAACACGCTCTATAAGCAGGTCGATTTTCTTTTCCAGCTCTTTATTGTGCATCAAAATATCACTATTTTGCTGACGCAATTCTCTATTTTTTATATTTGTGTCTGCAAAACCAAGAATACGCTCGGCAATGAGGGCGCCAATAAAACCCACTAATCCCACCCCGACATAGAACATCAATGCCACCACCATACGCCCACCAATAGTGACGGGGAAATGGTCTCCAAAACCAATGGTACTGGCGCTCATTTGTAAGGTCCAAAAGGCATCAACGTAGGAGTTTATATTGCTATTTAGCGCTCCTCCTTCAAAATGCTGTAACGCCAAGGCCAATAGGGCAATAACGCTGTAAAGGAAGCATACACCAGCGGCCCCTAATGCTAATAGGCTATAGTTTCGAATGCCGTACTTGTCTGTTTTGTAGATGTGTTTATTCATCACCAGAATCTCTATTTTGAGGCCTCAGCCACCATACGTGCCGCAACAAAATCTTCAATGGAGGCGCCTACAGACTTAAACAAAGTGATACTTTGGCTGAGCCTCTGGTAGCTCATGCCACTTAGTTGGTGTAGATCTGCCTGAATATTTGCCATATTAAAAAACCCTTCCCTTGCAGCCTGTAACAAGTCTCCAGCTTCACCGTGAGCACCGGCATAGGTATCGACAAACACCTTGCTTTTGGCTACCAGCTCACCATCGGTTTCGCGCAAATCTGGGCGATATGCACCCACCAGATCAATGTGTGTACCCGCTTGCACCCACGCGCCTTTCACTAAGGCTTGGCTAGACAAAGTACAGCAGCTTATAACATCAGCTTCGCCACAGGCCTGCTCCAAATCACTAATGGCTTGAGCGCATTTAATTTCGCTAGCCACCGCTGTTGCTTTGGCTTGATCGCGGCCCCAAATTAATACCCTATTGATTGAGGGTCGCACACACATATGGGCGTGGACCAATTCTAGGGATAATCGCCCTGTGCCAACAATGAGCAGTGTTTGTGCATTTTTGGGGGCTAAGTAACGGGCAGCAAGTGCGGATGTAGCGGCAGTTCTTCGTGCCGTAAGTGTTGCTCCGTCTATTAAAGTAGACCAAGCACCTGTTTCGGCATCAGCCACAAGCACTTGAGCTTGTATAGCAGCAAGACTGCGGGCCGAATTGCTGGGTACTACGTTAACCAACTTCACTACAACCCCTGCATCTTGTGCCCAGGAAGGCATAATGAGCAAGGTACGGTCTGCTTGTGCAGGCTGGCTATGGCTCACAAGTTCGGGCACGGAATAATGCAGTCTTGGTGGCGCAGTAGCTGCCTCTTCACCTTTGGCAAAGGCATCATCCAACGCATCAATGAGTTCTGGGTATGGTAATAACCGTGCAGTTGTTGCCCCATCAATTACATGCATGATTCTATCCTTCCAGCTCATCTATGGTCCAATCTAACGCTGGCTGATACCAATCTGTCAGGGTTACTTGAAGCTGCCGTAAGGAGTGAATCAGCTGCGCTTTGTCAGCTATGGTGAAGTTAATGTGCCCGACTTTACGAACAGGCCTCACTTCTTTGCCATACCAAAAAACTTCGGCGCCTGGTAAAGCCAACCAAGCTAAATTGTAATCGATGCCAATAAGGTTAATCATGACACTGTTGTGCTTGATAACAGCAGGCGCAAGGGGCAAGTCTGCCGTTGCTCGTACATGGTACTCAAACTGGCTGATACTAGCACCCGATTGAGTCCAATGCCCACTATTATGCACACGTGGCGCAAGCTCATTGATAAGTAAGCGCTCACCTACTCTAAACAGCTCCATAGCCATTACGCCCACGTAATTAAGCTCATCCATTACTTTTTCAAGCATGGTTTCTGCTTCGTTTTGTAGGCTATATAAGCGCTCTAGAGGCGCCAAGGTTACCGTCAGAATACCGTCTTGATGACGGTTGAGTGCCAGTGGGTAGTAATGACATTCCCCGGCCCGATTTCGCACTCCAACAATGGACACTTCTTCGTCGAAGGCAATGGCTTGTTCTGCAATAACCTTATTGTGCCAGCCTTGGGGAATGGCACTATTTTGCCCTTCAACTAACCAATGTTGACCACGGCCATCAAATCCACCGGTACGCTGTTTAAGCAATACTCGCCCGCCATAATGGGCGTGCAGGCTGTTGGCCGTATGCTGATCTTCTACCAGTTGCCAAGGTGCGGTGGCTAAATTCAACCGGTCTAACAACTGCTTTTGTGTAACACGATCCGCCACCAAGCCAAATACATCTTGGTTCACAAAGTTGGGATGTGCAGCAAGTTGATCTGTGGCCTTGGTGGATGGCCACTGTTCGCGCTCTGCAGTAATCACATCTTCGTCTTCTAGAGGCAGGTTAGCATCCAACTCAATATCCACTGGGCGCAAATCAACTCCCAATGGTTGAGCAGCATGTTTAAGCATGGCTCCTAACTGACCCGCTCCCAATACCCACACACGTTTTATTGCTGGTTTCATAGCGCTTGAATTAACCTTTCCTTGGGTCGGGGTTATCTAATATAGCTTGAGTTTGTTCGGTGCGGAAAACTTCAATTCGTAGGGCCAGGTCAGCATCTTGGTTAGCCAGTATTTGGCTAGCCAGTAGGCCTGCATTAAAGGCCCCGGCACCGCCAATGGCCATACTTCCCACAGCCACGCCACGAGGCATTTGCACAATTGAGTAAAGGCTATCAACTCCACTTAAGGCTTTACTTTGTACCGGCACACCCAGCACGGGCAAGCGTGTTTTAGCTGCCACCATACCGGGCAAGTGAGCTGCACCACCAGCACCAGCAATAATCACTTGAATACCACGGCCCGCAGCTTTAGAGGAAAACTCCATGAGTTTGTCTGGCGTTCGATGAGCAGAAACCACTTCTACTTCGTAACTCACCCCCAAACGATCCATAATTTGCGTGGCTTCCTGCATACATGACCAGTCACTCTTAGACCCCATGATAACGGCAACTTTTGCGCCCATTGGTTATCCTCCAATAATGAAGTATAAATTTTACCACAGGGCTCCATAAGGCTAAACAAAGGAAAGTAAAACTAGCCTAATTCATTCAAAATTTGTTAAATTAAGCCCATGAAAGAGACACTAAACAATCTACAAGAAAATATTCTAGCCAGTAAGCACTGGATTTTTGATATGGACGGCACCTTAACCATCGGTGTGCACGACTTTACCATGATGAGAAGTGAGCTCGGTTTAGCTCCAGACGAAGGTATTTTGGAGACCGTGCAAGCCATGCCCCCTGAGCAAGCCGCACCCATGTGGGACAAAATTAATGCCATGGAGTATCACTTTGCCAGTTTAGCTAAACCTATGCCTGGCGCATTTGAACTACTCGAACACCTTCAAGAAAAGGGTGTCAATCTAGGCATATTGACTCGCAACGTTATGCCCGTTGCCTTACAAACACTTAAAACTTGTAACTTGGATGGGTTTTTTACTGCTAACAATATTTTGGATCGAGCTTCTTGCGAGCCTAAGCCTCATCCCGCTGGGATAGTATTATTGTTAGATCAATGGCGCGCAAAACCCAGCGATAGCGTGATGGTTGGCGACTACTTGTTTGACTTGGAAGCCGGCAAGGCGGCCAACATTGCCACAGTTCACATTGACACATCGGCACAGCACCCGTGGCCCCACATGACCGATTGGGGAATTAAAGATTTACACCAGCTCATAGATAATTAAATAATGCTTATCAGCCCCCTTTAAACCCTAGGACTGCCGGCGGGTATGGGACGGTGTTACTTCAAAGTACTGCCGATAACATTTGCTAAAATGCGGGTACGACACAAAGCCACAGGCCAGTGAAATATCACTCATACTTAGATGAGTTTGCGTGAGTAATTGGTGGCATCGTTTAAGGCGCAGCTCCAAATAATAACGCGTGGGGGTGCTACCTAAGTAACGCTGAAACTGACGCTCAATTTGTCGCCGTGTAATGCCAACTAAAGAAGCAATTTCTTCGGCTGACAACATTTCTTCCATGTTGTTTTCCATTAACCCAATAATGTCTTTAAGGTTTTGTGGCAACTGCGCATCAGCCTGATCACTGAGGAATGCCGGTTCACCCGCGTCATTAATACGATCACAGGTAAGAATATCGCAAATTCCTCGCACAAAGGGCCTGCCTCTCGCCTCTAACATGAGTTCTAGCATCATATCTAAAGCACTATTACCGCCGGCACAACTAAAGCGCTGGTTGTCGATAACGTAAGCTTTATCTTTCAAATTTATATCGGCAAAACTTTCCCTAAAACTGGCCCTATTTTCCCGATGGACCACACAAGCTTTACCATCAATAACACCCGCGTGGGCCAATGCAAATAAACCGTTCCACAAAGATCCCAGGGCCTTTTTTTGCACTTCAGATTGACGCAAGAATTTAATTAATTGAGGTGGAGCTTGCAACTCTACTCGCAAACCACCACAAACTACAAAAGCGTCCATATGGTCAAGGTTAAGCTCCCCTAATGCTTGATCAGCCATGGCAGCAAAACCCAAATCACTGCACACAGCAGCGCCATCTAAGCTCACCAAACGAAAGGTGTAGAGTTCTTCTTCACTGAGCAAGTTAGCGGTTCGCAAGGCATCTAAAGCAGAGGTTAGGGCCATCATGGAGAAGTTTTCTTGCAACAAAAAAGAGAAGTTGCGCAGCTCGCCCGGCTGTTTGTTAGTTACTGGGGCACGCACCGTTTCTAGGGGAAACACCTGCACCTTGGCTTTAGGTTGTATGGGTTCATTCATAAACTAACTATACCACTAATTTTCAGGAGGACCCGAGCAACTTGAAAAAGTGACGAGATGACTTGTAAGTCTTACTGCTTAGCCATACGATTCATGCCAGAATAGGCATATCAACAAATATTTGAGTTTTATTTATGAATTTCACCGGTACCGAAAAATACGTCGCCACCAAAGACTTACAAATGGCTGTTAACGCTGCTGTAATCTTGCAGCGCCCTTTGCTTATTAAAGGAGAGCCTGGCACCGGCAAAACACTACTTGCAGAAGAGGTTGCCGCTGCATTGGGGATGCCACTGATGCAATGGCATGTGAAGTCCACTACCAAGGCCCAGCAAGGCCTTTACGAATACGATGCTGTGTCACGCTTGCGTGATTCACAACTAGGCAGTGACCAGGTTCACGATGTGGGTAACTACATTAAAAAAGGCAAGCTATGGCAAGCGTTTGATGCAAATGAACGTGTTGTGTTATTGATTGATGAAATCGACAAGGCAGACATTGAATTCCCTAACGACCTGCTGGTAGAGCTGGACAAGATGGAATTCCATGTTTATGAAACTGGTGAACGGGTTCAAGCAAGACATCGCCCAGTGGTGATTATTACCAGTAACAACGAAAAAGAGTTACCTGATGCGTTTTTGCGCCGCTGCTTTTTCCATTACATTAACTTCCCCGACAAACACACTATGAAGGCTATTGTTGATGTGCACTACCCAGACATTAGCCAAGCTCTGGTGGCAGAAGCCATGCAGATGTTTTTCGATGTGCGTGCTATACCCGGCCTCAAAAAGAAACCATCCACCTCTGAATTGATTGATTGGCTCAAGCTTCTTATGGCCGATGAAATACCCGAAGATTTATTAGCTAATCGTGACCCAACCAAAGCTATCCCTCCGCTTTATGGCGCTTTGTTAAAAAATGAACAAGACGTTCAATTACTTGAGCGACTTGCATTTATGGCCCGCAGGGAGCAACGGTAGTTTATTATGTTGGTTAACTTTTTTTACACTCTAAAGCGTGCTGAAATTCCTGTTTCCATCAAAGAATACTTGGTGTTGCTGGAAGCCCTTCAACAACATCTAGCTTTTGCAGACATGGATGATTTTTATCACCTTGCCCGCATTTGCCTGATTAAAGATGAGGCTCACTTTGACAAATTTGATCGCGTATTTGGTGCTTATTTTAAGCAACTAGAAAGTCTAGAAGATGTACTTAGCGCACTCATTCCAGAAGAATGGCTGCGCTCAGAATTCATCAAGCAGTTGAGTGATGAAGAAAAAGCCAAGATCAAGTCTTTAGGTGGGTTAGAGGAACTCTTAGACGCCTTTAAGGAGCGCCTCAAAGAGCAAGAAAAACGCCACCAAGGTGGTAGTAAGTGGATTGGCACCGGAGGCACTTCCCCATTTGGTCACAGCGGTTATCACCCAGAAGGCATTCGTGTGGGTGGTGAAAGCCGCAACAAGAGTGCTGCCAAAGTATGGGAAAAACGCCAATTTAAAGACCTTGATGACAACGTTCAGCTAGGTACGCGCAACATTAAAGTAGCACTACGTAAATTGCGGCAATTTGCTCGTACAGGGGCAGCTGAAGAACTGGATTTAGACCACACCATTAGCGCTACGGCCAAAAATGCAGGTATGCTGGATCTTAAGCTAGTTCCCGAGCGCCACAACGCAGTAAAAGTGTTACTTATGCTCGATGTTGGTGGCTCTATGGACCCCTACATACAAGTGTGCGAAGAATTATTTGCCGCTTGCCGTACTGAGTTCAAACACTTAGAACACTTTTATTTTCATAACTTCGTTTACGAAAGCCTTTGGCGCAACAACATGCGAAGGCAAAATGAGCGTACCTCTTTACACGATATTATTCACACCTATGGGCGGGATTACAAAGTTATATTTGTCGGTGATGCCTCCATGTCACCCTACGAAATCAGCAGTCCTTACGGTAGTGTAGAGCACATGAATCCAGAGCCTGGCCATGCGTGGATGCAGCGTCTCACCACCCATTTCGATAAAGTCGCATGGCTTAATCCCGTCGCAGAGGACCATTGGCGTTACACTCACTCCATTGGCCTTACTCAGCAGCTCATGGATGACAGAATGTACCCCATGACTTTGAGCGGCCTCAGCGATTCTATAAAGGCGCTTGCAAAGTGACTACCCCCTCAAACAACAACCCTGTCATATGTACTTGTTTTGATATCCGTCAGGATACTGTTGAAGCGGCGATTGCAGAGGGGCATGATGACTTTCGTAAATTACGCGTGGCACTTGGAGTGGCTGGAGATTGTGGCAATTGCCACCGGACTATTAACAAGCTACTTAAAGTCCACCGCCTCGTCAATGTGCCTACTAAGGAGGCTCTCTTGAGGCGTCGATTCCCAGTGCCATGGCAACATATGAGCCATGCAAAAGTAGAGCAAGAATATTCTCCCAGCTCCTGTGTAGATGACATCATGGTGTATATCAACGATTACATCAGCCACTCTAAGGATGCTCAGGGTAAGCTGAGCTATCAGAGCAACCTTGCCTATAGCGATAGTATAGGCGAATTGCTTGATTACTTTCCTGCTCAAACTGGTGGCCCTTTGGTGATTTATATTCACGGCGGTTATTGGCAGAAACTGAGTAAAGACGATTCCTGCTTAATGGCTCCAGGGTTACTGGAACAAGGTATCAATCTAGCAGTAGTGGACTATACTCTTGCCCCAGAAGCCACTATTAACCAAATGATTGCTCAGTGCTGTCGCGCTGTGACTTGGCTAATTGCCCAAGCTCAGAAACTTGGCTTTGATACCAACAAAGTAATTATTGCTGGCAGCTCTGCGGGTGGGCACTTATGCGCTTCAGTGTTACAGGCAGCTCAACAAAACCTGCATGGCCTTAGTGCCCAATCTATCTCCGGTGCGGTGTTACTCAGTGGGGTATATGACCTCCGTCCGTTAGTTGACACCTACGTCAACGAACCGTTAAACCTCACTGCCCAAAGCGCAACAGACCTAAGCCCAGGTCTTTACAGTAACCAAGGTTTTCCACCTTGTATTATTGCCTACGGCAGCAACGAAACCCAAGAGTTTAAGCGCCAAAGCCAAGAGTACCACCAACAGCTGCTCAGCGATGGTGTTAGTAGCCAGTGCTTTGAAGTGGCCGGCCGCAATCACTTTGACATCGTGTTTGATCTGGCCATTGAAAGCTCCAGTATCAACAAACGGGTCAACCAATTAATAACTGAACTTAGCCTTAAAAGTTAATCGCTGGGTGCCATCCAGCAATGCATAGACGGTATTACTTTTTGCAGACATGGTGGCGCAGCTTAGGCTGCTTTGCCATTGATCGGTAGGTATCCAAGCAATCTCTCCAGTCAGTGCCCTGAGAGCGCCATCGGGAGTGCCAATGTGTGTGAGCGACCAATTGAACTCATCATTATTAAAGCTATCATTAACACCTAGGCTATAAGTTACGTCTGTTCGGTTGCTGGCCACCGGCACTAACGCTGAGGTGAGGTAACTGGCTTGATAATTAAGCCAGTGCTGCGCTGTTAAGCTAGCGTTCCACTGTCGATCACCATTGTTTAGCTCTAAGCCAAGAGCAGTATCTAAACGATTATTGGCAGTTAGGCCGGTGTAGCCTAGGTTATGCTCTAAGCCCCGTTTGTAGGCTACATCGAATTTAACTAGATCGTCATCGATGGCTTTGTTCCAGCTGTAACCGATCAATTGGTAGGCCTTTGCCGAAGCCATTGCTGTGGCTAAATTGCGTACTGGCGTATTAGGTACCATATAGCCTGTATAGATGGCCCAATCACTACCTGCCCCTGTGTGGCCATATTTAGCACCCCACTCTTTCGCCACGCTGGTGGTTAACACCACGCTTGGTAGTTCAGTGACACTGGGGTCTAGGCCAACAAACCAAGACACTTGCGCTGATGGCAAATAATAACTGCCACTCACTAGCCATTGTGGCGTAAATCCAGTTTCGCTGCTGGTGAGGCTAGGTGCTGGGTTGATCACGTCCAATACTCCAGAACCTTCTACTTCCCCCCAGCTCTGTATGTAACGGCCAAGCTTAATGCTGATATCAGCTAAGCTGTACTGCAGCACCAAACGCTCAACTTCCAGCAGACTAAAATGACCTGTAACGGATTTATTTGTGTCGCCTTGCCAATATTGTATGGCCTTTAACTCCAATGCTCCATATCCCCATAGGCCAACAGGTGCCTCACTTGATAAACGTGCATCTGTGGAGTGATTAGTGCGTTGATAACTGGCTTGGGGGTTAAGCGTCAACGTGTGCTCCACACTAAGCTGTAAAGGCTTATTTTGTGCAACGATAATGCTTTCTTCCAATAAGGCATCATCGGCAAACAAATCTCCACCATCATATAAATCGTCACCCAGTAAATTGTCATTTAACAGATCATCACTTAACAAGTTATCACCTGCTTGAGCTGGCATGCCAACAAACATAACAATTAAGCACAAGGCAATCAGTCTCTTTACCACTTCAATGCCCATGTCTATTGCACCTGCTCCCTAAGGGTTTGTAGGTGCCTCTGCCTAAAGGCTTGGTCAGTCAGCGCCCGCTGCGTTAAAAAACCGTCATTAATGTTAAGCCCAAAGCTTATCGCTTTTATTTTCATATTAGTTAAACGTTGACTCACTAAATTTTTGAAGGTCATGCTTCTAGCTAACCAAATGCCATTAATTTTCTCAACTTTAGCCACCGATACCTGTTTAATGGCATTACCATGTTTGTCAAACATTTGCATTTTTAGACTTATAAAACGTTCCGTATCGACCCATGTTCTTACTTTGCCATAACGAGTGTGCTGTAAACGTTGTGGTGTAGGCACAGATTCAATCACTGCTACTGGTCGGCCTTTATAGGTTCCACGCTGCAAAATTTTATAGGTGTAATCATCCAATTTACCCGTTTCTTGGTCTTCGGTGGTTATTTCTGAACCAAACATACTAGTGGGCTCGGTCGCCTCATCATCACTACCCGAGGCAATACGTTTTACCTTACCCAGTGCTGATAAATAGAGCCAAGTTTCGTTGTCTTTATCACTAGCATCATAGGTATAGGTCAACATGCCAATGCCCCTTTCACTAGGAGGCTCCAGGATGATGGCGATGGACTTACTGTCTTTATTATTAGCGC
Source organism: Oceanospirillaceae bacterium ASP10-02a (assembly GCA_905182035.1). Taxonomy (GTDB): domain Bacteria; phylum Pseudomonadota; class Gammaproteobacteria; order Pseudomonadales; family Balneatricaceae; genus Njordibacter. Next base: position 76,099 of record CAJIZL010000016.1, on the reverse strand, counting down.
CTATATTAATTTGGGCACTTTCTAATAGTTTAATGCGGGGCTTTTCTACACACTTGAGTTTGCCATCTTTAGTGCCATATTTGCAGGTAGTGAGTTGCATTAGGTTGAAAGATGAATCTGTAGTTTTTAATCGATTTTCATCCATTTCTTGCACTAACTCACGGGCAGTCATTTCTGCTTGGACAACGCCCACCACCAATAGACTAAGACTGAGTAGCGCCATCGCCTTGATTAACCGCATTATTTAGCTCCTTTAAATTGCAGATTATCTGTCACGTTTTGTTGGCCAAATTTAGGTTTAAATACCATGATTAAAGCCGGGAAAAATAGCAAGTCGCACAACAAGGCCACAAAGATAGCTAACGACCCAAATGCACCCACCTTGGCAAGACCCAAATAATTGCTAAAGCTCAGCATAAAAAAACCACAACCTAGTACCAAACTGGTAAAGGTTACGGCTTGGCCCACTTCTTTAATGGTGCCTACCAAAGCCAAACGCATATCACTGTGCTTAGCCAATGCCATTCGATAGTGGGTAATAAAGTGAATAGTATCGTCTACGGCAATACCTATGATCAATGGGGCAATCATTAAGGTGTCTGTATCTAAAGGTATTCCCATCAACCCCATGAGGCCAAAAGCCAATGTTGCTGGTATCATATTTGGGATGATAGACATCAGTCCTGCTTGGACTGAACCCAAAGTAAGCACTAACAAACCCGAGATAATAACCATAGCTAAGGCTAAGCTTTTAAACTGGTTATTACTCATATCATCCATCAGCCTCATCATCATGGCCAAAGTGCCTGTCACATGAACATCCATATTGGGGTATTGTTCTCCATGACCAGCAAAGGCTTCTTCAATATCAATCTGCACCAGTTCAAAAAACTCTGCATATTCACTAGAACCGGCGTTTCTAAGTTGCACGCTGATGTGACTCTGACTGTAATCATCATTCACCAAGGCGCGCCGCTCTTCTGGGTTTGAACTATTAAATAGGTAAAGCAGTTGAGAAACGGCTAGCTTGTTATCAGGAATGGTTTTGTAAACATCGCTACCATCTTGCATGATGGCATGGGTGTCTTTAACGAGGTCAGCTAAGGAATTAGTACGAATAACATGATGGCTGTATTTGTTTTCTATTTGCCGCTGGAGGCGGTCCATAGTTTGTAATACGTCAGCTTGCATCAAGGCATCAGACTGCTGCATATCCACAAAAATTTCTAGGCTACCAGTACCCATCATATGCTCATCAACTACGTTATAAGCCGTTCTTAGTGGCGAGCCTTCACGATAAAGCTCAGCAATATTAGAGTCTACCTTTACCTGTGTCGCTCCATACAAACACACGGCAAATAAACCCACAAAAGTAAAATTTATTGTGTATTTGTATTGCTGTGCAAAGGCTGGAATTTTATCCAACAAGTCCTGCAACCAAATGCCACTCAGTAACCATTGCAAACCACTGCGCCGCAAAATAAAACGAATAGGCCATAACAATAACCAAATCAACTTAAGCAACATGGCCATAGGCCATACCAAGTAGGATAACCATAAAAGCCAGCCAAGCTTTTTGGGAGCTGCCTTTTCCATAGGCATAGGGTGCCACAAATCCATTAGGGCTGGCAGTAAAAAAATGGTGTATAAAAACGCCAAAAATACACCTGCCGCAGAGGTCACACCAAACATCACAAACTGAGCCATCCCGGTGATGGTTAATGCCCCCATACCCGCCATGGTGGTAATGGTAGTGAGCAATATAGGTAATCCAGTTTTGCCATAGGCTTTGGATAGAGCAAGCTCATGGTCATGCCCGTGACGCCGGAAATACACATAGCTACTCAAAACGTGTACACAATCCGCCACACCTACGGCAACAATCAGCATCACCGTTAAACTAATGAGGGTGCTAGATTCTAAGCCTAGCCATCCCAAGGTACCTACGACAAATAAGGCGCTGATACCGATAGCAATTTGTGGCCACAAGACAGCGCTAGCAGAGTGAAATAGCGTCCACAATAGGACGTTAATCACCAACACCATACCTAACAGCAACATCCCTGCCTGCATCAGATCATCTACTGCAAGCTCAACCATAGACGCATTGCCAATGGGGTAAAAGTTAAACTGTTCTACAAATTCTGGCTGTTTATATAAGCGACTCACGGCCTCCATAAAAGTGAGATAGAGGCCTGAGTCCATGTCTTCAAAACGCACCTCAGCTTGGCTGGCTGTAGCGTCAAAATTAGTCGATAAACCATCATCAAAGTCGTCTGCTAACTCAAGTTCGTCATCTGCCATCAAATCATTAGTGTTTTTTCCAAGGCTTTGTGCCAATGGAATTGCGCCAAAATCTGTAGTCACCATAATGGCGCCATAACGGTGATTGTTAGAGAACAGGAATAAAGGTAAATTGCTTTGGGCCATAGCGATGGCTTTAACCTGTTCGGTTTCGTCACTATCCATAACCAAATTTTGGATCAATCGGGGTGAGCTTAAGGTATCTCCATCATTCACTTGAATACGTACATTAGTGAGAGATTGCACACGTTTTATGTGATCGAGTTCAACAGCTAATTCAAGGGTAATCCCGGCTGCCTCTAGGGTGCCTTGGGGGATGTCCTGCCAGTGGCTAAGGCTGCTTGTGAGCTGGTCGACTAGGCGTAAAGAGGCGGCAGAGAACACGTCTCCATCTTTAGCTTCATAAACAATAAATAAACCGTCATCGCTACCAAATTGATCACGGAACTCGTCTAGGCTTTGTAATACTGGATCGTCTTTGTTAAACCATGAGTCTACAGTCACATCAATAACAAACTTGGTGCTACCTACCGCCATAAATATAGTACTGGTTAACGCCAAGGCAATAATGCCCCAACGCCAAGGCCGCAGGCGATTTGGCAATCGTTCAAAATAGTCACTGATGGCCAACAGAAGATTTTTCACGATACAACTCCAAGCGAAGCAATAGGTTTAATTATAGAAAACCTATCAGAAGCAAACAATATGTGACTTTTGTACTAAGCTTTTATTATGATAAAAAGGAATTTACTAATCGGTGCCTTCATAGCGCTGCCGTGGCTTACTGCGTGCAGCATTGGTACCACAGTGGAACCAATGCAACGGCAGTTAGCTGCAGACATATACGCTCAGTTAGCGTTAGGTTACATGGAAAGCGGACACTTAGCTCTTGCTGAGCAACGTTTAAATAAGGCCTTGCAGCTGATGCCTAATGGCCATCTTACCCTTAAGGCCGCCCAACGATGGCAGACTATGCAACATACTCAGCCATAAGACACAGGGTAATCGTGGCAATAACAGCTAAAATGCTGTTTTCATCGCCCGCCTTAGTTATACTTACGGAATATTTAGTTAAATTGTTCCGTTAAAAGGACTTGAGCCATGTTAAACCAATCTGTGAAAGCCGTGAGCTTAGTACTTGGTCTGGTATTTATGACAGCTTGCACTATGCCTGCCACCACCATCCCAACTGCTGGTGGTAAAACCTTAGCCGGCGATAGCCCTGTAGTAGCTAATTCTTACGCCGATATCCCTATTTCTGCTAATGACCAATTGGCAGTAGACCAGTCTTTGTTACTCAACACTGGTGAACAATGGATTGGCCGCGCTGTGTTAAAATCTAAATTAGATACGGTGCAGGCATTTGATTATTATATGACCAATATGCCTGATCATGGTTGGATTAACATCACTTCTGTTCAGTCAGAAATTTCCGTACTCACCTATGAAAAAGGTAGCCGTGTGGCTACCATTCAGATTAAACGGGGTACTTTGCGTGGCAGCCAGATTTCGGTCACTGTATCCCCACGGGATGCTATTGCTCAGTAAACCAATTAAGCACGCTTATATATGGGGTTGGGTAATCCACTCATGTGCGCGTTTGTAAATAGTCTGCCAGGTTGGCTTTCTCTGTTGTGCTAAGGAGCAAGCCTAATTTACTGCGGCGCCACAAAATATCATCGACATTACAAGCCCACTCATGGGTCACCAAATAGTTAACTTCTAGTGCATATAAACCAGCACCAAAGTGCTGTCCTAAATCGGTCAACACCTTAGCATCACGCAATATTTGATAGATCAACGTGCCATAAGATCGAACATAGCGGGCACATAGTTCGATGGGTAGCCATGGGTAATTGCTGTTCAGTTGCGCCTGCAGACTAGCTTGGTCTTTAAAATCACCCCCAGGCAATGTGGACTGCATAGTCCATGCTGGTCCTGCATGTTCAAAATACTCCACCAAATCATCCACTGCCAGCTCTGACAACTTACGATACGTTGTGAGCTTACCTCCAAAAACTGACAAAATTGGAGCCATGCCAGCAGGGGCGTCAACCTCAAAGGTATAGTCTCTAGTCACTGCTTGCGGCGAATCAGACTCATCGTCAAGTAATGGCCTAACGCCAGAGAAGGCCCAACATACATCCGCTGCAGTCAACTGATGTTTAAAGTGCTCATTACTTATACCTAAAATGTAATCAATTTCCAATTGAGAAATAACCACATTAGAAGGGTCCTCTTTATACTCAATGTCAGTGGTACCAATTAGTGTAAATTTGTCTTCAAATGGGATCAAAAATACTACACGACCATCTTTATTTTGTAATAGGTAAGCTTCTTCTTCTGTGTGAATACGAGGCACTACAATGTGGCTACCTTTGATCAGCCGCACTTGTTTTGGTGCCTTCTTCTGCATAGCGTCTTGATAAAAGCTAGACACCCATGGACCTGCCGCATTAACTAGGGCTCTTGCACGCACTTTTTCAGTGTCACCAGTATTGACGTTTTCTAGTGTGATATGCCATAAACGATTGAAACGCTTAATGTTAATGCACCGTGTTTGGGTTCTTATGTCAGCGCCTTTTTGTCTAGCCGCTACTGCATTAAGGACCACTAAACGGGAATCATCAACCCATCCATCAGAATATTCAAAACCACGTTTAATATGCGGTAATAGTGGGCTGTAACGCCCAAACTTTATTCCACTTGAAGATTTAAGGGTAACCCGTTTGCTAAGGTGGTCATAAAGAAATAAACCGAGTTGGATCATCCAAGCAGGCCGTAAATGAGGGCGATGGGGGATGCGAAAACGCATTGGTTTTATAAGATGTGGTGCCTTATGTAGCAGTACTTCTCGTTCGGCTAACGATTCTCGGACAAGGCGGAAGTCATAATGTTCAAGATACCTGAGCCCACCGTGTATCAGTTTACTGCTATTAGACGACGTAGCTGACGCTAAATCACCTTGTTCACACAAAAGTACATTGAGTCCACGTCCGGCCGCATCTAGAGCGATACCAGTACCATTAATACCGCCACCAATGACGACAAGATCACTAATGTTACTTCCACTGTCCATAGTTATTGCTTCCATAGCTTAATTAAAAAGATCTTTGCATAATATAAGTTATCATTATCCATGATGCCGCAATCCATCATTATTTTATGCAAAAAACTCGTTTAAAAAACGGCCCATAGGCATGGGCCGTTATCTTAAACACCTAATATTGCATTAGGCGTTTTCTAACCTACTGCCAACTCTTAATCAATTCATCGTAATCGATGGTGATTGCTGTTGGTTTTTCGTTAGCTAACTTCGCCTTAGGTGAACCTGGTTGATTAAACCAGTATTCAGGATCACGGGGTTCGTTTAGCTTAGGACCAAGTTCCCCCTGCACTCCAGCACGTTCAAGACGCGCTAACACTTTGTCTTGCGCAGCAGCTAAAGCATCCATTGCTTCCTGTGGTGTTTTAGCACCAGAAGACGCATCACCAATATTCTGCCACCATAGCTGGGCTAGCTTAGGATAATCTGGCACATTGGTTCCTGTTGGAGACCACTGAATACGGGCTGGTGAACGATAAAAATCAACCAAGCCACCTAACTCTACAGCACGATCAGTAAACGATTGATGATTGATATCTGAATCACGAATGAAGGTTAAACCCACGTGGGACTTCCTCAAAGAGGTCGTTTTCGCCACAGTAAACTGGGCATATAACCAAGCAGCCTTTGCACGAACTTCAGGCGTTGACTTCATTAATGTCCAAGAACCCGCGTCTTGATAACCTAGCTTCTGGCCTTCGGTCCAATAAGCTCCATGAGGGCTTGGGGCCATACGCCATTTTGGCGTGCCATCCGCATTCATTACTGGTAAATCAGGATCTATTAGACTAGCAGTAAAGGCCGTGTACCAAAAAATCTGTTGCGCAACATTACCTTGTGCAGGCACAGGGCCAGCCTCACCAAACGTCATACCAGACGCACCAGGAGGCGCGTATGCGTTCATCCAATCACGATATTTGGTGATTGAGTAGACCGCCGCTGGGCCGTTTGTAGCACCACCACGAGAGACAGAAGAACCTACAGGCTGACTTTTTTCGTTAACGCGGATGCCCCATTCGTCAACTGGCAAACCGTTTGGCTCGCCTTTGTCGCCAGCGCCAGCCATAGACAACCATGCATCAGTGAAACGCCAACCTAATGAAGGGTCTTTTTTACCATAGTCCATATGACCATAGATCTTCTTACCATCAATTTCACCAATGTCGTTGGTAAAGAAAGCAGCTATATCTTCATAGGCCGACCAGTTAACTGGTACACCAAGTTCATAGCCATACTTGGCTTTAAATTTGGCCTTGATTTCAGGGTCAGTAAATAAGTCATAGCGGAACCAATACAAGTTGGCAAACTGCTGATCTGGTAGCTGATATATCTTACCATCTGGACCAGTAGTGAAAGATAAACCAATAAAGTCTTCAATATCCAAAGTAGGTAGCGTCACATCTGCTCCTTCATTGGCCATCCAATCGGTTAGGTTACGCACTTGCTTATAACGCCAGTGTGTGCCGATTAAGTCCGAGTCGTTAACATAGGCATCGTACAAGTTTTCGCCTGACTGCATTTGAGTTTGCAGCTTTTCAACAACATCACCTTCACCAATAATATCGTGAGTCACCTTAATGCCAGTGATCTCTTCAAAGGCCTTAGCTAAAGTGCCCGATTCGTACGTATGAGTCGTAATACCCTCTGACGCGACACGAATATGCATGCCTTCAAAAGGCTTAGCAGCATCGATGAACCATGCCATTTCGTCCATTTGCTGTTGTTTCGTAATGGTCGAGGGTTGGAATTCATCATTTACCCATTTTTTGGCGGCTGCCATATCTGCCACTGCGGCTTGTGCACCAAGCATCAGCACCGCAGAGGCAGCAAAAGCTGCCAAGGGTTTGCGTTTCAGAATTTTCATAAAAACTATCCTCTTATTATTTTTACCGTTACCAAGGCTTGCGCTCTATGGTAACTAATTAAAGGGAAGGACCTAAACAAAAGGCCCTAACCCCAATAAATCCGAATGGATGACCCATCTGGAAAACTTTTTCCTCACAACCTTTATACACCAAAAAAGAAAATATTCAATAATTAATTATCGTTATCGAACATTTTTTGCGTAAATATTCTTAATTGATGCTATATGAATTCGCTTATTAACACTTTCTATATATAAACACAGCCCATATAATGGATAATGCTAATGCCCACCAGAGGCTTTGATCAGTCCAGCGTATCCATCCTAGGTTTATAAAACCAGCACTTAATATGGATAAAAATAATCGGTCTCCACGGGTAGTTTCAAATCTCAACCAACCTACCCTTGGTCCACCACCTGGCTGAAAATATTCCCATATGCCCATAGCTGTAATTAAGCACACCAACACCACAAAAAATATGGCCACTGGCGTGGTCCATGCCATCCAAGATAAGTCCATCGCCAACTCTCCTATACACGGCCTAGGGCAAAACCCTTGGCGATGTAGTTACGAACAAAATAAATGACTAACGCGCCTGGTACTATCGTTAAAATACCTGCCGCCGCAATGAGGCCCCAATCTACACCTTCGCCAGTCACAGTGCGGGTCAGTACGGCAGAAATAGGCTTCGCCTCTGTGATAGTTAAAGTACGTGCGATCAATAGCTCAACCCAAGAAAACATGAAACAAAAGAACGCCGCCACACCAATACCAGACTTAATGAGTGGCATGAAAATGCGCACAAAAAACTTGGGGAAAGAGTAGCCGTCAATATAGGCAGTTTCGTCGACCTCACGAGGAATACCCGACATAAAGCCTTCCAGAATCCACACGGCTAATGGCAGGTTAAACAGCGTATGGGCAATGGCTACGGCGATATGAGTATCAATCAGCCCAACCGACGAATACAACTGAAAGAAAGGCAACACAAACACTGCCGATGGAGCCATTCGATTGGTTAGTAACCAAAAAAACAGGTGCTTATCACCTAAGAAATTGTACCGGGAGAATGCATACGCAGCAGGTAAAGCAACCACCAGAGAAATCAACGTGTTGAGCACCACATAAGTGATTGAGTTGATGTAACCTGCACGCCATACGGGTTCGGTAAAGATAGTAAGGTAATTGTCCCAAGTGAAGTTTTTCGGCCACAAGGTAAACGCACCTAAAATTTCTTGGTTGGTTTTAAAACTGGTGTTCAGTAACCAGTACAAAGGGATCATAAGGAATATGATATACACCACCGGCACTAGACCACTCCAAGCAAAGGCGCGTTTTGGCTTTAAACTAAAACCGATCTGGCTCATGACGCACCTCCAGTCTTGGTTTCTGCTTTATCCATATTAGTTACCACCGTAAAAAATGCATAACAAATCAACAGTATGATCATAAAATACACCAACGACATAGCAGCGGCTGGACCTAAGTCAAACTGGCCTATAGCCATCTTAACCAAGTCGATAGACATAAAAGTGGTTGAATTACCTGGCCCACCACCTGTGAGCACCATTGGTTCGGTATAGATTTTGAAGCTATCCATGAAGCGTAATAAAATGGCAATAGTAAGCACACCACGCATTTTCGGCAATTGAATGTAACGAAAAGTCGCCCATTTAGACGCACCATCAATACGCGCAGCCTGAAAGTAAGCTTCAGGGATCGCCACCAAACCAGAGTAGGACAACAACACCACCAAACTAGTCCAATGCCAAACATCCATGGCTACAATGGTGATCCACGCATCCAGCACATCGCGGGTGTAATTATAATCAAAGCCCAAACTGACCAATGTATTGCCCAGCAAACCAATATCGGTACGACTAAACACCTGCCAAATGGTGCCTACGACATTCCATGGGATCAGCAGAGGCAGTGCCATCAGCACCAGATATACATTCACTTTCCAGCCCGACTTAGGCAATGACAAAGCAATCATGATGCCTAAAGGCACCTCAATAGCCAAAATGATGCAAGAAAATAGTATGTTACGTTGCAGGGCATCAAAGAATCGATCTGATTCCATTAGGTCTTCGAACCATTCAATTCCTACCCAATAAAATTCATTATTGCCAAAGGTATCCTGAAAGGCATAGTTCACCACAGTCATGAGTGGGATGATGGCACTAAACGCCACTAACAACACAACCGGAACCACCATCCACCAAGCTTTGTTATTCCACGTTTTATTCATGGTTGCGCTTCCCCTTCTAAGATGAACGAATCTTGGTAAATACAAATGCGGTTGGCATCAAACTGGGCCACTGGGTCTTTTGGTATCTGTGTGCGTTCTGACAATAAGGCGCTAAATTTTGACTCGCCTGCTAGCAAACGAACGATTTTATTACGCCCCAGATGCTCCACACTCTCAACCACAACTGGCAAGCCGTCTGATTGATGCGCTCTTTCATGCAGGCTCACAAATTCTGGTCGAATACCTAATTCCAGCTTACCAATGGGCGCTCCATAAGAGTCCTTTAGGTCAATATTTTGGCCTACCACAGTGGCTGTACTATCCTTTATTTCACAGGGGAAAAAATTCATGCCCGGTGAACCAATAAAATAGCCTACAAAAGTATGAGATGGGCGTTCAAAAAGCTCCTTAGGCGTTCCAAATTGTAAGATAGCGCCGTCCAACATCACCGCAATACGGTCTGCAAATGTAAGCGCTTCAATCTGATCGTGGGTAACATAAATCATCGTTTGGCCCACCTTTTTCTGTAACGCTCTGAGCTGTGAACGAAGTTCCCATTTCATTAGGGGGTCGATCACGGTCAAAGGCTCATCAAACAATACGGCGTTTACATCCTGTCTAACTAGCCCTCGGCCGAGGGATATTTTTTGCTTTTGATCAGCGGTCAGGCCTTTGGCTTTCATATTTGCCATATGCCGCAAATCCAATAAATCTAAAATCTCTTCAACACGCAGAATTATTTTTGCTTGATCAAAGCCTCGATTAACCAAAGGAAAAGCAAGGTTTTGAGCTACTGTCATAGTGTCGTATACCACTGGAAACTGAAATACTTGAGCAATATTTTTGTCTTTCGTGGGTACATGAGTAACATCAGTGTCGTCAAAATAAACCCGCCCTTCAGACGGCTCTAGCAGACCTGAGATAATATTCAATAACGTGGTCTTGCCACAGCCTGAGGGGCCTAATAAGGCACAAGCTTCTCCATCATTCCAAACATAGTTAATACGTTTTAACGCATAATCAGATTCTTGCTGGGGGTTATCACCATAAGCATGAGCGAGATTTTCCAATACGATCTTTGCCATTTGACTACGCCTCCGGCTCTAAATTGGCAAGAGGAAGGCCTGCCTCGTTGAAAATAAAAAAATCAGCAGGGTTAACGTAAATGGTCATCTGCTCACCCACTAAAGCTGTAATTTCGCCTCCCGCTATGAAGTTCCAGTGAGCACCGAAAAAATCAACATGGACAAAACTCTCCGAACCTGTGAATTCACTACTAGATAAATGCATACTCAAGGCCACTTGGCCAAAGCCTTGCGGCTCTAAGCTACCGTGATAAGGCCTAAGCGCTAAATTATAACGGCCATCGGCCAGCGTACTATGAGCAGCAGCTACTGGAATCACTGGCACACCTCCAACACAGAAATGGCTGCCCTCTTTGTTGACTTGAATGTGGTTAACCGGTGGGTCGGAGAAAGTTTGCAAGCTGGATAAGCTGCTTGGATAATTGTAAACATCCATGGTGGGGCCATTTTGTGTAACTTGACCATTATTTAGTGTCACAGTATTCCCGTTCAGCAACAGGGCCTCAGAAGGTTCCGTGGTGGCATAAACAAAAATGGCGTTACTCTGCTCAATAATGCGTGGTAGCTCATAACGTAGTTCTTCTCTAAGTTTGTAGTCAAGGTTTCCTAAAGGTTCATCCATTAGCACTAGATCAGCACCTTTAACGATCGCTCTGGCAATAGCTGTCCGCTGTTGTTGACCACCCGACAAGTTGCTTGGCAAGGACTCCAAATAGGGAGTGAGCTTAAGTAATCCAGCAGCCTGTTGTACACGATTATCTATTTCGGCCAGTTCAAAACCAGCAATACGTAATGGCGATGCAATATTTTCATACACACTTAATGATGGGTAGTTGATAAACTGCTGATACACCATAGCCACATTACGTTTTTGTACTGAAGTGCCTGTCACATCTGCTCCATCAATAGACAAAGTGCCTTTAACGCATGGGTCAAGTCCTGCCATGAGCCTCATTAGTGGGGTCTTACCAGATAAAGTTGGCCCTAAAAGCACATTGACCACCCCCCGTTGCAAGGTTAAGTTAAGGTTCTCAAAGTGCACTTCCGAGGTGGGAGGGTTACTGACATTTGATAATTCGAGCATGTGGGTACATGTTCCTTAGTTATTTTTATACGCCGATTAATTATTTAATTAAAACAACAAAATATCATCAGCATTGAACATAATTGACATCATATCATGGGTGGCATGGAAATAAAAAGAACATAAACGAATTTTATTAGTCAAAAAGGAACATTTTTGAGCTCGCGACTGGGTTTCTTTGTTATTGGCTTAACTTTCACTCGAATTGGTTTGAACTTTAGACACTGCTTCCAACCACCCATCATACAAATGGTCACGGAAAGGCTTGTTAATTTTAGGAGAAAAAGTCTGCTCACACTGCCACATCTGCGTTAATTCATCTAGCGATTCATAAATATTTGCCTGCAAACCTGCTAAATAGGCAACACCAATGGCACTCGTTTCAACACACATAGGGCGAGCCACTTCTGCACCTAAGATATTGGCCAAATGAGATAAGAACCAATCATTGACGGCCATACCACCATCCACTCTCAGTACTTTAGGCCGGACACCATCTTGCTCCATCGCTTTTTGTAGGTCTTTGGTTTGATAACACACCGACTGTAAGCCTGCGCTAACGATTTCCTTAATGCCTGTATCACGGGTGAGGCCAAAAATACCGCCCCGCGCTTCAGGGTCCCAATAAGGCGCACCAAGCCCAGTGAACGCAGGCACCATATAGACGCCATGATCAATCGGAGTTTCTTGTGCCAAACGTTCTACTTCACTGGCATCGCTAATCAACTTGAGACCATCTCTAAGCCACTGAATGGCTGCACCCGCGACAAAAATACTGCCTTCGATTGCATACACGGGTTTATTATTCAAACGATACGCCACCGTGGTGAGTAACCGACTACTGGAAGCCAAAGGTTTGTCACCGGTATTCAGTATCAAGAAGCAGCCCGTACCGTAAGTGCTCTTAGCCATACCTGGTTCAAAGCAAGCTTGCCCAAAGAGCGCTGCCTGTTGATCGCCTGCCACACCTAAAATTGGCAATTCGTGGCCCAAAACATGTTCACCCATCAAACCAAAGTTAGCGGCGCTGTCTTTGACCTCAGGCAACATGGCTGCAGGAATATTGAAAATCTCTAACAAGGTTTTATCCCAGCATTGCTCATGAATATTGAACAATAAAGTGCGCGACGCATTAGAGGCATCTGTAGCGTAAATCTGACCTCGACTTAAATGCCACATGAGGTAAGTATCCACAGTGCCAAACAGAAGTTCCCCTGCCTCTGCTCGCTCACGGCTACCTTGCACATGATCTAAAACCCAGCTCAACTTGGTAGCAGAAAAGTAAGGATCTAACAACAAACCAGTGCGTGCAGTCACCAGCTTTTCATGACCAGCTTGCTTGAGTTTTTGGCACATTTCCACTGTACGGCGATCTTGCCAAACAATAGCAGGGTAAATAGCCTCACCTGTTTGATGATCCCACACTAAGGTCGTTTCGCGTTGATTAGTAATGCCAACACAGGTGATTTGTTCAGCTTCCAAGCCACTGTCAGCCAGGCATTGGCGGCAAGCCCTGACAACAGTAGCTAAAATATCTTGTGGTGAATGCTCAACCCAGCCATTGTTTGGATAATGTTGTTCAAACTCATACTGTGCAGAACTGACTATGCTTCCATCTTTCGCAAAAATAATGCATCGCGAGCTAGTTGTACCTTGGTCAATAGTTAAAATGTATTGTTTCATTTACATACCTGTTATTGTAAACCCATTAAATATATTGCTTTATTGCAAATTTGTTAACCAAGCAAGGCAGCGCCAATGTCCCAAGTACGTCGTCATGAACTTATTGTTGATTTTGTCAATCAGCGCGGTTTTGCTAACATAGAACAACTTACCAGCCACTTTATGGTGACGCCACAAACCATTCGCAGAGACTTAAACCAACTCGCCAGTTTAGGTCAGGTGCGCCGCCATCATGGTGGTGCCAGCAGCAGTAGCAGCACAAAAAATAGCGATTATAGCGACCGCTTAAGCTTCAACATGGGAGCTAAAATACGCATCGCCGAAAAAGTCGCTAGCTGTATCCCAAATGGCGCTTCTTTGTTTATTAATATAGGTACTACTAACGAAGCTATCGCGCGTGCCTTATTACACCACGAAGAATTACAAGTGGTTACCAATAACCTGCATGTGGCGTCTATTTTATTACCCAAAGAAGACTTCAATGTTATTATTGCTGGAGGGCAAGTTCGTAGCCGCGATGGCGGTATTGTAGGTGAACAAACCTCTGATTTTATTAACCAGTTTAAAATGGATTTTGGCATTATCGGTATTAGCGCCATTCACGAAGACGGATCCTTACTAGACTACGACTACCGTGAAGTGCGCGTGGCACAAAGCATTATTAAAAACTCAAGCAAACTCATCCTCTCTGCCGACCATTCTAAATTTGACCGCACAGCCCTTGCTCGATTAGGTCATATCAGCCAAGCAGATTATCTCTATACCGATCAAACACCAGGACAGCACACCTTGGATATTTTGACAGCTCACAATGTAAATCTTCACATTGCATAGGTGTATCTAGTCTAATCGAGCTTATATCTAATATTTCTCGTATTAATGTTCGTTAACGAATATTAATACACGAGATAATAACATACAAGCTGGGCAAAAAAACTACTCAATCTTTTGCAGTTTTATAGCCTAGCTAGCGCTCAGTATCGTTGGGCATAATACCTAACTCATCCCATAACTCATCTACACGTTGTTTAACAGACTCGTCCATAGCAATGGTGCGGCCCCATTCACGGGTTGTTTCACCTTCCCATTTATGGGTAGCGTCCATACCCATTTTAGAGCCTAGGCCAGACACAGGTGACGCAAAGTCCAAATAATCAATAGGCGTATTTTCTACCAACAAGGTGTCTCGTGCCGGATCCATACGTGTGGTCATGGCCCAAACCACATCTTTCCAATCACGGGCGTTGACATCATCATCCGTCACAATAACAAACTTGGTGTACATAAATTGGCGTAAAAAAGACCAAACCCCCATCATCACTCGCTTAGCATGACCGGGGTATTGTTTCTTCATGGTCACTATGGCCATGCGATAGGAGCAGCCTTCTGGTGGTAGGTAAAAGTCAGTGATTTCTGGAAACTGTTTTTGCAACAGAGGTATAAACACTTCGTTTAACGCTACACCCAACACTGCAGGCTCATCCGGTGGACGGCCCGTGTAGGTACTGTGATAAATAGGGTCTTTTCGGTGGGTAATGCGAGTCACTGTGAATACTGGAAAACTGTCCACTTCGTTGTAATAACCCGTATGATCACCAAAGGGGCCTTCCTCTGCCATATCATCTGGAGCTATGTACCCCTCCAAGATGTATTCAGCACTGGCGGGCACTTGTAAGTCATTGGTCAGGCAGGTGGCCACTTCTGTTTTACTGCCACGCAACAGCCCTGCAAAGGCGTACTCACTCAAACTGTCTGGCACCGGTGTTACCGCACCTAAAATAGTGGCGGGGTCTGCTCCTAAAGCTACAGCTACAGGGAAGTTTTCACCAGGATGGGCAATTTTCCAATCACGAAAATCCAAAGCACCCCCACGATGAGACAGCCAACGCATGATCAACCGATTCTTACCAATCACTTGTTGGCGATATATACCAAGGTTTTGGCGCTGTTTATTAGGCCCACGAGTAATCACTAAAGGCCATGTAATCAATGGCCCTGCGTCGTCTGGCCAACAGGTTTGAATAGGCAACTTGCTTAGGTCTACTTCGTCGCCAGCCATAACATACTGTTGGCATGGCGGTTTACTGATGAGCTTAGGGCCCATATTCAGTACTTGTTTATAAAGAGGCAGTTTACCTATGGCATCTTTAAAACTTTTGGGTGGCTCTGGCTCTTTTAAGGAAGCTAAAAGATGACCTACATCACGCAGGCTTTCTACACTTTCGGCACCCATGCCAAGGGCCACTCGTTTAGGTGTACCAAACAAGTTAGCTAATACAGGAGTGTCGTAACCTTTAGGGTTTTCAAATAATAAGGCGGGGCCTTCTGCACGCAAAGTGCGATCGCAGATTTCGGTCATTTCGAGGTATGGATCTACCTCTGCTGTGATGCGCTTGAGCTCACCTTGAGCTTCTAAGCCTGCAATGAAATCACGTAGGTCTTTGTATTTCATAGTCATAACCTACGCGGTCTCCGTTACATCAACTAATTACTTACGCTTCATAGACATGAAGAACTCTTCATTGGTCTTAACACCTTTAAGCTTATCCAATAAGAACTCAGTGGCTTGACCGTCTTCCATTGGATCCAACAACTTACGTAAAATCCACATACGCTGCAGCTCATCGTCACGGGTCAACAACTCTTCACGACGAGTGGATGACTTACGGATGTTAATGGCAGGGAATACGCGACGTTCGGAGATCTTGCGATCTAAATGAACTTCTGAGTTACCTGTGCCCTTAAATTCTTCAAAGATGACTTCATCCATTTTAGAACCCGTTTCAGTTAATGCGGTAGCAATAATTGTTAAGCTGCCACCTTCTTCAATGTTACGCGCAGCGCCAAAGAAACGCTTAGGGCGTTCTAGTGCATGGGCGTCTACACCACCAGTTAATACCTTGCCAGAGGAAGGAATTACAGTGTTGTATGCACGGGCTAAACGGGTTATAGAATCTAACAGGATAATCACATCTTTTTTATGCTCGACCAAACGCTTGGCTTTTTCTACAACCATTTCTGCAACTTGAACGTGACGTGAAGGTGGCTCATCAAACGTACTAGCAACCACTTCACCACGCACCGAGCGTTTCATATCCGTTACTTCTTCTGGACGTTCGTCAATTAGCAATACAATCAGGTGACAGTCTGGGTTGTTACGGGTAATGGAGTGAGCGATGTTTTGCAACATCAGGGTTTTACCAGCTTTTGGCGGAGACACGATCAAGGCCCGCTGACCTTTACCCATTGGAGCAGTTAAGTCGATTATACGAGCAGTTAAATCTTCACTAGAGCCGTTGCCAAGTTCCATGGTTAACCGTTCTGTCGGGAACAAAGGTGTTAGGTTCTCGAACAACACCTTATGTTTAGCTTGTTCTGGTGGTCCATAGTTAATGCTACTGACTTTAAGCAAGGCAAAATAACGTTCGCCATCTTTAGGTGGGCGGATTTTTCCATCTATGCTATCGCCTGTGCGGAGACTAAAACGGCGGATCTGGCTCGGCGATACGTAAATGTCATCGGGCCCTGCTAAATACGATGCATCTGCTGAGCGCAAGAAACCGAAGCCATCTTGCAAAATTTCCAAAACGCCTTGGCCGAAGATATCTTCGCCGCTTTTGGCATGACGTTTAAGAATACTAAAAATGCAGTCTTGTTTACGAGATCGGGCAATATTATCGAGACCCATGCCTTGGGCAATCTCGACGAGTTCTGGCATCGTTTTTGTTTTTAATTCAGTTAGATTCATAGGTAGAGGGGCGTCAGTGCGCTAGGGGGATAAGTAAAATTAGTGGGGTTGTAGGCTAAGTTAGCCGATTAAAATCCAGCTGATGGGACAGAAGGTCGTGCTGGATTAGTTACAGTCTGTATCAAGCGAGGTCAAGTGTCAACGTTAAAATACGCTGGCTAGACGATAATGCTCTATGGCAACATCAACATGCCCCATTTTATGCTGTAACCGAGCCATTTCAGCATGAGCTTCTTTACTTGCCTGCAAGGTGATGCTGGCTTGTAAGTAGTCTTGTGCTTTACCCCACAATTCCAAGCGCCGACATAGGCGACCTAATGTGAGCTGCAACGCCGCGCTATCCTTGGCATTAGCTTGCCACGCTTCAGCCTTTGTTAAGCTCTTCTGTAAATCAGTTAAAGGTAAATGTGCATACTCAAGCACCAGCTCGTCCAACCACAGCAGCTTAAGAGCTTGCTCTATAAATGCTTCTGTCTTGCTAGCAGAATCGCCTTCAATACGAGCCATTGCCTTGGCGTAACTGATAATGCTTGGACCATGATTAGTAATGCTTTTTGGTGCTTTGCTCCATAATGCTTGTAGTTGGTCTAGACTGCTTTTCACTGCGCTGCCATCCTGCCGGTGGCTGGCACTAAAGGCTCGCCCATAAGCTAGTTGCTGCTGTTGCGCTAATTGATCTTCACTAAGCTGGTTACAGCTGCCTACTACCAGTAATAAGCTAATAAGTTCTGGCCACATTTGTTGGCGCTGCAACAAATCTAACAACAACTGATTGGCTTCTGCATGCTGAGGGTTAAGCAGATGAAGGCTTCGCAGAGCATTAAGCGCCTTTTCATCATTGCCTTGGTAGAGAGAAATTTCAGCCAGTTTCAAGTGTACAAGTTGCTGGGTACCCGGAAACTCTGATACCAATTTGTTTAACACCTGCCCTGCTTCATCTATCTTGCCTTGCCTACCCATAGCTGTTGCTAGGGCAGGCAGCACTACAATAGGCTGACTTGTGGTGGGAGCAAGTTCAGCGAACTTCTTTTCTGCACGCATGTTTTGGCCATCCGCCAAGGCCAACAGGCCGTGACGGGTTTGTAACTGCATACGCTTTATTCGACTAGTCTCTTGCCAATTGCCAAGCACCCGAAAAGGTAAATTTAATGCAATAACAAAGCGTAGGCTTAAGGACATTGCTATATACACCAAAACAATGCCTAACATTAACACCCAAATGCTCATTTCTATGCTGGTGTCACCCCATGCTAGTAACACATAACCAGGGTCTACATTGATCAAAGTGCCTAGTCCAGCACCCACTAACAATACCAATAAAATAACGAGAATTAAGAAGCGCATGGTTTATTCTCCCACCAATGGCTCAGTTGGACTTTCGTGTAATGTGGCGATAAAGCCTTGCAAGGAGACCAGAGACCCACTGATATTAGGCATATTAACTAACACCTTAACCTCATCAAGGGCACTAATCTGGGCATGCATGGCTTGGGCAATGACATCATTTGAGCGATAATATTGAGCTAAAAGTTGCTTTACACCCACCAAAGATTGATCATAAATAGTTTGTTGACGGCGCAAAAGGGCCACTTGTGTTTGACTCAATGCCATTTCAATACGCATACGCACTAACAGTTCAGCTGCAGGAGTGAGTAACTGTTGACCTTCTTGGGTGCGGGACTGCACCTTAACCAGCTGTTTCAGCTCCCCCCATACACTGGCACCTACGGCTTTAGTACCATGCCATACGGACTGCGTCCAATTCACTTCTGCGGCTGGCGTGGTCGCAGTACCTTCTGTACTAGCAGCCTCAGGCGTTTTATTGGGGACCACAGTCTCACGGCGAGGTGGAATGAAGGTAAGCTGGGCCGCCAACCCAGAAAGCGCGGCAAGCTGAGCATATACACCTTCTACATCTACACTCGGAACGGAGGTAAGGGCCGCTAAGTCTGCAGCAATTGCGCGTCTGATGCCGTAAGTACCTACTTGTTCACTATCTCGAATGATAATATCAGCGGCCTTAAGTAAGGCGATAGCGGACTCACTAGCTTGTTCCATGGCTAAACGCTGATTGGCTAGACGCAATAAATATTCGGCTTCTGCCAACTGCCACTGAGGCAATACCTGGCCTTGATCTAGTTGGGTTTTAGCCATTGTTTCTAAAGCGCCAACTAACGCTTTATCCATACGTTCTTGGTTATCTTCTAAGTCTGTTTGTTGGCCATTTATAGTGCGCTGAGCGGCATCATTTGCCACTGCTAAATCGTTTAGCTGCTGGGCCAAAGATTGTTGTTGCATCTGCCACTGTTGTAAATCTTCAGATTGACCATTTTGGTATGCAGAAAGGGCAGTCGTTTGGGATTGTGCCTGCCATTGCCAGTAGCCTAGACCCGCTACCATAACAATTAACAACATGACTAGTAGCCACAATAGGCCTAGCCTGGTCTGTATTGCTCTGCTCGCTTGCTTTGGTTTTGCCCCACTGGCTCGGTCCGCAGGCTTAGAAACCTTGGCCGCTTTGGTGTTGGATGGCTGTTTGTCTGGGGCCTTTTCAGGCACATTTTTGTCGGCTTTGTTCTGGTCTTGTGTCACTGTTTCAGCATCCTTTTTCAGCGGCCTAATAAGCCTGCTATCACTACGCCTTATATACACTTGGTACAGGTTAGTTAGGCGCTTATTTTTTTATTTTCTGCAACAAAGTATCGCACATTGCTTGATTGCTAGCACTAACGCTAGTTAGCAATACACGGTAGCCTAATGTTTTGGCCTGCTCCGCTACTCTTGCACTAGGCAAGACTAATACCGTGCGTTGTTTGTCGCACCAATCTTGGCCACTTAACAATAGATCAAAGTTCTCTAAAGTTTCACCACTTTGTAACATCACAACCCCGGGTGCGAATTGACCCAAACTCAACAACTGCTCAGGGTTAATGTTTGGTATCGTACGCTGGTAACATTGGGCATAATTTACCTTAGCTCCAGCCACCACCAAGGCTTCCGATAATGTTTCTCTGCCACCGCAGCCACGTACAATTAATACCTTGTGGTGGTTTTGAATTTGGGGCAACAAATCAGCCAGCAAAGCTTCACTTGTGTCGCCCGTGTGAGGCCTAACTGCCTCAATGCCTGCCGCCATTAGTTGCGCTTGTGTAGATTCCCCCATCGCCCACCAGCGCACACCCACCGGCCACTGGGGCCAATAGTCCTGAACTAGGTCGAGCCAGTGCTGGGCGGCGTTGGTGCTGATAATAATGACATGATCAAAACTGTCCAAATCCATCGCCCACTGCTTACTTTGTAAGCCATCAACTGACTGTGGCTCTACGGGCACAATCTGCAAACAAGGCTGGTGCTGCACCTCAAACCCATGCTTACGCAACAGTTCGATCGTAGCCTTTGCTTGTGCGGCTGGCCTTGTGACCAAAACCCTCATGGCTGTCATAAGTTATTTACTGAGCACCGTAAATAGCCCGCAGAATTTCACCGGCACCTTGTGCCAATAGATCTTCTGCAGCGGTAATACCTAAGCTTTCAGCATCCCTACGTGGGCCTTTAATTTCTGTGGTAAGAACACGGCTGCCATCCACTTCGCCCACCAAACCTCGTAACCACAGCTGATCACCTTCTAATTCGGCAAAACAGGCAATAGGCACCTGACAACCTCCTTCTAAACGTTTGTTGAGTGCCCGCTCAGCAATCACACGATCTGCCGTATCTTTATGGTGTAATGGTGCCAACAAAGCCATAGTGGCAGCGTCTTCTAAACGACACTCCACACCCACCGCGCCCTGCCCTCCAGCGGGCAAGCATTGCTCGTCAGTTAAGCGCGATTGAATACGGTGATCAAACTCAAGACGCATTAATCCAGCGCTAGCAAGTATAATGGCATCGTATTCGCCAGCATCTAACTTAGCTAAGCGGGTATTTACGTTACCACGCAAATCTAATAATTGAAGATCCGGCCGTAGAGCTTTAATTTGTAACTGGCGGCGCAAGCTAGACGTGCCAACCTTTGCGCCTTGAGGTAGTTGGTCTAAGTTATTAAAATGATTACTGACAAAAGCATCGCTGGGGTCTTCTCGTTCACATATGACAGACAAACCCAAGCCTTCGGGAAACTCCATAGGTACATCTTTCATGGAATGCACAGCAATGTCTGCACGGTGTTCTAACATCGCCTGTTCTAGCTCTTTAACAAACAGGCCTTTACCACCCACCTTTGCTAACGGCACATCAAGTATTTTGTCGCCCTTAGTCTTCATCCCTAAAAGCTCTATAGTGATACCGGGATGATGGCGCTCTAGCTCTGCTTTAATAAAATTAGCTTGCCAAAGGGCAAGTTGGCTTTCACGAGTGGCGATGCGGAGGGTGGTCATAGGTTACGATAACTAGGTGAATATTAATATGTGCCCTAGTGTATCAAATTGCTCTGCTTTAGACGCCATGATCATGCTGATTTATTGATCAGTAATAGGTAAAATAAGCGTTAAGCTGTTCCTTACTCGTTAAGATCAATTTTATGTCTACTGATTTACCCTTCAATATTGAAAATCCCCGCCGCATTCGTAGTTTTGTAAAACGTGCTGGCCGTATGACACCGTCTCAAGAACATGCACTGAAACACTATTGGGTGCGCTATGGTTTGGGGCTCAATCAAGGGCCTTTGAATTTTGTAAACATATTCGGTAATAACCATCCAGTAATCATGGAAATAGGTTTTGGTATGGGCGATTCCCTTTCCACCATGGCTGCCACCATGCCAGAGAACAACTACATTGGTATTGAAGTGCATCGCCCAGGTGTTGGTCGTCTACTTAACAACCTTGCTATCCAAGAGTTAAGCAACGTGCGAGTATTTTGTGATGATGCAATAGAAGTGATGGCCCAGTGTATTGCAGATGGCAGTTTAGGTGGCGTACAGCTATTTTTTCCCGACCCATGGCACAAAAAGAAACACAACAAGCGCCGCATCGTACAGCCTGATTTTGCCCAAGATATTCGCCAAAAGCTTACCATCGGTGGTGTATTTCACATGGCTACAGATTGGCAACCTTATGCAGAGCACATGATGGAAGTGATGGAACCTGCTCAAGGTTACAGCAACCAAGCAGGTGAGGAGAAATATTCACCACAGCCAGACTTCCGACCTAGCACCAAATTTCAACGCCGCGGAGAAGGCAAGGGGCATGGAGTGTGGGATTTGATGTATCAGAAACACTGCTAGGACAATAACCCTCCACTAAGGGTAAAGCACCATTTGTGTGCATCGGAAAATGGCAACGGTTCTACCAGACTCTTTGTGAGTCACAATAGCATCCCACACCTGGGTTGATTTTCCTAAGTGAGCAGCTGTTGCAATACACGTAATGGTGCCTTCTCGGGCTGTACTTATATGGTTCGACTTTAATTCAATCGTGGTAAAGCCAGTGGCCCCCACTGGAAGATTAGCGGTGCTGCCATAGCCAGCACAAGTGTCTGCCAATGTTACAATGCTACCTGCATGAAGATAACCGTTGATTGCAAGCAAAGACGGCACAACCTCAAGTTCTGCTTCAACCATACCAGACACCACACGAGTAATCTGAAGACCGAGGTGCCCGGGCAAGCTGCCCACACCAATATCATTAAAAAATGCAGGGGTGAACTGTTCTGATGTCATCATTTGCTCCAAACGGGCTAACTAGAAACTTCGCGGCTTGGTAACATTTACACTAACCGTGAGTGGATATTATTACATGACCTAAGCTATCTCCGTTTCTGGATGACTATGTGGTCGATTAAAAGTGCAGCTGTTTAAATCATGTCACCAAGGCTAGGCGGGGTTTACCTCGACTGCTGTTGTGGTTAGGGTTAGCATACCTAAACGTTAAAACACATCTGCTCTGGTACTCTAACTCATGACTCCGGCGATCGACCAACTTACTAACTTAGGTGTTCATCACAATGTGCACGCATATGCCCACGACTCCAAACTGGCGTCATATGGTATGGAAGCTGCAGACAAACTAGGCGTGGCTCCCCAAAGGGTATTTAAAACACTGGTAGTGGATGCTGGAGACAAGGCTTTGGCGGTGGCGGTGCTGCCAGTTGATCAACAGCTCAACTTAAAGCTTATGGCTAAAGCGATTGGTGCGAAGAAAGTAGTAATGGCAAACCCAGCTGCAGTAACCCGAAGTAGTGGCTACGTGCTGGGTGGCGTGAGTCCAGTTGGTCAAAAGCGAGCGCTTACTACGGTTATAGACCGGCGTGCTAGATTATATGAGAGCATCTATGTGAGCGCTGGCCACAGGGGATTAGAGGTTGAACTAACGGCTGGTGATTTAGCCATGGTGACCCATGGTTTATTTGAAATCATCACTTAGTCCCACTATAACGGCACTAATCCAACTCGGGTCTAGTCGGTAAAGGACACATAGCTAGGGGCTAAATCAACCACTTGTGCACTCATGGCCGCGGAGTTGATACCGATATCAATGAGGCCCTGCACAATCATGTTGCTGAGCTGTTGCTTTTGATCTGCGGTGCGACCTGCCAAGATGTGTGACGTAGCGTGGATAAAGCGGTCTGAACCGGTGCCTGAAATATGGTGATCGTAGCCGGAGCAGCGCACTTTAATGTGATCCGTCTCAAATAAGCCTGACTTCACGTGGGCATCGAACACACAACGTAATAACTGATCTGGTGTGACACTACTGCTGAGTTGGTTAGAAATTTCTATAACGCAATGTGGCATGTTAGGTTCCTGCTGAATTTTTTATTTAGTGGTATTGCGCGCTTTGATCATGCACGGCATCGACAAATATTTTAGCGCTTTCTGGGTCTACAAACTGATGTATACCGTGGCCAAGGTTAAATACATGGCCATCGTTTTTACCAAAATCTGCCAATATACGGCCTACTTCAGCCTCAATAGTAGGTGCATCTGCATATAAAACACTAGGGTCCATATTACCTTGAAGGGCCACTCTTTCACCTACACGGTTGCGGGCTTCACTGACTTCTATGGTCCAATCTAGACCCAGGGCATCGGCTCCTGTGGCTGCCATTTGCTCTAACCATTGGCCCCCATTTTTAGTGAACAAGATGACGGGCACTGCTCGGCCTTCAGATTCACGGGTAAGGCCGTTAACGATGCGCTGCATGTAATCTAAGGAAAATGCTTGGTAACACGGCCCACTGAGTACGCCGCCCCATGTATCAAAGATCTGTACCGCTTGAGCACCCGCTGCAATTTGAGCGTTTAGGTAGGCAATCACTGAATCGGCCAATACGCTTAGTACTTGATGTAATAACTCTGGGGTTGAATACATCATGGCTTTGATGTGGCGAAAATCTTTGCTGGAGCCGCCTTCAATCATGTAGGTGGCCAAGGTCCAAGGGCTACCAGAAAAACCAATTAACGGTACATCGCCTGACAAGGCACCACGGATAGTACTTACGGCGTTCATGACGTAGCCTAAATCATCATTCATATCTGGCACTGCGAGCGCCGCTACATCGGCTTCTGTGCGCACTGGCTTTTCAAACTTAGGGCCTTCGCCCGCCTCAAAGTATAAGCCCAGGCCCATTGCATCTGGCACCGTTAGGATGTCTGAGAACAAGATAGCCGCATCAAGGTCGTATCGACGTAACGGTTGTAGGGTGACTTCACAGGCAAAATCAGCATTCTTGCAAAGGCTTAGAAAGTCACCAGCTTCAGCACGTGAAGCACGGTACTCTGGTAAATAACGACCCGCTTGGCGCATCATCCATACAGGAGTCACATCAACAGGCTGGCCCATGAGGGCGCGAAGAAAGCGGTCGTTTTTTAATTCAGGTTTGGAAGCGGTCATGGCGGGCAATATGGCCTTAAGGCAGATAGTAAAGATTGCCGCTTATGATATAGATCGCCTGCCTAATTGTCACGGCTTGTGGCAACTATACAGGCGTTCTGCAGGCGTTATGAAGGTTCCACTATAAGGTTTAGACTTGTAGATAATCTAAAATACCATCTGCTGCTCTTCGTCCTTCGTCGATGGCGGTTACCACCAAGTCGGAACCACGCACCATATCACCACCAGCAAAAATTTTGGCATTGGAGGTTTGGAAAGCGTACTTTTTAGCCACTAAATCGGACTCTTGGGCCACTTTAACAAGGTCCCAATTGTTTAACTCAATCCCTGCATCGGCCATCCAGCTGGTGGGGCTTGGGCTAAAGCCAAAGGCTACAATCACAGAGTCTGCCGCTACAATTTCTTCACTTCCTTCAACCACAATAGGACGGCGGCGACCATTTTCATCAGCCTCGCCCAGTTGAGTTGTGACAAGTTTAATACCTGTGACCTTACCGTTTTCACCTATGATTTCAACGGGCGAACGGTTAAATAAGAACTGAACTCCTTCTTCCTTAGAGTTGGCAACTTCCTTAATGGAGCCAGGCATATTGGCCTCGTCTCGGCGATATGCACAATAAACATTGGCCGCAGCTTGGCGAATGGCTGTGCGATTACAATCCATCGCTGTATCGCCACCACCTAGCACCACCACTTGCTTACCTTTTAGGTCCACAAAATCAGCTGGATCTTTTTCAAAACCCATACGGCGGTTGATGTTAGAAACCAAGTAAGGCAAGGCTTCGTGGACGCCTTCTAGGTTTTCACCTGGGAAGCCACCACGCATCGACTTATACGTGCCCATGCCCATGAACACAGCGTCGTACTCTTCCATTAACTGGTCTAAAGTAATGTCTTTGCCTATTTCTACGTTGAGTTTAAACTCAATACCCATGCCTTCAAATATTTGACGGCGCTTGGCCATAACAGGCTTTTCTAGCTTAAATTCGGGAATGCCAAAGGTGAGTAGGCCGCCAATTTCTGGGTAGCGATCAAACACCACGGCAGACACACCACCGCGTGTTAGCACGTCTGCACACGCTAAACCCGCAGGGCCAGCACCAATAACAGCCACTTTTTTGCCGGTTTCAATCACGTGGCTCAAATCTGGTGTCCAGCCCATAGCAAAGGCAGTGTCGGTAATGTACTTTTCTACCGAACCGATAGTAACGGCCCCAAAGCCATCATTGAGGGTACAAGCACCTTCACACAAGCGGTCTTGTGGGCATACGCGGCCGCATACTTCTGGCAGGGAGTTAGTTTGATGACACAGCTCCACAGCTTCTAGAATGTTGCCTTCAGACACCAACTTAAGCCAATTAGGAATGTAATTGTGCACTGGGCACTTCCATTCACAGTACGGGTTCCCACACTCTAGACACCGGTGCGCCTGAGGCTTAGCTTCTGCCTCAGCGTAGGGGTGATAGATTTCGGTAAACTGGCGTTTACGCAAGTCGTGATGCACTTTAGCAGGATCTTGACGGCCTACGTCGATGAATTGAAAATGGTTGTCTAATCGTTGAGCCATAATAGCCTCGCATGCTTGGTAATTTGTTTCTAAAAATTTTGGATTATTCTGTCTTAGTCCGCGTATTAGCCATTAACTGCTGTAAATTGGCAGCTTTGGGCTTAACTAACCAGAACTTGCTCACATAATCTTCAAAATGATTACTGAGTTCTTTACCCCAGCGACTGCCCGTGGCTTCAGAGAAGTCATGCAGCACACCGCGCAAATAACTACGGTACTCTTCCATGTCCTCTCCACGAATACGGTGAATTTCCACTAATTCGTTGTTGTACTTGTCTACAAAAGTACGGTCTACATCGAGTACATAAGCAAAACCACCGGTCATACCTGCACCAAAGTTATATCCTGTTGCACCAAGTACCGTCACCACACCACCAGTCATATATTCACAACAGTGGTCGCCCGCACCTTCAATAACTGCATGGGCACCAGAGTTACGCACGGCAAAACGCTCTCCTGCACAACCTGCTGCCATCACGCTGCCGCCCGTTGCACCGTACAAACAGGTATTACCCATAATGGAGGTGACATTAGACTTAAAGCTAGAACCCTTAGGTGGGTAGATGACGAGCTTACCACCAGCCATGCCCTTACCAACGTAATCGTTAGCATCACCTTCTAGGTACATGTTCAAACCACCGGCATTCCACACACCGAAGCTCAAACCAGCAATACCCTTAAGGTAGACTTCTAACGGATGCCCCGCCATACCATTGTTGCCATGTACTTTGGCAATAGCGCCAGACACTCTGGCACCTACGGAGCGGTCACAATTGGTAATATTAAAGTTAAACTCACCACCTTTCGAATTGGCGATGGCATCGGCCATTTGATCCAACATTAGTTGGTTCATAGCACCTGTGTCATAAGGTTGATTGTTAGCCACCTGACAGGTATGAGGCTGGCTGGGTTCGATACCAGCTTGGCTCAACAAAGGCGACAAGTCTAAATTACGCTGTTTAGAGGTGATGCCTCCACTAACTTCTAACAGCTCAGTATGGCCAACCAATTCCTCAATGCTACGTATACCTAACTGCGCCATAACCTCACGGGTTTCTTCGGCAATAAAGGTGAATAAATGTTTCACCATTTCTACGGTACCGCGGAAATGATGATCGCGTAGTTGTTGGTTCTGTGTAGCTACACCCGTGGCACAGTTATTAAGGTGACAAATACGTAGGTACTTACAACCTAACGCCACCATAGGTAAGGTGCCAAAACCAAAACTTTCTGCACCTAACAGTGCAGCTTTTACTACGTCTAGACCAGTCTTAAGGCCGCCGTCTGTTTGCACCCGGACTTTGCCACGCACACCGTTACCCCTCAGAGACTGGTGGGCATCGGCAAGGCCCAGTTCCCATGGGGAGCCAGCATAGCGAATGGAGGTGAGAGGACTAGCTGCCGTGCCACCATCGTGACCGGAAATAGTAATGAGGTCTGCATAGGCTTTTGCTACACCGGCAGCGATGGTGCCAACGCCAGGACGAGAAACCAGCTTCACCGAGACTAATGCGTCTGGGTTAACTTGCTTCAAGTCGAAAATAAGCTGCGCCAAATCTTCAATAGAATAAATATCGTGATGTGGTGGCGGAGAAATTAGAGTGACTCCAGGTACGGAATAACGCAAGGTGGCAATAAGGTCATTAACCTTACCCCCTGGTAGCTGTCCACCTTCGCCCGGCTTAGCACCTTGGGCCACTTTTATTTGCAATACTTCTGCACTCATTAGGTAAGCTGGTGTTACACCAAAACGACCAGAAGCGATTTGCTTAATTTTAGAACGCTTATTGGTGCCGTAACGCACAGGGTCTTCACCACCTTCACCAGAATTAGAACGGCTACCTAATTCGTTCATAGCCATAGCTAGGGCTTCATGGGCCTCTGGCGACAAGGCACCTAAAGACATACCAGCACTATCAAAACGTTTGAATATTTCGCTTATAGGTTCGACTTCGCTAATGTCGATGGCATTAGCTTGCTTGAGCTTAAGCAAGTCACGCAAAGACGCAACACCTCGCTCGTTGACTAGCTTGGCGTATTTTTTATACACCTCGTAATCACCCGTTTGCACGGCGGTTTGCACCGTAGTTACTATATCCGGGTTATAGGCGTGGTATTCACCACCGTGAATGTATTTCAGTAGACCACCTTGTTGGATTGGCTTACGTTCAATCCAGGCTTCTGCCGCTAAAGCTTGCTGATCTAGCTCAAAATCAGAGAATTGTGCGCCTTCAATACGGCTGGCCACGCCGTGGAAACATTGGTCAACAATTTTACTACTGACACCAATGGCTTCAAATAACTGCGCCCCACGGTAAGATGCAATGGTAGAGATGCCCATTTTAGACATGATCTTGAGCAGGCCTTTATTAATGCCCTTGCGGTAAGCTTTATGACACGCAGTAGGATCACCAATAATTTCGCCAGACGCTACCATGTCGTTAATAACACGGTAGCTCAAATAAGGATAAACCGCCGTAGCACCAAAACCAATCAACACGGCAAAGTGATGAGAATCCCTTGCGCTGCCAGTATCAACCACAATGTTAGCATCACAACGCAAACCTATATTAGTAAGGTGGTGGTGAACCGCGCCCGTAGCCATAGCAGCAGGAATAGGCAGCTTACCCTTTTCAATGTCACGGTCACTCAGTACTAAAATGCCAATGCGATTACGCACGGCTTCTTCAGCTTGCTTACAAACAGCCTTAATAGATGCCTCTAAACCAACAGATAACTCATAATTTAAGTTAATAATCTGCACCTTAAAGCCCGGTACGTTCATGTGTAGCAAGTCTGTGTATTTACTGGCCGACAATATTGGTGAACCTAGCACGATCCGCTTAGCAAGCTCTGGGCCTTCTTGAAAGATGTTGCGCTCTTTGCCTAAACAAGTTTCCAAAGACATCACTACAGCTTCGCGCAATGGATCTATAGGTGGGTTAGTCACCTGTGCAAACTGCTGACGGAAGTATTCGTAAACAGAACGCACGCGGCTAGATAGCACGGCCATGGGTGTATCGTCACCCATAGACCCTACAGCCTCTTGAGCACTCTCTGCTAAAGGACGAAGCACCTGGTCACGCTCTTCAAAGGTAACCTGATACATCTTCATGTGCTGCTTAAGTTCACCTTCGGTGAAGTCTTCAAAGCACTGCTCTTCATCCAAGGTGCCTTCTAGGCGAATAGCAGACTTACGCAACCACTTTTTATAGGGCTGAGAAGCTTTTAGGCGATCATCAATGTCTTTAGTGTGCATGATTTCGCCAGTATGAGTGTCCACCGCCAAAATCTGCCCAGGGCCTACACGGCCTTTAGCTACTACATCTAAAGGATCATATTCAAAGGTGCCAATTTCAGAGGCCGTCACTAGATAATCATCTTTAGTCATCACCCAACGTGATGGGCGTAAACCATTACGATCTAGCAAACACACCGCATAACGGCCAGTGTTTAATACCATCCCTGCTGGACCATCCCACGCTTCCATATGCATGGAATTGTATTCATAGAAGGCTCGCAGTTCTGGGTCCATCAACTCATCGTTTTGCCAAGCTGGCGGCATGATCAAGCGCAGGGCGCGGAATACATCCATACCGCCCAGCACCATGAGTTCTAGCATGTTATCCATACTGGAGGAATCGGAACCCGTGGTATTCACAACACCTTCAAGTTCTTGAAGTTCTGGAATTAGCGGAGTGGATAATATGTTTTGACGGGCTTTAGCCCAGTTACGGTTGCCTTCAATAGTGTTGATTTCACCATTGTGCGCTAAGAATCGGAAAGGTTGAGCCAAAGGCCAGCGCGGCAGAGTATTAGTAGAGAAACGCTGATGGAAGGTACAAATAGCCGTTGCCAAAGACGGGTCACCTAAGTCTTTATAGAATACCGGCAAATCCACCGGCATCATTAACCCTTTATAGGAGACTACACGATGGGACAAACTACACACGTAAAATTCTTCGTCTGAAACCAAGGCATACATGGTGGTTTTGCGGGCTACTAATAAACGCGCTTCTAATACTTCTCCACGCAGGCCTGGACTGTTTACAAACACCTGCTCAATACGCGGCTGACAATCTGCACCGATGGGGCCAAGGCAAGATGGGTCTACGGGCACTTCACGCCAACCCACAACTTCTAAGCCGTTGTCTTCTATAGCTTGGTTTAAAACGTTGCGAGAGTGCGCAGCTTTCTCTTCATTTTGAGACAAAAACACCATGCCCACACCGTAAGACTCTGCCAACTCTTCAGAAAAGTTATCCAATGCCACCTGACGCATAAACTCATCTGGCATTTGTAGCAACAAGCCACAACCATCACCGGTCTTACCATCGGCGGCTATACCGCCGCGGTGGGTCATGCAGGTTAGGGATTCTATCGCCTTTTGCAGTAAATCATGGCTCGGGTCACCCTGCATGTGGGCAATAAGTCCAAAACCACAGTTATCTTTGAATTCTTTGGGATTAAAAAAGCCAGCGTTCATCGGCATCTCTCTCGCTAATCTGGATGACAATAAGGCCACCACGGGTGTTAACAAGTGCCACATCTTCTGCTGCAAAATGAGACAAGAATCAGTAGGACACTTGCTGTAATCAGAAACTCTTATTAGAGCTTATAAGTATATTGAATCAACAAATGGACAAACATCCTACCTGAGAAAACCGCGGCAAACAAACTATTCTGGTTATAAGATGGATAAATACCTACACAATTGCCGACGTTCGCTGCATTTGTAAAAGTTATTCACCACTTGTGTTGAATTTATTACGAATTTGCTGTTGAATTTTTAACACAGGCCGTGCCCAAGGCTGCTGATTTTGCAAGGTCATAGGTAGTGATGATATCGCACCTCGGGCCTCGCTAGGGCTTACATAATCTCCTACAAGCAACATGTACCAAGGCTCGCCACCGCGCTCTAATTTAATAACGTAGTGGGGTTGTATGATATTTGTCTCCTCAAGAAACGCCTCTAGAGTCGTTTCCAACCGCGCTCCAAGAACCTGCAAACTATAATGATCACTAGGTAATTTTAACATGGCCCCATAGCTGTAGGGCTGCTTTGTTTTAGAGGTTGCTTTAGGCCAAGGCTCTAGCTCCAGCACAGGTAATATTGCGACTGTTTGCTGTTCTGGCTTTAGCTCAACCTCAGGCTCTGGCTTGGGCTCAGGTTTTGGTTCAACTTTTGCTTCTGTCTTTAGCTCAACTTCAGGTTCTAGTTTCGGTTCTAGTTTCGGTTCTAGAGTCACATTTTTCGGCGCTGGTGACAGCTCTATGGGTTCTAATGGCGGCAGCGCCTGAGCCATAGGCTCCTCTACAATGGGCTCAATAACTACAACATCAGGCGCCACATTATTTTGCCCAGCGGTATTGGCAGAAAAATCATTTATCAACCAAATGCCCGCCAGTATAGACACTACAATCACAGTGGCAAAGATGTGCAGCAGGGGCAACCCTGGCTGTTGAACAAAGCCCCCCTTATTCAGGGCTTTATTAGCCAGCATATTAAGGTACCCGGGATTACCTTTAGCTAACTGATGTAATTGTAATAATTGAATAGGGGCAAGGCCATGGTTGATACCAATCCGTTGCAATCGTTGGCGTAAATAATCGGCACTTTCTTCCTGGCTAAAAGGCGCAAGAACTAAATGATAAAAACGTTCTTGCCTAAGCTCGGCAAACTGAGGAGTTTCAATTCTCTCTACCACGCTGAGATCTGCACAAAGAATAACGTGGGGGCGAGAGTCTACCTTTGCACTACGAGGTAATAAATTAGCCAGTAGCTCCAGTGCATCTTCGTCTAGCCACTGAGCATCATCCACTACAATCAACAACACTTCTTGTTGCAATGTTAACTGCTGAGCTAATTCTTGTATCGCCAGAATACTGGCTTCTAGGCTTGCATGCTTAGGTAACTGTAGGGGTAATTGTTGAACTAATTGACGCACTATCCATGGCGCAGTAGCGGTTTCTTGCAGTACCAAATGGACAAAACAAGCGCCGGCGGGCTGAACACGCAAAAACTGTTCAATAAATATTGTTTTACCAGCCCCAGAAGGCGCGCTAATCAGCACTAGGTAATCGGAGAAGTGACTTAAATGTAATAGTGTATCTAATTGACGGCCACGGGCTTTGGCTTGATATTCAAAATCCACTAAATTATTGCTTTGATCGGTTACTTCTTGTTGGTCTAATTGGCGCACATAAGCAGCGTAGGCGGCATTAAGACTGGCACTAGTGATGGGTTTTTGTAGGGGCTGGCTCACAGTCCTAGTCTCCTATACTACCAATGGCTGATTAAGAGTTTTCTGCAACAAATCGTTGCCAAAGTCTGAAGTAACGATAGCTTCACCTAGTTGCTGAAGCAGTATTAAACGAATGGTACCATCGATCACTTTTTTGTCCACTTGCATATGCGCTAGGTAACTGTCTACATGCATTTGGTCAGGACCCCACAAAGGCAAGCCAGACGCTTGTAACAGACTTTGTATGCGTTGCACCTGTTGATATGAAATCCATCCTAAACGACAAGATAAATCTGCCGCCATTGCCATGCCAGCGCCTACAGCTTCACCGTGTAACCAATTGCCGTAACCCATTTCAGTTTCTATAGCGTGGCCAAAGGTGTGGCCAAAGTTAAGCAAGGCTCGCTGCCCCTGCTCTCGCTCATCAGCGGCCACAATGCGCGCCTTACAAGCGCATGATTGATAAATCGCTTGGCTAATTAGATGGGGTGCCAACTGACGCAATTGATGTATGTTCTGCTCTAACCAGGTAAAGAAATCTGGTTCGGCAATCAGGCCATACTTAATAACCTCTGCCAGGCCTGCAGACAGCTCGCGAGCCGGCAAAGTTTGTAGGCTGTGGGTATCAATAATCACGCATTGAGGCTGATGAAACGCACCAATCATGTTCTTGCCAAGGGGGTGATTAACGCCAGTTTTTCCACCCACAGAAGAATCCACCTGAGATAATAAAGTGGTGGGGATTTGTATGAAATTCACACCACGCTGATAGGCTGCCGCAGCGTAACCCGTCATGTCTCCGATGACGCCCCCACCTAAGGCAATTAGTGTAGTCGTGCGATTATGGCGTTGTTGTAGCAAGTGATCAAAAATCAAACTCACGGTATCAAGGTGTTTATGCTGCTCGCCATCTTCGAGCACTAAGCTATCTACTTGCAAGCCGCTGATCTGCAGGCTTTGTAAACCATCTAACAGTGTTTGTAAGTATAGGGGGGCTATGGTGTTATTGGTCACCACCATCACTTGCTGGCCAGTAATGTGTTGGTAAAGCAGGTCTGGTTGCTGTAACAGCCCACTACCTATGTAAATCGGATAGCTCCGATCACCTAGATCAACAGTTAATGTGTGTTGTGCGCTGGTCATGATGATGGCTCTGGCCCTTGGCAGCCTATAGTTAGACTGGATAACTTATAGGGAGCGAATGGCTTCAATTTGTTTAATGATTTCTGCCACTAACAAGCGTGGATTTTGCGCGCCTGTAGCCACTTGGATGTCAGCCGTTTCTTCATATAAGGCATGACGATGAGAAAACAAGTCTCGTAACACCTGTTCTGGGTCTTCAGTTTGAAGCAATGGGCGATTTTTATCTTTTGATGTGCGCTCAAGCTGCTGCTCAACTGTGGCAAATAAATACACTACCGTGCCACGTGCTGACAAATGTTGGCGGTTTTCAGCTAACTCTACCGCACCACCACCTGTAGCCATCACCAAGTCTCTGTGTTCAGTTAACTCGGTAATCATGTTAGCTTCGCGCTTACGGAAACCAGCCTCGCCTTCAACATCAAAAATCCAAGGAATATCCGCGCCAGATCTTTCCTCAATTTCCCTATCAGTATCTAGGAATTCTAGCTTTAGCTCGCGTGCGAGCTGACGCCCGATGGTGCTTTTGCCAGCGCCCATTGGGCCAATTAAAAATATATTCACAATGGAATTCCTTTTAGGAACAGCAACAACAAAACCCGGTCGTCAAGCACTAAATGCTCACTGCCGGGTAGGATCGGTTAAATTATGGGGACTAACAT
Source organism: Oceanospirillaceae bacterium ASP10-02a (assembly GCA_905182035.1). Lineage (GTDB taxonomy): Bacteria > Pseudomonadota > Gammaproteobacteria > Pseudomonadales > Balneatricaceae > Njordibacter. The sequence continues at coordinate 41,527 of CAJIZL010000016.1, read as the reverse complement.
CAATATAATCAAGGGTTAACTATGCGCGGAGTCACAAAAACTAAGAGTTCAAACCTCTCAGACCCTTGCTTTTGCTGCTTAAACCACTGACCTACAAAGGGCAGCCCCGATAACGCTGGGCTGGACAACAATCTATCCAATTGTTGTTGATATAGAGCCCCTCCCAATACCAGTGTTTGGCCTAAGCCAACCACTGCCCGAGTTTTTAATTTATGGGTGTTGAGAGCCAACTGTCCGTTAGGTAATAAGTCACCAATAGAATCCTGCACTACCAACAGATCTAGCTGCACCTGATCTGTCGGCAATGCCCTCGGCGTTACAGTTAACCCCAATACCGCACGCTTCCATTCTTGTTGCTGGCCATTATCTGTGGCCACTAAATAAGGCACTTCTTGACCCGTCTGAATGCTGCCTGAGTAGCCTTCTTGTACTAATATCTGTGGCTGTGCCAACGTCAGCACCTGCCCACTGGCCTCCAGTGCTGCTAGCTCCAAATTCAACATTACATGGGCCCCCACTAAGCCTAACTGCAACCCACCCCCTAAGTGATTAAACATGACTCCAACCTGCCCTCCCTTTGCAGCAGCTGCTGCCATTTGTGGCCCCAGCCCACCGATAAAATCCAAACCGCTGGATTTACCGAGGCTTGATTTCGCAATCACTATACGGCCTTCTATCAACATTTGTTTAAGTGGCTGATCCAATTTTTTAATAGCTTCTATTAACGTGGCGGCATGTGCATCATCATCGTAAATAAAAATTTGTTGGCTACGACTATCTGCCAGTAGCTGACCTTTAGGTGACAACATCGATTGGGCGTTTTGTAGGGCAAGCAATATAGTGTCTGCCTCGCCATAACTCAGCTTAACTATGTGCAATGGCAATACTTTTGTATTGGATTTATCAGTTGCCGCACCGACTACTAATCCTTCTTGAGTGAACTGGCAATCCACTTCAACGCTATTACAGACTAATGCCAGCCCCATTGTTGCATCCACGTCTTGCAGCACGACACTGACTTCAAAACCCAGTGCATGGGTCAGCACCAAATTCATTTTCGCTGCCTCAGCAAGCTCATACAACACATCCACAAGGGCCACTTTATGTACATCCATGGTGATCTTTTGGGCACAAACATATGGTGATAGCAGTAGCACCAAAAACAACGTTGGTTTTATTTTATTCATTTTCGACAAACTCCTGCAAGGCAGCGCCGCTCTAGTATTATCACCTGCTGTCCCTGAGTTAGGTGAACCCCCTGTGCGCCAATAAACGACACACACCAGCCGTCAATTTGCTGGCCAACTTCAGCCCGCAACAACCTGCCACTCGGCAAAGACTTGATCCAAGCTACTGGCACGTGACCTTGTTGCTGGCTGTGGCCAATAAACTGAAGGCTATTGGCAAGCTGCAGCTTGTCAGGGACTGGGTTGATTTTAACCAATAACTTTTGAGCAGGTGCCGTTTGGGTGGGCAAGGTTTCGGTTTGAAATGCTTGAGCATAATTTTGCATGCTCCTATGGATTTTGGTTTTAACCGCAGCAGTTGGCGCTAACCTAAGCATGTAATAAGAAGGCAGAATGTCACTATCTGACAACCACTGCATAGACACTTGCCATTGCCGAGTGGGTGTTTGCTGAATAGAAAGGCCTTGCAGCCGCCAACCAGACGCACTAGGCAAGGGTGCCAAACTGGCCCACTGGGTAAAGTCTAAGCGCATTTTTATCTGCATACCTTGGCCCCGCACGACCTCAACGCCTTGACCATATTTTGCAACTTGACGGATCATAGAAGCTATAGGCTCAACCTCTACTCCAACACCAACACTCAGAGGCTGAGGCGTTAGCTGTAGGGCAAAAGATTGCGATGCTGGTACTGCAGCAACGTTATGTGACGGCACAGACAAAGGTTTCGGCACTAGCAGGTAACGCGCTTCAAACTTCCAGCCATCACCCTCAGGCCCAAGCGCCTCCATGTGTATAGATGGCCACACTTTAAGAGCATCTTGCCACCAACGTTGCCACTGCCCATGTCCCATGACTGTGAACACCACTTGCTGCCCTGAGTTAGTTGGCTGCCATTGCCAACTAACAAGCTGTTGTTGGGGTTCTAGCATCATTAATAATCGGGACAGCTCTTGCATTGGCAGCCATGCATTGAATTCTTGTTGAGCCTGCATGGCCCAATCCCGTTCTATGAGGCGCCGCTCTAATGAGTCAGACCACAAGCGCTGCTGCTGTGCCCGTAACTGCTCAAGCTCCTCTAACACTTGCCGCTGCACATTTGCCTGCAGTTGAAGTAAGTTGAAATACAACAACCCAAAGGCTGCTAGACCAAACATAATAACCACTAGAGCAGAGCTATACAAAAATAGCCGCTTACGCCTTCTCCATTCTATGTAGTGTTCTAGCCAGGGTAAAAAATTAACTTCGTTGGGCTTAGGCCGATACCAGACTAACATGGCGACAGCCTTGCTTTATTAGCCATAAACCAAGCCATGGCGTATCCATCATCTAGAAAGGCAGGTGCCAAAACCTTCGTCAAACCTTGAGGTTCAATACAGCCTATAACAGACCCTTTAACAGCGTCATGCAAGCTACTGATCAGCTGCCCTATGTGATCATCATAGTGGCGCTTAGTGACCACCAAAAAACTAAGATTGGAAGAAAGCTGCACATGGCAAACACGCAGGTTTACTGGCTCTATATTGAGCGCTGCAGCAGCCATTCGCTGATAGTGCAGCTGCAGGGCTACTAAATTGGCAGGGCCTTCAAATAGTCCTGTAGGGCAGTGCAACCAACTGCATAACCGATTGGGCATGCCCACGTTAATGTGTAGGCGCGCATTCCCCAACAGACTGGCAACCTGCGCCATAAAGTCTTGCCACTCAGCTTGTTCCCGCATGGGGTCGCTGACCGAAAGCGAGGGCAATGACAAGTGCCATTGGCCTAACAATTGTTGCTGCCCTTGATGATTGGTTGTATTGGCTCCGCCCAACAGCACTATTCGCAAGCTATCAATCTGCCAATCAATACCCAAAACAAGGGGTTTTATCCTGCGCCTAGCTAAGTGTTTTAACATTAATCCCATCCTTGGGTGGCGAAATTCAATAGATCTTATATACTTTCGTTTCTGTCGTTTAGTTCAAACCCATCGTTGCCTAGAGTTAAAGCATAGCATGTCATTAATCCGCCGCCTGTTTAAATGGGGTTTTATACTAGGAATCGTAGGTTCGCTTTTTATTGCAGCGGTTACCTGGCTTTACCTTATACCTCGGTTACCCGATGTAAATAGCCTTAGGGATTACCACCTACAAACGCCACTAAGAGTGCTGAGTCGTGATGGTAAACTTATTTCAGAATTTGGTGAGCAACGCCGCATTCCTCTGCGCATAGACCAAGTACCACAACTTTATATTGATGCTTTATTGTCCGCCGAAGATGAAAATTTTTACAGCCATTATGGCGTTGACCCTAAAGGACTTTTAAGAGCCGCTGTGCGGATGATGCAGGCTGGCGGAAAAATTCAAGGGGGGGGTAGTACCATTACTATGCAGGTGGCCCGTAACTACCTTTTAACCCTTGATCAAACATTTATCCGAAAATTCAATGAAATACTTTTAGCGTTTCAGATTGAGCAAGAACTGAGCAAAGAACAAATACTAGAGATGTATTTCAACAAAATGTTCATGGGCCACAGAGCTTATGGCATAGAAGCCGCATCACACGTTTATTATGGCCGCTCTATTAGTGAGTTAAATCTACCACAATTAGCCATGTTAGCAGGGCTTTATAAAGCACCATCGCGATACAATCCTATTTCTAACCCAGAGCGCTCTAAAATACGCAGAGACTGGATATTAGGACGCATGTTACAGCTAGATTATATCCATGAAGAGCAATACCAAACTGCCATTGCCGCACCTATTACAGGCCGTTTCCACAGTTTAAAACCAGAAACTTCAGCGTCTTATGTAGCTGAGATGGTACGGAGTGAGTTGTTTGATTCCTTCCCCATTGAAGACGTCTATACCGGTGGTTATCGTGTATACACCACCATAGACAGCAGGCTTCAAGACGCCGCACAATTGGCAGTACAGAAAGGGTTATTAGCCTATGACAGACGCCACGGATACCGCGGCGTGGAAAAGAATCACGGCCCAAGCGTTACCGCAGAAGAAGCCGAACGATTACTTAATCGGACCGCTGTATTTGGCCCGTTACAGCCTGCTATCGTGCGCCAGGTTAACGAAGACTCTGCAGACTTGCTGCTACGTTACGGCCAAACTGTAACTATTCACTTTAGTGACATGAGTTGGATTAGGCCGCGAATTTCAATAGATCACCTAGGCAGTGCCGCCAAGACAATTAGTGACATCCTCAGCCCTGGCGATCAAATTCGAGTGCGCCAAGCCTATGCCGATGCCGATGTGTGGTATTTGTCCCAAGTGCCTGATGCTCAAGGGGCCTTAATTGCCCTAGATCCAAAAGACGGTGCCATGATCGCCTTAGTGGGTGGTTTTGAATACTTGCACAGCAAATTTAATCGCGCCACCCAAGCCCTGCGACAGCCAGGATCTAACTTTAAACCTATTATATACTCAGCAGCCTTAGAACAAGACTTTACTGCTGCCACCTTGATCAACGATGCGCCCGTGGTATTTAATGACGCTAGCCTAGAAGATTCATGGCGCCCTGAAAACTACAGCGGCAAATTCTTTGGTCCCACGCGGTTGCGCAAAGCCCTTTATAAATCACGTAACTTGGTCTCTATCCGGATTTTACGCGAAGTAGGCATCAAATCAGCCATCAATTATGCCACCCGCTTTGGTTTTAAGCCGGAGCAGTTGCCACGTAACTTATCCCTCGCTTTAGGCAGTGCCAGTGTGCCTCCCATTGACGTAGCTACCGCCTACGCAACCTTTGCCAACCAAGGCTATCAGATTCAGCCCTATTTTATTGAGCGTATTGAAGACAGCTTTGGCAAAGTGCTATACCAAAGTCAGCCCACCACTGTGTGCCCTAACTGCGACTATGTAAGGCTCAACGATGGAGTCAATCTAGACCAGCCTGATGTTGTGGAAACAACAGTCATCAACAGTGTTGCCATCGTTGCCCTAAACGAGGCTCTTGATGAAGAAGATGCCCAACAAAATGCCAGTGATAAAGAGCTGGTTCGCCCTATCACTCATTTACCTATTGCACCACGTATCATGGATGAACGGGTTAATTATATTATGCATACCATTCTCCAAGACGTAGTGAAAAAAGGCACAGCACGCAGGGCTCAACAATTAAAACGTAATGATTTAGCAGGCAAAACAGGCACCACTAACGACCAAAAAGATGCCTGGTTTTCTGGTTATGTAGATTCTATGGTAGCCACCACCTGGGTGGGCTTCGACCAACCTGCCAGCTTGGGTAAAAAGGAATTTGGTAGTACCGCAGCACTGCCTATTTGGATCGACTTTATGGAAATAGCCCTAAAAGATGTGCCACAAACAAAACGGCAGCAGCCAGACAAAATGGTCACCATTAAAATTGATGAGACCACGGGTGAATTAGCAAGGCCTGGAGATCCCTCTGCGGTAGAAGAAATCTTCCGCGCAGAACGCACACCTTTACAAATGGCATTGCCTAAAAGCAACGGCTCTAACAATGGTCTCAACGATCAAGAAACTGGCCCAGAACAAGTATTTTAGTTGTCGCTCACTGATGGGGTTTGCTCAAGCATATGTAAGTGATAAATGCTCATAACACCAGCCTTAAAACCTTTCTGACGCTGCTTTTTACTAAGCTTTCGCCACGCAAGCCAACCTCTAACATTAACAGTTTGTCCAATCCACTGCTCTAATTGTTTAGCGGTATTGATTCTGAAACGAGATGTTGCAAGCACGTCCTTGGGGATTTTCACTGCAACTTGCCCCCCAAGGCCTATGTACCAGTGGTGCTGGCTTTCACTGATATCTGTCACTGCGCCACCCATGCGCATAAAACCACCTTGGTTAAGGTTTAACATGGCAGCCTCATGAACACGCGATATCGGCGCTTGCCATATGCCCAAGCCTTGCCCACGCGCCACTTCTTCTTGCTGCCATAAACAATCTTCTGCGCCTTGCCCATTCATACTAATCACATAAGCTAAACCTTGGGCTACCAAAAACGCCTCCGTGGGTGATCCAGCACCGTCATAAAGCTTAACTAACCAACGGCCATAGTGGTCTTTAATCTCCGGCAGTAGTTGCAAATAAATGGCAGCTTGTTGCTGTAATTTTTGCTTAAGTTGATGCTTACCCTGCTGCGCATAGGCCTGCTCTGGTCGCCCCTTGCTGGCCATTTCTGTAGTATTAATTTGTCCCAAACGCAGCCGATGACCATTAGCCAAGCTTAGGCTATCACCATCTTGCACATACCAATTTTGCACTTTGTATGTGTTACCAAACACAGGTTTACCTGACCATAGCGCTGCTTGCTGCATTTTTTCCTCAGACAGGGCAGAGCATTGAGCATAGACATAGGGAATTTTAAGCAATATTAGAGCGTAAAAACTAATTAGCAATATTCGAGCGATATGCTGCATGGGGTTCTTGTTCACCTACTTTTTACCTTTTACCTAGAGCTTACAAACTGTTTTGCGTGACACTGACATAATGCACCCTGCTATTTATACATACAGCATAGCCTGTTTATATAATTAAGCAGCGCTAGCCGCTCTTTTTTGTAGCCGAGCTTAAATTTCAGAAATAAACATTTATACTTTTAAGCGCGTTGGAATAGTGTGCGAAATGAAAAAATGAACTGTTACGTTTTAAGGAATGGCATGATTCAGAATACTTAGAGCTTTGCGTCTTCAGCTACGTTTGTTGAAACGTTCACCTTGAACCCGTATAAAGAAGACCTATTAGGTAGGCGGGCTCACTTTTGCAGTGAAAGACATAGCAACATATGCGGCTTTAAGACCTCGTGCGTAGGAATCGGGCACTTACCAGGAATATTGATTCCTTTGACAACAATTGATGGAGCTCCTGTTGGCTTATTTGTAACAGCAGGGCGTTATCAGGATGCGTTTTTGCTTTCATCCGTAAAAAACATATTTTCACAAAATATGGTGGATTAATGGTGATGGATTTATATTAGCCGTTGAAGCAAGGTGCTGCTAGCTTAGTAACACCACTTAGCCGAAATCCTTGCTTATAGACCAAGCCCCTCGCTACAATAGCGACCCTACATTCGCCTTAGCATTGCTTACAGGAACACTCATGAGCCAAACCACTGAAACCACAACTAACCAACAATGGGGAGGCCGCTTTAGTGAGCCTACCGATGCCTTTGTGGCCCGTTTTACGGCATCAGTAGATTTTGACAAACGGATGTACCGTCAAGACATTCAAGGTTCTATAGCTCACGCCAAAATGTTGTGCCATGTGGGGGTGCTAAGCGCTGATGAAAGGGATGACATTTTACGCGGTTTAGAGGAAATTCGTATCGAAATTGAACGAGGTGACTTTACCTGGTCTGTGGCTTTAGAAGATGTTCATATGAACATTGAAGCAGCACTTACTGCAAAGATTGGTATGGCTGGTAAAAAGTTACATACTGGGCGTTCTAGAAACGATCAGGTGGCTACAGATATACGGCTTTATTTACGCGACGAAATAGACCTTATTTCAACTGAAATCAGTCGCTTACAGGTTGGCTTGATTGTCCAAGCTAAGGCTGAAAATGCCACCATTATGCCAGGCTTCACTCACCTTCAAACAGCACAGCCTGTCACTTTTGGGCACCATGTATTGGCTTGGAATGAAATGCTGCAGCGCGATTACGAACGCCTGCAAGACCTACGCAAGCGTGTTAACATTTCGCCGTTAGGTGCTGCCGCTTTGGCTGGTACCAGCTATCCTATCGACCGGCACATGACCAGTGAATTACTAGGTTTTGATCGCCCTTCAGAGAACTCTTTAGACTCCGTAAGTGATCGCGATTTTGCCATTGAATTTTGTGCTGCTGCAAGCCTGATTTTAATGCACTTGTCTCGCGCCTCGGAAGAACTCATATTGTGGACGTCCGTACAGTTCGATTTTATCGATCTGCCCGATCGCTTCTGCACTGGTTCGTCCATCATGCCACAAAAGAAAAACCCAGACGTACCCGAGCTTGTGCGTGGTAAAACAGGCCGCGTGAACGGCCACCTTATTTGTTTACTTACGCTAATGAAGGGCCAGCCCCTCACCTACAACAAAGACAACCAAGAAGACAAAGAGCCTTTATTTGACACCATTGATACGGTAAAGGGTTGCCTCAGGGCCTATGCTGACATGGTGCCAGCATTAGTACCTAAGCGCGAGCAAATGCGTGCAGCGGCCCTAAAAGGGTTTGCCACGGCAACAGATTTAGCAGATTATTTGGTGGGCAAAGGCCTGGCCTTCCGTGACGCCCACGAAGTGGTAGGCAAATCTGTGGCCCATGGTATTGCCACTGGCAAAGACCTCAGTGAAATGAGTTTGTCTGAGTTACAAGGGTTTAGTGGTTTGATCACCGAAGGCGTATTTGATGTGCTCACCTTAGAAGGATCAGTAAGTGCTAGAGACCATATAGGTGGCACTGCGCCTGGACAGGTATTAGCTGCGGCAGAACGTGCCTTGGCTAAGGTGGGTGGGCGTTAGTCTTGCAAGCTGTCTAATAGGCTGCAGTCTAGGATTTCATCAGCTTGTTGGCGCAGCGCCTGGGTTAAACACTGGCCAAATGTTTGCTTGTTATCAGTCGTTAACAACCACGTATCTTGCGCCAGTTCAAAGTGCAAACCACCCGCCAAACAGGCTAGCCAAATTTGTTGCAAAGGTGGCTGGCGGCTCAAAATAATCTGACTTTTATTCTCACAACTTATGGTTAATAAGCCACTGCTGTTGACAAAATCTATGTCGCTCTGTGCTTCATCTAAGATTTCCTCCACCTGCAAAAACAAATTATCAACTCGCTCGTGGAACAGTGCTTCACTCATATTATTCTCTTATGCTAAGGACGGATGGTAAATATGCCCTCAAAGTATAGCATTGCTTCGGTCTTAGCTAGTGTAGAGGCGAGAATCAAGGGTATAATATTAAGCATATTACAGCTATGTTAACCAAGGTGGTTATAACGTGAAAAAAATTATGTGTGTACTGGCTCTAAGCTTCGCTCTTGCTAGCTGCGGCCAAGCAGGTAGCTTGTATGTTCCAGACCCTGAGCAAACCGATGCACAAAGCAGCAACTAATGAGTTCTAGCATGGACAATTTTGAATATCGCGGCAATCAACTACATGCCGAAGACATAGACTTAAGCCATATTGCCGAGCAGTTCGGTACTCCCACTTACGTTTATTCAAGAGATACTTTAGAGCGTAATTATGTGGCTTATAGTCAAGCCCTAGAGGGCTGTGAACATTTAGTTTGTTACGCAGTAAAAGCCAACAGCAACATTGCCGTATTAAATGTTTTGGCGCAACTTGGTGCCGGTTTTGACATTGTTTCCATAGGTGAATTAGAACGCGTGCTTATTGCCGGTGGTGATCCTCAACGTATTGTATTTTCGGGAGTGGGCAAACAAACCCACGAAATGCAACGCGCGCTTGAAGTGGGGGTGCATTGTTTCAATGTGGAATCTGAGGCCGAACTAGTGCGCCTACAAAATCTGGCGGCTAGCATGAACTGCATAGCACCTGTGTCCTTGCGTATCAATCCTGACGTGGATGCTAAAACCCATCCGTATATTTCTACAGGATTAAAGGAAAATAAGTTTGGCATTGGTATAGAACAGGCCCCAGCTGCCTATGCCCAAGCCGCCGCCATGAGCAACATCAAGGTGATAGGTGTAGACTGCCACATTGGCTCCCAGCTCACGTCAATTGAGCCTTACCTTGACGCCATGGACCGTTTGTTTGTATTGATTGATACCATTACAGCACAGGGCATCACCATTGAGCACTTGGATTTAGGTGGTGGTTTAGGCGTTTGTTACGGGGATGAAGAACCACCGGCTATCACTGACTTAATGGCACGTGTCCGTGCCCATCTTGGTAATCGCGAGTTAGCCTTGGTGTTTGAGCCGGGCCGCTCTATTTGTGCTGATGCGGGAGTTTTACTCACCCGCGTAGAATACATCAAGAACAATCAAGACAAATATTTTGCTATCGTTGATGCCGCCATGAATGATCTCATTCGCCCCGCCCTTTATAGTGCGTGGCAGGACATTATTCCGGCCGATTTAAACTCAGATGCGCAAGTACAAAACTTTGACATTGTTGGCCCTATCTGCGAAACCAGCGACTTTTTAGGTAAAGATCGCAGCCTTGCTATCGAGGCTGGTGACTTGCTAGCCGTATGTAGTTCGGGCGCCTATGGTTTTGGTATGGCATCTAATTACAACAGCCGTAACCGTGCCGCCGAGGTTATGGTTGATGGCAATCGTTCTCACTTAATTGGCGAACGTGAACAATTATCACAGCAGTGGGCAAGAGAACGCCTACTGCCAAAAAGTTAAGGGAAAGGGCTAGAATGCTATTACGTTTTGCCAAGATGCACGGCCTAGGTAACGACTTTATGGTTGTTGACCTTATTAGCCAGCGTGTGCATTTATCACCTGAACAAATTCGCCATTTAGGTGACCGCAATACTGGCGTGGGTTTTGATCAATTGTTGCTAGTAGAAACACCACAATCTCCAGATGTCGATTTTCGTTACCGTATTTTTAACTCTGATGGCACGGAAGTTGAACATTGTGGCAATGGCGCACGCTGTTTTGCCAAGTTTGTGCATGATCAACGCTTAACTGGAAAGCGGGAAATCGCGGTGCAAACCAGCAATGGACGCATGCTGTTAAAAATGCTCAAAGACCAATGGGTAGAAGTGGATATGGGTGAGCCTGTTTTAGATCCCGATCAAGTGCCTTTTGATGCTCCCACACAAGCCCCTAGCTATACGCTTGAACAAGACGGCCACAACTACACTATTGGTGTTGTATCCGTGGGCAACCCCCACGCGGTAATGATAGTTGATGATGTGGATGCAGCCCCAGTAGTTGAATTAGGTACTAAGCTAGAACAGCATCCTCGCTTTCCCAATAAAGCTAACATTGGGTTTATGCAAATTATTGATCGTAATACCATTAAATTGCGCGTATTCGAGCGTGGTGTTGGTGAAACCAAAGCTTGTGGAACAGGCGCATGTGCGGCAGTGGTAGCTGGCCAGCAACAAGGCTTGCTGGATGCTAAAGTCACTGCCCACCTCACTGGTGGAGACCTAACAATAGATTGGCAAGGCCCAGGTCACCACCTTATGATGAACGGGCCCACCACCCATGTGTACGAAGGTCAAATTAAGCTATGAGCAAAATCAACTGCAACACTGTGACCACCAAAGATGAGCCGGTAGACGCTTATGCCGTTGCCAACTACTTGCGCCAAAACCCTGGGTTTTTTAGCCAACACTTAGACCTTTTGGCCGATATCGAATTGGCCCACGATTGTGGCCAAGCAACCTCACTCATTGAGCGCCAAACTCAAGTCATGCGTGGCAAGATGGAAGGCTATGCAGAAAGAATTTCTGATATTTTAACCACAGCGCGGCGCAACGATGTACAGTTTGAAAAAACTAAACGTTTGGTTATAGAATTAGCTGCGGCGACCCATCTTAATGCTCTCACAGAGTCCTTGAAAGTTAGCTTCACTAAGGAATTTCACGCAGACGCTGTACATTTAGCATTATTTTCTTCCCTCAAGGCCACTGACAACCATCCCAGCTTGAGCAGTGCTAAAACACTAGACCAAAATCCCTATTACGCCAACATCCAAAAGTTAGCGTCCAAGAACTGGGCGTATTGTCAGACATTTAAAGGCGCTGCTATGGAACACCTTTTCCCTGACCATGACAAACTCAAGTCTAGCGCTATTGTGCCCTTGTATCTGGACGATAACGTTTTAGGGGTGCTGATCATTGCAAGTAATGCTGCTGATCATTACAGCGACCAGCTCGACACTTTGTTTCTAAACCATGTGGCCGCAGTTACCGGCCGCTGCCTAGGCCGTATTCAGGCCTAATATGGCACATACCAGCGCTCCCCTTAACTCGATAGTGCAACAATACCTAGATTATTTGGCCTATAACAAGCGATATTCGAATCACACCATCAACGCTTACCGGAGAGATATTCAGCGCCTCATATACACCCTTGAAAACCATGGGCATTGCACTTGGGCTGATGCCCAAGCAGACACTATTCGCGCTGCTATGATTGCAGCCAGAAAGGCCAACTTAGCACCTAAAAGTATTCAGAGGATACTGTCTAGCTGGCGTAGTTTTTTCACCTATTTGTTACAACAACGCCTAGTTAAGCTTAATCCTGTAGAAGGGATTCAAGCACCCAAGTTGCCGCGCAAATTGCCCAACAGTTTAGATCCAGATCAAATCAGCCAAGTCCTTAATACCCCCATTGCATCGGACGACCCTATGGCGATGCGAGACAAAGCCATGGTTGAACTGACTTACTCTTGTGGTTTACGTCTCGCAGAACTTGCTAGCCTTAACGTTTTCGATATTGATGTGACGGACGCCAGCCTAATAGTCACAGGCAAGGGCAATAAAACACGCCAATTACCTATTGGCCGCCAGGCTATTGCGGCGGTTAAATTTTGGCTGCAACAACGTACGCAGTTGAAATGCCTAGACGCCAATGCTTTGTTCATTAATCACCGCGGCCAACGTATGGGTGTACGCGGCATTCAAATGCGCATGGCTAAGATGGCGGCTGCTCATGGCCAACATATACACCCTCACATGCTGCGTCACTCCTTTGCGAGCCATTTATTACAGTCCAGTGGAGACCTAAGGGCGGTGCAAGAATTACTTGGCCACAGCAACATTAGTACCACCCAGGTATATACTCATTTGGATTATCAACATTTAGCCAAGGTATATGATAAAGCCCACCCTCGCGCCCAAGCCAAGGCTCAATTCAAAGAGAAACCTGACCATGATTAAAGTTATTACCTTTGATTTAGACGACACCTTATGGGCCATTGCCCCAGTGATTGAAAAGGCCAACCAGCGTATGCTGGCGTGGATGAACCACCATACGCCTAAGTTTAGCCAAGCTTATGATAATCAGGGTATCGAAGAGCTAAGAGACGAAATTGTTGCCGACAACCCTCATCTAGTACATGACTTGAGCCAGATTCGTGTTGCGCTGATCCAACTAGGGCTATCGCGCTGTGGTTATGACACTGCCAATACGTTGGCCCAACAGGCTTTTACAGTGTATTTTGCTGCTCGCAATGACGTAGAGCTATTTGCCGGTACTCAAACCCAAATCAGTGCCCTTAGGCAAAACTACCAAATAGGTGCCCTCACCAACGGTAATGCCGATTTAGCACAGGTGGGCATAGCTCACTTATTTGATTTCTATTTTAACTCCGCCCAGCTTGGTGTGAGTAAGCCACACCCAGATTTTTTTGCCAGAGCACTCAAGCACACGGGCCTTAGTGCCGAACATTTTATCCATATTGGCGACCATCCAGAGCATGACATTGCTGGTGCCCAAGCCGCCGGCATGCGCACTATCTGGATGAACCCCGAACAAAAATCTTGGCCTGCTCGGCAAGCTGAGGCCTGCGCGGAAATCCACCACCTTGACCAACTTGGCGCTGCCGTGGCAAACATTCATGGCCATTGAACACGCCTTTGCGCCATACGTCCGCGCCCTAGGAAAGGGCAAACGCGGCAGCCGCTCACTTAGCCAAGACGAAGCCCGTGATGCCATGGGTATGATCTTGCAGCAGCAGGTAGAGCCAGAGCAGCTAGGCGCTTTCTTAATGTTGCTGCGGCTAAAAGAAGAAACGCCAGCGGAACTAGCAGGGTTTGTAGAAGCCGTACGTCATTTCCATAATTATTCAGCTGCCCAGGTGTCTGGTATTGAAGTGGATATAGACTGGTCTAGTTATGCAGGCAAAAAGCGCCATTTACCATGGTTCTTGCTATCTGCTCTCACCTTGGCGGGCCAAGGCGTTAAGGTGTTTATGCATGGCGCTAAGGGCCATACACACGGGCGCATCTATAGTGAAGACGTATTGCAACAGTTAGGTTTACCGGTGGCCAATAATTGGCATCAAGTTGAAACCCAATTACGCAACGGCAACTTTAGCTTTATGAGCCTACAACACTTAAGCCCACCGCTAAACCATATCATTAGCTTACGCGCTATTTTTGGTTTACGTTCGCCAGTTCATACGTTAACTCGGTTGCTGAATCCATTGGCCGCAAAACATACTATCGACGGGGTGTTTCATCCTGCTTATGGCCCACTGCATCAACAAACGGCCATGTTATTAAAACACCCCCGTAGTTTGACCATTCGCGGTGACGGAGGCGAAGCTGAAGTACGCCCCGATAATGAGTGTGAATTACAGTGGGTGGATGCACAAACAAGCAGTAGCCAAATATGGCAGCGGCAACTTCCCAAGCGTGATACCCAAGAACAGCAGCTAGACCCACAACGCCTACAGCTACTATGGCGAGACGAGCAGCAAGACGCCTATGGTGAGGCAGCAGTTATTAGTACTTTGGCCAGTTGTTTGGTGCTTTTAGGCAAGGCAAAAGAGCAACCAGACGCAACTCAACTGGCAACAAATTGGTGGCAAAGTAGAAATCGACGACTTATGTAATATAGTTATAAGAAATTAGTTTCTTATAACTATATTATTTTTGTTGTATCGTTTATATAATTCATTTAGTATTCCGCTGTTTTGAGGCTAATAGTTATAGGCAGGGGTTAAAATAAGGTGGTATTTGCATGAACAAAGCAATCTATCCAGGAACTTTTGATCCAGTAACACACGGGCACGTTGACCTTATTCAAAGGGCCTCTAAGCTGTTTGAAGAAGTGGTTGTTGCAGTGGCTGAAAGCCCAACAAAACGACCTATGTTAGACTTAGCGAAGCGCGTAGAATTGACGCGCATTATTACAGAGCCGTTGGGCAATGTTACTGTTATCGGTTTTTCCGGTTTATTGACAGAGCTCCTGACCAAGCAAGGAGCAAATATTATTCTACGGGGCTTGCGAGCCGTGTCGGATTTTGAATACGAATTTCAGTTGGCTAAAATGAATCGTGTGCTGGCGCCTGATGTAGAAAGTATGTTTTTAACCCCTGCGGAAAAACACTCTTTCATTTCATCAACCCTAGTACGGGAAATCGCTTCCTTAGGTGGCGATGTGTCACAGTTTGTCCACCCGTTGGTGGCCGAAGAACTCAGGCAACATTTGAGCAACTCAAGTAATTAAGCATTGCCAACGCATTTAACAAGATCACGTGGCGTATAAATAGGAAAAGTAACATGTCTTTAATTATTACCGACGACTGCATCAACTGCGATGTGTGTGAACCGGAATGCCCCAATGAGGCTATCTCACCAGGGGAAGAAATCTACGAAATTGACATGAATAAGTGCACTGAGTGTGTAGGCCATTACGATGAGCCTCAGTGCGTGGAAGTTTGCCCAGTAGATTGTATCCCTAAAGACCCAGACAACGTTGAGTCTCAAGATCAACTTATGGACAAGTACATTCAACTGACGGCCGCTTAGTTGGGTTAGCCCTTGCTCATGGCAAGATTTCTACCGCTGGCAGCGCTTGCAATACACTGTACTGCGCTGCCCTAAGCGGCTTTCTGTTAAATGCTGATCACAAGTTACACATGCTTGGCCTGCTCGACCATATACTTGTAACTGTTGTTTGAAATAACCCGGCTTGCCTTCACTGTCCACAAAATCCCGCAAAGTGGTGCCTCCCTGCTTTATCGCCGCCGACAACACTTGCTTGCAACATACCACCAGTCGGTCTAAACGCTCAGCCGAAATCCGACCTGCTTGTCGATGTGGATGAATACCTGCCATAAATAGCGCTTCGTTAGCGTAGATGTTACCCACCCCAACCACCTGCTTACCGTCCATTATTAAGCTCTTAATTGCTTGTTTTTTGCCTTTACACGCCCTCAATAAATGTGCCACATCAAACTCATCGGACAATGGCTCCGGCCCTAAACTGGCTAGCAAGACATGGGCCATTACTGGGTTCTCTTGCCATAAGATACAACCAAATCGGCGTGGATCTCGATACCTGAGGGTAACTCCTGAAAACACCAAATCCACATGATCATGGTATGCCGGAGGTTCCTCATGATTCACAATACGCATACTGCCTGTCATACCAAGATGACCAATAATAGCACCATGATCAAATTCAAATAGCAGGTACTTGCCTCGCCGCACCACTCGGCGTAAAGGTTTACCCTCCACATTGGCGGCTAAGTCAGTGGGCACCGGCCAACGCAAACGGGCGTCTCTAACTACAACCTGGTGTAAGGTTTGGCCTTGGATATGTGGACTAATGCCCACACGGGTGGTTTCTACTTCTGGCAACTCTGGCATCAACGATTCTCAGACAGTTAACTAGCATACAATTAGTGCCTATCAAGCCACGAAACATGCATCATTTCAATGGCCTAGAAGACCATTTTCATCCAACCTTATTGACAGTGTCCATGAAAAGGTTATTGTTACAGGCAGATCAGGAATAAATTGAAATAACAAATTTACTATTTAAAGCTTCAATCAAACTATCAAAGGGTGAAAAATGAAACCGTCTCTGATTACCACCACAATTGGCGCCTTCCCTAAGCCAAACTACGTCCCTGTCCGCGATTGGTTCGATTTGGCTAAGGAAACAGGCGGAATGAATACTGCTGAGACAACTTATCAATATTCAAAAGATATTGAAAAAAATAAAGATGCGCATGAAGATTTATTTATACGCGCAGCCCAGGAGGTCTTGGAAATTCAAATCCGTGCAGGAATTTCAATTCCAACAGATGGCGAAGTGCGTCGGGAAAATTATATTCATTACCACTGTAGGCACCTAGGTGGTTTTGACTTCAACAGTTTGGAACATCGTGTCCTTCGGGATGGTGCATATGAAACAGATTTACCCGCCATTCGGGGTCCGATTCTGCATTCTGTTAAAAATTATAGTGCCCACGACTATATCGCGAGCCAAGGTGTCAGTTCAAGACCAGTAAAGTTTACACTACCTGGACCTTTAACAATCATGGATACTACTGCCGACTGTTTCTACAATGATCGCCCCAAACTAAACACAGCCCTCGCCAAAACAATTAATAAAGAAGTCTTAGCGCTTGTAGAGGCTGGATGTAAGCATATTCAAATTGATGAACCACTTTTTGCCCGTTCAGTCAAAGACGCCCTAGACTTCGGTATGGAAGGTCTAGAAAGATGTTTTTATGGAGTACCAAAGTCGGTTACTAGAATTGTACACATGTGTTGTGGTTATCCAGACCATTTAGACGATGCTGATTATAAAAAAGCTGACCCTTTAAGCTACTATCAGCTTAGTAAGGCTATTGATCAGGCTGCCTTTGATCAAATTTCCATTGAAGATAAGCATTGCTGTAACAACTTAGAATTATTGGAGAAATTTGAAAGTAAAACTGTTATCTTTGGCTCATTAGCAATTGCGTCCAGCACCCTAGAAACGGTTGAGGAAGTTGTTGAAAGGCTGAGTTCTGCATTAAATCACATTGATAGAGACCGCCTAATAGTAGCACCTGACTGTGGGCTTGGCTTGTTACCAGCGCAGTTGGCGGAAGACAAACTGAGGGTAATGTGTGAAGCGGCGGCAATAGTCTAGAAAAGAGTAGAAGATTTGTTAACAGATTAAAAAAAACTATCGCCTGCTGTAAGCTTCAAGTGCACTTAGGCATCACTATAATGTGGCGACCATACAGCTAAAAACGCCTCATGAGTTCCAGAGATTGGGATTGTACCTACTATTTAACTAGTTATGTTTGAAAAAATAACAATGCCAGTAAAAACAAATTAGGACCTGTGATGAACTATGATGCTGATCCCTTTTTTCAGCCCATTTCTGCAATGGAACTTGCTCGTTTTACTGGTGTGCCAACTTTCATGCGGCTCCCCTACGTGAACCCGGATCATGATTGCCGTAGCAGAACAATTTATCAATTGTGGAAGGCGCCGTATTCCTGTGGTTGAAGACGGCAAGCTCATTGGCCAGGTTAGCCGCAAGGATATTCTGCGTGCCGTGAATGATTTCATTTATAAGGATTGCGATTAAGCTAATGAGTTCTTGGCTTTATTTATGCTAGAGTAGACAGCTAATATTTGCTCCATTTATTGGTTATATCGCCCTATGAGCCGCCTCAACAACAGACATATCATCCTTGCCATAAGTGGCGGCATAGCGGCCTATAAAAGTGCAGAGCTAGTACGGCTGCTAATAAAGTCAGGGGCCCAAGTTCAAGTAGTTATGACCTCTGGCGCTATAGAGTTTATTACCCCACTAACCCTACAAGCTTTGTCTGGCAACCCGGTTCATCAACACTTGCTTAATCCTCAAGCCGAAGCAGGCATGGGGCACATACAGCTTGCCAGATGGGCAGATCTATTACTCATTGCCCCTGCTAGCGCCAACGTTATGGCGCGTTTAGCCCAAGGCCAGGCCAATGACTTGCTTACTACCCTATGCTTGGCGACGGATGCACCTGTGCTGTTGGCACCGGCGATGAACCAAGCCATGTGGCAAGACCAAGCCACCCAAGATAATCTACAAACACTGCAAGCCAGAGGCTTGCAAATACACGGCCCAGCAGAAGGTGAGCAAGCCTGCGGGGATATTGGTGCTGGTCGTATGCTCGAACCTAACGAACTGTTAGCCGCTGTTAAAGCGCAGTTTAGCCAAGGCCTATTAGACGGTAAGACTGTGGTGATTACTGCAGGACCCACTAGAGAAGCCATAGATCCCGTGCGATACATCAGCAACCATAGCTCGGGCAAGATGGGTTACGCTTTGGCACAAGCCGCAAGAGATCAGGGCGCAACAGTGATTCTTATTAGCGGCCCTACTCAATTGGCACAGCCTGAAGACGTTACATTTGTTGCCGTTGAAAGCGCTCAAGATATGCTTGAGGCCAGCCTTAAAACGGGTTCGAGTGCGGATTACTTTATTGCTACGGCAGCAGTGGCTGATTATCGCCCTACCATTGCGTCAGAGCAAAAGCTTAAGAAACAAAATGCAGATCATGGATTAACCTTAGAACTGACCCAAAACCCAGATATATTGACCACCATGTCTAACCAACACCCCCATGTAATTCACGTTGGTTTTGCTGCAGAAACCCAAGACTTAATCCTTCATGCGCAAGACAAACTGAAGCGCAAAGGTGTGCATATGATCATTGCTAATGACGTTTCTAATACTGACATTGGGTTTAATAGTGATAATAACCAAGTCAGTTTAATCACCTCTGGTGGTGTAGAGGATTTACCCTTATTATCCAAACATCAATTGGCTCGCCAACTCATAGCGGCCATTACCAGAATTCCCCACTAGGCATAAACCACATGATTCATCGCCCTCAATTAGCTGTAAAAATACTCGACCCCCGTGTGGGCCAAGAAATTCCTTTACCCACTTATGCTACGGCTGGCTCTGCCGGTATGGATTTACGCGCTTGTATTGATCATGCTATTACGCTAAACCCAGGCCAAACGGAATTAGTACCTACGGGTATGGCCATCCACGTTGAAGACCCAAACCTTTGCGCAATGTTATTGCCTAGATCTGGTCTTGGCCACAAACACGGTGTGGTTCTAGGTAATTTGGTAGGCCTTATCGATTCAGACTACCAAGGCCAGCTCATGGTATCCTGTTGGAATCGAGGTTCAACCCCTTTTGTTATTGAGCCTGCAGAACGTATTGCTCAAATGGTGCTTGTACCAGTGGTACAAGCCCAACTGACTATCGTTGATGACTTTGATGCCAGCCTTCGAGGAGAAGGTGGCTTCGGACATTCTGGTCGTCAATGATTCTTAAAGCCCAAAAAACACAGGACACTACCAGCATGGATCGCTTGCGCTACCAGCCACCTCGCCCTCTTGCCAATGAAATATTTCGGGCATACGATATCCGTGGCATCGTCGACGAACAGCTTAGTGATGCAATGCTCTACCATATTGGTTTAGCCGTAGGCACTCAAGTAGTGCGCAATGGTGAAGGCAGCATCGCTGTTGGTGCGGATGGCCGGTTATCCAGCCCAAGATTAGGCCAAGCATTAATGGCAGGCCTAGCCGACACGGGTTGTCGCGTCCTCAATTTAGGCGCAGTACCCACACCAGTGTTGTACTTTGGTGTTAAAACGTTAGGCACTGCATCTGGCATTATGCTCACAGGCAGCCACAACCCCTCAAATTACAATGGTTGTAAAATTGTCATAGGCGGCCAGACCCTAGCCAATGACAGCATCATGGCAGTGCACGATCTTATCGAACTGCAAGACTACGAGCGCGGCATAGGCGAGATTGAAGAACATTTTATTGATCAAATCTATCAAGATCGAATTGGCAGTGATATTAACTTGGCCAGGCCATTAAAAGTGGTGTTGGATGCCGGCAATGGTATTGCTGGTGATATTGCACCCAAGCTATTCAAACAATTGGGTTGTGAGGTTATTCCATTGTTTTGTGAAGTAGATGGCAACTTCCCCAACCACCATCCGGACCCCGGCAAACCAGCAAATTTAATTGATTTACAAGCCGCCGTAGCAGAACATAAAGCTGATATTGGCCTCGCCTTTGACGGTGATGGTGATCGTGTGGGTGTGATTACCGAAGCTGGACAAATGATCTACCCTGACAAGCTGCTCATGCTTTTTGCAGAAGATGTTATTAGCCGTAATCCTAATGCCGAAATCATCTACGATGTGAAATGCACTCGCCTGCTGGAACCTTTTATCCACAGCAAAGGCGGCGTACCAACTATGTGGAAAACAGGGCACTCCCTCATCAAAAGTAAAATGATCGAAACGGGCGCTTTACTCGCTGGTGAAATGAGCGGCCATATCTTCTTTAAGGAGCGCTGGTATGGATTTGACGACGGTATATACAGCGCTGTGCGCTTGTGCGAAATTCTGGCAAACAGTAATGTGCCTGCAAGTATTATGTTCAACCGTTTCCCAGAAGATGTAAGCACGCCAGAAATTAACATCAATGTCACAGAAGATGAAAAATTTAATTTAGTAGCACAGCTACAGCAGGCCCAATTTCCCACCGGAAAAGTGTCAACCATAGATGGTATCCGTGTAGACTATGAAGACGGCTGGGGCTTAGTAAGAGCCTCTAACACTACCCCAGTTTTAGTCTTACGCTTTGAGGGTGAGAACCGAACTGTATTGCAACGTATTCAAGATGAATTTCAACGTCATTTACATGCCGTTGATGCCAAACTTACTGTGCCGGACTATAGCCTATGACACTCGATCGCCAAGCTGCCATTAACGTAGCACAAGTATTAAGTGAAGCATTGCCTTATATCCAACGCTTCACTGGCAAAACAATTGTGGTTAAATTTGGCGGCAACGCTATGATTGACGAAGACCTCAAGAACAGTTTTGCCCGCGACATCGTGATGATGAAATTGGTGGGTATGAACCCAGTTGTAGTGCATGGTGGCGGCCCCCAAATTGGCGATTTACTTACCAAGCTCAATATTGATTCTCACTTTGTCAACGGCATGCGCGTAACGGATACTGCCACCATGAATGTAGTCGAAATGGTGCTTGGTGGGTCAGTCAATAAAGACATCGTTAACCTCATCAATCAAAATGGCGGCCAAGCCATCGGTTTAACGGGCAAGGATGGCAAGCTCATCCAAGCTAAACAGTTAAAAGTGACACACCAGACCCCAGAAATGCTGGCCCCTGAAATTATCGACATTGGTCACGTAGGTGAAGTGAGCGCCATCAATACCGATGTGCTCGACATGTTACGCAACAGTGATTTTATACCAGTAATCGCTCCTATTGGGGTCGATGACGAGGGCAATTCGTATAATATCAATGCCGATTTAGTGGCTGGTAAAGTCGCAGAAGTACTGCAAGCTGAAAAGCTTATGTTACTCACCAATACTGCTGGACTATTGGATAAAGAAGGCAATTTATTGACTGGCCTATCTACAAGCCAAGTGGATGAATTAATTGCTGACGGCACGATTTATGGTGGCATGTTACCTAAAATAGCTTGCGCCTTAGATGCAGTAAAAGGTGGCGTAAAACGCGCTCATATTATTGACGGCCGTGTAAACCATGCTACGCTATTGGAAATTTTTACCGATCAAGGAGTAGGCACCCTTATCACTGGCGCCAACGACAACAATGCAACACTATAAAGAAGCCACAATTGTATTATGACTGAAACTAAAATACCCCGTAAACAACAAATCTTGCACGCCCTAATGGAGATGTTAGAGGACCCGAACATTCGCATTACTACGGCTGCGCTGGCTAAACGTGTGGGTGTATCAGAGGCCGCTTTGTATAGACACTTTGCCAGCAAGGCGCAAATGTACGATGCCCTTATCGAGTTTGTGGAAGACACTATTTTCAGCCGTGCAAAGAAGATCCAGCAACAAGAATTGGGCGCCCTAGCCCAGTGCCAACAAATTCTTACGCTGCTACTCACCTTTGTAGAACGTAATGCTGGTATCAGTCGAATTCTGACAGGCGAAGCCCTTACGGGCGAGAACGAGCGATTAAGTAGCCGAGTAAATCAGCTATTTGAAAAGTTAGAAACTCAGCTTAAGCAGATTCTTAGAGAAGCAGAAATGCGTGAAGGCTTGCGCACTCATGACACCCCTAGCAGCAGTGCCAATTTGTTGTTGGCCGCAGCAGAAGGTCGTATTCGCCAGTACAGCCGTACAAATTTTCGCCATAAGCCTACTGCCACCTGGGCAGACCAATGGGCCGCTCTTAGTCAAAACCTCATGCGCTAATGCCGGGAGGACTAATGGGGCATAGAACGCAAAATGTTATACCCCAAAGTCTTCGCGGTACTTCAGCATTGCAGCAACTTGTTGTAGCTTGCTGCCACTTTCTTGCAAGTATTCCAGTACGTCATCAAAGCTAATGATACTCACTACCTTCATGGTGTAGTCACGTTCCACTTCCTGAATAGCCGACAACTCACCTTTGCCTTTTTCCATACGATCAATAGCGATTAACGTTGCCGTTGGTGTCGCCTCATGAGCCTCGATGATCGTCATCACTTCTCGGATTGCCGTGCCAGCGGTAATTACATCGTCGACAATGACTACACGGCCTTTAAGCTCTGCTCCTACAATAGAACCACCTTCACCATGGGCTTTAGCTTCTTTACGATTAAAGGCATAAGGCATATCAATACCATGGTGCTCACTCAAGGCCACTGCCATGGCCGTGGCGAGCGGTATCCCTTTGTATGCTGGACCTAAAATCACGTCACATTCGATACCAGAATCTACTAAAGCTTGGGCAAAATATTGACCTAGTCGAGCCAAGGCTGACCCTGTGTTAAAGAGACCAAAATTAAAATAGTAAGGGCTTAGACGACCAGACTTTAGGGTAAATTCACCAAACCGCAAAACATCACGCTCGATAGCAAACTCTATAAATTCTCTTTGGTAGTCTTTCATAATCGTCTCGGTATCATTTGTTGCCATTTTGAGCTGATCGCATTATACACTATGGCCTCACTTCTAGGTGCCCGCTTGGGATAGTAAATATGCGTAAATCGTCTGTGATTTTGGAGTCCTTTGTGGGCCAAAAGTCTAGAGCGTGGTATAATTCTTTGGAAATAATAAAATCAATTCCTAATGCGAAATAGTGAGCTCTACACACGAGCTTCTGCGCGAGTGATCAAACAATACCCATGCGTGTTATTACTTTAAATGTTCAAGGTTTGCGCCAGGCAGCCGAACGCGGTCTATTTGATTGGATGGTAACCCAAGGCGCCGACGTGGTGTGCTTGCAAGATATCCGTGAGAAAGATTATCAGCTAGATGAGCCATTATTCCATCCAGATGGCTGGCACGCCTATTTCTTTGATGCATTTGAAGATGGCTATAGTGGTACCGCCATATACAGCCGCCACCAACCAAAAGCGATTATGACAGGTATGGGTTTTTCTGGCTGTGACTTTGAGGGTCGCTTTATTCAAGCCGACTTCGATAAGATAAGCGTAGCATCTATCTCTGTGCCTTCTGGCTTAGGAGATGATGATAAGCTAGATGCTAAGAATGAGTTCATGGAACAGTTTAGCAACCACTTACGTAAAACCCTGCGTAAACGTCGCGACTTTATTTTTTGTGGCACCATAAATACGGCCCACAAACCTGAAGATCTGTCCGGCTGGTATGTAAACCAAAAGAATTCTGGTTTTTTACCAGCAGAACGAGAAGTATTGGATGAGATTTTTTTCCAAATGGAATTCTGCGATGCTTTCCGCCAAGTTAACCAAAACGAGCGTCAGTTCACTTGGTGGCCAGACTACAATCGAGCATTTAAGCTTAACGAAGGTGCGCGGCTAGATTATCAAATCACCACACCTAACTTACGCCGCAACGTACGCAATGCCCGCATTTACCGCGAGCAGCGTTTCTCTAATCATTCACCATTGATTATCGATTATGCCTGTGACTTGTAATCTTAGCCGCACAACCTGCAGTTCCAATCTGACCTAACGATCCTAGTCAGCCAACGCCGCAGTTTGTAACGCTGTAATCTCAGTGATGCCTTTACGGGCTAAAGCCAACATTGCCGTCATTTGATCTTGCGTATAAGGCGCCCCCTCTGCAGTGCCCTGAACTTCGATAAAGCCCCCATCTGCAGTCATGACTACATTCATATCCGTTTCGGCCTTAGAATCTTCATCATAGTCCAGATCAAGCACTGGCTCATCTTTATAGATGCCCACAGAAATAGCTGCAATCTGGCGCCTAAGAGGGTTGCCTCTCATGGCACCATTTTTATCTTTTTTCAGCACGTTAATGGCATCTACCATAGCGATGTAAGCGCCAGTAATAGAGGCCGTGCGTGTACCACCATCAGCCTGCAATACGTCACAATCTAAAGTGATGGTGTTTTCGCCCAACTTTTCTAGGTTCAGCGATGCCCTTAAAGACCGGCCAATTAAACGTTGGATTTCTAAGGTGCGTCCGCCTTGCTTACCACGGGCCGCTTCACGTCCGTTGCGCGTATGGGTGGCCCGCGGCAACATGCCATATTCAGCTGTCACCCAACCACTACCAGATCCACGCAAGAACCGTGGCACACCACGCTCTACAGTAGCCGTGCACAACACGCGGGTGTCTCCAAACTCTATTAATACCGAGCCTTCCGCATGCTTGGTAAAGCTACGGGTGATTTTGATGTCGCGCAGTTGATCAGTTGCTCGACCACTAGGGCGTGTAAAATCGAGCTTGAAGCCCTTAAGCTGATCGGTAATAGAGGATGTCATGGGAAGCCTTGGTTCATTAATGATGAACCACCATTTTAATCGAGTTGAGCACAGATGACACCTAGCATTTAACAATTTGCTGGTAGGTAAATAGCCTTGGCAGCCAAATTCAGACCCATTGTTAAGCTGACATTCCACCCAAGCTTGCATATAATTGCACTTTGTTTCTTTGTGTTTAATACAACGGTCCAATCATGTCTAACACTTCTGGCGCACTCTATGTTCTTTCAGCTCCTTCAGGTGCAGGTAAAACTAGCCTAGTAAAAGCTCTCTTGGCACAGGATAAAGAAGTCTGTGTATCCGTGTCTCACACCACACGATCCATACGTGATGGCGAACAGGACGGCGTGGATTACAACTTCGTTAGTCAACAAGACTTCACCTATATAGTAGAACAACAGCAAATGCTTGAGCATGCCACAGTTTTTGAAAACAGCTATGGCACCTCTAGAAAATGGGTTGAATCAAGCCTTGCCGACGGCAAAGACGTGATCTTAGAAATTGATTGGCAGGGTCGCAACCAAGTATTGGCCATTTTCCCGCAGGCCATTGCCATAACCATATTGCCGCCGTCTCAACAAGCCTTACAACTTCGCTTGAAAGGCAGAGGCACAGATAGCGACGAGATTATTGCCAAGCGTATGGCGAAAGCACATAGGGAGATTAGCCATTACGCGGACAGTCACTTTTTAGTGATCAACGATCATTTTGACCATGCTTTAGCTGATTTGCAGTGCATTTTTAGATCCAGACGCTTAAAAACACCCCAACAAGCACATAATAATCACCAATTATTGCTTGAACTCTTGTCAACTGGTGACTAAGTTTTGTAAACTAGCGCGTCTAAATTACGGCTCGTAACACAAGCCGATACTGCATTGATCATAAATAACAGGTAACCCACATGGCTCGCGTAACCGTAGAAGATTGTTTGGAAAACGTTGATAACCGCTTTGAGCTCATCATGGTGTCCACTAAACGTGCGCGTCAGCTTGCCACTGGTGGCAAAGAGGCTCACATCGAATGGGAAGATGATAAGTGCACTGTGGTTGCTTTGCGTGAAATTGCGGAGGGCTTTATCAATGCTAGCATTTTGGACGATCAAGACGAGATCAACCAGCAGTTCGCTGAAGTTCCAGAAGACCAAGAAGTACTTGACGAAGTTACCCAAACTGTCGCTGAAACCAGTGAAGAAGTTTTACAGGGTAGCCCTGATATTGACGAGTGATTTTATGGCTAACGTTTAGCCCATAATTTCCCTCTGACTACTGGAGCCTACGGGCTCTTTTTTTGTGAATTTTTGTTAATAAATTCAACAAACTTGCAACAAAACTGCCCTGTTTGGATAATTTTCCGTTACCATGGAGCCATTAACCAAAACGGATGCTAAATTATGCCTACCATTGACGCCCTCGCAAAGCGTCTCGACGACTACCTTGAGCCCACTCAGGTGCAAGCAGTTCGGCGGGCATATTATTATGCCCAGCAGGCCCATGATGGCCAAACGCGCAAGAGTGGCGAAGCCTATGTCACTCACCCTCTTGCCGTGGCAGGCATCCTCAGCAGTATGCATATGGACCATGAAAGCCTAATGGCCGCCATGCTGCATGATGTCATTGAAGATACTCAAGTTGACAAACAAGGGCTGGAAACTCAGTTTGGAGAAACCGTTGCCAACTTGGTAGATGGCGTCAGCAAACTCACCCACCTAGAATTTAAAACTCGCGCCGAAAGCCAGGCTCACAACTTTCAGAAGATGGCCATTGCTATGGCCAAAGATATCCGCGTTATATTTGTCAAACTAGCCGACCGCCTACATAACATGCGCACAATTGGTGCCATGCGGCCAGACAGCCGCCGCCGTATTGCCAAAGAAACCACCGATATTTACGCACCTATTGCAGGCCGTCTGGGCATGCACGATTTAATGATAGAGTTAGAAGATTTAGCCTTTGCCGCCTATCACCCCATGCGCCACCGGTATATTCAGCGAGCGGTGGCAGCAGCACGTGGAGAACGCAAAGCACTATTGGAGCAAGTACAGATTGCCCTAGTAGATTGTTTAGAACACGATGAACTGCCTGGAGTAATAAGTGGTCGCCAAAAACATCTGGCTGGCATCTACAATAAAATGCGGGAGCAGAAAAAATCCTTCCGTGAAATTATGGATGTATTTGCCTTCCGCATTGTAACGGACAATGTGGACACCTGTTACCGCATTTTAGGCGCTGTACACCATCTCAACCTATATCGCCCAGTACCTGGACGCTTTAAAGACTATATTGCAATCCCAAAATCTAACGGCTATCAATCGCTCCATACCACTCTATACCGTGCAGGCTTGGGTGTGCATACCCCTATAGAAATACAAATACGCACCAAAGAAATGGATGACATCGCTAACCATGGAGTGGCAGAACACTGGTTCTACAAAAACACCAATAGCCGTGCTCAAAGGGCTCATAACCGCGCCCAACAATGGATCCAGGAGCTGGTAGAAATGCAAAAACGCTCTGGCAACGCCATGGAGTTCGTCAACCATGTGAAGCATGACTTATTTCCAGACGAGGTCTACGTGTTCTCCCCTAAAGGTAGTGTGTTTTCATTGCCCGCAGGGGCAACACCTATTGATTTTGCCTACGCCGTCCATACAGATATTGGTAATACCTGTATTGCGTGTCGTATAAATCGCCGCCTTGCACCATTAAGCCAAAAACTAGATAGTGGAGACACTATTGAGATTGTCACCACTGCCAGTGCCAAGCCCAATATGAGCTGGCTTAACTTTGTCGCAACGGCCAAGGCCAGCAGCAATATTCGTCACTCCCTGAAGCACCAAGCAACGGCTGACGCCGTCAATTTAGGGCGCCGTTTACTAAATCAAGAATTGGGCAGCAGTTCTTTAAATTTGGAAGCCATAGATTCAGCCCAATTGGAAGACTACATTGCCAGGCATAAGCTGCCTGACTTAGATGCTTTACTGGCCGAAATTGGCTCCGGTAAGCGTTTAGCGTACATCGTCGCTTCAGCTTTGAGTCGAGACGCCTCCGACACAGAAGGCCACACAAGTGGTATTGGGCCTATGGAGATTCACGGTACCGAGGGCATAATGATTCGCTATTCTCGATGTTGCCGCCCCATTCCTGGTGATAGTATCGTCGGGCACCTTAACGCAGGCCATGGTATTGCAGTTCATCGCACCTTCTGTAATAACATTCAAGATATCGGTCGGGACAAAGATAAAACCTTAGCCTTAGTATGGGCAGAAACTGGTGACCGAGACTTTGACGTGTGTTTAGAAATCGAGGTTTCTGCCAGCCGCGGTATCATCGCCAGCATCGCCACCAGTGCCGCCCAGAATAATGCCAACGTGGACAAAATTGATGTGAATGAAAAAGACGCTCGCCTTTCGGTAGTGAATTTGGAAATTTCAGTTCTTAACCGGGTTCATTTGGCTCAAGTCATTAAGTCTATGCGTAAAATCTCCGGCGTCATTCGTCTTAACCGCACCTAAGGCCTTAATGTCATGGAAGTGACTCAACTCAATGGCGTAGGCCCAGCAGTAGCTGCTAAATTAGGAAAATTAGGTCTACATAAGGTTGAAGATCTGTTGTTCCACCTGCCTACTCGGTATCAAGACCGAACCCGACTGGTCCCATTAAATGCCCTTAGCCCAAAATCTGCTTGTTTAGTGGAGGGGCAAATTACTAGTTCGTCACTTCAACGAGGGCGTCGTGTGAGCTTGCGCGTCAACATTAGTCAAAATGGTGCTAACCTTGGTCTGCGTTTTGTGCACTTTCATGCCAACCAAACGAAGAGTTTCACTAACGGTCGCAATATTCGTTGTTTTGGAGAAATTAGACTAGGGCCACAGGGCTTGGAAATGGTGCACCCTGAGTATGTGCTGTTTGATGATGTGCCTCCAGCTTTGGCGGATCAGCTAACCCCTATCTATCCCACAACTGAAGGCTTAAGCTTAACTCGCATGGGGCAGCTCATTGCCATGGCGTGGCATCAACTAGAACAAGGCAGCCTCATCCTAAATGAACTACTTCCACACCAGCTAATTAGCCGATATCAATTGCCTAGTTTAGTGGCAAGCTTAAAGCAACTGCATTACCCACACTTAAATCAGGATCTCAATCAGCTACAAGACCAAGTAACGCCAGCCAAGTTGAGACTGGTGCTCGAAGAATTAATTGCTCATCAACTCACCTTAAGTCGAGCCAAACAAAGAAACCAACGACTGCCTGCACCTGTACTAGCAGTGAAACGAGGCTTAGAACAAGCACTTATTAAAAACCTGCCGTTTCAGCTCACCAAGGCACAACAGCGCGTGTGGCAAGAAGTTGCAAGCGACCTTGAGACGCCAACGCCAATGGTGAGAATGGTGCAAGGGGATGTAGGTTCTGGTAAAACCGTATTGGCAGCCTTAGGGGCCTGTCGCGCTATTGATAATGGTTGCCAAGTGGCGGTACTGGCCCCAACAGAAATTTTGGCAGAGCAGCACCTTAACAGCTTTAGGCATTGGTTAGAGCCCCTTGGTGTCGTTGTTACCTTTCTTATAGGCAAACAGAAAACGCAAACAAAACGTCAATCTCTCGCTGCTATTACCAGCGGTGAAGGGCAAATAGTTATTGGCACCCACGCCCTGTTTCAAGAGGCTGTTCACTACCAACATTTGGGCCTAGTTATCATCGATGAACAGCACCGATTTGGCGTGGCCCAACGCCACAGTTTAATCAAAAAGGCGCCCCAGGGAAGCGGACTTCATCAGTTGGTAATGACAGCCACTCCCATCCCTCGTACCCTTGCTATGAGTGCGTACGGTGATCTTGACCATTCTGTAATTGATGAGCTACCTCCAGGCCGAAAACCCATTAATAGTGTGTTAATCAACAACAATAAACGCGCTGATGTTATCGAACGCATCCACCAAGCCTGTAATAGCGGTCAACAGGTGTACTGGATCTGCCCTCTTATAGAAACTTCAGATGTGTTGCAATGTGAAGCAGCGCAGGACACAGCAACGCTGCTCACCCTGCAGCTTGATAATATCAACGTAGGTTTAGTGCATGGTCGCCTGACCAGCGTTGAAAAGGCTGATGTAATGAACCGTTTTAAGGCCGGTGAGATTCAACTCTTGGTGGCAACTACCGTAGTAGAGGTTGGAGTTGACGTACCCAACGCTAACCTTATGGTCATTGATAATGCCGAACGCCTCGGCTTAGCCCAATTACACCAACTGCGTGGGCGGGTTGGCCGTGGACAAACCCAGAGCCATTGTTTGTTTATGTACCAGGCACCTTTATCTACAATGGGGCGCCAACGATTAGATATTTTACGTCAATCTAACGACGGGTTTGTGATTGCAGAAAAAGATCTGCAACTGCGAGGACCAGGTGAAGTACTTGGTACTCGTCAAGCAGGCACCATTGGTTTGAGAATTGCCGACTTGATGCGCGACGCCCATTTATTACCTGAAGTGAAGCGCATCGCTGCTGGCTATGCAGCCTACCCAGACAAAACGTCACAAATTATCCTAAGGTGGGTGGGTGACAGAAAAGCATTTGCCAAGGTATAGATTAGTATATAAGAAACAAAATTCACTATAGGAAACTTTTTTTTACAATTATCTGCGACTTAAGTCAATACATAGTCGTTTTTTATCAAAGCGTTAATTTTATTGGTTTACAACAGGGTAAAGTTTTCCTATCATCGTCTTCCTGAAGTGTGAATTATAACTCCAGTGAATATCGGAGATTCAGTAACCACTGCTTTCAGTAACAACAATAATAAAATAATTTATTTTTTGCTGCACTAAAATACAAAGCCCTTAGGAGGCTCCTTACTATGAAATTAATCAATAAGGTTTTAACTGGCATGGCTCTAACAGCTATGACTGCGACAGCTGCCCAAGCTTCTACTCTAGAAGACGTGCGCGCCGCTGACGAACTAAAGTGTGTTGTAACTACTGGCTTGGCCGGTTTTGCTGCACCAGATGCTGATGGCCGCTGGGAAGGTTTTGATGCCGACTTCTGCCGTGCTGTAGCCGCTGCCGTATTAGGTGATGGCGACAAGGTTAAGTTTGTACCTTCTACTGGTAAGACTCGCTTTACCATGTTGAACTCTGGTGAAGGTGATATCTTGTTCCGTAACACTACTGAAACTCTTAGCCGTGACGTTGACTTGAAGCTTAGCTTCTTGCCAGTAAACTTCTATGATGGCCAGGGCTTTATGGTTCCAGCATCACTAGGCGTAACTTCTGCAATGGACCTTGACGGTGCTTCTGTATGTATCCAAACAGGTACGACTACAGAATTGAACTTGGCTGACTTCTTCCGTGCAAATGGAATGTCTTATGAGCCAGTTCCTATCGAAACTAACGAAGAAGGCTTTACTAACTATGTAGCTGGCCGTTGTGACGTTTACACAACTGATGCTTCAGGTTTAGCATCTACTCGTGCAAAGTTCGATGATCCTTCACTGCATGTTGTACTTCCTGAGATCATCTCTAAAGAGCCACTAGGTGGTGCTGTACGTCATGGCGACGACCAGTGGCATGATATTGGTAAGTGGGTTGTTAACGCTTTGATCAACGCTGAAGAAATGGGTATCACTCAAGCTAACGCTATGAACCTTGCTGCAAACGTTGGCAACAACCCTGGCATCAACCGCTTGGTTGGTTCTGAAGGTTCTATGGGCGCAATGCTAGGTCTAGATGCTAAGTGGGCTGCTCGTGCTGTTGCACAAGGTGGTAACTACGGCGAAATCTACGAGCGTAATGTGGGTCCAAATACCCCTCTACAAATTGCACGTGGTTTAAACAACTTGTGGAATAACGGTGGTGTTCTTTACGCTGCTCCAATTCGTTAATTAATACGAATTTATCAGTGCTAAACTGGGGTGCTACGGCACCCCAGTTCATATCTGGAACTTAATAATCTTTGGTTGCTACGCCTCTGATTACTAATCAAATGTTAAGTAGGCAGGTTGCCCTTAATTGCTGATATCTACGTAGCACGGTTCACTCTATGAGCACTCCAACATCTAGTACCAACCCTTTATTACGCGCTTGGTATGACAAAGAAACCCGTTCAGTCATTGTGCAGATTATCGCCGCCGCACTGATCATTTCATTTTTCGCCTACATCATTAATAATGCAGTGGTTAACTTATCTAACATTGGCAAAGACATAAATTTTGGCTTTCTATGGGATAATGCTAGCTATGACATCAACCAACACCTAATTGAATACAGTTCCACCTCTAGCCACTTTAGAGCTATGATTGTGGGCCTTATTAATACCCTATTAGTTGCCGTTGCAGGTATTGTGCTGGCCACAATTCTTGGTTTTCTTCTAGGAGTTATGCGTTTATCTAATAACTGGTTAACGCAAAAAATTGCCTATGTTTATATTGAATACATTCGTAATGTTCCGGTTTTATTGCATATTCTGCTGCTGCACGGCCTCATTGTAAGCTCGTTACCACGCCCAAAAGGCTCTTATAATTTTGGTGACACCTTTTTCTTAAACAATCGCGGCTTTCAAATGCCCAGCCCTGATTTTCAATCTTTATTTTTGATAGTGGGTGCCTTTATTGTTGGTGGTATAACCTTTGCTTGGTGGTTTAGCCGCCACGCGCAAAAAGTACAAGATGAAACTGGCAAGGCATACCCAGTGGCGATAATTAACATTGCAGCTATTGTTCTGCTTCCTCTAGCTGTCTACTTTGTTTTAGGCAGCCCTATTGAGTGGGACGTACCTGCCCTTAAAGGTTTTAACTTTAAAGGTGGCATGGTTGTCCGTCCTGAATTCATCGCCCTTTGGTTAGCTTTGTCTTTTTATACGGCGGCCTTTATTGGCGAAATTGTGCGTGCTGGTATCGTTGCCATAGACCATGGACAAACTGAAGCTGCCCAAGCCCTTGGCATTTCTAACAGCCGTGTTTTAAAGTTGGTAGTTATTCCACAAGCGTTGCGGGTGATTATTCCACCTCTGACCAGCCAGTATCTGAACCTAGCTAAAAACTCATCGTTGGCCCTGGCTATTGGTTACATGGACATTGTTGCCACCATTGGTGGCATATCTCTTAACCAGACAGGCCGGGAAATGGAATGTATGTTAATTGTAATGGCTATTTATTTAGCGATTTCTTTGATCATTTCCTCTGGTATGAATTGGTACAACAATCGCATGCAGTTAGTGGAACGTTAAGGTAGACATGACAATGACTAAACAAACCTATGCACCGGGCACTCACCCTAGCCTACCCCCACCAAAAAACACCATTGGCTTTACTTTTTGGTTAAAGGAAAATTTATTTTCATCAGCCACTAACTCTATCGTCACCTTGGTATCTATTTACCTTTTGTACTTGGCCTTACCATCAGCCATTAATTGGCTGTTTATTGATGCCACATATGTTGGTACAACCCGCAAAGACTGCGCCCCAGATGGTGCCTGTCTAGCGTTCATTGGTGAACGCTTTAATCTGTTTGTGTATGGCTTCTATCCAGCAGAACTGCGCTGGCGCGTTAACCTTGCAACCATTCTTTTGGCAGTTGCTGGCGCCGCAGTGTTATGGGATAAAATTCCTGCTCGTAAGCATATGCTGAAATTTGCTTTGGCTTACCCTTTCATTGGCGCTTGGTTGTTGAGCGGCGGTTTGGGCCTAGAGCCAGTAGGGACCCATCTATTTGGTGGCCTAATGCTCACGCTGACCATTGGTGTAACTGGCATTGTTGGCTCTTTACCACTGGGTATTTTGCTGGCGTTGGGCCGTCAATCTAATTTACCTATTATTAAGTACTTTTGTATCGGCTTTATCGAGTTTATTCGTGGCGTGCCGTTGATCACTTTACTGTTTGTAGCTTCAACTATGCTGAGTTACTTCTTGCCTCCTGGCACCACCTTCGACTTATTGATGCGAGTACTCATAATGGTTACTTTGTTTGCTTCAGCCTACATGGCCGAAGTAATCCGTGGTGGCTTACAGGCGTTACCTAAGGGACAGCTAGAAGCTGCAGAGTCCTTAGGTTTGAACTACCCCCAAGCCATGCGCTTCATCATTTTGCCACAGGCGTTAAAGATCTCAATTCCTGGTATCGTCAATACCTTCATCGGTTTGTACAAAGACAGTACATTGGTAATCGTCATTGGCCTTTTAGACCCGTTAGGCATCGGTCGTGCATCGGTCGCCGACTCAGACTGGTTAGGCTTGTCTACTGAAGTTTACCTATTCGTCGCCGTTTTCTTCTTTATTTCGTGTTTTGGTATGGCTCGCTACTCTCTTTACCTAGAGAACAAGCTCAACACCGGCCACAAGCGATAGCAACTAATTTTAAGGGTTTATCAACATGTCAGAAACACAAAGTAATTCAACTGCCGATCTCTGTATTGAAATTCGTAACATGGACAAATGGTATGGTGATTTCCACGTTTTAAAGAACATTAATCTTGAAGTTCGCAAGGGTGAAAAAATCGTTATTTGTGGTCCTTCTGGTTCCGGCAAGTCAACTATGATTCGCTGCATTAACCGTTTGGAAGAGCACCAGAAAGGTGACATCATTGTTGATGGCACTGAACTTACCAACGACCTTAAGAACATCGATGCTGTGCGCCGCGAAGTGGGCATGGTATTCCAACACTTTAACTTGTTCCCACACTTAACGGTGTTAGAAAACTGCACTTTGGCGCCAATTTGGGTACGTAAAGTACCTAAAGCTGAAGCTGAAGCTACTGCCATGGAGTTCCTTGAGCGAGTTAAGATTCCTGAGCAGGCTAATAAATATCCTGGCCAGCTCTCTGGTGGACAGCAGCAACGTGTGGCGATCGCCCGTTCTTTATGCATGCGTCCAAACATTATGCTGTTTGACGAGCCGACATCTGCCCTTGACCCTGAAATGATCAAGGAAGTACTTGATACTATGGTGTCTTTGGCTGAAGAAGGCATCACCATGTTGTGTGTCACACACGAAATGGGCTTCGCGAAGAAGGTAGCAGATCGTGTTATCTTTATGGACGAAGGTGAAATCATTGAATCAAACTCACCTCATGAATTCTTTGACAACCCTCAGCATGACCGTACTAAGTTATTTTTAAGCCAAATCTTAGACCACTAAAATAAAACGCTGTCGGCATCCACGTTCTGCGTGGGTGCCCTAATCAAGCCTCACTTGTATTTCTCTATCTGTCCAAATAATCATGCCCTTGCGTCAACAACTCGCCACCATTGAGCAACAGTTAGGCCGCAGCCCAAGAGGTTTAAAAGCTGTAGCTGTAAGTTCTCCAAATGGTGTCCCTCTAGTGCTTAAGATGCACCCTTTGGTTGATAACAAGCCATTCCCAACCTTATATTGGTTATGCTCTAAAGACCTTCATAAGGCTATTAGTCAGCTAGAAGCAACTGGGTTGGTAAAACGGCTAGAACAGCAACTAAAAGTCGATGATGAGTGGATGACTGCCTATCAGGACAGTCAACGAGCCTATGTTGCTGAGCGTTGGGCTAATTGTTCAGCCCAGGAAGTTAAGCGACTGCAAGATTTAGGTTTTGCACCTTTATTTGATACCTATGGCATTGGTGGGTTACGAGACTGGCAACAAATCCGTTGCTTACATATGCATTATGCCCATCATCTTTGCGGCAATAATGTCATTGGCCAATGGTTAGACGATCATTATGGCCTCAATGAGCTAACCATTAGCATCTAGTGCGCCCTTAGAGGTCCTGAAACTGACCCTCAGCACGATTTTTCATCACCTGGTCCACATTATAGATGCGGCCATTCATACACAGGTACGCGCCCTGTGGGAGCGCCTGTACTGCAGCAACAGCCACCCCTAAATTGAAATCGGCATCAGTCAGTTTCATTATGGCTGGTTGCATCGCCCCTATGATGACAATAGTTTTCCCCAACACCTGTTTTAGTACCTGCCCTGTATCCACCATAGTGTCTGTGCCGTGAGTAATAATCACATGGTCTGCAGGATGAGCCTGCACGGCGTTAAGAATCTCTTGACGATCTGCATCGGTCATGTCCAAACTGTCTTTTGAGATCATCTGTCTGACGTCATAATCAAAATTCACTTTAACCCGCTGTAGGATTTCAGAGACAGCTGGTGGGCCAATTTTATAGTCACTGAGGGCATCAAAATAAACCTTGTCGATGGTGCCGCCAACAGCAAGAATATGTAGTTTCATAAAGTTATTCCTATTTACCCCAAGGGCAAAGTAATTCCACCTGTTGGCGGCCAAGTTTATTCAACGTTTCAATGTTATCCGTGTAAATTTTCTCAGGATCAGCCACCTGTGCAAGTGCCTTAGTCATTTGTGCCTGACGAATAAGGTGTATGGTTGGATAAGGCGCACGGTTGGTAAAGTGACTTAGGTCATCAGCATCTACGCCCTCAAATTGATATTGAGGGTGGAATGATGCTAATTGTATATGGTCTGTTAGGTCTGCTTGTTCCAATAACTGCTGAAACCAGTCCAGCACATCTAGGTAATCATCAAATACTTGTAGTCCCTGAGAAAACATTAGCAAGCTAGTGGCGATGCTGTTTTCATCAGCATCCAGCAAGCGCCGTAATTCCATCACATAAAACTGTTTTAACTGTGGGTCGTCAGTTCCATCACAAATAGCATAGTGAACTTGATCCTGCACAACCACACTATGGGAAAATGGGCATAGGTTTAAACCCACCACCATTTGGTCAAGCCACTGGCGAGTGATTTTAATCACTTCTTGGTGGCCTCGTGATAGTGTCTTAGGGCTAAACTTATTGATACAATGGTTCCTTTATTTTTCGCATAATCGATGAGCTTACTGTGCCCATTTCTCTGGTTCATTCACAAAAGTCTTACCCATGCACTTGGCGCAGTTACAGGCGTCCATTGTGTCACAGAATACCTAGACACTGGCAAACTTGGCTGCAGGATAAAGGCTCTTTAACACAGCGCCTTATCTATGCAAGTGATGGCCATTTTGTAGTCCGCGTTGTCAGTAATCAGTGGGGCATCCCCAGCCAATCAGAGGCCCAAGCACTGCGTCTTAAACCGCGTCAAAAAGCTATTATCCGCGAAGTTGAGTTACTTTGTCACGGCCAAGTGTGGGTTTGTGCTCGAAGCATCATACCCCACAGCACCCTAACGGGTAGATTACGACAATTTAAAGACATCGGCACCAGGCCGTTAGGCGCTTTGTTATTTAAACACCCAAATATGGTTCGTGGGGCATTAGAAGTGACCTGCCTTAAGCAAAGTAATTGCCAACAACAACATTGGGCGCGACGGTCAGTATTTTATTTGGATGATAAAGGCATTTTAGTTACGGAGGTGTTTATGCCACCGATGGCGTCTATATTGCCCCAAGACGGTTAGGGAGCAGTTTTTGTAAGGCGAAAAACAGCTGTTCATAGGCAGCAAGACCGCAGTTTAATGGATCTACAAGTTCATGTGTACCAGCGAGTAATTGGTAACGGGGTTGGCTGCCTAGGTTCAATTCGCTGCCTAACTGCTCCGCATAATCAAGGTGTTCCTGGGTCATCCCCCACACGTCATCTGCCCACTTTAAGTCTGCAATTGATAGCTGCTCACTGGTGCCTTGCCAATTAATGTTGGCTTGGGAGAGCACCATAAGAACTTCTACTGTTGTAGGATCACCTGGCTTTGCTCGAATACCGCGGGACTCAATTTCAAAACTTAGACCATGTGACTGGCACCATTGTTGCGACATGGCATGGGCCATTTGTGACCTACAGGTATTACCCGTGCAGAGTAACAACAGCTTATGTGTTTTTGTTGACATGATGATGACTTTGGGCAGCGACTGTAAAGGCGTATATGGTAGCATGGTCACTTTGCTACAAGTTGAACCATTATTGTGATTGCGCTTCTTTCTCGCTGGCCCCATTTTAAAAGTCTTATGCGCTTGGACCGGCCAGTGGGCACTTACCTGCTCCTGTGGCCCACCTTATGGGGCCTTTGGTTAGCTGCTGAAGGTGTTCCAAAACTTGATGTATTAGTTATATTTGTAGTTGGTGTTTATCTGATGAGGGCCGCTGGCTGCGTAATTAATGATTACGCCGATCGTAAAGTTGATGGCTATGTTGAACGGACTAAACAAAGGCCATTGGCAACAGGGCTGGTTAGTCCTAAAGAAGCCTTGGTGTTGTTTTTTGGCCTATGCTTAGCGGCTTTCATATTAGTGCTATTTACTAATGGTTATACTGTCTTCCTTTCTATATCAGCTCTTGTGCTAGCCACTGCTTACCCGTTTATGAAACGCTATACCCATTGGCCTCAAGCAGCATTGGGCGCGGCATTTGCTATGGCCATACCTATGGGATTTACTGCCCAAACTGGCTCTACGGGCCTATCAGCATGGCTAACTTTCACTGCTGCGGTATGCATGACTATTGCCTACGACACTTATTACGCCATGGTGGACAGGGAGGATGATGTAAAAATTGGCGTAAGATCCACTGCGGTGCTTTTTGGTAGTTGGGATCTAGCGATTATTGCAGCGTTTCAGATGGCGTGTGTTGGTTTATTATTTACTGTTGGTCAAATCAATCACCTTAACAGCCCTTTCTACTTGGGCCTGGCTGTGATGGCAGGGCTATTTATATACCAACAACGCTTAGGCCGTAGCAGGATTAAAACCAACTACTTTAAGGCCTTCATTAATAACCAATGGGCAGCTTTGAGTGTGTGGGTTGGTCTACTGCTCAACTATACCTAGCGCCTCGTGCTCACCCACATAGAGCGCTGTGGCACCGGCCACTGCAATTGGCATAGCGAAGAAATTGACTAACGGAACCATTAACAAAAGAGACACACCGCCACCGAACCCTAGGTGTAACAGACGCTGCTGGCTCAAACTACGTCTCATTTTCCGAAAACTCACGCCATTATTGTCCATTGGATAATCAACATACTGAATGGCCATCATCCAGGCGCCAAACAAAAGCCACAACCAAGGTGCTATCGCGTTAATCCCAGGAATAAAACTTAACACCAACAACAACACAATTCTTGGTAGGTAGTAGGTCAACTTGCTTATTTCTCGGCCAACGGAGCGAGGAATGCTTGCCACGATTGAGCCAAAACTTGCTTCGCCTAGATCCTGCCCAGTTAGATGAAGCTGTACTTTCTCAGCCAATAGCCCGTTAAGCGGGGCAGCAATGAAGTTGGCTAATAAGTTGAAACCAAAGAACACTGCCATGGCAAATAAAAGGCCAAATAGGAGCCATAACAACCATGTAATTCCACTCATCCATTCTGGCAACCAGGATACAACACCACCCATCCAGCCACTCACAAAGGAAATGAGGAAGCCAAGGCCAAGGGCAAACATTATGATGTTTACCAACAGCGGAAGTAGTACAAATAATCTTAGCCCAGGATGGAAAAGTAATCTTGCCCCCTGAAGCAAGTAACCAAATCCTTTAACCAATTTCATAACTTATTCTCGTTGTAAGTAGGTGTCATTAAGCTATTGGCTTTCAAGTTGGCTATGAACTAATTGAAACCGATATAAGCAACTGTAAAATATACTCAAACCATCATCAACTTTGAAACTCTTTGTAGGTATGGGTGGAGTTAGCGTTAGCGTTAGCCATGGTTGATGCTGATACCAATATTGCTCACACCATCCGCCATAGACATGGCCTTAAGCTCATCAATTTGTGAGGCTTTGGCAACATTCTGAGAGATCAAAAGCTCCATCACATGAGCTTGGAAGGTTAGTTCCTGCACCATAAGTTCATGGGTGGAAATGTGGCGAATAAGTTGTTCGTCGCTCAACTCATCGTCGGCATGCAGTTCAACGAACTTAGCTACACTCTCACGTGACAAATGGGCCACACTAGCTGCATCCTCAAAACTTGCGTTATCGACACAATGTAGCGTAGCCATCAATGCCACTAGGGCATCGAAGGCCAAGCCTG
Organism: Oceanospirillaceae bacterium ASP10-02a; assembly: GCA_905182035.1. Lineage (GTDB taxonomy): Bacteria > Pseudomonadota > Gammaproteobacteria > Pseudomonadales > Balneatricaceae > Njordibacter. Next base: position 1,188 of record CAJIZL010000016.1, on the reverse strand, counting down.
CACCGAAACTTTCGTCTTCTTCGTTGTGGATAATGGCCTCTACCTTAGTGAGCTGAGTGTCTGCATTCATGTTGCCACGCAAAGATAGCTGCTTCCACACTTGGTCTAACGCCGTTCTGGCAATAATTGCCTGATTAGCTTCTAACAAACTATCGTATAAAGCATAGTGAGGAAAAATTCGTTCGCAAAGGGCTGCAGAGAAAGCGGTTTGCTGCCAATCCTGCATATCTTTCAGTGGTGCATAAAGCTCATCAAAGTACATAATTTTTCACCAAAATAACCAATTCACCACTATTATAGAGGGTTATTGAGCTACGGTCATGGTCTGTTAATCAAGGCACATGGAGGTAAAGCCAAATCAGCCCCGTGCAACTGCTGCAGCTGCGAAGATTATGCCGCCACCTAACACTCGAGAAGTGGTGTTGGCCCAAGCAGAATTGCCTATATAATTAAACAGTCGGCGCCCCATTAGGCCATAGCTAATCATCACCACAGCTAAACAGGCCATTTTGAGGACACCAAAATAGATAATGTCGTGGGCAAAATGCTCTGGTCTAGTAAACTGTGGGAATAACGCCATAAAAAACAACAACGCTTTGGGATTTGATAATGAGGTAAGCACACCTTGGCGGTAGCTGGACCAGAGACTTTTGTATTGCCCTGCATGAGTGTTTTCATCAGCATGGGGTTTACCTATTCCGTAACGGATGATTTTATAACCCAAATAAACTAAATAACTGGCGCCTATGTATCGTAACGTATCAAACACAGATGGTGTTTGAGTTAATACTAAGGCAAGACCTGTGGCCACCAGACTGATCCAAATAACATTAGAGGTTAACATGCCCAATGCTCCTGTAACGGCGTTACGAAAACTAAAAGCAGATTGATAAAGGATGAACAGCACTCCAGGCCCTGGAGTGATTTCTAAGAACACGGTAATTGCTAGGAATTGTAATGTAGACTCGAGCATCTGTTGGGTCCTGAGTTTTGGCTTGTGGATTGTAACATTTGTAAAGTTGAGGTGTAATTAAGAGGTTGGGGCGCAGTGTCGTCATATCCATCGCTTTCCTGCGCCCAATAAAAAACCCCTAGCTTTTTGGACTAGAGGCTCTTTAGTACTGAATGGGAAGCTTGGCGATGACCTACTCTCACATGGGGAAACCCCACACTACCATCGGCGCTAAG
>CAJIZL010000015.1 GCA_905182035.1 Oceanospirillaceae bacterium ASP10-02a | reverse complement strand
ATGGGCGCAATCTTCCTTGAATCTTATGTCGCTATGCCTTTGCATGTCATGATTCGATTCGGTATGTGGGATAAAATAATTGCTGAACCGATGCACTCTGATAAGGAGGTATTCGCTTCTACTATTGCAACAGAACACTACGCTCGTGGTGTAGCCTATGCCTCCAAGGGCATGGTCTCAGAGGCAGAAGCAGAACAGGTTCTCTTCGATGAAGCAATTCAAAACCCAGCGCTTGCTGGCCGGGTGCTGCACAACAATTTGATGTATCAAGACCCAAGCGAAGGCCCGTGTATTTTATTGGTTAATGGTGCTGTTTTGGCTGGTGAAATCGAATACCGAAAACAGTTCCTAGCCAAGGCTCAAGGTGAAGCGTCTGACTTTACTGCTGCCTTTGACCATCTACGTCGCGGTGTCAATCTCTCACTCAACCTCGCCTATAACGAGCCTTGGGGACAGATGCAACCTGTGCGCCACATCCTTGGTGCACTCCTTCACGAACAAGGCGAAATCGAAGAAGCAGAAGCCGTCTACCGTGCTGACATCAAACTTTGGAAAGACAATATGTGGGGCTTATTGGGTCTTAAACTCTGTCTTGAAGCCCGAGGCGATGCACCTGAGGAACTTGCCGAGGTCACTGCTTTATACAATGAACGTAGCTCTCGTGCTGACATCGTGATAGCAAAAACCTGTTTCTGTGCTCAAGAGAGCATCTAAAAGAGTTGCTGTGAATAAGTCAGTGCTAATTTAATAGCATGAGGGTCGGGTCGTTCCGGCCCTCTGTATTCGCCAATGCAATGTCGCAGGTCTTCTCATCATTCGCTGGATTGAGCAACGAGTGTGTGTCAGTAGACCCGAGTTTAACCCAGGAACCGTTAATGTAAAACTTGTCATAGTTATTCTATGCTTTCTCCTGAAAGCGCTTGTTAAATAAATTTAAACGTTCTTAGCGCCGGCCATCAGCAAGTAACAGCGATCGATCTTCGCGGCGCAGCAACAGCATTGATAAGGCACCAAGAAAGGGGCCAGGTACAAGTATCAGGAAAACCCAGCGCCAACTACCGAGATACTCTGCTACGACTGGTAACAACCAGATAACAAATATCGTTATCGCAAACCCAACACCCATTTGAAATGCCAAAGCAGACCCAACCATCGATTGGTCGGAAAGCTCAGTGACCGCGGCTGAAAATTGGGCGCTATCCGCAACTGCTGTTAACCCCCAGATCAATGCAATTGTGATAAATAGCCAAGGGGGACCGTTAAAACAGAGCCCAATGAGGAGCGCGCTTGTGCCTGAAATAACCATGAGGAAAGTAGTTGCGTAACAACGACCTATACGATCTGCTAACCAACCACCCAAAACGCAACCTGGTGCGCCTGCTGCAATAACTAAAAATGTCAGTAACGCGGCATTTTCCAGACCAAGTCCTGTGCTCTTTGCTGCGATGGCGTATGCAAAAAACCAACCCCACATCGCATAGAGCTCCCACATATGACCAAAATAGCCGATATTGGCTAGCATTACTGGACGGTCTCTAATGATACGCCCCAGTTGATTTACATCTGCCTTAGTCTTGGAAAATTGGTGAGGTCCGTCGCGCAAAACAAATGCAAAAAGCACTGCGGCTATAAGACATGCCAGTGAGCTCATGAGAATTACCAATTTCCAGTCAAATTGGACTCCGACAGCACGTATAAGGTGAGGCAAAGCGGATCCGAGCGTCAGGGCACTCAACATTATTCCCATTGCAAAACCACGTCCTTTTTTAAACCAGGTAGCAATGAATTTGATTACCGTGGGGTATATACCTGCTAAAGCCATCCCCGTTATAAATCTAGAAAGAAGCGATAAGACTACTCCAGGTTCCAAAATTAAAAGTGCATTTGCGATACCAGCAACACAAGCAGATATAGCCATAATGGTTGAACTTTTATAAATATCTAACAGGGACAATAGGCTCACAATAAGGGCACTAACGACAAAACCTGCCTGTACACTATTGGTAAACCAGGTTGCTTGGGACAGGCTTAGCGACATTAGCTTAGTCAACTCTGGTATTACAGCTGTTGCTGAAAACCATGTAGTCAACGAAAGAACAAGTGCCACACCAGTAACTACAAGAACAAACCAACGGTTTGATAATACGTTTGACAACTAATATATCTCCAACAAGTTGATATAATTTATCGGTTAGCTGCCTACTTAAATCAACAGTATCTTTAACCTGGTTTGTATTTTAATAAGTAACTAGGTGAATTCCGTGGCTTTTTAACACTGAGTTCACACAGTAGATTCGCTATTGTCCACCACGGAATGAATAATTCTTTTAGCGAGCTAAACCACGACAGCGATTTCATCAAACCCCATTCTTCAATTTAAAAACTGCAAACATAATGTTGACAGTAGGGTTTAACTCTGGGAAGGAAAAAGAGGCACATCGACGAAGCAAATTCTTAAGCATGCCGTCTCTAGAAACGCCAATAGTGGATACACCGAGAAAATCCACACTGGCTTGTTAGGATGTACATCGCCATCAAAACCGTAAAAGAGCTATACTGATAAAAATATCTTGTTTCGTCGACTCTCAGCTCTTTTCCGTTAAGCCTTCAGCTTCCTGATCTCTTCGACCAGCGCAGGCATAATTTCCTGAGAGTTTCCGACTATACCAAAACGAGATGATTTAAAAATTGCTGCATCTGGATCAGAATTGATCGAAACAATGGTCTTAGAGTTACCACAGCCGGCCATGTGGTGACTAGCACCAGAGATTCCGACCGCAAGGTATAGTTCAGGTGCCACTGTGCGTCCGGTCAATCCAATCTGATAAGAGCGTGGGCACCAGTCCAAATCACAGGCGGCGCGACTGGCACCAACAGCTCCGTCGACCAATTCTGCGATTTCATTGAGTGTATTAAATCCTTCTGGGCCGCCTAAACCTAGCCCACCACCGATCACAATTTTTGCACTCTCCAACTTTACTCCAACAGCTTTCTCCCTTTCGCGATTGACAACACGACTGCGTATGGAATTCACATCAAGAATTGAAGTCACATGTTTAACCTCCCCGGCACGCTCCATCATAGGTGTCAGAGCCTGTTGGGTTTTGGAACGGATAGTAGCTACCGCAGGTGTCTTGGTAAAAGTGACCACTTCGCGTGCAAGGCCACCAAAGCAGCTTCGAGTCATGTGTGGTCGTCCGTTGATGATGTCAATCGACTCACAACCGGTAGCTACATCAACATCCAGGCGGAAGGCAAGACGGGGTGCTAGGTCAGTGCCAGATAACGAATGTCCAATAAGGACAATAGCGGGCGCCACCTCAGCAACTATTTTGGACAGATCCGGCAACCAGGCTTCAGCATGGAAGTTGGCAAATATTGCGTTATCATTAATTAAAACTTGATCCGCACCGTATGCAGTCAGTATCTCGCCAGTGGTTTCCAAGCCAGTACCGAAAGCTACCGCGGTGACGGTCCCACCCATACTGTCAGTGAGTCGCCTTGCCAACGCTAACATCTCTAAACCTAGATCGATTGGTTGACTTTCCACCATCTCTACAACTACGAGAACACCATTATTATTGTCAGTCATCTTTTGATCCTATATCAACTTTGCTTCGCGCAAGTGCTGAGCAAGAGTGGCAGCTATCTCGGCCGGTGTATTTCCAACAATGAATTCACACTCTGTATCGTTTACTGGGATATAGAGACGCTCTAGCTTGTAACGCATAGCGCTAGAACCTACCTGTGCCTCATCAAGACCAATATCTTCTGGCATCCATTCCTTAATCGGTTTCTTCGCAGCACGCATAGTCTCGCGCATTGATGCGTAGCGGACTTTACCCAACTCGTTGGAGATAGTTACCAACGCTGGCAAATCCGCTTCAACAGTCTCAATGCCATCCTGAAGCACACGTTGAACTGTGACGACACCATCAGTGGTCTGCACGTCACACGCAAAAGTGATGGCCGGAATATCCAGAATTTCGGCTATTCCAAGGCCTACAACACCAGCATCCCAGTCGGCAGCTTGACGCCCGGTCAGGATCAAGTCCACATCACCAATGGCGCGGATCGTCTCAGCTAGGTTACGAGCGGTGACATACCCGCCACTCCCATCAAACGTTGGTTCGCTGAGCAAAACGGCATTGTCAGCACCCAAAGCGAGCGCCGCTTTAATTACAGCTCGAGCACCCTTTGATGCAATAGTCACAATAGTAATTTCTATGTCTGAGTCTTTTCCCGCCTTATCACGTATCCTCAGAGCAGCTTCAACTGCTTGTTCATCATATGGACTAAGAATAGGTGACAAACCAGATACTGGAATCAACACTTTCGCTTCTTCGTCAATGCGAAACTGAACGGGTGGGATCTCAGGATTCTGAATCTGTTTAACACACACCACAATCTTCATAGAAAAATCACCCTTTCTCAACACTGATTATTTCTGGCACAATTCCGTCAAAGTGCTTACGCTGGAAGTTCCATTCCCAAGTCGGCTGGACTCGATCTTTTTCGTCAATTCCGCGTGCCATAACTTTATACTGACCTGGTTCGGTGACATCCCAAACGTAATGGAAGCGCCGCCATAGCCAACGGTCGTTAGATTCCTCGATGGTTGCATCGTTCCAGCTTTCACCTCCGTTAGTACTGATTTCGACACGAACCACGGCACCCTCACCACTCCAGGTTCGACCAGTTATAGCGTGTGAGCCACACTTGATTGGACCATCTTCGTCTCGAGGTGAAGTAATTAACGCTTTGACTCCAAGAACTTTCATAGGCTTCTTATTGGCATCTTCCGGCGACTTGCCGCTCACAAAATAGTGGGTTTGATAATAAAAATCTGGTGTGTGGTCAAGTATCTCTATCCTATCTATCCATTTTACCCACCAATTTCCAGCCCAACCCGGCACAACTAATCGCAATGGTGCACCGTGCACATGTGTCAAGTACTCACCATTGTGAGCCCATGCTAGGATTGTATCTTCATGGAGAGCTTTTTCTATCGGCATCGCCTTTGAGTAATTGATGATGCCAGGATCAACCACATCGAAGTCAGTGCGTCCGACTGAAAGGTATTGGGTCACTGGGTCAGGTCTGCCTTCATCCCAGCCATGAAGGGCGATAGACACCGCACCTTCTTGTATGCCAGCAAGTTCAAGTACAGTCTTAAAGGGTACTCCAGTCCACTCACCACCACTGACCAGACCCGTAGTTGGAATAGACTCAAGGATATTCTCAATGTCCAGAGCCTCTTCACCATCTCCGGACTGGCGCCAACCACCTTCTTCAGCTTGGGCATCACGCAAAGAGGGCTTCCGCACATTTTTTTTCCCCTCATCGATGTAGTCCCAAAATTCACCATCATTCCCCGCACATTCGGTCACTGCACGCACAGTGCGCCCCGGAAACTTTCGAATTTCCTCAAGAGTGTACTCGATTGGATTGTCAACCATTCCACCGATTGAAAATGAGAAGTCATCTGGATGTACTGGATCAGGCATGTTAAGTTGAGCGATCACATAATAGGCGTCAGTTGGTGTCAGCAATCCCTCTAGATCGAGTACTGGAGAGCGTGCAAAGATAGTCCGTCCTTCCGCATCTTTACTTGGCATTACACGGGCCCGTTTACGATCAGGCCAACCCATTACCCATTCACCTTCAAGTTCAATCTCTTCTGACATATTATTACTCCTGCTTAATTGTATTTCTATTAAAGTAATTTGAAAAAGTCTTCCTCATTCTACAGACCTTTGAGCGCCATGGTGTAAGTTGTTGCGGTACCATCAACACAAAGATCACCAGCACTGTCGGTAATGGTAGTTTTCAGCTTGCAAATGGGTTTGTCGTCTCTTACAGACTCAATTTCAACTCGAGCAGTCAACTCTTCTCCAACCCCTACAGCTTTTAGAAATTTTAGTTCGGTTGATAAAAACACTGTGCCAGGGCCGGGCAAGTCTTCCGCAACACAGGCATTAAGAAGACCAGTTGTTACGCCACCCTGCACTATAAGCTTGCCAAACGGAGTTTTTTTCGCAAGTTCCTCATCATAGTGAACTGGATTTTTATCGCCAGTCATCTCAGTAAACGAATGTATATCGCCCATCTTAGTAGTACGAGAACGTTCACTGAATTGCCCAACTTTTGGTTGGCCGTTTAAAACTCCTACCCAACCATCTTTTTTTTCTGTGTTAGACATATAAATAGTTTCCTTTATTTTAAAACTGTTTTAAAAAACGGCAGAACACGGTCCCCCACCTGATTTACATAAAGGTTAATCTTTATTGTACAGACCACTCGGTACAATACAAGTATTAAAAAAGTCATTTTTTTATACTTGTACTTTTTAACATTCGTTCGGAATGTTGAAACTAGTCTAATAACTTGCTATTTTGGGAGATGACTGCGAAATAGTTCAAGACTTTAGCAACTGAGAATTCTTAGTTTGATACGAACCCTATTAAGGCGTGATAAGTATGAATACAGCAGGAGGTCATCCATGACTGACGTTTATATTGGTAGTGCAAAACTAACTCCTATTGGTCAGTTGAATGGAACTCTTGGCAGCCTTTCAGTAGTAGAACTTGGCAGCGCCGTGATCTCTGACCTAATTAATGACATTGACCCATCAGTTTTTGACGAAGTCATAATTGGGCAGGTGCTCAGTGGCGGTGCCGGAAAAAATTCAGCACGCCAACGGCATTGAAAGCAGGACTACTGGTTCAAGTTCCAGCTTTAATGGTTAATCAGGTGTGTGCTGATGCGATGCTGAGTTGATTAGGGTATAAATCTGAAAAGAGTAAATTTATCTGGTGGCGCAATTGCGCTCTGACACCTATTGTCAGGTTCAGGTGCTAGGATGGTTGTAGCCCTAATTCACGAAATGAAACGAATCGGAGCAAAACGCGAACTAGCATCTTTGTGCGTTGGAGGTGGTCAAGGCACTGCTATCTGTTTAGAAATGTAGTAAAATTGACGTACGCGTGGTGATCAGTATCACGTTGAGAGGATATGGGCGAAATCGACTTACCAACTAGGTATTAATTAGCGGATGATAGAAAACTGAAACAAACAGAACAGGCAAAGAAGATAACTAAGGTGGCCGCTTCGTTGTTCGCAAAAAAAGGCTACAATGGAGTTGGCGTCGCGGAAATTGGGGCGGCTTCAGGCTTTGGTCGTGGGACACTCTACCATCACATAGAAAGCAAAGAAGACCTTCTTCACGAAATTGCTTCACAGTACATTTCAGGCCTGGTTCAGTCTGGCCATAGGATAGCGAGAGAGTATCCAGATCCTATTCAGCGCTTGAACGCGCTGAGTCGACACTTGATGGCCGTAATCAGCAGTAGTTTAGCAGAAATAGTAGTCTGTTTTCGCGAAGTCCAGTCTCTGACAGGCACACGACACCATGACGTTATGTGTATGCATACAGAATACCAACAAATCTGGTCTAAAACTATAGAGGAAGGTGTTCAGCAAAATGTGTTTAGAGCAGTCGATAAAATTGCTGTGAAAGGCCTTTTGGGGATGTATTTCTACTCATGCCTATGGCTAAAACCTGATGGTCTTCAATCTCCTGAGGATATCGGAGATGTTTTTAGTGATCTTGTTATCCGTTCTCTTTCTAGACGACCGGACGAATAACGAAGCTTTACTTAGCTTACATAGACCCACACGCTAAAAAATAAACTACTCATTTTACTGTCAAATATCAACCAAATAATACTCTGAAAATAAGTAAAATTTTAGAACATATTCGACTATGTCACTAAGTTCACTTAAAGCTGTCGATACTACCCAACTAGTTAGAAAAACTTAATACTATAATGAAGGATTGGTTACCTTCGTTTTCGCGACTTTTGATTACCTTGTTTAGCAAATAATAGTTTAAAGAGCTGCCCTCGTTAAATGCCTTGTGACTCTGAAACCTACCTGTCAGAAATAAACTATAACGAGATTGGTTTTTTTATTAAATACTGCTATCGGTTTCATTTTAATTATAATTTCTAGGATCGTTTTTATGTCACTGCTTATGGATGAAGAATCAAGAATTATTGAAATGGCTTGGGAAGACCGGACTCCTTTTGAGGCTATAGAAAAACAATTCGGTATTAATGAGACGGAGGTTATCAAATTTATGCGCAGTCGTTTAAAACCCAGAAGTTTTAGGCGATGGCGTGAAAGGGTGAGTGGGCGCTCAACCAAGCATTTAAAACTCCGTAGTCCAGATGTGATTAGAAGCCATTGCCCAACGCAATACAAACACCGTTAATAATGAAAATATTACTAGCAGGCAGTGGTGATATTGCTCAGCGAGTGGCGCTCAAACTGACTGATCAGCACCAGTTCTTTGGTTTAAAACGCCAGCCAGTCAATCTTCCTCATGGCATTACTCCCCTAACAGGTGATCTGACCGATGCCGCATGTTTAGATAGCGTTTTCCGAGAGGGCTTTGATATGGTGGTTGCCACGCTAACACCCGATAGTTTCACTGATGAAGGTTACCAGAAGGCTTACGTTGATTCATCTGCAGCCCTATCCTTAGCTATTAACAATGCAGGTCACAAACCAAAATTAGTGATCTGGGTTTCTAGTACTAGCGTCTATGGCCAGACCTTAGGTTCTTGGGTGAATGAAGATTCTCCAGCAAACTCGGCTACCTTTTCTGGCAGAGCATTACTTCAGGCAGAGCGGCACATACTAGGCTTGCCCTGTGCCAAAGCAGTGGTGAGGTTTTCTGGTATATATGGTCCTGGGCGCACTCGAATGTTAGATCAGGTGTTAGAAGGAGTCGGGTGTCCAGCCGAACCTGAACAATGGAGTAATCGAATTCATAGCGAAGATTGCGCTGGTGTTATTGCACACCTAATCAGGTTGAACGAGCAGCAGGTGCCTTTATCAGAAATCTATGTGGCGACTGACTGTGAACCAGTGACCCAGCATGAGTTATGTAGTTGGTTGACTGCACGTTTGAATGTCAGTTTAGTCAAGGAGCGCACCAATGCACGATCAGCAAGGCGTTGTAGCAACAAAAAATTGTTAGATTCTGGTTATAAGTTCATTTTTCCTACTTACCGAGAGGGCTATTCAGCGCTGATCGAAGAGTTAAAAGGGTGAGTGTGTCCTGTGGATAACCTTACCCTCTGTGCCATAGGCAAATGGCTAACTTGTTCAAGATTAGTGTTTGTCACCCAGACGATCTGCTTTGCTTAGCTTAATTAGCATTGATGCCTTTTAAGTCTAGGTCTAACAATATTCCCCTATTTGATTTAAATCTAGTCCGCTTTACTGTACCGCCATCAGCATTAGCTGTTGCTGGCATTGGATAAGACTAATCATAAGTCATCTGCCCTTAATCACAACTAGCCATAATTCTTTCACTGAAGCGCTATTATGTGACACTAGATTGCTGGATCAATGTGGGGGGCACTATCTTACTCAATTCTGAGATCACATGAATCCTCCTACGCTATGCATGCTCTTCTCCTAGTACAGCAACCGTACTAGACTTTCGTGATGCTGGGGGATATTGTGAGGCCTAGTCTTAAAATGCATTGGCGCTAACTTAGTTCAAGCAATGCTGTCATCATAGTTAAATAGGAGAAATTAGCATGTCCAAAGGGTACTTAATTGCTTTCGTCAAAATGACTAATGAGGACGATTTTAAGACCAACTACAGCGCAAAGGTTGCAGACGTATTTGCACAGTTTGAAGGAACGTTTATAGTGCTAACAGGCAGCACCAGCCATCATGAAGGTCGTCAGTTCGACCGCCATGTCATAGTAGAATTTCCAAGCTTAGCAAAAGCTACGCAAGCGATAGAAAGCCCAGAATATAAAGCGATCAAGCCGCATAGGATAAATAATAGTGATGCAGAGTATGGCTCGTTTATGTTGGTGCCAGGGGTGTAACTGCTTTCTTTTATGTGTATATTTTACTTGACTAAAGTTCCATCATTAAAGGGTTTAAAATGCGTTATCTACATACCATGATCAGAGTAAGAAATTTAAAGGCTTCATTAGAGTTTTGGTGTAATCTGCTGGGCCTCGTTGAGGTGAAACGAACGGACTATGAGTCTGGGCGGTTTACTTTAGTGTTTTTGGCCGCTGCTCTTGATGAGGAGAGTGCTGAGGGTGCTAAAGCGCCGTTATTAGAGCTTACGCATAATTGGGATGGTGATGAAGAATTAAACACAGGTAGAAGTTGGGGGCATTTGGCTTACGAAGTTGATGACATTTACCAGCTTTGTCAAAATTTGATTGACGCAGGGGTTGTGATTAACAGGCCTCCCCGTGATGGGCATATGGCGTTTGTAAAGTCACCAGATAATGTGTCGATCGAATTATTGCAATTTGGGAGTGCTCTGGCGCCCACGGAACCTTGGATTTCAATGCCCAACGTAGGTAGTTGGTAGGCTCAAGATTAAATGCAGCCTTTTGTTAATTAGTTGCAATAAGTGTTTGACGTGTAAGGAGTAAATCGATATTATGTGCGCTCTTTGATGCGGGGTGGAGCAGTATGGTAGCTCGTCGGGCTCATAACCCGAAGGTCGTAGGTTCAAATCCTGCCCCCGCTACCATTTTTCAGGTAGTTGTTTTTTTGCATTTACCTTTGGCGAAAGTCATAAAGAAGTAATTCAGGGGTTCTTAATTTCGCAGTTAGCGTGGTTATGAGACTGAATACATATAGTCAAAAAAAGCCCCTCTTATGGGGCTTTTTTGCGTTTTAGGATATTGAAATGGCAGGTGCAGCAGCACAAATCGAAGCATTAGTAGCGCCAGCAGTGGCAGCTTGTGGTTGTGATCTTTGGGGTATCGAATATATATCTCAGGGTCGTCATACCACTTTGCGAGTATATATAGACCATGCCAAAGGTATTGGGGTGGAGCAGTGCGCAGACGTGAGTCGGCAAGTTGCTGCAGTGATGGATGTAGAAGATCCTATTACCGGAGAGTACACACTCGAAGTGTCATCACCTGGTTTGGATCGCCCCTTGTTTAGCTTGCAGCAATATCAAGCTAGCATTGGTGAAAAATTAAGTTTGAAATTGCGTTTGGCCTTTGATGGTCGGCGTCGTTTTACCGGTGTGCTAAGCGGCATTGAAGGTGATGATGTGTTATTGCAGATTGATGATGAAGAATATTTGCTGCCTTTTGACAGCATTGAAAAAGCCAATATTGTACCGCGCTTTTAAGCGCGGTTTTATAAGCCCAAATTAAGTGAGAGCTTGAAATGAATAAAGAAATTCTGTTAGTGGCAGAAGCTGTTTCAAATGAAAAGGACGTGTCAAAAGACGTTATTTTTGAAGCGATAGAATTAGCCTTAGCTACTGCAACACGTAAACGTATCCATGAAGAAAGTGATATTAGAGTCGCTATCGACCGCAAAACAGGCGCAGCTACAACCACACGCTGTTGGACTGTGGTTACTGATGAGGTGTACACCAATCCAGAGGCTGAGTTGATTCTTGAAGATGCTCAAGAGGCTAATCCTGGCGTTGAGCTAGGTGATGTCGTGCAAGAAGAATTGCCGACTGAAGTGTTTGGCCGTATTGCAGCACAAACTGCTAAGCAAGTGATTGTGCAAAAGGTCCGTGAAGCCGAGCGTGCTAAGGTAGTGGAGTTGTACCGTGGCCGCATTGGCGAAATCATTAGTGGCAGTGTTAAGAAAGTGACACGTGACAATGTGATTGTGGATTTAGGTAATAATGCAGAAGCGCTGATGGCGCGAGATCAATTGATTGGTCGGGAAACATTCCGCATGGGTGATCGTGTTCGGGCCTTGTTGGCTGAGGTACGTACTGAAAGCCGAGGCCCACAACTTTTCTTAAGCCGCACAGACCCGCAAATGTTGGTAGAGCTTTTTAAGATTGAAGTGCCAGAGATTTTTGAACAAGTTATTGAAATTCGTGCAGCCGCCCGTGATCCAGGATCCCGTGCTAAAATTGCAGTGAAGACTAACGATGGTCGTATCGATCCTATTGGCGCTTGTGTTGGTATGCGAGGTTCGCGTGTGCAAGCTGTTACTGGTGAATTGAACAACGAGCGCGTTGATATTGTGCTTTGGGATGATAATCCCGCGCAGTTGGTTATCAATGCTATGGCTCCTGCAGAAGTCAGTTCTATCGTTGTTGATGAAGACCGCCACGCGATGGATGTTGCTGTTAGTGATGAGAATTTGGCAATGGCTATTGGCCGTAATGGCCAAAACGTCCGTCTAGCCTCCGAGTTGACCGGGTGGACTATTAACGTAATGTCTGAAGAAGATGCCGCCACTAAGCAACAAGACGAAGTGGGTGGTGTGGTACAGACTTTTGTTGACGCTTTAGACATTGATGAGGATTTTGCTGAAATGTTGGTAGAAGAAGGCTTTGCTAGCCTTGAAGAAATCGCCTATGTGCCGTTAGATGAAATGTTGGCAATTGAAGGCTTAGATGCAGACATTGTTGAAGAACTCCGTACTCGTGCAAAAGACAAACTGCTTAACCAAGCGCTTGCAGCGGAAGAACAGTTAGATAAATCTGAGCCTGCTCAAGACCTACTAGACATGGAAGGTATGGATACCCACCTTGCATTTGTATTGGCAAGCCGTGGCATTATCACCATGGAACATTTGGCCGAGCAAGCTGTTGATGAGATCTCGGACATCGAAGGCTTGAGTGATGAAAAAGCAGCAGAATTAATTATGACGGCCCGCGCCCCTTGGTTTGTTTAAACCATTGCCCGACCGACAGGAGAATATGATTATGACAGACCAAACTGTCAACACCTTAGCCGAAACGGTAGGTGTTCCGGTTGAGCGATTGCTGAACCAAATGGAAGAAGCAGGCCTTACCCGGCGTGCGGCTACAGACGCAGTATCAGACGAAGAGCGTAAGTCGCTTTTATCGCACTTGCAAAAGTCCCACGGTGGAGAAGGTGATAACGCTGATGGCCCTAAGAAAATTACTTTGCGTCGCAAGACAACAAGTACGTTAAAAGTTTCTGGTACAGCAGGCAAACGCACCGTTAACGTTGAAGTACGTAAAAAGCGCACCTACGTTAAAGCTGAAGAAGGCGATCAGTCGGTTGTAATTGAGGCGGAAACAGCTGAGTTGGTAGCCGATAAAGCTGGCGAAGTGGCCCAAGTAAAGGTGGAAGCTGATGTTAAGTCTGTAGCTGAAACGGCAGCAAGTGTAGCCACAAATACGGTTGTTCAAAACGAAGCAGATGATCAAGTTAAGGTCAAAGCAGAAGTGGACGCAGCAGCTAAAGTGGCTGCAAATGCTGAGGTGGCTCGTCAAAAAGCGGCTGAAGATGCTAAAAAGAAGCCCGCTCACCAAAAGACGTTCACTTCCCCTGATAAGCCCCGTGGTGGTGCACCCGCAGGTAAGGGCAAAGGTAAGGGCCGTATGTCTAGCGGACGCGATGACCGCAGCCGTGGTAAAGGCGCACGAAACAAAGGCAAACTGGCTGCGCCTAAGCGCTCTGGTAACGGTGAACATGCTTTTGAAGTGCCTACAGAAAAGGTAGTTTATGAAGTGAACTTGCCTGAATCCATCACTGTGGCTGATTTAGCTCAGCGGATGAACGTGAAGGCTGCCGAAGTCATTAAAGTCATGTTTAATATGGGTGCAATGGCAACCATCAACCAAGTCATTGACCAAGATACAGCGACTATTGTTGTTGAAGAAATGGGTCATACAGCGAGATTGGTGATGGATGATGCAATCGAAACAGAAGTTGTCGAAAGCATTAATTACGAAGGCAAAGAAATTGCTCGTGCCCCAGTTGTGACGGTAATGGGCCACGTTGACCACGGTAAAACATCCCTATTGGATAGTATTCGTTCCACTAAAGTTGCGTCGGGTGAATCTGGCGGCATTACACAGCACATTGGTGCTTACCACGTAGAAACTGACAAAGGCATGGTTACTTTCTTAGATACTCCTGGACACGCTGCGTTTACAGCGATGCGTGCCCGTGGCGCTAAGGCAACTGACATTGTTATCTTGGTAGTTGCTGCAGATGATGGTGTGATGCCACAAACTGAAGAAGCGGTTCAGCATGCTAAAGCTGCTGGCGTACCTTTGATTGTTGCGATAAATAAAATGGACAAAGAAGGCGCAGATCCAGATCGAGTGAAGACAGAGTTGTCTAGTCGTGAAGTTGTGCCGGAAGACTGGGGTGGTGTAACTCAGTTTATCCCAGTATCAGCTAAGACTGGCGAAGGCATCGAAGCATTGCTAGACGCCGTATTGCTAGAAGCAGAGGTGTTAGAGCTTACAGCAGTGCCAGAGGCGCCAGCCAAAGGTGTTGTGGTTGAAGCGCGCCTTGATAAAGGCCGTGGTCCTGTAGCTACTATATTGATTCAAAACGGCACCTTGAAGAAAGGTGATATCGTTCTAGCCGGCCAACAGTTTGGTCGTGTTCGAGCTATGTTAGACGAAAATGGAAAGCCTATTGACAGTGCTGGCCCTTCTATTCCCGTAGAAATTCTCGGTTTAGGTGGCACCCCTGATTCCGGTGAAGATTTCGCCGTGGTTGCAGACGAAAAGAAAGCCCGTGAAGTAGCCTTGTTCCGTCAAGGTAAGTACCGCGATGTGAAGCTTGCTCGTCAACAAGCATCTAAATTGGATGCCATGTTTGAGAATATGGGTAAGAACCAAGCCTCTGTATTAAACGTTGTACTTAAGACCGACGTACGTGGTTCTTTGGAAGCTTTAACTAGCTCCCTAATGGATATTGGTACGGAAGAAGTTAAGGTGCAGGTTGTATCCAGCGGAGTAGGTGGTATCGCTGAGTCTGATGTTAACCTTGCTGTGGCATCAAACGCTGTGATCTTTGGTTTTAACGTTCGTGCTGATACGCCAGCCAAGGCTCTTATCGAGAAAGAAGGTATTGATCTACGTTACTACAGCGTAATCTACGACATCATTAACGATGTTAAGGCTGCTCTTTCCGGTATGTTAGCGCCTGAATTGCGCGAAACCATTGTTGGTATTGCAGAAGTACGTGAAGTCTTCCGTTCGCCTAAGTTGGGCCAGATTGCTGGCTGTATGGTTACTGAAGGCGCGGTGCATCGTAGCAAGCCTATCCGTGTATTACGAGATAACGTGGTTATTTACGAAGGTGAGTTGGAATCCTTACGTCGTCACAAAGATGCTGTTGCGGAAGTTCGCAATGGTATTGAGTGTGGTATCGGTGTGAAGAGCTACAACGACGTTCGTGTTGGTGACCAAATTGAAGTATTCGACACTGTCGAAGTTGAGCGTAGCTTGTAAGGGCGGATCATGGCACAAGAATATAGCCGTACCCAGCGTGTGGCAGACCAAATTCAGCGTGAGCTAGCAGCCCTAATCCAGCGTGAGGTGAAAGATCCTCGCGTGGGTATGGCGACAGTGAGTGCTGTAGAAGTATCCCGTGATCTGTCTCACGCTAAGGTATTTGTCACCATTTTAAATGGTGGCGAAGACACGCAAGAGATTACAGAATCCGTTAAGGCTCTTAACAATGCCTCAGGGTTTTTACGTAGCCAACTAGGCCAGCGTATGAAACTACGTATTGTACCGACTCTGAGGTTTCATTTTGACGACAGTTTGTCACGTGGTAATTACCTTAGTAACCTAATTGACCAAGCTAGGGCTTCGGACCCAGAGCAAGACACTAATGCTGAATAAGCACTAGTGGCTCGTCAACCGAAAGGCCGTGAAGTAAGCGGCATTCTTATTTTAGATAAACCCACAGGTATGAGTTCAAATCATGCCTTACAGCGTGTTAAGCGGATGTTTGGGGCCCGTAAAGCGGGCCACACCGGCTCGTTAGATCCTCTAGCAACGGGCTTGCTGCCTATTTGCCTAGGTGAGGCTACTAAGTTCAGCCAGTTTCTCCTGGACTCTGACAAACGTTACCAAACTATTGGTCAGCTTGGTGTGCGCACTGATTCAAGTGATGCCGAAGGTAAGATTTTGGAAACCAAACCTTGTGACCATATCACTTTGGCCGATGTAGAAGCCCAGTTGCCACAATTTCGTGGCCTTATTAGCCAAGTGCCTTCCATGTTTTCAGCTCTTAAGCATCAAGGGCAGCCCTTATATAAGTTAGCTCGGGCGGGTAAAACAGTGGAAGTTAAACCACGGCAAGTGACCATTCACAAATTAGAACTGTTGAATTTTAAAAATGCCCAAGTGCAGATGGACATCAGTTGTACCAAAGGCACATATATTCGTAGTATTGTGGAAGATTTGGGATTGGCACTAGGCTGTGGTGCTCATGTAGCGCAGCTCAAGCGCTTGCAGGCAGGGCCTTTTGTGGCCGAGCAAATGGTCACTTTAGAAGATTTGCAAGCCATCATTGACGAGGCAACTAAGGACCAGTTGGTAGAAGAAGGCAAGTGGCCCGACATTACTCCTGCCTTTACAATCCTAGATACGCTATTAATGCCGGCAGATACTGCCGTTTTATCATTAAATGCTGTACAATTGGCCGCCCATGAAATTGAGTCGTTGCAGCAAGGTAAGGTTATAGACCATGCCACTGACTTCGCTGAACTTGATGTGGTGCGAGTGTATAGCTCACATGTTACCGATGCGAATGCCTTTATTGGTTTAGCCGAAGTGCAACAAGAAGGTCGCTTAAAAGCTAAACGCTTAATGAGCACTTAGGCCTTTATTTAAGTTCCGCTGTAAATATGCACGGTGTGAACACTAACGTAGCCCTAGCCCCTCATTTATGAGACTAGTGGGCATATTAATGATTGGAGAATTACCATGGCTCTAACTGCCGTTGAAAAAGCTGCTGTTGTAGCAGATTACCAAACTGCCGAAGGCGACACAGGGTCACCAGAAGTTCAAGTTGCATTGTTAACTTCGAACATCTTGGCACTGCAAGGTCACTTCAAAGAGCATAACCATGATCACCACTCTCGTCGTGGTTTGATCCGTATGGTTAACCAGCGTCGTAAGCTGTTGGACTACCTTAATCGTAAAGACGCTGCGCGTTATACTACGTTGATCGGTCGTTTAGGTCTACGCCGCTAAAATCAGTTTTAAACCTGCTGTATTCGGTGAATGTAGCAGGCTTAAGATCTGATTTAAATGCCGCACTGTGCATTTTTAGGTGTGGCAAATAGAGGCTAGGTAATCTTTTGGTTACTTAGCCTTTATTGTTTTGACTGTAAGCAATAGGAGAGGGTCGGCCCGTACTCTTATTGGCTTGGTGTCGTAGGTAGGTTTAAGCCTAAACCGAGTCAATAAGTGTACTGGTGGATTAGATCGCTCATTTGATTGCAGATTCTTTATTTTATGGAGATACATATGTCTGTCATTACCAAAAAATTTCAATACGGTGAACAAACCGTAACGTTAGAAACTGGCCGTATTGCACGTCAAGCTTCTGGTGCTGTACTTGTCACTATCGATGACGCTATCCAAGTATTGGTTGCTGTTGTTGGTTCTAAAAAAGCTAAGCCTGATCAAGGTTTCTTCCCACTTTCTGTACACTACCAAGAAAAGACTTACGCTGTAGGTAAGATCCCTGGTGGTTTCTTTAAGCGTGAAGCGCGTCCATCTGAAAAAGAGACGCTAACTAGCCGCTTGATCGACCGTCCAATTCGTCCATTGTTCCCTAAGGGTTTCATGAACGAAGTACAGGTTATTTGTACTGTTATGTCTGCTGATAAGCAAAACGACACAGATATTGCTGCTTTGATCGGCACATCTGCTGCTTTAGCCATCTCTGGCATTCCTTTTGCGGGCCCAATTGGTGCTGCACGTGTCTCATACTCTGACGACGCTGGCTACCAACTTAACCCAAGCTTTGAAGCCCAAGCCACATCTGATCTAGACATGGTGGTTGCTGGTACTGCTGACGCCGTGTTGATGGTTGAATCAGAAGCCAAAGAATTAAGCGAAGACGTGATGCTGGGCGCTGTTCTTTTTGCCCATGATGAAATGCAAGCTGTGGTTAAGGCGATAGGCGAATTTGCATCAGAAGCTGCCAAGCCTACTTGGGATTGGGTTGCTGCTGAAGAAGATGCAGCGCTTAAGTCTGCTGTCACTGCTGCCGTTGGCGATGCTGTTGGCGAAGCTTACCAACTAAGCGATAAAATGGACCGTTACACGCGTTTAGGTGAAGTTAAGGCGCAAGCTGTTGCTGCCCTATGTAGCGATGACGAAGCTGCACCTTCTAAGTCTGACGTATTAAGCATGGTGAGCAAGCTAGAAAAGCACACTGTACGTTCACGCGCAGTTGCAGGCGAGCCACGTATTGACGGCCGTGATAACAAGACTGTACGTGGTATCAATGTAGAAATTGGTACATTGGCTAAGGCTCACGGTTCTTCATTGTTCACTCGTGGTGAAACTCAGTCTATTGTTGTAGCTACTCTTGGTACTAGCCGTGACCAGCAGATCATTGACGCCCTAGAAGGCTCACGTAAAGATCCGTTTATGTTGCACTACAACTTCCCAAGCTATTCCGTAGGCGAAACAGGCCGTTTCATGGGCCCTGGCCGTCGTGAGATTGGACATGGTCGTTTGGCTCGTCGTGGCATCCAAGCCATGTTGCCAAGCCAAGAAGACTTCCCGTACACCATCCGTGTGGTTTCAGAAATTACTGAATCTAACGGTTCTAGCTCCATGGCTTCTGTATGCGGTGCTTCCCTAGCGCTTATGGACGCTGGTGTGCCGATTAAAGCCCCTGTTGCTGGTATCGCCATGGGTTTGATCAAAGAAGATGCTGGTTTTGCCGTATTGACGGACATATTGGGTGATGAAGATCACTTGGGCGACATGGATTTTAAAGTAGCTGGTTCTGCTGCAGGCATCACTGCTCTGCAAATGGACATCAAAATCCAAGGCGTCACCGAAGAGATTATGGAAATTGCTCTAGAGCAAGCACACGATGCACGTATCCATATCTTGGACGAAATGAACAAGGTTATCGCTACACCTCGCGCTGAGTTGAACGACAACGCACCCACTATGAAAACTATCAAGATCGATCAAGATAAGATCCGTGACGTGATTGGTAAAGGTGGCGCGACCATTCGTGGTTTGTGTGAAGAAACTGGCGCATCAATCGACATTGAAGACGATGGTACTGTGCGCGTATACGCTGATGACAAAGCTGCTGCTGAATTGGCTGAAGCTAAGATTCTAGAAATCACTGCAGAAGCTGAAGTTGGTGCCACCTACGAAGGCAAAGTAGAGCGCATTGTAGACTTCGGAGCATTCATTAGCATTTTGCCTGGTAAAGATGGTTTGTTGCACATTTCTCAAATCTCCAGCGAGCGTGTTGAGAAAGTAACTGACTACCTAGAAGAAGGTCAAATAGTTAAGGTTAAGGTCCTAGATGTTGACGCACGTGGCCGTATTAAGCTTTCTATGAAAGACATGGAAGCCTAATAGTTGCATGAAGGTCTGAGTAAATTGAGAGCAGCTTAAAAAATTAATCTGCTCTGACCCTATTGAACTAACAAAACCTCTGAGCAGCAATGGTTAGGGGTTTTTTTATGTCTGTGAGGCTACTAATGTGTCGCTTTTGGTACTATAATAGTCGCCTTTAGAATCGTGTTAAATTGTATTAAAAAGGCTTCCTCTTGACCCAATCGCAGCAAATTTCCCTTAAAAAACAAAGTATTAAAGTAGTTTTGTTAGAAGGTGTACATCAATCAGCCGTTCAAGCTTTACAGGCTGAAGGCTTTGATAACATTCATTTCTACACCACCGCTTTGCCAAAAAGTGAGTTGGTGAAAGTGTTAAAGGACGCCCACTTTGTAGGCATTCGTTCACGTACTCAGATGACTCGAGAGGTATTAGCGCAAGCCACCAAGCTGATGGCCATAGGCTGTTTTTGCATAGGCACTAATCAAGTGGATCTCCAAGCTGCCCTAGAGATGGGTATTCCCGTATTTAATGCGCCTTATAGTAATACCCGCAGCGTAGCCGAACTGGTCATCGCTGAGGCGGTGTTGTTATTGAGAGGCATCCCAGAAAAAAATGCTAAGGCTCATCGTGGTCAATGGTTCAAATCAGCTCACCAATCTTTTGAGGTGCGGGGTAAAAAGCTAGGTGTGGTGGGATATGGATCTATTGGCTCACAACTGGGTATTATGGCAGAAGCCATGGGCATGGAAGTGATTTATTACGATCAAATCACGAAGTTGAGTTTAGGTAATGCTTCAGCCTGTGGCAATCTAGCTGAACTGCTTATGCGAGCTGACATCGTTACCTTGCATGTACCAGAAACGCCATCGACTCATTGCTTAATAGGCCCAACTCAGCTTGCTCAAATGAAAGATGGGGCGATTCTAATTAATGCCTCCCGTGGCACTGTGGTAGATATTGAGGAGTTGGCCAGTTGCCTGAACAGTGGTAAATTACTAGGGGCAGCCATTGATGTATTTCCCGTAGAACCCCGCTCTAATAAAGATGAGTTTGTTTCTCCACTAAGGGGCCTAGATAACGTCATATTAACGCCACATATTGGCGGTTCAACTGTTGAAGCCCAAGTTAATATTGGTGTAGAAGTGGCAGACAAACTCATTCGTTACTGTGACAATGGTACTAGCCTTTCGGCCGTAAATTTTCCACAAGTGTCGTTACCTAGCCATGAAAATGCGCACCGTTTGTTACATATTCACGAAAATGTGCCTGGGGTGTTGTCTCAGATAAATAATGTATTTTCTGAAAACAGCATTAATATTTCAGGACAGTATTTGAATACTAATGAAAAAGTGGGCTACGTGGTAATCGACGTAGATGCCAGCTGTTCAGAGCTAGCCTTAGTGAAACTCAAACAAGTGAGTGGCACTATAAGTTGCCGCGTGTTGTTTTAGTGTCTGAGGGTTTTAACACCTTCTCCAGTGCCCAGGAATAGAATGTCTGCTGGGCGCTGGGCAAACAGGCCGTTTGTTACAACGCCAGTAAGCTGGTTAATTTGTTGTTCAAGGCCCTTAGGATCAACAATATCCATACCATAAACGTCTAGAATTAAGTTGCCATTGTCGGTCACAAAGCCTTGGCGCCATACGGGTTCGCCACCAAGACCCACTAACTTGCGTGCAACATAACTGCGGGCCATAGGGATGACTTCTACTGGCAGCGGAAAGTCGCCTAACACGTCGACCAGTTTTGATTCATCGGCAATACAAACGAATGTTTCGGCCACTGCTGCAACAATTTTTTCCCGAGTTAAGGCGCCACCACCACCTTTAATTAGGTTGAGATGCACATCACTTTCGTCGGCGCCATCTACATAAAAAGTCATATGTGGCACAGCATTAAGTTCTAATACGTTAATGCCGTGGTTTTTTAGGCGTTGTGCTGTGGCTTCGGAACTCGCTACTGCAGCATCAAAGGTGTGTTTTATGTTGGCTAGAGCATCAATAAAGCAGTTAGCTGTAGACCCTGTGCCAACACCGATGATGGATTCACGGTTAAGGTGTGGAACGATATGGTCTATCGCAGCTTGGGCTACAGCCTGCTTTAACTGGTCTTGGGTCATGACAATGATCAAGTTGGACACTAATAAGGTGATTATACAGGAATTACCACTCTACAATGTAGACGCTAGTGGCTTCAGCCATTAATATGATTGGCTAGTTAAATACTTAAGCTCTGCAAAGAAATCACCCCACTAGAAGAACTATTATGCCTCATCGTTATATCAAGAAAATTCTATCAGCCAATGTCTACGATGTGGCTGTCGAAACTCCCGTTGACTTAGCTCTCAGCCTGTCTAAACGATTGGAAAATAATATCTTGATTAAACGAGAGGATTTACAGCCAATCCATTCTTTTAAAATACGTGGTGCCTATAACTGCATATCACAACTAAGTGATGTGCAGCGGGCCTGTGGTGTAGTGGCAGCGTCTGCTGGTAATCATGCTCAAGGTGTGGCTATGTCTGCTAAGCACTTAGGTATTGACGCTACTATAGTAATGCCTAATACGACACCAGACATTAAAGTAAACTCTGTAAAAGCGCTCGGGGCAAAGGTGATCTTACATGGGGATTCATTCGCTCAAGCTTATACCTATTCGCTAACTTTAGTGGCAGACCACGGGCTAGTGTATATCCACCCTTTCGATGATGAGCACACGATTGCTGGCCAAGGAACTGTAGCGGTTGAGTTGTTGCGTCAGGTTGAAGATAATATTGATGCCATATTCGTGCCCGTGGGTGGTGGTGGGTTAATTGCAGGCATGTCTGTCTACATTAAGTACTTGCGCCCAGATATTAAAATTATAGGTGTGGAACCCGAAGACTCCTGTTGCCTGAAAGCTGCTTTAGATGCAGGTGAGCGGGTGATCTTGCCAGAAGTAGGCACTTTTGCTGAGGGAGTTGCTGTTGCTCAAATAGGTGAGCTAACCTTCGAACTTGCTCAACAGTACGTTGATGAAGTAATTACCGTAACGACGGATGAGCTGTGTGCCGCGATTAAAGATATTTATGATGATACGCGTGCAATCGCAGAGCCTTCAGGTGCTTGTGCCGTAGCAGGGTTAAAAAAATACATAGAACGTGAGCAAGCTCGAGGTCAAACTCTTGTGGCTGTGGCCACTGGTGCTAACCTTAACTTTGACCGCTTACGCCATGTCGCCGAACGGGCTGAAATTGGAGAAGGTCGCGAGGCCATTATTGCGGCGCAGATACCAGAACAACCGGGTAGTTTTAAGCGCTTTTGCACTGCCTTGGGTGAGCGTAATATCACTGAATTTAACTACCGTTATGCGAATGAGGGACAAGCACAAGTGTTTGTTGGCGTCACGCTTAAATCTGAGGAGGGTGGACGTGAGCGATTGATTGCAGAACTCTCTAGTCAGGACATCTCCGCAGTAGATTTGAGCGACAACGAAATGGCTAAAATCCATATACGTTATATGGTCGGTGGCCACGCTGCAGTAGATAACGAAGTGGTTTATCGCTTTACCTTTCCAGAACGACCAGGCGCCTTACTTAAGTTTTTGAATAAACTAGGCCAGCCGTGGAATATTTCAATGTTCCATTATCGTAATCATGGGTCTGCCCATGGCCGAGTGCTGGTAGGGATGCAAGTGCCGTTAGAGGACAAAGTGACGTTTGAGGGCTATTTAGACGAACTGGGTTATGCTTTTAACGAAGAAACTGACAACCCAGCGTATCAGCTATTTTTGGCACCTGAGTCACGTTAACCAGTCTACAAGGGCAACATGGGTATAACTCAACTTGCCAAACAGGTGTGGTCTAAATTGATGTTAAGTTGATATTTTTGGCAAGGTAATTTCAACCCTAAGGCCACCTGAAGAACGATTACTAGCTTCTATGCTGCCGCCTTGAGCCCGTACCGCCTGTTCAGCGATGGCCATGCCGACACCGTAGCCACCACTTTGCTGGTTACGGCTGGCTTCTACGCGGTAGAAGGGCTCAAATAAGTGCTTAAGGGACTCCTCTGGCACACCTTCTCCTTCATCTTCAATGCCAATTACGACGGTGTCTTTATGGGTTTCCACTTGTAAAAATATTTGGCTATCGTCTACCGTGTAACGCATGGCATTACGCAATATGTTTTCTACCGCACGGGACACCAATTCTGGCTGGCCAGTTAATAGGGTTTTGTCAGGCTGTTGTAGGTGTACCTGATGTTTTGATTGCGCCTCAAATTGAGCGTCTTGAGTGAGTTTGTATAGCAAGTCGCTTAAGTCATAGGTTTCGATAGTCGGGGATTGACCATTTTGTTCTATGCGTAACAAGGTTAGCACCTGATCAATCAGATCGTTCATGCGTTCTATTTCCCGCTCAATGCGTTGCAGAGATTGGTGTTCTGTGTCGGGTAGTTTTCGTGCAAGTAGCTCTAGGGCAATTTGCTGTCTAGCTAAGGGGGTTCTTAACTCATGGGAGATGTCTCGAAACAGGCGTTGCTGATTGCTCACTAGCAAACTAATACGTTCTGCCATGTGGTTAAAAGCTAGACCCACTTCACCAATTTCATCTCTCTTGAAGCCTATAAGAATGGGTAGCCGGGTATCAAGATTGCCACGGGCGAATGAGTCAGTTGCTTGCTTGAGTTTACGTAATGGATCTGTGATTCGCCATGTCACAAAAGCGGTCAGCAGGGCTACTATCACTAATGCCGTAATGACTTGTAGTATTGGTAAGTGTTTTAACCAGGCTGGATAAGGTCCACGATTGTCGCGATGGGCGACAAATGTGTAGATGCGACTGCTACTGCTGGATATGCTATACGGTTGAAAGCCCCTCAATTGGCGTTCTGATAATCTATTTTGGGTGAGTGGTAAGGTAAATTCAAGCCAGTTTTTGGGTAGGTTTGCTAGGCTAATGGGACGCCGTTTAGAATCTAACATAAAGCCTTTTACATCAAATTCTTGGTCGATATAACGCAGCCAGACCGTTAGCTCTGCAGTGCCTTTGGTTTCGTATATGTCGGCCGCTTTGATGCCTAATCTCACTACCCGCTGATATTGGTCTTGGGCTCGCTTTTCAACAATAATTTCCGACAAGGTGGCGACAGAAAAAATGGCTGCTATAAGAGTTAGCCAAAAAAAGAAAAATATCTTCCAATATAAGCTTCGGAATATTAATGGTCTTAAAGGCCATTTAATCATTGATGACATACTGGTATCCAACACCGCGTATGGTTTTTATGCGTGGTTCATCACTTGAAAATGGACCCAGTTTACGTCGTAGGTTGCTCATGTGCATGTCGACACTGCGATCATACAAAGCCAATTTGCGGCCTAAAGCGGTTTCTGTGAGTTCTTCTTTGCTCAGTACTTGGCCAGCGTTTTCTAATAAGCTGGCTAAAAGATTAAATTCCGTGCTGGTAAGGTCTAAGGCCTCACCCAGTTTGGATACAATACGTGTATTGTGGTTTAGCTCTACGTCTTCTCGCACCATAACTTGACGGCTACCACTGGCTTGCATGCCTGCTTTATCCATTTCTACACGCCTCAGTATGGCGCGAATACGAGCAACAATTTCTCTTGGGTTGCACGGTTTTGGTAAATAATCGTCGGCCCCCATCTCAAACCCTACAATGCGATCTACTTCATCATTACGAGCGGTCAACATGAGTACAGGTGTTTTATGATTGGTGCGAAATTTTTTGAGTAGGTCTAGGCCGTTCATTTTAGGCATCATTATATCAAGCACTAAAGCATCATAATGACCATTTAAGGCCATGTTGAGGCCTTGTTCTCCATCAAAGGCTTGGTCTACTTCAAAGTTTTCTAGGGCCAAAAATTCGCTCAATAATTCACTGAGTTCTTGGTCGTCTTCGATTAATAAGATGCGCGTAGTCATGAGTGTGAAACCTCAGGGTGGACAGGCCTAATAACTATACAGATACAATTGTGCCATAATTACAGGGTGCATATAGGTATAGCTTAAGGATTTTACAGACTTTTACGTGTTTAGAGTTAGGTGGCAACTCCATTAGAGAGGAAGTTAAAGACTCCCCAAGGTGTCGGTTCCGATGGCTGCCCTGAACCCGGAGGCTCAAGGTGGGTGCTCCTGTTTAGGCGGAAGGCGTTCCGACAAGCGGACGTGCACAGAGCATAAGCGAGAAGCACCCTGGGTATATGAATCGGCTCAAGGACGTTATCGAATATCGAGCACCACAGGGAGTCTGTCACCATTATAGGCTGAGTTTTTTAAGAATGGAACCCAAAATTTGAAACATAAGGTTAATCTAGGCCGTCGCTCACTCTTTTGTCGAGTTGCTCAAGAGCCATTTCTAAGGTGGCGAGTTGCCCCTGGGCCTCTATCAGTTCAGCGCTCATGTTGAGGGCAGCCATTACTGCCATTCGTTCTAAACCCATCACTCGCCCACTAGCTTTAATGCCTCGTAGTGTTTGGTCTAACTTGTCTGCAGCTTGGAGCAAGTTAGCTTCTTTTCCTGAGGGGCAAGTGAGAGTATAGCTTTGTTCTAAAATGGAAACTTCTACTGCTTGTAAGTCAGTCATGTTGCGCTTCCGTTGCTTGGTCAAATAAGCCGACCAAATGATTTAAGTCATCTTCTAGGGCTTGATTATTAGTCTGTTCAGGCTCTGGATGAGTGTCTTTTGTTAGGGTATCGGCAACCTGTTGCTGCTGTGATAGCTGCTGTTCCAATTCTGCCACGCGGCTTTGAAGTTTAGCATGGCCGTGCTGTAAAGCGCGGTGTTGGGTTAACAGCTGGTCAATGTGATGTATCAAAGCGTTGATGGTCGACATTATTGGGCCACTTAAAAGATAATCTACCCATAGATTTTATAGTAAATTGCGCCACTGTCTAGTAACGCTCTGCAAAAGCTCTAGAGAATGCGTACAGCTCAGGTATAATGACTCCATAATTTGCAGCTAGAGCCAAACCAATGACTGATGCCACCCCGCGACTAAACTACGTATTTGACGACTTTGCCGACATGTTCGTTGAGTTAGGTGCCTTCGGTACCCCTTCGGAATTACACGGCCTGTTGGCAGGGCAATTGGCGGCGGGTGTACGAGCTGATGCTGAGGCTTGGTTAGCCATAGTTGTGGCTCATTTAGATGTGCAAGAGGTAGAAGATGACGATGATAAAGCCGAATTGGTTGTGCTTTACGATGTGGTGTTAGAGCAATTGATGGCGGCTGATTTTGGGTTTCAGCTACTGCTTCCAGAAGATGATGCAGAACTGGCAGGTAGAACGGAATCTTTAGGTGCGTGGTGTAGTGGATTTTTAAGTGGGTTTGGCTTGGGTTTTGATCGAAGCAAACAAAAACTCTCGAGTGAAATTACAGACTCCATGGAAGATCTAGCCAACATTGCCCAAGTGTCCTTTGATACAGATGATGAAGAGCAAGAAGGAGACAGCGCTGAAACAAGTTACATAGAACTGGTTGAATATGTACGTTTGGCTGCCATGATGATGTTTGCAGAATTTAATTTGCCGGCCGATAGTGCGCAACAAAAGGTGCCACAGCAATTGCATTAAATGCCACAGCAATTACATTGAGTGCCACAGAAATTACATTAAGGGCAGATGCCATGACTAAACTAGCTACCATAGAATATACAAATCGACGCCAAGCCTTGTTGCAAAGCCTACCACAAGGAGCAGTTGTGGTTATTCAGTGCGCGCCGGTGCATATACGTAACGGTGATGTGGAACAGGACTACCGGCAAGACAGTAGCTTTTATTATTTGTCTGGCATGGTAGAGCAGCAAACCACGCTAGTGCTGACCAATGGGGTAGATGGCCCATGCAGCAGCATTTTTTGTCGCAGCAAGGACAAGTTACAAGAAATTTGGCATGGTCGTCGTTTAGGTGTGGACGCTGCACCACGGGCTTTGATGATGAATCAAGCCTATGCCAGCGAAAGCGTCGCAGAAAAGCTAATTGAATTGTTAGATGGTGCAAGTCAGGTGGTTTATGGGTTTAGCCGTGAAGATACGGGTGACCTAGTAAAGCGGAGCCTATCTAAGCTACGTGGCTTAACTCGGCAGGGAAAAACATGCCCAAGCCAGCTCGTGGATCTTGATCCTTTGGTAGATGCCATGCGTCTGTTCAAATCTTCTGCTGAAGTAGAACAAATGGCAATGGCCTGCGATATTAGTGTGGCCGCCCATAAACGGGCCATGAGTGTTTGTAAAGTGGGCATGAACGAATATCAATTGGCGGCCGAGTTACATCACCAGTTTTCCATACAAGGTAGTCAGCGTGTGGCTTATGGTTCTATAGTGGCTGGTGGTGAAAATGCTTGTATATTGCATTACACCAATAATGATCAAGTATTGCAGGATGGTGATTTAGTATTGATTGATGCAGGCTGCGAGTTAGATCACTATGCGTCAGACATTACCCGTACATTCCCAGTTAATGGCCGTTTTAGTGAATCACAAAAAACTATTTATGAGTTGGTGTTAGCGGCCCGTCAAGCAGCCTTGGCATGTATTAAGCCTGGTGCCGTATTTACTGATATGCAAGATGCTGCAGTCAAGGTAATAACCCAGGGTCTAATTGATATTGGTTTGTTGACAGGCGCACTGGATAAAAACATTGAAGACCAAACTTTTCGTAAATTCTATATGCACAATATAGGCCATTGGCTTGGCATGGATGTACATGATGTTGGTATTTACAAAATAGGTGGTGAGTCTCGACCCCTTATTGCAGGCATGGTGACCACTGTAGAACCCGGTATTTATATTGATCCAGATGATGCTAATATTCCCTCTCAATGGCGTGGTATTGGCGTGCGCATTGAGGATAATATCTTAGTGACAGAAGATGGTTACCGTAACCTGACTGCCTATTTGCCAGTAACTGTGGCAGATATTGAAACCTTGATGGCTGGATGATAGTGGCAAATTCAGATCAATTTCCCACTGGCGCCCAGGTTGCCAAGAATTACGATATTGTTATTGTCGGTGGCGGATTAGTAGGTGCAAGCTTGTGTTTGGCGCTTGCCGGCACGGCGAAGACTTACGGGCTATCCATTGCCTTGCTAGATGCTGCACCCATTGAAGCTACAACACCTACGGCGGCAGGTGCTTTAGATGGACGCACAACGGCCCTTGCCCTTGGTAGCCGTAACTTATTACATAGCATCCAATTATGGCAACACTTATACCCCCACGCGCAAGCCATTAGCAATATTGAAGTAAGCGACCAAGGCCAGCCTTGGAAGAGTGAGATGCAGGCCTCTGATATGCAACGAGAAGCCTTGGGGTACGTGTTACAAAACCAGACTATGGGACGGGTATTCTTAGAGCAAATAACCCAACGCTGTTGTGATTTTGTACACCTAATTGACCAGACTCAGGTCACTGCTATAGATAACGCACGCCAAAATAGCCAATTAGAATATCAGCGCCTTGGACAAGGTGGCACTCTCACAGCGCAGCTAGTTGTGATGGCAGATGGTGGCCGATCAGATTTACGCCAACAGCTGGGTATGTTTGATCAAATCCAAAGTTATGACCAAGTGGCACTAGTGGCTAATTTGGAACTAGAGCAACACCATCATGGCCTCGCTTGTGAGCGATTTACTCCATCTGGGCCCTTGGCACTATTACCATTACTTAGTTTCAAGGGTAAACATCGTGCAGCCGTAGTATGGACGCAACCCATTTCCCGCCAGAGTGAATTGCAACAATTGAGTGATGACGAGGTGCTAAAAGAAATTCAGCAACATGTGGGTTATCCCATGGGTGAATTTCGTGCCATTGGTGATCGTCAGGTGTACCCACTCACCTTGAGTGTTGCTCAAGAACAGGCTCGGCAAGGCTTAGCTGTTGTAGGTAATGCAGCCCATACTTTACATCCCATTGCTGGCCAAGGTTTTAACCTAGCGTTACGGGGCAGCTTTGCCCTGGCCGAATCAGTGCTTAAGGCCTGTAAGAAAGGCACACCTATTGGTGACTTAACCAGTTTAAACCAGTTTGTCGAAACCAGCCGGTGGGACCAAGATCGTGTCATTGGTGCCAGTGACAAAGTAATGAAACTTTTTTCTAGCAATAAGTACCATTACTCCGCTTTACGGCAACTAGGGCTATTAACTATGCAGCAAGTACCATTCGTAAAAACTATATTTACTCGTGCAGCCATGGGTTTAGATGTGCCTCTGGCACAGGTTTTAGCGATGCCTCCGGTGATAGCTGCTAGGTTAGATAGCAGTTGCGAGACAGATTCATGAGCCAGTTTGATGTTGCTATTGTTGGCGCTGGAATGGTTGGTGCAAGCCTTGCTTGTGGCCTTATAGATGCTGGTTTTAAGGTGGCATTAATTGAATCGGGTGAATTGAGTCCGTCGCAAGATTGGCCGCCAGAGCAAGTAGATGCTCGTGTTTCAGCTTTGAGTTTAGCCTCCGAAAACCTATTAAAAAACCTTGAAGCCTGGCCTGTTATAGAAAATATGGCACGTTTACAGGCATACAGTGCCATGCATGTGTGGGATGCCTGTGGCACGGGTCAGCTTAATTTTACTGCTGCCGAACAGCACCTGCCTTATTTGGGGCACATTGTTGAAAATCGCACCATTACTTCAGCCTTGCACCAGGTCCTAGGTCAGAAGCAATACCAATTGTTTGAGCATAGCCAGATTGTCGACATGACTTCACAAGAGATAGCGCCACGGCGCTTAACTTTGGTGAGTGGTGAGCAAATTAGCGCCGCTTTGGTGGTGGGTGCTGATGGAGCCAGCTCTAAGATTAGGCAGTTAGCTGGTTTACCTACCCGCGAGTGGGATTACCCCCATCACGCCTTGGTGACTCGAGTAAAAGTGTCCAAACCACACCAAAATACTGCATGGCAACGGTTTACAGAGGACGGCATATTGGCCTTTTTACCTTTGTCGACTGCTGCCGAAGAAGGCCCAGATAACCATTATTGTTCTATCGTATGGTCGCGCCCAAAGGCGCAAGCAGAGGCGATGCAACAATTGACAGAAAGTGAATTCTGCCTCGCTCTGAGTCAGGCTTTTGAGGGCCAATTAGGTGCTGTGATCGCAAGTGATCAACGCCACGTCATACCTCTCAGACAGCGCCATGCCAAGCGTTATGTGCAATCTGGATTGGTATTAGTGGGCGATGCAGCTCACACCATACACCCGTTAGCGGGCCAAGGGGTTAATTTGGGGCTTCTTGATGTTGCTGCTTTAGTAGAGACGTTAAAGCAAGCCCAACAAAAAGGCTATGATATTTCCAGTCTCGGAGTTTTAGAGAATTATCAGGCCCAAAGGCGCGGTGATAATCTACGCATGATGACCTTGATGGAAAGCTTTTCTCGATTGTTTGGTAACCAACATCCAATGTTGAGTTTGCTACGCAATACTGGCATGAATTGGGTGCAAAAACTGAGCCCTATTAAACAACACTTAGCGCAACAGGCCATGGGTGTGGGTGCACACTTACCTCCATTGTCACAAGCGCCAAAATCCGTCAAAAATACCTTATAAGGACACAATTATGAGCAACTTACCTCAAGGCTTAAGCTACGTCTCAAGCCATGAATGGATCCGCAACGAAGGTGACGGTACTGTCACCATTGGAGTGACAGACTTTGCCCAAGAGCAACTAGGTGATGTGGTATTTGTTGAGCTACCTGACGTTGGCGTGGCGCTTGTGTCTGAAGATGAATTTGGTGTAATCGAGTCTGTTAAAGCTGCGTCGGATCTATTTGCGCCAGTTTCTGGCGAAGTGATTGCTGTAAATGAGCAGTTAGACGATGATCCAGAGTTGGTTAACTCAGATCCCTATGGTGAAGCATGGTTGTTACGAATACGATTAACTAATCCAGAAGAATTAGAGCAGTTGTTAGATGCTGATGCTTATAGTGAATTGTGTGAAGAATAAATGCCAGATCTAATTTTAAAACCAAAGTCTGATCGTCGCTTACGTCAGGGCCACTTGTGGATTTACAGCAATGAAGTTGATGTAAAAAAATCGCCCTTGCAAAGCTTTGCTGCAGGCGAACAAGTGAATGTGCTGGATGCTAATGGTAAAGCCATAGGCACTGCTATTATTAACCCCAAACAGCTTATTTGTGGCCGTTTGGTGAGTCGTAAAGCAGGCGAGCCGCTCAACCTTGAGCGTTTGGTTAGCAGGTTGAAGACTGCTTTAACTAGCAGAGAGCAGTTGTTTGAAGATCGCTGCTACCGCTGGGTCTATGGCGACAGTGATGGTTTGCCAGGGCTGGTGATTGACCGTTTTGATAAGGTTATTGTGGTACAGGTTTCCAATGCGGGTATTGAGTTATTGCTTGAAGAATTACTGGAGGCCATTAATGAAGTTGTACCAGCACTCAATATTTTGCTTAAAAATGATGGCAAAATGCGTGCAATTGAAGGCCTGGATGAATACGTGCGTGTGGCCCAGGGTGATGTACCAAAACTTGTGCCTCTGAAAGAAAATGGTGTGAATTTCATGGCGCCAGTGTGGGATGGCCAAAAAACGGGGTGGTTTTATGACCACCGGTTAAATCGCCGGAGAGTGCAAAAGCTGGCCAATGGTAAGCGGGTTTTGGACATTTTTAGCTACATTGGTGGTTGGGGTGTGCAGGCTGCGGCAGCAGGTGCTAAGGAAGTGATCTGTGTGGATGCCTCTGCTCAAGCGTTAGATTTAGTGCATCAACAAGCCGAATTGAATGGTGTTGGCAATAAGGTACATAGCTTAAAAAGTGATGCTTTTACCGCCATGAAGCAGTTACATGAGGATGGCGAACGTTTTGACATGGTTATCATTGATCCGCCAGCCTTTATCGCTCGTCGAAAAGACATTAAAGCGGGTGAGCTAGCATATCAACGTGTTAATCAGCTAGCGATACGTCTGTTAAAACCAGAAGGTATATTAGTGTCTGCTTCATGTTCCATGCATTTAGAGCGCGCGCGCCTTACTCAGCTATTGCAGGAAGCGTGTCGTAAAAATGGCCGTATGGGACAAGTGTTAGAGCAAGGTGGCCAAGGTGGCGATCACCCTGTTCACCCTGCCATCCCAGAGACTGATTATCTAAAGTCCGTTATTCTGCGCACTTGGTATGAAGTCTAGGAAGGTTTTTAAACCCTACTCAATAATGCAATAGGTAGGAGTGAGGCGTTCATCGCAAACTCATCACTTGCCAACCATTCGCCAAGGCATGGGCTTCGAGCTTTGGATCTGGGTCCACCACGATGGGCTCGTCCACCAGCGCTAATAATGGTAAATCATTGTGGGAGTCACTATAGAAACAGGCGCCTTCAATGTTGTAACCGTTGAGTGCCATCCAAGCATTAAGCTTATCAATTTTACCCGCCTTAAAGCAGGGTGCACCACTCAGTTTTCCTGTATAACGTCCATCTACGCACTCTGTAGGTGTAGCAATGAGGTGAGGTATAGCAAGGTATTCAGCAATGGGCGCTGTTATAAAGTCGCTGGTGGCCGTTACGATTACCAAAACATCTCCAGCATCCCGGTGCTTTTTCAACAAGGCTTGGGTTTTAGGTGCAATCATTGGAATGACAGTGGTTTGCATGAACTTTTGGTGAATGGTTTTAAGTTCAGTGGCGCTGTATTGTGCCAAAGGTGTAAGCGCAAACTCTGCATAGGCGACCATGTCTAAATCTCCTGCGAGATAGTCTTGGTAAAAAGCATCATTTTTTGCGCCATAGTTTGCTCCATCAACAAGACCCTGCGCCACCATGAACTGTCCCCATCCATGGTCGCTGTCTCCAGCTAATAATGTGTTGTCTAAATCAAACAGAGCGAGTCTTCCTTGCATTGGAATTCCTATATTAAATGGTGATAAAACATTATTTTAGCTCATTTTCATCTGTGGTTGTTGTTGCCTACCATTTTGTGGAACAATGGGGTCATATATATTTTCTATGGTGCAAAGCCGTGATCGATAAAGATGGTTTTCGCCCCAATGTAGGTATTATTCTGGCAAATTCCCAGGGCCAAGTGCTGTGGGCAAAGCGTTTGGGTTGGGATGCTTGGCAATTCCCCCAAGGGGGCATCGATGCCCACGAAACGCCAGAAGAAGCCTTATTTAGGGAACTCAAAGAAGAAATTGGTCTGTCGCCAGAACACGTAGAGGTGCTTGCTTGCACTCGTGGTTGGCTAAGGTATCGGTTGCCTAAGCGGATGATTCGCCAGGGCCAGAAACCTTTATGCATTGGTCAAAAACAAAAATGGTTTTTGCTACGTATGTTAGCACCAGATTCGGTGGTTCAAACGGCAACTACCAACAGCCCAGAATTTGATGCCTGGGAGTGGGTTAGTTATTGGTACCCAGTAGATCAAGTGGTGTCGTTTAAGCGTGAGGTTTATCGTCGAGCCATGAAAGAGCTTTGTCTACGCCATTCACGTCTGGTTTATCACCATGGTTTAGTTATTCCAAGCCATGCACAGAGTCAATAAATTATAGCTAGGAACTAAACTGCATGCTGCACAGTCTGCGTAAAATAATCCAAGCGGTGAGCGCTGCAGAGGATTTGCAATCGGCCTTGAAGTTGGTGGTACACCAGGTTAGGAGAGCCATGCGTACTGACGTGTGCTCTATTTACCTATACTTCCCGCAAACTGACAATTACGTCCTCATGGCGAGTGAGGGGCTCAACCAAGCATCCATTGGTCAGGCTTGTTTGTCTTCAGGCAAAGGTTTGGTGGGTTTGGTGGGTCTTAAGGCAGAAACCATTAACCTTAAGCGGGCTGCCGAACACCCTAATTTTTATTACGTGCAAGAGACTGGTGAAGAAGCCTTTAGCTCCTTTCTAGGTGTGCCTATTATTCACCACCGTAAGGTGTTGGGTATCTTAGTGGTGCAGCAGCGCGACGAACGCCAGTTTGGTACCGAAGAAGAGGCCGTACTCATTACCTTGTCGGCCCAGCTTGCAGGCTTTATTGCACACGCTGAAGCCACTGGTGGAGGCTTACGACAGGATGCTTTGGCTGATGGCGAAAGCCTAGACTTACATTACGAAGGGGTCAGTGGCTCTGGTGGTGTGGCTATTGGCCATGTAGCAGTCATCGCCCCGCCGGCAAACTTAGGCAAAGTACCAGACCGCAAGTGCCGCAATCCAGAACAGGAAGTCGAGGCCTTTCAAACGGCTTTGGAAGCTGTTCGACGTAAGATAAAAATCATTAGTCGAACCTTGGCACGCAACCTAAAAAACCAAGAACAAGAATTGTTCGAGGTGTATATGCGCATGCTAGATGACAATGCTCTGGCTGGGGAAGTGATTCAACATATACGCCAAGGACAATGGGCACAAGGCTCCTTGCGTCGAGTCGTGCAACAACACATCCGTGCCTTCGAGGCTATGGACGATCCATATTTACGGGAAAGAGCTTCCGATATTCGCGACCTTGGTCGGCGTATATTAGCAGAGCTACAGCAAACCAATACCGAAGTGCGTGAGTTTGACGATGCTACCGTATTGGTGGCTGAGGAAGTAACTGCGGCTATGTTGGCGGAAGTACCAGCCCATAAACTTAAAGCCATCATCTCTACCTTGGGTTCGAATAACTCCCATGCCGCTATATTGGCTCGTTCCATGGGCATTCCTACGGTCATGGGTGCGGTGGATTTTCCTTATCGACGTATGGAAGGCCAAGAGGTGGTTATTGATGGCTACATGGGGCGTATCTTCCTCAATCCTAGTCAGGACCTGCGCCGTCAATATGAACAAGCCATCGCCGAAGAAGCCTCATTTACCAAAGAGTTAGAAATTCTGCGTAATGTGCCGGCGCAAACACGTGACGGTCACACAGTACCTTTGTTAGTCAATACGAGTTTACCTCTCGATGTCAGCCGTTCGTTAGATCAGGGTGCCGAGGGGGTAGGTCTATATCGTACCGAAGTGCCCTTTATGATTAAGGAACACTTTCCATCAGAAGAAGAACAAACTGATTGTTATCGCACCCAGCTGCAAGGTTTTGCCCCTCTCCCTGTGACTATGCGCACCTTGGATATTGGTGGTGATAAAAACCTACCTTACTTCACCATTGAAGAAGATAATCCGTTTTTAGGTTGGCGCGGCATTCGTATTACTTTAGATCACCCAGAAATATTTTTGGTGCAAATTCGTGCCATGCTCAAGGCCAGTGAAGGCTTAGATAACCTCCGCATCATGTTGCCTATGATTACCCATGTGAGCGAAATTGATGAGTCTATCCGTTGGATCGATCAAGCTTTTTCAGAGTTGTGTGAAGAAGGTTATAAGCTTGTGCGGCCACCCATTGGTGTGATGGTGGAAGTGCCAGCTGCTGTATATCAAGCTAACCACATTGCTGCGCGAGTGGACTTTTTGTCTGTCGGAAGTAATGATTTAACTCAGTATATACTGGCGGTAGACCGAGATAACCCTCGGGTGGCAGACTTGTATCACACCATGCACCCAGCCGTATTAATGGCGCTACAAAATGTGGTTGATGCAGCCAAAGAAGCTGATATTCCCGTGAGTCTATGTGGTGAATTAGCAGGTGACCCAGCTGGGGCGTTATTGCTTATGGGTATGGGTTACGACAGTTTATCGATGAACGCGGCTAGCCTTCCAAAAGTCAAGTCGGTCATCCGTAACTTTAGTTTGAGCCAAGCCCAAGAGATGCTCCAACAAGCACTGCAGCAACCGGGTGCTGATGGTGTCCAGCAAGTGATTAGAGACAACCTTAAAGCTGCTGGTCTAACACGCTTACATAGCCGATATGTGGGTAATTAACCCCGCTGCAATACTCCACATAATAATGCCAATAAGGCTGTCTAGTATCCGCCAAGCCATAGGCTTTTTAAACACAGGCATAAGCCAGCGAGCCCCACAAGCCAAGCCAAAAAACCATATAAAAGAAGCGGTCACCGCGCCAAATCCAAACCATAACTTCTCGCTACCTAGGTACTGACTACTAATACCGCCAAGTAGAATCATAGTATCCAAGTAGACGTGGGGGTTCAGTAAACTAACGCTTGCTGCAACGGTGAGCACTTTAATAAGTGAGTATTCACTTCGGCTATAGTCCTCTTCCATATAGTGATTTGTCGCTGCAGACTTAAACGATAAAGCACCATAAATAAACAAAAATACCACCCCACCCCAACTGATCCATAATAATAAATCAGGCAGTGCGTGGACTAAATAACCCATACCAAATATGCCCAAGCATATGAGGCTGGCATCAGTAATACTGCAAAAAAGGGCCACAGCATATTGATGCTGATTGCGCAAAGCGCGGCTCAATAAGTAAGCATTCTGTGCACCAATAGCAACGATTAGCCCCGCGCCAAGAGCGAGGCCGTTAATGAAAATTAAACTGGTATGCATGATGATTTATTGGTCCAGTTGAAGTGCTGGTGTAATGGTGTTGAATGATCAAAACAAGTTTCGTGGACATCCATGTTGCCGAAGCTGTCACGATACAAGCTAATGCAGGTACGGGTGCCATAAGCATATTCAGGTGCATCTATAAAGCAAGCAGATAGACGTCTTTCCCAGGCCATGGCAATACCTGTTTTGGGGAGTCTTTGGTCTGCAGCTATTACTGTATGTTGCATCATCTGTTGTAACTGTTGGTGTTGTGGGGGTTGATGTAAAGACTGCTGCAAAACATCTTTCACATGGTTAACTTTTGGCCAATCGCTGTTCAGGCGGCCATTACTTAGACCGTATAATCCGGCAGCCAGTATTTGTGGCTGGCTTTGTTTTTCATTAGAGCAAAAAACGAGTTCGTGGTTGTCCCAAAGCAATAAATTGAAGCCTGCGAATTGGCCCATTTGGAGTTCCTCTACAAAATCCATCGCGGGTTTATTTTGACTGAGAAAGTTGACAGCTAACTGACCTCGGCTTTTGAAAGCTGTTAAATTATTGGCAGTAACCTTATTGGTAGTAACCTTAGTGTTAGTAGTTTGACGGAAGTTTGTTACTGCAGCCCAACGGCCATTCTTGTGCAGAGCCAGCCAGGTGCCGCCAGCTGCAAGATCTTTGCCTGCTAATATGTCAATGTTAGGCCACCAATGCATGTTTTGAGTGGGGCGATGACGAAATTCATCACGGTTAGCTGCCATAATGAGTGGGTAATCGCTATTGAGCTTGTGGGCTAAAACAATGAGGCACATGGCTGATTAGTTATCCTAAACTTTGCGCTTAAGGAGTGGAGCGTAGATAATAGCCTCTTTCTTACCTAGATGTGAACGCATGATTTTTGTTGCTTATATGGCCCTTGGCGCAATCGCTGGAATATTAGCGGGGCTATTCGGCATTGGCGGCGGTATTATTGTGGTGCCAGCTTTGGTGTTGGCATTTAATCTGCAGGGGATTAACCCCGAAATAGTATTCTACATGGCTATTGCAACCTCCCTAGCCAACATTATATTTACTTCTTTAGGTGCTATTCGCACCCACCAAAAAAAACGTGCCATTGAGTGGCATTTAGTTAAGCCAATTGCCGTGGGAATGTTTGGCGGATCCATTATTGGTGTCAATACAGCCCTTGCTATCCCTGCCACTTATCTACAAGCTACTTTTGGTGCTTTTGCCATTTTCTTGAGCTTAAGAATGATGTTTTTGCAACTTGACGCTGGTAAATTGCGCTTGCCAGGAATCATTGGCTTAGGGGTTGCTGGGGCTATGATTGGTTGGGTTTCAGCCCTGTTTGGCATTGGTGGTGGCAACTTTTTAGTGACATGGTTATCTAATCGTAGGTTAGTCATTCAGAAGGCTGTGGCCACAGCCAGCGCTTGCGGTTTTGCTATTGCCATTGCTGGTGCTGTGTCTAATGCCACCTTAGGCTGGGGTAATCCTATGTTGCCGTCATACAGTGTTGGCTACATCTATTTGCCTGCATTGCTTGGTATCGTCTCCACCAGTGTTGTTGCAGCTGCCTACGGTTCTAAAATTGCACATCGTCTATCACCACAAATGCTCAGTCGTATGTTTGCATGGATGTTACTCTTAATGGGTTTGCGAATGTTAACAAGTGTTTGGTTTTAAGGATAACTATGCTTACTTTTCCTAATATTGACCCGGTTGCTATACAGTTAGGCCCCTTGGCTATTCACTGGTATGGGCTGATGTATTTATTTGCCTTTGGATCTGCTTTATGGCTGGGTAATCGCCGTGCAGAGGCAGCCGGATTCACTAAAGAGCAGGTGAGCGACTTGATATTCCTTGGTGCCATTGGAGTGGTACTGGGTGGGCGGATAGGCTACATTTTTTTCTATCAATTTGAAGCTTTTGTAGCACAGCCCAGTATATTGTTAAGAGTGTGGGAAGGTGGTATGTCTTTTCATGGAGGTTTACTAGGGCTTATTGCTGGGGTGATATGGTTTGCTCGCAAACATCAGTTTGAATTTCATCAGGTATTAGATTTTGTGACTCCAATTGGGCCTATTGGTCTAGGTGCAGGGCGCTTAGGTAACTTTATTGGTGGTGAGCTTTGGGGCCGTCCTACGGACTTGCCATGGGGTATGGTATTCCCCCACGTAGACGCATTAGCAAGACATCCTTCTCAGCTCTACCAAATGGTGCTGGAAGGGGTGCTGCTGTTCGCCTTGGTGTGGATCTATTCAGCAAAGCCTAGAGCAGCCTTTCGTGTTTCAGGTCTATTTTTGGTAGGTTATGGCTTACAGAGATTTGTGGTTGAGTTTGCTCGTCAGCCAGATGCCCATTTAAACTATGTGGCCTTCGATTGGATGACTCAAGGGCAGTTATTGTCTTTGCCAATGATTGCTCTAGGGGTGTATTTATTAGTACGCAAGACCTCGATTAAAGGTTAAAATACATCCTCTTTTATTTTTTGTATGGTCTCTTTATATGCAACAGTATCTCCAACTCATGCGTCATGTGCGCGATACCGGTGCTTTGAAGGAAGACCGGACTGGTACTGGCACTCTGAGTGTGTTTGGCTACCAGATGCGCTTTGATTTGCGCCAAGGCTTCCCTGTTCTGACCACTAAAAAGTTACACCTCAAGTCTATCATTCATGAGTTGTTATGGTTCTTGCAAGGCTCTACAAACATCCAATATTTAACAGACAATGGGGTTCGTATCTGGGATGAATGGGCCGATGAAAATGGTGATTTGGGCCCTGTGTATGGATCTCAGTGGCGCTCATGGCCAAAGCCAGATGGTGGCCATATAGATCAAATTGGCCAGCTCATCAGTCAGATAAAAAGCAATCCAGACTCGCGGCGCTTAATTGTGAGTGCGTGGAATGTTGGTGATGTAGAGCGTATGGCTTTGCCTCCATGCCACATGATGTTTCAGTTTTACGTAGCCAATGGCAAGTTGTCCTGTCAGTTGTATCAGCGCAGTGCAGATATCTTCTTAGGCGTGCCGTTTAATATTGCTAGCTACGCTTTATTGACGATGATGGTCGCTCAAGTTTGTGACTTAGAGGTTGGGGATTTTGTCCATACACTAGGTGACGCACACCTCTACTCTAATCATTTGGAACAAGTTGATTTACAGTTGTCCCGTGACACCATGGTATTGCCGCAAATGCACATTAACCCCAAGGTAACTGATATTTTAGGATTTAAGTTTGATGACTTTGAATTGCTTGATTATCAGGCCCACCCGCACATTAAAGGGGCTGTTGCCGTATGAGTATCGCCTTAATTGTTGCCGCTTCTGAAAATAATGTCATAGGACGCAACAATCAATT
The DNA here is from genome assembly GCA_905182035.1 of Oceanospirillaceae bacterium ASP10-02a. Taxonomy (GTDB): domain Bacteria; phylum Pseudomonadota; class Gammaproteobacteria; order Pseudomonadales; family Balneatricaceae; genus Njordibacter. The sequence continues at coordinate 77,033 of CAJIZL010000015.1, read as the reverse complement.
ACCTTGGTATTTACCCGGTGACCTGCAGTATTTTAAAGCCATGACCTTAGGCAAGCCCGTCATCATGGGGCGTAAGACGTTTGAATCTATTGGTAAACCCTTGCCTGGGCGAGACAATATCGTTATTAGTCGCCAAAAGGACTACCCTGCTGAGGGTATTAAATTGGTATCGAGCCTTGATGAAGCGATTATATTAGGTGAGAGTATCAACCTGATTAATGGCGCCGAAGAAGTGATGATTATCGGTGGTGCACAAATTTATGCAGAATCATTAGATTTAGCAGATCGTGTTTACCTAACGCGGGTGCATCACCACTTTGAGGGGGATGCTTATTTTCCTGCTCTAGATGCTCAATCGTGGCATGAGATCGCTCGTGAAGACATTGCAGCAAAAGAGCCTAATCCGTTTGATTTCAGCTACCTAGTGTTAGAGCGGAGTTAACCACGCCATTACATTTTTTATAATGACGTGGTTGGGGTTTAATCCAGCAGACTAATGTCTCGGACTGCGCCTTTATCTGCGCTGGTGACTGTCTTAGCATAAAACTTAAGAGCAGAGCTAACCTTTTGTGGGTGATCAGCCGTGGGCACCCAGCCTTGCTTACCCTTAGCATTCATCCTTTGGCGGCGCTGTTCAAGTTCACTATCGCTCAGCAACACATCAATGTTGCGATTAGGAATATCGATCCGAGTCTGGTCACCTTCTTTCACTTTATTGCCCAATATATCCGCTACAGCTTGGTCTTGGCTTTCACAAATATAAGCCGGGCCTGCAAACAACCAGAAGCTCTCATCAACACCTGCTTGGGAGAGTTTTTTAACAGCAGCGTCATCGGTCACTGTAATGTCCCATTTGGCCAACGCGTCTGCCATGGTTGGGCTATGTACTGTGGGTAATTCTGCGTGAAGTAAATCGGCACGATTGAGTTCGTCCAGAATAGCGAAAACCCCACCAGCGCGATGGACGTCGCCATGTGGTACTTTGGCGTACTGGGTGCAACCTTACATAACCGTGGAATTTTACGAGATAGTTCATCAATGTTGGCCATATCAAAATCAATCTCACCCTCTTGGGCTGCAGCCAATAAGTGTAATATGGTATTAGTTGAACCACCCATAGCAATGTCTAAAGTCATAGCGTTTTCAAAGGCCTTGAAACTAGCAATGTTGCGCGGTAGAGCACTCTCATCATCATTTTCATAATAACGCTTACATAGTTTCACTGCGGTCCGGCCTGCTTCTAAGAACAGCTCTTTGCGGTCTTCTAGCTTAGTTTTACCTGCTTCCATGGGTCCGCCAGAAAAAACGCACGGAATGTTGAGGCGCATAGCGGCCATGAACATTCCTGGAGTGATTTTGTCACAGTTAGAAATACACACCATGGCATCAGCACAATGGGCGTTTACCATGTACTCAACGGAGTCGGCAATGATGTCCCGTTATGGTAAGGAATAAAGCATGCCGTCATGGCCCATGGCGATACCATCGTCCACAGCAATAGTATTGAACTCTTTTGCAACGCCACCGGCTTTATCAATCTCTCGTGCGACCAATTGACCCATGTTTTTAAGGTGTACGTGACCTGGAATAAATTGGATCAATGAGTTACACACAGCCATAATGGGCTTTTGAAAATCAGAGTCGGTCATACCGGTAGCACGCCATAAAGCACCTGCACCTGCCATGTTGCGGCCAGAGGTAGAGGTTTTAGAACGATAAATGGGCATGGGATAGGTGCCTAATAATAAATGTTGTTAAAGTGGTTAGAGCAATTCTTTGCTAAAGACTTTTGAACTGCGTTGAAAGTTGTATAACGACTGCCTGCTGGTAGGTAGTTCGGCTAAGTCGGCTGCAACAAAACCATTTTCTATAAACCAGTGTGAGGAAGCGGTGGTAAGTACAAAAAGGGTTTGTAGCCCCATGTGGCTAGACTGCTTTTCTATGTGGCGTAATAACACTTGGCCTCGGTCACCGCCACGATAGTTGGAGTCGATAGCCATGCAGGCGAGCTCTCCTTGGCGTGCATCATCGAAAGGGTATAGGGCGGCACAGCCAATAGTAGCACCATCTCGCTCGATCACGCTAAAATAATGAATTTCGGACTCTAGTAATTCACGGGAGCGGCGTACTAAGACCCCATCGTCTTCTAGTGGGCGAATCAGTTGCAAAATGCCACCCACATCATCAATACAGGCATTACGAACTTGTTCGTAGCTTTCTTTGATGACCATGGTGCCTGACCCGTCACGGCTAAAGAGCTCACTGAGCAAGGCACCGTCTTCTTGGTAGCTTAATAAGTGGCCCCGTGCCACCCCTGCATCACACGCTTTGGACAACACGTCAATATGCATGGATAAATCAGTCCAACTATCACCACTGCTTTGATGTTGGTGGACTAAACGGTGGCCAGCCCGGGTGAGTAACTCAACAACCTGCTCGCCGCGAGAGTTACTGATGCCCTTGTCGGCGCCAAAAACAATAAGTTTGTCAGCTTGTAAACTGGCAGCCACACGGCCTGCAACTTGGGCTGCAGCTAGGTTAAAGGTTTCACCTGTAGGGGAGTAACCTAAACAGGATATGAGCACAAGGTTGCCATCATTAAGCTGTTTACCAATGGCTTCTGAATCGACCCTTCTAACTTCACCAGTGTAGGCAAAATCAACCCCATTTTTTACGCCAATGGGGCGAGCAGTGATAAAATTACCACGGCTAGTGCGAATGCGAGAGCCCTGCATGGGTGAATTTGCCAAACCCATAGAAAAACGCGCCTCTAGTTGCATTGCTTGGCGGCCAACTGTGGCCTGCACTAAAGCCAGCTGATCTAAATCGGTAATGCGTAAGCCGTTATGGAACTGGCTCTCCATAGCTGCCTCGCCACAAGCCTTTTGGATTTGTGGGCGGCTGCCATGCACTAAAACCAGCTTGACACCTAAGCTATTGAGGAGGTTAATGTCGTGAATGGTATGGGCAAAGTTATCATGGGCCAAGGCTTCGCCAGGTAAATAAATGACAAAAGTACGACCACGGTGAGCATTGATGTAAGGTGCAGAGTGACGGAACCAGTTCACATATTGCTGATTGGTTTCGATCACTTTAATTACCTATAGTTATGGGTTGAGACAGGTACTATTAAGCCGCGCTGCGGCCCTTCTGTCAATCACACAAAGAGGACTTATTTAGAAAAAGTCTACCTCAGGTACTTGCTCAGCTTTAATTTCCTCATCTAGATGGGTAATGATGGGTAAACTAAAGCGAAAACGGGCGCCGCCATCAGGGTTGCCAGTAGCTGCGATGTAACCATTATGAGCGTTAATAATTTCCTTTACGATGGATAAACCTAAGCCAGTACCACCAGCTCCAGTATTGGTTTTACTACTCTGAATAAACTTGTCAAATATGGTGGTTTCCTCTTCTTGAGGAATTCCTAAGCCTTGGTCATCAACCACGACAGTCAACAAATCCGTTTCGGCATGCTGTACATTGGGTTGAGCACTAATATGCGGGTCAAAGAAAATAGTAATTTGCTTACCAATTGGGGTAAATTTTATAGCGTTAGAAAGTAAATTAATAAGCACTTGAAGAATTTTTTCTTTATCAAAATAAGTGATAGTGTTGAGGTCTGTGGCTTCGATAACAACTGTTAATTCACGATCGGTAATGAGCGTTTCTACCTCTTCAGTTGCGCGTTTAATAATATCTACTAGGTTGCCCTGCTGCATGAGGAATTCCATCTTGCCAGATTCCAATTTAGACAAGTTCAACAAGTCATTTAACAACCGTAGTAAACGATTACCACCCCCCCGAATTCGGTCAAAATAATGGCCAAGCTTTTCCAGTTCGACTTTGTGCAAGCGCGAATGGCCCATGTTGGAAAAGCTTAAAATAGCGTGCATTGGTGTGCGTAATTCGTGTGACATATTAGCCAAAAATTCAGATTTAAAACGACCGGCCTTAGCATCTGATTCAATGGCTTTTATGCGGGCTTCTGCACCATTGAGCAATACTGCTGCGTTATCTTTGACGCGGCCGTGTCGATCCGGTTGATCCAGGGGCATATTGCGAACAAGTAAGCTGATGTGCTCATAGTTAATAATAGTGTGTTCGCCAAAGTCAAATAAGCGACCTTTGTCCTTTAATCGACTGAGGAACTGAAACTCTTGTTCTTGGCCATTAAATTCTTGGTCACAAATATTGATCGTGCCAGATTCAACCCTAAGCTGTAATGCAGACGATAGACCAAACGCACGCATAGCTTTGAATATCAGCTGGCCTACCGCAACATGATCTTTGCACGAAAAGCTGTTTTCAAGAAAATTAATGACTACACCAAGCTCACCATTAGCACGCAAAGCCATAAATGCAATATCATTCGCATCCTTAAGGTCTGCTTGTAACTGTGACACATCTGCATCTTTAGGGGCGGTCACGTCGGTCATTTGATTGTGTAATTCTGTCATGGCGTACTTTAGTTACAGGCGAATTAATGGCACAAAAATAATGTATAACTTGATTATAAGTGAATTTTTCCGTTAGGGTCTAGGTTTTCTGTGTAACCCTAATGACACTTTAACCACCCTAGGCTACGATTACTTACTTGTTTTTGGCCCCGTGAAGATTATTTTTGGGAGGAATGTTTATGGCGATTGTTGTGGCGCCCGAAAATCAACACGTAATTGACGCCCTACCAGACGCGCTACAAGACGAAGTCCTGCAGCGCTTTGCAGCGCTTATGGAGCAAGCTAACGATGCCCAATGGCAACGCGCTGACACACAACTACAACTTATTAATGTCATTGCTGCAAGCCCATTTTCAGTACAGCTTTTTTTGCTTAACCCACATTTACTAAACCACGACTTCCTCACGGCAGCTTTTTTGAAAGATCAATTGCAGGTTCTGTTAGCTGAAACTATGGTTAAGGTCGCTAGCGAAACGGATCTCCACCAGTGCTTGAGGCAGTTTAGAAAAGCCCATCAAGTGCGCTTGATTTGGCGTAATCGCTGTTGTTTGGGTACGAGTCAGCAATTAGTAGAAGAGCTATCTAACCTAGCAGACGTTTGTGTGGACGAGGCCTTGAAGTGGTTGCATAACGACTGTGTTAAGCAATGGGGCCAACCCACTAGCCATGACGGAAAGCCGCAGGAATTAGTGGTGTTAGGCATGGGTAAACTCGGTGGTAGGGAGCTCAATTTATCGTCTGACATAGACCTCATATTTAGTTTTCCTGCTGGTGGTGAAACCCAAGGTGGCCGGCGCTGCTTGGATAATCAACAGTTTTTCATTCGTCTAGGGCAGCGCTTAATTCAGGCCATTGATGTGGTGACTGCCGATGGTTTTGTGTTTCGGGTAGATATGCGTCTAAGGCCTTATGGTAAGAGTGGAGCCTTGTCTTTGAGTTTTGATGCCATGGAAATCTATTATCAACAGCAAGGGCGTGAATGGGAAAGATATGCGTTTATTAAAGCCCGGGTTGTAGCTGGAAATCAGGCCCAAGGTAGGCAGCTGTTGGAGCTATTACGTCCATTCATATACCGAAGGTACTTAGATTTTAGTGCTATTGAATCCTTGCGCAGCCTCAAGCAAATGATTGCTAGTGAAGTTCGCCGCCGCGGTTTACAGCAAAACGTTAAATTGGGCACTGGTGGTATCCGTGAAGTGGAATTTATTGCCCAAGCATTCCAATTAATTCGAGGTGGCCGGGATATTCGTTTACGAACGAGCAGTTTAATGGTGGTGTTAAACCTGTTGCCAGAGACGGCAGGTTTAGCACTAGCTGATGTAGAAAGGTTGCGTAAATACTATTGGTTTTTGCGTGATGTCGAGCATGCCTTGCAGGCGGTACATGATAACCAAACGCAAGACTTACCCAGCCAAGAGGCCGAACAAGCAAGGCTGGCTTTTGCTCTAGAGTTTTCTTCTTGGCACAGTTTGCAAACGCAGATTAATACCGCTAGAGATTTTATTCATCAACAGTTTGAACTGGTGGTGGCTTTAAAGGACAATAACGAGCACCAAGGACTAGATCATCAATTAAGTCAATTGTGGGCCGAAATATCCCACAGTGCTCGGCAAACTGACCAGCTTACATTACTACCTGAATGGCAGGATATATTAACCCAAGCAGGGTTTGCCGATGCCAGCCATATTCTGCAACATCTTTGGGCGTTGCACCAAAGTCGCCCAGCGCAAACGATGCAGCCAGTAGCGCAAGAGCGCTTAGCTCAATTAATGCCTCAAATTTTACAAATAACGGCGCAACAAGTCGACCCAGCACTCACTTTATCCCGTGTGCTGGTGCTTATTGAAGCTGTTTTAAGGCGGTCTGTGTACTTGGTTTTACTGCTAGAAAACCCAGCAGCCTTAAGGTTGTTGGTTGAGCTTTGTGCTGCCAGCTCATGGTTTGCAGATTTTCTTGCTCGTCAGCCCTCGTTGCTTGACGAGTTGTTGGACGTCAATAGCTTGTTCAATGTGCCGGATGCGATCGAACTAAAGCAAGAGCTAGAACAAAACCTCTTACGCCTACCAGAAGATGATACCGAACAATTAATGGAAGCCCTTAGGCACTTTAAACATGCCCATTTATTGCGCGTTGCAGCTCAAGAAGTGACTGGCCGTTTGCCGCTAATGAAGGTCAGTGATCAACTGACGTATGTAGCCGAAGCAGTGGTTGAACAGGTAAAACATTTAGCATGGCGAGAGCTCAGTGATCGTCACGGCAACCCACAAAATGAACAAGGGATTAGTGACGACTTTATTGTCGTGGGCTACGGCAAAGTAGGCGGCTGGGAACTCAGCTATGGTTCGGATTTAGATTTGGTGTTTATTTATGATATGCCTTCTCAAACTGAAACTGACGGGCGCAAACCTGTAGCCAACAGTGTGTTTTTTACTCGCCTCGGCCAACGTATCATCAACTATTTAAATACCGTCACTGCTGCAGGACAGCTGTTTGAAGTGGATATGCGACTGAGGCCAGACGGTGCTAAAGGTTTATTGGTCTCCACTTTGGCCGCTTTTACCCAATACCAATTATACGAGGCTTGGACATGGGAGCACCAGGCCCTAGTACGGGCTCGGCCAATTGCTGGCAGCAACAAACTGTCTACGGACTTTATAGAAGTCCGTAAACAAGTGTTATGCCAAGTTAGACAGCAAGCCGATTTAAAACAAGAAGTTATTGATATGCGAGAAAAAATGCGTCAACAGCTGGCCAGTAAACCCGATGCAGATGGGTTGACTACGCAATTTCACCTTAAGCATGATGAGGGCGGTATCGTCGATATTGAATTCATGGTCCAGTATGGTGTGCTTGCTCACGCCCATAGATGTCAAAAATTACTTACCTACACTGACAACATTCGTATTTTGGAAGGTTTTGAAATACAGGGAATTCTGACAGTGTCTCAAGCCCATGATTTACGTGAGGCCTACCAGACTATGAGAGCTGTTGAACATCGCCTTACTTTGCAGAATCAAGCTGGTGAAGTGTCTACTGATGATTTGCGTGAACAGCGTCAAAAAGTAAAGGCTATATGGGCGGCTATGATGTGCTCTTAATAGCCCTAAGGGGTTATAATTTGTGCCTTTAATAAATCTTAGGGCTATTGTCTGGGCGCGTTTTAAAGCGGCGGTGTAACCACAAGTATTGGCTGGGTTTCAGCCGCACCTTCGCCTCAATAGCGGCATTTAGATCTGCAGCATCTGCGACAAGGTCGCCACTAGGGATGTTGGCTAGGCTGTCTGATACTGTGAGTAGATAACGTTGATCTTGATGGGTGCGGTGATGACTAAACTGCAACACCTTAGCCCCTGTAGCCGCAGCTAAGCGACTAACAATAGGAGTGGTGGCGGCCTCTACACCAAAAAAAGGCGCAAATACCGAGCGATCTGGGCCAACATCTTGATCCGGCGCCAACCATACTATCTCCCCTTGTTTGAGTAATCGCATGACTTGGCGAATGTCTTCTCGCTCTACCATGCCTGGTAAATGGTTTAACCGCCCGCGGCGAATGATGCTATCCATTAAAGCATTACTATGGCGTTGGTAAGTAGCATAGTATGGGTAACTAGGTGCCAATAAAATTCCACCTAAATCAAGACTGGTGTAATGGGCACCTACCAATAGCACACCGCGACCTTGTGCTTGTGCTTGTTCAATTAACTTCCCGCCTTCGATAGACACTCGATGACTCAGCGTTTTACGGGAACTCCACCACGCCATCGAGGTCTCAATAATGCCGATACCATTGTCAGCAAAAGTTTGGCGTACCATATGCCGTTGTTCTGCAGCCGTTAAATGGCTAAAGCAGAGGCCAATATTGGTTTCGGCAATGAATCTTCTGCGGCCAGATAACTGATACAATAGCCAACCAAGCGCTCGACCCATTGCTATGCGCCATGCCCAAGGCAGAGCAATGATGCAGCGAATGCAGCCTAAACCAAACCAAATGGGCCAGTATTTAACAGCGTAAAATTTGGTTAACGATGGTTTGTCGGATAGCATATAGAATTCGACTTGAATTAAGGGATAAATTGGCGCCGATAAGCGCTAATTTAATTGATAACAGAGTGTTAGTTTACACTGAGCTAGCGATGCCAGCTAGAGAAACTAGCGTTCTATCTAATACAAGGACAATAAATGAGTAAGCCGGTAGGTCCCGTCACGACTAACAGCGCTCAACCAACTTTAGGTGCTTGGAGTGCCTACAAACGCTTATTGGGCTATGTATTACAGCACGGGTTAATCTTCTGCGTTAGTCTTGTTGGTTTTGTTCTGTTTGCAATAACCCAGCCAGCTTTTGCCAGCCTAATGGAATATATGGTTGATAGTGTTGAGAATAGCGACGGCGCTGCTCGCATTATCATACCTGCTGCAGTACTCGTGATATTTTTGGTGCGTGGCATAGGCTTCTTTTTGGGCAATTACGGTATTACCTACGTGGCCAGACGGGTGATCCACCAGCTACGCTTAGACATCTTTGATCGGCTATTGGTGCTACCTGCGAGATTTTACCACCGTAATTCATCGGCAACCCTATTGTCAAAGCTTACCTTTAACGTAGAACAAGTCACTGGCGCAGCAACTGATGCACTAAAGATATTTGTCCGTGAAGGGCTTACCATTGTTGGTTTGCTAGCCTATATTGTGTATTTAAACTGGCAGCTATCGCTGGTATTTTTGACCGTGGGCCCATTTATTGGCTGGGTGGTGAATAAAGCCTCCAAGCGCTTTAGAAATATAAGTGCTAATTTGCAGGACAGTATGGGGCAAGTTACAGCCAGTGCCAGTGAGGCTATTAAAGGTTATGAAGTGGTGCGCGTGTTTGGTGCGCAAGAACAGGAGCGACAAGGCTTTTCGGCTGCGAGTAATAACAATCGGCAGCAGGCTATGAAGCTGGCTTTGGTGGAGTCTATTTCTACGCCCTTGGTACAAATGATCGTGGCGCTAGCGATGGCTAGTTTAATTTATTTGGCGCTACATCCAAGTATAATTAACACTATGAGTGCGGGGCAATTTATCGCATTCATCACCGCCTCAGGCATGCTCACTAAACCATTACGTTCGATGACAGAAATCAATAGTATTTTGCAGCAAGGTATTGCCGCATCTCAGAGCATTTTTGCCCTGCTAGATGAAACGCCAGAAACAGATCAGGGCACTAAACCAATAGCTCGAGCTAACGGTCGAGTAACCTTTGAAAATGTAGACTTCGGCTATGACGAGCAGCCCTTGTTGAAGAAGGTCAATGTTATTATTAAACCAGGGCAGGTGGTCGCCTTGGTGGGACGGTCTGGTAGTGGCAAGTCTACCTTAGTGAATTTGCTGCTACGTTTTTATGAGCCCCAAGGTGGGCGAATTTTGCTTGATGAAGACGATATTCAAGACCTTTCCCGAATCGATTTACGTCGCCAAGTTGCACTGGTTAATCAGCAAGTGGTGTTATTTAATGGCACCATTGCGCAGAATATTGCCTACGGTGCCATGCACGATGCTAGCGATGAGCGCATTATGGCGGCCGCGAAGGCTGCCCGAGTGATAGAGTTTACAGATCGTATGAATTTGGGTTTAGACACCCTGGTAGGTGAATCTGGTGTGCTGTTGTCTGGCGGGCAGCGGCAACGTATAGCTATTGCCAGAGCCCTATTGAAGGATGCGCCCTTGTTGGTGCTCGACGAAGCCACTTCGGCGCTAGACACAGAATCTGAACGTCACATACAAGCGGCATTAGACGAGGTAATGGTAGGTCGGACTACTTTGGTTATTGCCCACCGCCTCTCAACTATTGAGCAGGCAGATATAATTCTAGTGATGGATGAAGGGCAATTGGTGGAGCAAGGCAGTCATCAGCAGCTTATTGCCCAACACGGACTGTACGCCCATCTCCATCAATTACAATTTCAATCAGTTAAGGGTGTCTAAGTGTCGAATGATAAACTCAACGGTGTAAAGCGCTTAGCTAAAGCGTGTGGCTACTCTTGGCACGGTCTGACATTCACATGGCGTAATGAAACAGCCTTTCAGCAAGAGAGTTTGGCCTTTTTAGTGATGTTGCCCTTGGCTTTGTGGTGGCCAGAAACCCATTTAGAAAGTGCCATATTGGTGATGAGTTTGTTTGTTGTGCTCATCACTGAATTAATCAATACGGCAGTCGAAGCGGCTATAGATCGTCATGGAGATGAACGTCACCATTGGTCTGCTGTGGCCAAGGATGTAGCTTCTGCGGCGGTTCTCTTAGCCTTAATACAATGCGCACTGGTTTGGCTACTAGTGCTCTTTTAGCGTGTGAGGCAGGTTGGGTGTAACGTGTTGTTGCAACATAGCTGCTATTTGTTGGCGCACGATCGCAGGGCTGTATTGGTCCCTAACCGTGACATAGGCAGTTTCACACATAGCCTGATAACTGTCAGCTTTTAGTGCGATAGCTTGGGCCAGTGTGTCGGCTAGACTTTCGGCGTTAATGTCACACAATAAGCCATTTTTTAAGTGTTCAATAATGCCTTGTGGGCCTCCGCAACGAGTGGCAACCACAAGACGTTTGCGAGCCATGGTTTCAATCACCACCATGCCAAAGGTTTCACCCCGCGACGGCAGGCAAAAAATGTCCACAGCATCAATAAAATTATCCCGGTCTTGGTTACTAATCCAATCTAAGCGTTGAGTGATAGCGTTCAAATCGAATTGATGAATCCACTTGTTTATTTTTTTATGCCAACGACCTTTACCAGCAATGACTAATTTAAATTCAATGTTGCGACGACGCAGGATAGCTGCAGCCTGCAATAGAATGTCTTGGCCTTTAGTGCGCCGGAGGATGCCCATAGTCGCAATCACTGGGATTGGCTTGGGTGGGCGGCTTGTGGGTTCGATAGGGTTCAGTTCAACTAAATTTGGGATCACCTCTAAAGTGCCAGTAAAGCCTTGCCCACGGGCAAACTCAGCGAGCACAGGAGAGACACAAATGAGTACGTCAGCGGCATTAATGCCGGTAGCAGTGTAGCTGTGTAAAATCAGAATAAGTTGACAGTTTTGAGGCAATGCAGCCCGTGCCAGTGTGGCATCAATCGGTTTGTGGACAATCACAAGATCTGCATTTTGTTGTGAAAATAGCTGCTTGAGTCGGTTGATAGCGACGGTTTTTAACAGTGGTAATCGAGTGCGTGGGTAATCGAGTAGTAAGTAATCTAGCTTACGTTGCTTTAGCAGAGGTTCTAATTGTGCCTTTGGGCGGATGACAGAAGTGACTTGATGGCCTAATTGGCGTAAATTGTCACTGTAATGCAAAAAAGTCTGCTTAGGTCCGCCTAAGTCTTTACCGGATATCAGGTTGACGATCTTCATTGTTGTGGGCGTCTAAAAATAAGAGTTAACATTAGTTTAACAAACAAAAGGTTGTTTTGTACCCGTGGCACTCTTCGTTTATACCTGTTTATGCTATTTAGCTTTACCAATTGGTATTGTATTTCATCTGCTGTTTGTTTGGCGCCGCGCTGAATTTCGTCGTGGTTTTTGGCAACGTTATGGCTGGTTGCCCAAAAAGCAGCATCAACCTGTCTTGGTTCACGCAGCAAGCGTGGGCGAACTCAATGCAATTACCCCCCTAATAGAAGCCATTGTTAGTGACCTAAAACTCCCTGTGCTAGTGACTACTACTAGTGTTACTGGGCAATCACGTTGCCAGCAGTTGTTTGCCGACAACGACCGTGTAAGCTGGGCCTACCTAGCAGTGGATCTTGGTGCGGCCAACTGGCTCATGTTGCAGCGAGTTAAGCCTCGCGCGGTGTTGTTAGTTGAGACGGAACTATGGCCTAACTTAATTACCACTTGTGCCAGAAAAAAAATACCTACTATTTTGGTGAATGGACGTTTGTCTGCACGTTCTGCAAAGGCATATGGTCGCTTGTCTTGGTTAGTGGCTCCCATGCTGCAAAAGCTGACTCAATTGTTAGTGCAAGATCAAGCAGGGGGTCAACGTTTTTTAGACCTAGGGGCGCAGGCTTCTAAGGTGTCAGTTCTGGGCAGCTTAAAATATGATTTAGTGATCCCCGATAGTCAAATAGATATCACATCGGCGGCAGTGCCTGCAGGTCTGTGTTGGGTATGTGGTAGCACTCGCAGTGGTGAAGAGGCTAGTTTATTGCAAGCATGGGCGCAGCTTCCACCACAGATTAGAGGGACCTTGGTGCTAGTGCCTAGGCACCCACAACGATTCGACGAAGTGGCTGACTTATGTCAGCAATCAGGTCTACCTTGGTTAAGGTATAGTCAAATTAATTATCAAGGTGTGGTTGATGTTGATGTGCATAAGGCGCACCCCCGAAGCATACTATTAGTTGATGCCATGGGTTTGCTGATGCATTTTTACCGCCGAGCAGATGTGGTTTTTGTTGGTGGAAGCCTTGCTGACACGGGGGGGCATAACCCATTAGAGGCAGCTGCTCTAGGTAAGCCTGTGCTTATGGGTCCTAATTGTTTTAACTTCACTCAAGTGTGTGACCAATTAGAACAAGTTCAAGGCTTACGAGTGACAACTAATGCGTGTTTGTTAGAAGATATTACCCAGCTATTAACTGACCAGTCGTTAAGAGATACCATGGGAGCGGCAGGCGCAGCCTTGGTTGATAAGCAAAAAGGTGCACTTAAACGCCACTTATTGGCTATAGAAGCGACTCTGGAACAGGTATTAGGCGAGTGACCAAAGTATTGTCATTGAGGCGCTGGTTCTGGTTTAGTAGCATTAGCTTTTGTCTGGTGTTGCTACCGTTGCTGCTCGCCATGAGTGCTTTCACTTCTTATCTAGGCCAGGCGCAATGGTTGGCCTATGTGACTGACACCTATACTTGGCGTGTAGTTTGGTTTTCTTGGTGGCAGGCGTGTTTATCTACTTTCATTAGCTTGTCTGCAGCTGTACTAGTGGCCCGCGCGTTAGCTCGTAGGCAATCTTTTGTGGGTCGCTGGTTATTGTTGCGGTGTTTTAGCGTGGCGTTAGTAGTGCCTAGTGTTATTGCAGTGTTTGGCATTATTTTGTTACATGGTAAATATGGCTATTTTAATCAACTCTGGCTATGGTTAGGTGGTCAACCCCACAGCTACGTTTACGGCTTAACGGGGATCTTGTTGGCCCACGTGTTTTTTAACCTACCATTGGCAACACGTATTCTATTGCAGCGATTAGATGCAATAAACGCCGAAACTTGGCGTTTATCAAGCCAGCTAGGGATGACATCAATGGACCTGTGGCGCCATATTGAGTGGCCTCACCTAAAAGGTGTATTGCCACAATTAGCTGCATTGGTGTTTGCCTTGTGCTTCACGAGTTTTGCTATTGTTATGACCTTAGGCGGCGGGCCAAAAGCCACCACTATTGAAGTGGCTATTTTTCAAGCTATACGGTTCGATTTTGATATTGCTAAAGCTGTATATTTGAGCCTGTTACAGATAGTGTTTTGTGGGCTTATTTTGTGGGCTGGTTTGCGCCTAGGAAGGCCCATCGATATATTCACCAGTCTCGAAACATCGGCCAAAAATATGCGCCCAGACCTCAAGCCATTGTTAGGTGTTGTGAGTGATGCGTTGGTGCTACTGTTGGCTACTTTGTTGGTATTATTGCCTTTGTTGGCTGTAGTGATTGCAGGTATTAACACGGCTTGGGCAGACGTTTTGCTTGACCTTCGATTATGGAATGCTTTCAGTAATAGTTTGTGGGTGGCTTTGAGTTCTGCCTTATTGAGCCTGCTAATGGCTTCAGGTTTGTTACTAGCTCAGCGTCATTGGCGTGAGCGCTATGCCGCTGCTGCTCTGGCTGTGGAATGGATGGGTTCTGTCATTTTGGTAGTGCCACCTCTGGTATTAGCGACGGGTTTATTCATAGGATTAAGCCCCCATGTAAACGTGTTTGCTATTAACCTTTATATTGTTGTGCTGGTGAACGCCTTAATGGGGCTGCCTTATATGTTACGCGTATTATCCGTAGCCTACCTTAAAATTGGTAGAGATTACGATCGCCTATGCAGCAGCATAGGGGTACAAGGTTGGTATCGATTGAGACATGTTGAGTGGCCTATATTACGCAAGCCAATTGGCTTAGCTTTGGCTTTAGTGGCGGCTATGTCTGCAGGTGATTTAGGAGTGGTAGCTTTGTTTGGTAGCCCAGATATCCAAACCCTGCCGTTGCTGATGTATCAACGTTTGGGGAGCTACCAAAGTGATGCGGCGGGTGTCACTGCCTTGGTTTTGTTGGGATTATGTCTGGCGATTTTTGTGATTTTAGAGCGTCTTTTAGGAGGCTCCAGTGATTAACTTTAAACAGGTAAGTTGTCGTTTAGGTGAGCAGCAATTTTGTTATGATTTGCAGATTCCTTTAGGCCAAGTGGTGGCAATTATGGGCGCCAGTGGGTCTGGTAAATCTACTTTACTCAACTTGCTGGCTGGATTTATTCAACCTCAAACTGATGCTGCACAAATTTTGCTTGGTGACCAGCGTGTGGATCAACTTGACCCGGCCCAAAGGCCGGTGACAAGTTTGTTCCAAGAACATAATTTATTTGCCCATATGTCGGTGTTTAATAACCTAGCTTTAGGCATACGCCCAAGCCTTAGGCTGACGGCGGATGAAATAGATCAAGTAGAAATCGCTCTGGATCAAGTGGGTTTAAAAGGTCTGGGTTCCCGCTTGCCTAAGCAGCTTTCGGGCGGTCAGCGGCAAAGGGTGGCATTAGGCCGCGCTTTGGTCCGGCGCAAGCCGTTATTATTGTTAGACGAGCCTTTTAGTGCATTAGATCCGGCACTAAGGCAGGAGATGGCGGCGTTGGTTAAAGGCCTAAGTCAGCAACATCAACTCACCGTGCTACTGGTCACTCACGAGCCCAAAGATGCCTTAGAACTAGCTGAAACTGTAGTCTTTATTGCTGATGGAAGAGTGCATTGGCAAGGACCGAGTAAAGATTTTTTGCAACAAAAGGACAGTCATATCAAAGCCTATTTAGGCCAAAGCTGCTAACCTTACAATATTGCCATAAGATGACTCAAACTATGCATAACACTGATACAGCATTGCCCACTAGCCAAAGTGCCGGGCCTTTTCCAGAAGCTCCTGAGCAGTTAGAACAAGCTGATCATGTGCTCATTATTGGTGCGGGTATTTCTGGTTTAGCAAGTGCCTGGTTTTTGCAGCAACAAGGCTTTTCTGTCACTGTGCTGGAGGCAGGAAATCAAGTAGGTGGTAACTTACAAACGGTGCAAAAATATGGCTGTCAGTGGGAGCGTGGCCCCAACTCCTTTATCAACAATCGACCAGCGATGGCCCAACTTATAGAGCAGGCCGGACTAAAGCCTCATATAGTGCTGGCAAAGAAAACTGCTCACAAGCGGTTTATTGGCAAAAGAGGCCGTATGCTAGCCTTACCTATGGGCATCTTTGGCGCCCTTACTACCCGGGTGTTGAGTATTGCTGGAAAAATAAGGGTGCTGTTTGAACCTTTTATTGGCAAGGCCACGCGGGAAGAGAGTATTGCTGAATACGTCAGGCGCCGGCTGGGTCATGAAGTGCTGGATTGGATGATTGACCCGTTTGTTTCGGGTGTCTTTGCAGGTGATCCTGAGAAGCTATCTGTACGAGCTGCGGTGCCTAAAGTTTACGCCCTAGAAGTTGAATATGGCTCTATGATTGTCGGCGGCGTTGCTAAAATGAAAGCTAAGTCGCGCCAGGAAAAACTTCAACAGGAACAGGGGATTACTCCTTTAGACGGGGCTATGATGAGCTTTGCTGGTGGTTTACACCAACTGCCCAAGGTGCTGGCTCAGCAACTTGGGCCAGCGGTAAAGCTAAATGCCCAAGTGGATAGCCTGACCTATAGCACCGAGTTTGGGTACCAGGCAAGATCTGGTGATCAAATTTGGCAGGCATCGCAGGTTGTTCTGGCTGTGCCAGCGGCTCAAGTGGCACGGCTAATAGATGATTTAGCCACTGCCGATGAAGCCTTGCTCGCTAGAGCTAAAGAGTTTTTACGAGATATTGATTACCCTGCTGTGGCAAGTATCACCATGGCCTTTGAAAAGCGTCAAATTAAGCATGCTCTTGATGGTTTTGGGTGTTTGTTACCCACTAAAGAGAACAAGCAGACCTTAGGCGTATTATTTCCTTCAAGTATTTTTTCTGAGCGCTGTCCAGATAACCAACACCTCATCACGGTATTTATTGGCGGTGGCCGTGGGCAACAGGCTATGACTTTAACACCCCAGCGGAGGGTAGAACTGGTTTTGCACGAGTTATCGCCTTACCTTGGTATTGAGGGGCAACCTTTATGGCATGAAGAAAGTTTATGGCCAAAGGCTATTCCACAATATGACTTGGGTCATTTGCAAAAGGTGGCGTTAGTCGATGAGGTGTTAGCTCAATTCCCTGGCTTGTATATGCGTAGTAATTGGCGTGATGGTGTGGCTTTAGGTGATTGCGTTGAAAACGCCCTGCTATTAGCCAAAACTGTGAGCGGCAATATGACTTTGGCCGAAACATAAATAACAGGACTTTATCTAAGCCATGTATAAACCCACATTTAAACGTCCAGATGTACGAATAGCTCATCAAGAAACCGTATACCAAGGTTTCTATCAAGTGCAAAAACTAAAGCTGCAGCATCGTTTGTTCAAGGGTGGTTGGAGCCAAGAACTGCAACGGGAATTAGTTGTGCGGTTGCCGGCGGTGGCCGTGCTTATGTACGATGCCAAGACAGATCAGGTAGTGTTGATTGAACAGTTCCGGGTGGGGGGTATGACCCATGATAATGGCCCTTGGCAGCTCGAAATGGTGGCTGGCATGATTGATACTCAAGAAACCTCCGAACAAGTGGCTGTGCGAGAATGCAAGGAAGAGTCTGGCGCCATCATTGCCCAAAGTGACTTGGAGTTAGTGTGCACATACCTTGTCACTCCAGGAGGTAGTAATGAAAGCTTAGATATTTATTGTGCCCCTGTCGATGCCAGCCAGTTAGGAGGGGTGCACGGTTTACCTACAGAAGGTGAAGACATTAAAGTGCAAGTGATCGAGCGCCAGACATTATGGCAGATGTTGGAGCAAGGTAGGCTGACTAACGCGGCCACCATTATTGCTGCACAATGGTTACAATTACATTACCCAAGACTTAAAACCCAGTGGGGCAGCCTATGAGTTTGCGCATCGCACAAATTACCGATTGCCATCTGCAAGCTGATGCCTTAACTCACTACGAGGGTGTCGATGCTGATGCTCATTTAGACCAGTGTTTGTCTTGGCTGCAGGATCATGCCCAAGTCGATCTGTTAATGCTTACTGGAGACCTTAGCCATTTTGGTAGTGAGGCGGCTTACCGGCGGCTGCAACAAAAGCTCAGTAGCCTAGCTTACCCGTGTATTTGGTTGGCTGGCAACCATGACAACAGTGACACTATGCAACACGTTTCCGGTCAGCCAGTGCAACAACTGCGGGTGTTAGACTATGACCATTGGCGGTTGCTGGTGCTTAATACTACGGATCAGCCAGATGGCATTGGCGGAGGTAGCGTGTCTTCTATTCAGATGGAAGAGCTTAGGCAGGTTTTGGAGGGTGATTCGCAGCTGCCAGTGTGTGTGTTTATGCACCACAATACGATGCCGGTCAATTCCCTATATCAAGACGATATAATGTTGGGTAACGCCAAGCAGTTCAACGCTTTAATTGCATCGCACTCCCAAGTGAAGGCCGTGGTGTGTGGCCATATACATCAAAAATTTGACCAGATAATAGGTAGTGTGCGTTTTCTTGCTACGCCTTCTAGTGCGGTGCAATTTACTTGTCAGCAACAAGAGTTTAAGGTGCAAGCGGAACTTGGTCCGGGTTTAAGATTGCTTACCCTCGCAGCTGATGGCCAAATGCAAACTACAATACAGCGGTTGCCCAAGGTCTAAAACACAAATTTTTATATACACGCGCAAAACGTCTCGCTAGTTAAACAATTACTGCTACTATTACACCTTAGCGATGAGATGTTAGATTGTCGCTAACTCTAATATGACACTATCGGTGAAGCAATTCATGGCACAAGACAACTACACAGCGGATTCCATTGAAGTATTAAGTGGTTTAGACCCAGTTAAAAAACGTCCGGGTATGTATACGGATACCACCCGTCCGAACCATCTTGCCCAAGAAGTTATTGATAACTCAGTGGACGAGGCGCTAGCTGGATATGCTGACCAAATCGATGTGATTCTGCATAGTGACCACTCACTTACAGTTATTGACAATGGTCGTGGTATGCCGGTAGATATGCATGCTGAAGAAGGGGTGAGCGGTGTGGAGCTCATTCTTACACGCTTGCATGCAGGGGGTAAGTTTTCTAACAAAAACTACCAGTTCTCTGGCGGTTTACACGGTGTGGGCATTTCTGTTGTAAACGCTTTGACCTTGGCCCTAGAGGTGAAAATTCGACGTAATGGTGAAGTGCACCGCATTGCTTTTGCCAGTGGCAATAAAGTCAGCGAGCTAGAGGTAGTGGATGCCGTGGGCCAGCGTAACACGGGTACCAGTGTTACTTTTCTGCCTGATCCACAGTATTTTGACTCTGCTAAATTTTCTGTGGTGCGGCTTAAGCATGTGTTGCGAGCTAAGGCCGTGTTATGCAGTGGCTTAAAAGTAACCTTTTTAGATTTAACCAGTGCTACTAAAGAAAAACATGAATGGTATTACCAGGAGGGTTTAGACGATTACCTGCAAGCTGCTAATGAGGGTTATAACTGCCTACCAGAAACGCCTTTTGTAGGTAGCCGTAAAAGTGAAATTGAAGGTGTGGACTGGGCAGTGCAGTGGTTGCCAGAAGGTGGAGACCTAACCCAAGAAGGTTATGTCAACCTGATCCCAACCTCGCAGGGTGGCACTCATGTGAACGGTTTGCGTAGCGGCTTGCTGGAGGCACTGAGGGAATTTTGTGAAATTAGGGCCCTACTCCCTCGTGGTGTGAAGCTTGGCCCAGAAGATATATGGGACCGTTGCTGCTTTGTATTGTCGGTAAAAATGCAAGATCCACAGTTTTCTGGCCAAACAAAAGAGCGACTTTCTTCACGCCAAATTGTGGCTTACGTCTCTGGTGAAGTGAAGGATGCTTTTAGTTTATGGCTCAATAAGCACACGGACGAAGGCGAATTGTTAGCTGAACTGGTGATTAACCATGCTCAAAAACGCTTACGGGCTGGCAAAAAAGTTATCCGTAAAAAAATCACCCAAGGTCCGGCTTTACCTGGAAAATTGGCTGACTGCAGTGGTACCGATGTTAGCCGTGGTGAGCTATTTTTGGTGGAAGGTGACTCTGCTGGTGGTTCTGCCAAGCAAGCACGGGAGCGAGAATTTCAAGCCATTTTGCCTTTGCGGGGTAAGATTCTCAACACTTGGGAAGTTGATTCTGGGCAAATATTGGCCTCTCAGGAAGTGCACCATATCGCTGTTGCTATGGGTGTAGACCCAGGTGCTGACAATTTAGATGGGTTACGATACGGTAAAATTTGTATCTTGGCCGATGCTGATTCAGATGGCTTACATATAGCCACGCTACTATGTGCTTTGTTTGTGCGCCATTTTAAACCACTAGTCGCTGCAGGCCATGTGTATGTGGCTATGCCACCTTTGTATCGTATCGATATTGGCAAAGAAGTATTTTATGCCCTTGATGAAAACGAAAAACAAAGTGTGTTGGATCATATTACCGCTGAGAAAAAGCGCGGCAAGGTTAATGTTCAGCGGTTTAAGGGATTGGGTGAAATGAACCCTTCTCAGTTAAGAGAAACCACCATGAAGCCAGATAGTCGGAGGCTAGTGCAACTTAGCCTAGAAGCAGGTGACGGCACCATGGAAGTGATGGATATGCTGTTAGCGAAAAAACGTTCAGGCGATCGTAAGTCCTGGTTGCAAGAAAAAGGCAATTTAGCCCAAGTGGACTAAATTTAGATGGTGCCTGTGATCTTGTCACAAAACCAACGTTATCTTTGCACTCTTTTGCAGTGTCTGCACCCACCCTTGCAGTTGGACCCCTATAATAGAGCCTTCCCATTAGGGAGACTACTTAGCTAGGGGCAAGACCATTAAAACATATATCAAGCGCAGCTTAATGATCGTACCAACTATAGTGCTGGTAGGTTTGGTGGGTATATCAATGGCAATGGCAGATGGTAAAGGCTGCCATCACGGCGACACTCAGCACACTGATCAAAAAAGTCACGCGTACAAGGACGGCAAACAGGGCCACAAAATGGTTCGCAGGATCGCTAAGTCACTCGACCTGACAGAAGCGCAAGAAGGTGCTATCAAGCACATCATGAAAAGTCAGCATCAAGGCGCGTTAGGTGATCAACGAGCTATGGTGGCGCAGCTTTTAGAGTTAAGGCAGTTAGAGTCTGGCACCGATGCCTACATTGCTAAGGCTACAGCGATTGGCACTTTGCACGGCCAGAACATGGTGCAGCGTTTAATTGAGCGCGCCAATGTTGAAGCGCAAATTGTGGATGTGCTAACGCCAGAGCAGGTAGAACAATATCAAGTCATGCGTGATGAGATGGCTGACAAACGAGCAGAGCATATGTAAAAACGTGACAAAAAAGGTGATCACTCACATTAGCCAGTAAAAATAACCATAAATGGCTTTAACAAAACCGTAGCAGGTGGCCTTGCTGCGGTTTTTTGGCTTCAACTAGGATATAATTCCGCTCTTTTATGCACCCCTGCTCTTGGTTTCTTAGTGGGGGTAACTCGGAAGTCATCGCATGGCCATCAACTCCCTGATCCGCAACTTTTCCATTATCGCTCATATCGATCATGGCAAGTCCACTATTGCAGATCGCTTTATCCAAATGTGTGGCGGCTTGTCAGATCGTGAAATGGAGCAGCAAGTGCTGGATTCCATGGATATTGAACGCGAACGCGGCATCACCATTAAAGCTCAAAGTGTGACTTTGGATTTCCCCAGTAAAGATGGCAAAATCTATCAACTTAACCTTATTGACACTCCTGGACACGTAGACTTTTCCTACGAAGTATCTCGCTCTTTAGAAGCCTGTGAGGGTGCACTTTTAGTGGTGGATGCAGCACAAGGCGTAGAAGCGCAATCTGTTGCCAACTGTTATACGGCACTAGAACTGGGCTTAGAAGTGGTACCCGTGTTAAATAAAATGGACCTGCCTCAAGCCGATCCAGACAAGGTAAAGCAAGAAATTGAAGAAGTCATTGGCATCGATGCCAGTGACGCAGTTGAAGCCTCGGCTAAAAGTGGCTTAGGCATGGAAGCCGTGCTGGAACAATTGATTGAATTAATTCCACCACCCATTGGTGACGAAGATAAGCCACTACAAGCGCTAATTATTGATTCTTGGTTCGATAACTACCTTGGCATTGTGTCATTAGTGCGTATTAAGAATGGCGTGTTACGCAAGAAAGATAAAATCATAGTGAAGTCTACGGGAATACAGTATGGCGTAGAAGATCTTGGTATTTTTACCCCTAAGCGCACGCAAACTGGCATCTTAAGAGCTGGTGAAGTGGGTTATGTGGTTGCTGGTATTAAAGACATTCATGGCGCACCAGTTGGCGATACCTTAACTCACCTTAAAACTGCTGACGTTGAAAGCCTACCTGGGTTTAAGAAAGTTCAGCCCCAGGTATATGCTGGTTTGTTCCCTACTAGCTCTGATGACTATGAAGATTTCCGTGAAGCCTTGGCTAAGCTAAGCCTGAACGATGCCTCCTTGTTTTATGAGCCAGAAAGCTCTGATGCCTTAGGTTTTGGTTTCCGTTGTGGTTTCTTGGGCATGTTGCACATGGAGATTATTCAAGAGCGTTTAGAACGTGAATATAATCTTGATTTGTTAACTACGGCGCCCACTGTAATCTACGAACTAGAGCTCAATAACGGTAAAGTGGTCTATGTGGATAACCCATCAAAACTGCCTGATATGGGTGGTGTGGCAGAAATGCGTGAACCTATTGTGGAAGCTAATATTTTAGTGCCACAAGAGCACTTAGGTAACGTCATTACTTTGTGTGTGTTGAAACGTGGCGTGCAGAAGAATATGCAATTCACCGCCACTCAGGTTGCGTTGACCTATGACATGCCGATGAGTGAGGTGGTCTTAGATTTCTTTGACCGTCTTAAGTCTGTGAGCCGTGGTTATGCGTCTTTAGAATACAACTTTGTGCGTTTTGAAGAGGCCAAACTAGTGCGTTTGGATATTCTTATTAATGGTGAGCGGGTGGATGCTTTAGCGGTGATTATGCATCGCGATAACGCCCAGTCCCGTGGCAGAGCTTTATGTGAGAAAATGAAAGAACTGATTCCTAGACAGATGTTTGATGTTGCGATTCAGGCTGCCATTGGCGGCAATATTGTGTCTCGTACCACGGTTAAAGCCTTGCGTAAAAACGTAACGGCCAAGTGTTACGGTGGCGACATTAGTCGCAAGAAGAAACTTTTGTCGAAACAAAAAGAAGGTAAGAAGCGCATGAAGCAAGTGGGCAGTGTTGAAATCCCACAAGATGCATTCTTGGCCGTACTTAAGCTAGATAGCTAAACTGTTAGTTAAGTACACAGTTATTAGAGATAAAGGATACATAGACCATGATGGATTTTGATTTTGAATTACTGCTCACTGTGCTGGTAGGGGTGTTTGGTATTGGTTATGCGTTAGATGTGTGGTTGTGGAAACCTGCCCGTGTTAAAGCCTTGGTTCTGGCAACGGCTAGTGCTGGTGGTACGTTGCCTGAAGCCGACCAAAACAAAGTGATGCGCGAACCGATGTTTGCAGAATACAGCCGTTCGTTTTTTCCTGTGTTGGCCTTTGTATTGATCCTACGTTCTTTTTTTATGGAGCCTTACCAGATCCCTTCAGGTTCTATGTTGCCTACTCTTACGGTGGGAGATTTTATTGTCGTCAATAAATTCGAATACGGCATACGGTTGCCAGTACTAGGCACTAAGGTATTTAACTACAATGAGCCAAAAGTGGGTGATGTGATGGTTTTTAAGTACCCAAAGGATACGGCGATTAAGTTTATTAAGCGGGTGGTTGCTGTGCCTGGTGATACCTTAGAGCTACGCAATAAAGTCATTTATATCAACGGCGAACAGATGGCTCAGACTTATGTCGCTGATCAGTCGCCAACGACGGAAATCTATAAAGAGCAAATAGGTGATGTTGAACACCTTATATGGCGTAATAAAAACCCAGGTAAAAACGGCGTAATCACCATTCCACAGGGAAAGTACTTCACGATGGGTGACAACAGAGATGGCAGTAATGACAGTCGCTATTGGGGCTTTGTGCCACAAGAAAACATTACCGGTAAAGCCATTGCCGTGTGGTTACACTGGGAAAACTTTTTTAGTTTGCCCAATTTTAGTACTGCCGGTAGCATAGATTAATATGAGAGCGCCTGCCGCAACGGCCTATCAGCAAAAAATTAATACATTGTGTGCGGCAATTGGCCATTCCTTTGCCGATTTGACACTGTTGGAGTTGGCGCTAATTCACCGATCTTGTGGCCACCACAATAACGAACGCTTAGAGTTTTTAGGTGATTCAATTGTTAACTTTGTTATTGCTAATGCTTTGTTTGATAAGTTCCCCAAAGCCCGCGAAGGTCAATTAAGTCGTTTGCGTGCAGGCTTAGTAAAAGGTGTGACGCTTGCTGAAGTGGCTAAAGAAATGCACATTGGTCCTTGCTTAAAACTAGGTGTTGGGGAGCTAAAAAGTGGTGGGCAGCGACGTGAATCGATTTTGGCTGATGCTACCGAAGCCATCATTGGAGCTATTTATAAAGATGCGGGGATGGATGTTTGCCAGGTGCGAATTTTGGATTGGTTTGCCTCTAGGCTAGAAAATTTGAGTCTCACTGATACCCAAAAAGATCCTAAAACGCGATTGCAAGAGTATCTACAAGCAAAGAAATCTGATTTGCCCGTGTACCAGCTGATTGATGTTAAGGGGCAAGATCACGAGCAAATGTTTATCATAGAATGCCACAGCAGCTTACTTGATAAACCAACCAAAGCGGAAGCCTCCAGCCGCCGTATCGCAGAGCAGAAATCGGCCACGTTAGCATTACAGCAACTTGGCCAAGAGTCTTTATAGCAGAAAATATACCATGACAGATTTAGATACCTGGCTAGCAGCCCAAAATGACAGCAACACAAAGTGTGGATATGTAGCTATTGTGGGCCGACCTAATGTAGGCAAATCCACTTTACTTAATCGTATATTGGGCCAGAAAATTAGCATTACTTCTCGTAAGCCGCAAACCACACGCCATCAAATTCTGGGTATTAAAACCGAAGGTGACGTGCAGGTTGTTTATGTGGATACGCCGGGTTTGCATATAGATCAAGCCGACAAAGCTATTAACCGCTACATGAATAAAGCTGCTTCTAGTGCCTTAAAGCACGTAGATTTAGTAATTTTTATGGTAGATCGTACACGCTGGAACGAGGCTGACGAGCACGTCTACGAAAAAGTTAAAGCTGCCAATTGCCCGGTGATTTTAGCCATTAATAAAATTGACATACTCGATGATAAACAGTCCTTATTACCGTATTTACAAGAAGTGCAGCAGCGTTTGCCTAACGCGGTATTGGTGCCTATCGCGGCCCATACAGGTGCTTCAGTCGAGCAGTTAGAGCAATGTGTGCTTGACCAACTACCTAATGGACGCCACTTTTTTCCTGAAGACCAAGTAACCGACCGCAGTGCGCGTTTTATCACTGCGGAGTTGATTCGTGAAAAAATCATGCGGCAGTTAGGTGATGAACTGCCTTATCAAATGACCGTAGAGATAGAAGAATTTGCCCAAGATGGGCCGGTGCTGCATATAGGAGCTTTAATTTTAGTAGAGCGGAAAGGCCAAAAACGTATCCTTATCGGTGACAAAGGCGACCGAATTAAACAGATCGGACGTGATGCGCGGGTGGATATGGAGCGTATGTTTGAGTGTAAGGTAATGCTCAAACTGTGGGTAAAGGTGAAAAGTGGCTGGTCTGATGATGAGCGAGCTTTACAAAGCTTAGGTTACGACGGCCTCGATTAAACTAGTATGACTGAACAGCAGCCCGCCTACGTATTACACAGCCGCCCATGGCGGGAAAGTAGCGTCATTGCTGATTTGTTTACGCTCCACCAAGGCCGAGTGTCGGTGATTGTTCATGGGGCGCGAAAATCAAAGGGTAAACAGCCGGCTAAACGCGCTTTAGTTCAGCCCTTTACGCCGCTTATGGTGAGCTTTACAGGGCGTGGTGAATTACGTACAAGCCTTCAGTTTGATGGGGCCGGTCCGCCATTAGACATAGTTGGTAACAGCCTTTACGGTGGCCTCTATGTTAATGAGCTGTTGCTCAAGTTACTGGCGTCAGATGACCCTCACCCCAATTTATTTGCCTACTACCAAGCCTTGCTCAATCAGTTGACGGGAAATTCCGTATTAGAACAATGTTTGCGCCCCTTTGAGGTCCATCTAATGGACGAACTGGGGTATCATATGGTGTTAGATAAAGACTATGTAACGGGCGAGCCAGTAGTGGTGGAAGCAGGTTATCAGTTACATCCACTGCAAGGGGTTTGTTTAAGCCAAATCCACCATCGTGAGGGCATTAGTGCCCCTTCGATTAACGGTAAGATATTGCTGCAATTAGCGGCAGGCCAATACACTGATAGCGAGTGCCTTAAAGTCGCTAAGTACATGGCTCGAGCTAACTTAGACCAGCTCTTGGGCGGCAAACCATTACAAAGCCGTAATCTATTCCACACTATCGTTAAAAAGTAACTAATATTAGTTTGCCGAAGTAAGACTAGCGACAATTAAGAGAAGACAAAAAATGGTTGATCCAAATCGAATTTTATTAGGCGTAAATGTAGATCATATCGCGACCCTACGCCAAGCTCGGGGTACACGCTATCCAGACCCAGTAAAAGCCGCTTTAGATGCAGAACAAGCTGGTGCAGATGGTATTACTGTGCATTTGCGGGAAGATGCACGCCACATTCAAGAGCGTGACGTGCGCGTTATGTCCCAAGTGTTACAAACACGCATGAACTTTGAGATAGCAGTAACCGATGCTATGGTTGATTTAGCCGTAGAGATTGCCCCAACTTATGTGTGTTTGGTACCAGAAAAGCGTCAAGAGCTCACCACAGAGGGTGGCTTAGACGTGGCCTCTCAAGAAGCAAAAATCAAGTCTGCATGCCAGCGTATGCAAGCTGTAGGCATTCAGATTTCTTTGTTTATAGATGCCGACAAGCAACAGATAGATGCAGCAAAACGCACAGGTGCAGAGCTTATAGAGATACACACGGGTGCTTATGCCGACGCCACCAATTATGCCCAACAACACGCCGAGCTGGTGCGTATAGCGGAATGCGCAACCTATGCCGCCAGTATTGGGCTTATTGTTAATGGTGGTCACGGACTGACCTTACAAAACGTAGAAGCCATCGCTGCAATCCCTGAATTTAACGAACTTAATATTGGCCACTCTTTAATTGCGGATGCGCTATTTGTTGGCCTGCCTCAGGCGGTAAAAAACATGAAAGCACTGATGTTAGCTGCCCGTGAACCCCAACGCCCTAGCCGCGTCTAACACGGCACAACGAGACAGCACATGGTTAAGGCAATTGGCACGGATATCGTAGCAACCGCTCGTATTGAAGCGGCCCTAGAACGCTCAGGGCGCAAGTTTGCCCAGCGTATACTCACAGAGTTGGAAATGGCTCAGTTTGATGTAGCCAGCCAGCCAGCTGCTTTTTTGGCCAAACGCTTTGCTGCTAAAGAGGCCGCCGCCAAAGCCTTAGGAACGGGTATTGGCCGTGGTATTTCTTGGCAGCAAATGCACATAGAACACGATGAAATGGGTGCGCCTCTGCTTATCCTTAGTGGGGCAGCTGCACAACGTCAAGCTGATTTGGGTAGCCAAAAAACCCATATCAGTATTGCCGACGAATTGGACCAAGCCTTAGCTTTTGTAGTGCTAAGCTAGGCTGTTAACTAGAGGTCAGTATGCACAAGTTTCCCACCATAGAAGACTATGTAGGCAATACGCCCTTAGTTCGCTTACAGCGTTTGCCGGGTAATACTAGTAATGTCATTCTGGCCAAGCTTGAGGGCAACAATCCAGCAGGCTCGGTGAAAGATCGTCCAGCCCTGAGCATGATTACAGAAGCAGAAAAACGTGGTGATATCCAACCTGGTGATGTGCTTATTGAAGCCACCAGCGGCAACACGGGTATTGCCCTAGCCATGGTGGCAGCTATAAAAGGCTATCAACTGAAGTTAATTATGCCTGATAACATGAGCTTAGAACGTAAGGCGTCTATGGCTGCTTATGGCGCTGAACTGATTGAAGTGACTGCAGCTCAAGGTATGGAAAGTGCTCGGGATTTAGCCCTAGCCATGCAGGCCCGTGGTGAAGGCAAGGTGCTTGACCAGTTCGCCAATAGTGATAACCCATTGGCCCATTACCGCACAACTGGTCCTGAGATGTGGCAGCAAACCCAAGGTAAAATTACCCATTTGGTTAGCTCCATGGGCACCACAGGCACTATCATGGGGTTATCGGCTTATTTAAAGGAACAAAACCCAGAGATACAGATTCATGGCCTGCAGCCTAAGCCAGATTCGCAAATCCCCGGCATTCGTCGCTGGCCTGAAGCCTACTTGCCAAGTATTTTTGACGCCGCAAAAGTGGATGCCATTATTGACATGGACCAGGCTGAAGCGGAAGCAACTATGAAAGCCTTAGCGACAGAGGAAGGCATCTTTGCTGGGGTGTCTTCTGGTGGTTCCGTAGCTGGCGCATTGCGGCTGTCTAAGCAGGTTGAAAATGCTGTTATTGTTTGTATTATTTGTGATCGTGGCGATCGCTACTTATCCACTGGAGTATTTGCTTAATCATGGCCCGTTTATCGCCCTTACAGCGCAAACTTAAACTTAAAAACCCTTCGGCCTCGGCTAAGCAAAAGCGTGCTCAAGCCCAAGAAGACGTTGAAGTGGTCACTTTGCCTGTAGGTAAGCACTTACACATAGAGCTTGAAGACCTAAGTCACGATGGTCGTGGTGTTGGTCGCTGGCAAGGAAAAACTATTTTTGTTGAGGGTGGATTGCAAGGTGAATTGGTGAAGGCAGAAGTGCTTAGCGACCATAAAACCCACGCTGAAGCCCGTTTGTTGGAGCTTAAGCAGGCCAGTGATCAACGAGTTTCACCTTTTTGTCCTGTGTACGACACGTGTGGTGGTTGTCAATTGCAGCACTTAGAGCCAGTGGCTCAAATAAGTTTTAAGCAGGCCGCTATTGCTGAGCAATTACGTCGTCTAGCGGATATCGAACCTAAACAATGGGCGCAACCTATTACTGGTCAAAGCCTTGGCTACCGCCGCCGGGCGCAGCTGGCTACACGTTATTTTGCTGACAGCAAAACCTTATTGCTGGGTTTTCGTCAAAGTGGCCATAAACACATTGTGCCAATCAGCCAGTGTCCCGTATTGGAGCCAGCTCTGTCTAAACTATTAGTGCCTCTACGTGAAATATTAGTGGCTTTGGAACATACACAATGGGTTACCCATGTGGAGCTATTACAAGCTGATGCAAGAGCCTGTATTAGTTTAAAGGTATCGGCCACGCTGACAGCCGAAGATCAGCAGCTGTTGGCTAATTTTGGTGCGCAGCACGCAATTAGTATGGTGTGCCAGCAAACGGACCATGATGACCTATGGTTAAGTGGCAATATAGAGGGGCTAAGCTACAGTTTAGTAGTGGCTGGAATAGACAAGCCCATTGAGTTAGATTTTGCAGTACAAGATTTTGTTCAGGTAAACGCCAAGGTTAACCAAGGCATGGTTGCTCAGGCTCTAGAATGGCTGGAGCCAAAAGCTGGGGACCAAGTGTTAGATTTGTTCAGTGGTGTGGGTAACTTTGCCCTGCCGATTGCAAGCATGGCTGATCAAGGTGTTGCTGTATTGGCCTTAGAAGGTGACTATTCCATGGTAAAACAAGGCCGTAAGAACGCTCAGCGCAATGGTTTGGTTTTGGTCGACTTCGAACATGCAGACTTGTTTGATGCTAGCGCCCGCAAGCTGTGGCAGAAAAAGTCCTTTAATAAAGCCTTATTAGACCCTCCTCGTGCGGGGGCTAAAGGCATTGCCCAGTTACTCAAAGGTCAGCCCTTGGAACGTGTGGTTTATGTGTCATGCAACCCTGCATCTATGGCGAGAGATTTAAAAGAATTTCAGGCCCTTGGGCTAAACGTTGCTAAAGTGGGCTGTATAGACATGTTTCCCCATACCCCTCACTTAGAAGTTATGGCTTTACTTGTTCGAAAATAATGCTCAAGTAATAACAGATGAACTACAATAACGAGCGCGCCTTAGCGCGCTATTTAGACGGAATTTAACCATGGTACAGGTACGCGCAATACACCCAACCCATGCTGACGGTAACGTTGATATCCAAGCCTGGATGGCGGGCTTGCAAAATCAAGTAGAGCTGGCAGATACCAGCCGCCTACAAAAGGCCTGTGAATTGGCCCAAGAAGTTCGTGACCACGCCAGCAAAAGTGAAGATATTTGGGCCACAGAAGAAGTTGACTGCTTTCGCACTGGACTTGAAATGGCCGAAATTTTAACCACCCTGCAGGTGAACGAAGAAACCTTGGTAGCTGCAGTGTTATATCGAGCTGTGCGTGAAAATAAATTGCCCCTTAACGATGTTAAGGAGATCTTTGGTCCAGTGGTAGCCAGGTTGATTGATGGTGTGTTGCAGATGGCTGCTATCAGCAACTTACAAAGTCCCACACGAGATAGCATTTTAGGCCAATCAGATGGCCAGCTAACCAACGTTCGTAAGATGCTGGTGTCCCTAGTAGATGATGTGCGTGTTGCATTGATTAAACTGGCTGAGCGTACCTGCGCCATTCGAGCAGTAAAAAATGTGGATCGAAAAAAACGCTACCTAGTATCCCGAGAAGTTTTTGATGTATACGCGCCTTTGGCTCACCGCCTAGGTATTGGCGCTGTTAAGTGGGAACTTGAAGACCTATCATTTCGTTACCTTCAGCCTAATGCCTATAAAGAAATTGCCTCGTTTTTAGACGAGCGGCGCATGGATAGGCAAGACTACATTGAACGCGTGCTAGCTGATCTAACAGAACAACTCATGGGCGCGGGCGTTGAGCCAGATATCATGGGCCGAGCTAAGCATATTTATAGTATCTGGCGCAAAATGCAACGCAAGAACATTGAGTTTTCTCAAGTTTACGATGTGCGTGCAGTACGTATACTGGTGCCTGAACTTACCGACTGTTATACCGCCTTGGGTATCGTCCATGGTTTGTGGCGTAATATCCCTCAGGAATTTGACGACTATATTGCTACCCCTAAAGAAAACGGCTACCGCTCCTTGCATACGGCGGTGATTGGTCCAGAAGGCAAAGTTGTAGAAATTCAGATTCGTACCTTTGCTATGCACGATGAAGCAGAGCTTGGTGTGTGTGCCCATTGGTTGTACAAAGGCACCGATGTTAATAGCAATGGAAGCTCATACGACGATAAACTAGCATGGCTACGTCAGGTATTGGAGTGGCATGACGAAGTGGGCGATGGAGTTGAGTTTGTCAACCAAGTTAAGAGTGATGCGGAGCAAGATCGTATTTACGTGTTTACTCCTGAAGGCCACGTAGTGGATCTGCCTAATGGGGCTACACCTATTGATTTTGCTTACCGCGTGCACACAGAAGTAGGTAATACCTGTCGTGGGGCAAAAATCCATGGCCGTATAGTGCCCCTCACCTATGGTTTACAAACTGGCGATCAGGTCTCTATCATGACGTCTAAAGGCGGTGCGCCGAGTCGAGATTGGATGAATCCAAACTTAGGCTATGTAAACGCTGGTCGTACGCGGGCTAAAATTAGCCACTATTTTAAACAGCTAGACAAAGATAAAAATGCTACTGCGGGACGCCAGTTGGTGGAGCGTGAAATGCGTCGCATGGCTATTACAGGTCTGGACTATAATCAAATCGCTGCTGCTATCAACTTTAAACATGTAGAAGACATGTATGCGGCTTTAGGTGCCGGCGATGTTCGTTTAGCTCAGGTTATTAATGCTGCCCAACAACAAGTAGAGCCGAATCTTAAGTCTAAGAAGCAGCTAGACCTTAGTCTCTTAAATGGCAAGACTAAGTCTACTTCAGTCGCTGCTAATGATGTTCAAATAGCCGGTGTAGGTAATCTCCTAACCACCAT
Organism: Oceanospirillaceae bacterium ASP10-02a; assembly: GCA_905182035.1. Lineage (GTDB taxonomy): Bacteria > Pseudomonadota > Gammaproteobacteria > Pseudomonadales > Balneatricaceae > Njordibacter. Next base: position 45,264 of record CAJIZL010000015.1, on the reverse strand, counting down.
GGCTAATTGTTGCAAGCCAGTGCCAGGTGACCCAATAACTGGCTTCATTACCCTCACTCGTGGTGTTTCTGTGCATCGTCAAGACTGCCTTAATATTATGAATATGGCTGAACGTGACCGTCAACGTATTATCGAAGTGAGCTGGTCTGGCAGTAGTGAGCACACCTACCCTGTAGACATCTTTATTGAAGCGGTAGATCGATCTGGCTTATTGAGTGAAGTTGTTATGGTGTTGGGCAATGAAAACGTTAACTTGGGTAATATCAGCACTAACGTCGACAAAAAAACCCATTCGGCGACGATTTCAATGACCATCGACATACCTCGTTTGGACCTACTCGGCCGCATCTTAGATAAAATAAGCCAACTACCTAACGTGTTGGATGTGAGGCGACAAAAAAATGGCTAAACATACAACTAATACTGACGATGCTATGCAACAGTTGTTGGATATTATGGCTCAATTACGTAACCCAGATGGCGGTTGTCCGTGGGATCTGAAACAAGATTTCCGTAGTATTTTGCCCCATACCTTAGAAGAAGCCTATGAGGTTGCGGACGCCATAGAGTCCGATGATCGGATGCAGTTGCGGGACGAGCTTGGGGACTTGTTATTTCAAGTAGTGTTCTATTGCCAGCTAGCCCGTGAAGAAGGTAGTTTTGAATTTGCCGATGTAGCTCAAACTATGTCTGATAAACTAATTCGTCGCCACCCCCATGTGTTTGCCCCCCAAGCCAATGGACTGAAGCAAGGGGCAACAGGTCTGGATGCTGATCAGGTGTTAGAGCGTTGGGAAAGTATTAAGCAGGCCGAGCGTGATGCTAAGCAGCAGCACTCTGTGTTAGATGATGTGCCTAATGCCTTGCCCGCTATGCAGCGCAGTGCAAAGTTGCAAAAGCGCGCGGCCAATGTGGGTTTTGATTGGCCTGATTTAACGCCCGTGCTGGCCAATATGGCAGAAGAGCTGGAAGAGGTTCAGCAGGCTTTTGCTAGTGGCGACAAGGACCACACTCTAGAAGAGCTAGGTGATTTAATGTTTGCCTGTGTCAATATGGCTAGGCATTTAAAACAAGACCCAGAACAAGTGATGCGAGCTGCTAACGCCAAATTTGAGCGACGTTTTCGCTTCTTAGAATCACAGTTGTTAGAGGCTGGAGAACAGCTAGAAAATGTCAGCTTAGAACGTATGGATGCAGGCTGGGATGCGGCTAAGGCCCAAGGCTTATAGTGTGTTGATAGTGCGCTTATATCCGCTATAAGCCAGTTTTACTTAACGCCCGTGGCACTAAAGTATAGTTTTAGTTACACTACTCGGCCGAGTAAAATGTGTATTTGAATAATGGGTTTCTTAACAAACGGATGGTGATAAAAAGGCCTCCCTTTTTCGTCCCTTTGCTAAGGCATCTTAATATAGTCGAACATGGATTGACTCTACTATTAAATAATGGCCATAGTATCTTAAATTCTTTGGAGTTAAATCATGAAGTTAATCCTTTTGGGGGCGCCTGGCGCAGGTAAAGGTACGCAAGCACAGTACCTTACTGAAAAGTACGGTATTCCTCAGATTTCTACAGGTGATATGCTACGAGCAGCAGTTAAGCTGGGCACCGAGTTAGGCCAAATTGCTAAAAAAGTAATGGACCAAGGTGGCTTAGTCTCCGATGAGTTAGTTGTCAATTTAGTTAAGGAACGTATTACTCACAACGATTGTACAAAGGGCTTTTTGTTTGATGGCTTTCCACGCACAATTCCGCAAGCTCAAGCGTTAAAAGACGCTGGTATCTCAATTGATGGAGTGGTTGAAATTGACGTTGCTGACGAAGAAATTATTAAGCGTATGAGTGGCCGCCGAGTGCACCCTGGTTCTGGCCGTACTTATCACCTTGTTTTTAATGCCCCAAAGCAAACAGGTAAAGACGATGTGACTGGTGAAGATTTGGTTCAACGTGCTGATGATCAAGAAGATACAGTGCGCCAGCGCTTAAGCATATACCATCAGCAAACAGCACCATTAATTGATTTCTACAAGAGTTTAATTGCCTCTGACGGCCCTGCTGCACCGGCATATCATTATATTGCAGGTGTAGGAAGTGTGAGCGACATTAAAGCAGCTGTTTTTTCAGCACTCGACAAGTAACATCGAAGATGACTCACATATTGGCACTGGATACTTCTGGCAATGCCTGCAGTGTCGCTTTATGGAATGACGCTGGCCTTTTAATGGGCAAAGAAGAACCCACGGAGCGGCAACATACAAAGCGGTTGTTGCCCATGGTGAAAGACTTGTTGCTAGCAGCTGATGTAAAAATGTCTAACCTCGACGCGATCGCCTATGGTCGTGGGCCGGGTTCGTTTACAGGTATTCGCATCGCCGCAGGTGTGGCTCAAGGTTTGGCTTTTGGTATCGATTGCAAAGTGCTCCCCATATCAACCCTCGCAGCCCTTGCGTTGCGCCTGCATCAGCAGTCTAATATTGCCAACCTAGCCTATGCCTGTAGTTTAGATGCGCGTATGGGAGAGGTGTACTGGGGTGAATACATCATTGACGAAGATCACCCCGAAATTGCCCTACCCCAAGTTGCAGAAAGAGTGTGCTCACCAACGCAAGTAGAGGTGGTTAATTCGCTTTATGCTGCCTGTGGTAGTGGCATGGCGGTGGCTAATATACCCCAAGCAATTATTGCATCTGCTCAATCGGTATGTTCAGATCTACAGCCAAGAGCATTAGAAATGGCGCGCTTAGCAGGGGCTGACTTTGCTCTAGGGCGCCAATGTGCTCCTGAAGATGCGTTACCTGTATACTTGCGTGATGAGGTTACATGGCAGAAATTGCCGCGCTACCAATAGTCTGCTTTCCCTACTGAGGATTACCCATGGATTGGATCCAAGCTAGTATCATTGCTTTAATTCAGGGCATTACCGAATTCTTACCCATCTCCAGCTCGGCCCACTTATTGTTTCCAAGTTTATTGTTAGGTTGGCCTGATCAAGGCTTAACCTTCGACGTAGCGGTGCATTTGGGTAGCTTATTGGCAGTAGTTATTTATCTGCGAAAAGACTTAATTCGTATGGTTGAAGGCTTGTGTCAATGGCAGCAACAAAAACGCTTGAATCAGCAGGCAACCTTGGCGTTAATGCTGATCGTAGCAACCTTACCAGCGGTGTTTTTTGGTTTGGTACTTAAGGACTGGATAGAAGTGAACGCGCGGGCGCTGTGGGTGGTGGCTGTGACGACTCTTGCTTTTGGTTTACTGCTTGGTTGGGCAGACTGGCGCAGCCGCAGACAGCATCAAATAGCAGCCATGAGTTGGCGTCACACCTTATGCATAGGTTTGGCCCAAGCCTTAGCCTTGTTACCCGGCACCTCCCGCTCCGGCATCACCATGACTGCTGCGCTCATGCTCGGTTACACGCGTGAAGCCGCCGCACGTTTTTCCTTTTTAATGTCTATTCCAATCATCTTAGCAGCATCTAGTCTAATGACCCTTGAATTGGTGACCAGTGCAGTTGCGGTTGTATGGGCGCCTATGCTAATTGGGTTAGTAGTGTCCTTTGCAAGTGCTTGGTTGTGTATCGTGTTGTTTATGCAAGTGATTAGTCGTATGGGCATGTGGCCCTTTGTCGTCTATCGTATGGTCTTGGGAGTGGGCTTATGTTGGCTGATACTACCGACACTAAGTTAGCTGTTGTAGCGGCGGGTTTCCAGTTTTTAGAGTCAGCATTAGCCCTAGAACTTGGTATACCTGTTATCAAGAAAACCAACAAAGGGTATGATTTTTTATTACGTTTTACCCCTGAAGGCTTGGGTTTAGAACCAGTGGACGGGCGCAGTGGTGCCGTGCGGGTTGATTTTTCAGCAGGCAAAGCACGCCACCGAAGGGTCTTCGGTGGCGGCAAAGGGCAGCAGGTTGCCAAGGCCGTGGGTGTGCAAGGCTCAGTGCGCCCGAGTATGCTTGATTTAACTGCGGGGTTAGGTGGCGATGCCTTTGTATTAGCCAGCCTAGGTTGTCAGGTGTCTATGGCAGAGCGTCAGCCGGTAGTGAGGGCTTTGTTGGCAGATGGTTTGTCCAGGGGTGCATTGGACATTGACGTTGGCGGCATTGTGGCAGCAATGTGCCTAAAAGAAGGTGATGCTTTGTCTGTGATGGCCGCTTGGCAGGACGCAGCACCTCAAGTTATTTATTTAGACCCTATGTTCCCTCATTCAGGAAAATCCGCCCAAGTAAAAAAAGAAATGGCGCTGTTTCGGCAGTTGGTAGGGTTTGATGAAGACTCTGATGATCTGTTGGCACCAGCCCTGGCCTTAGCCAGCCATAGGGTGGTGGTAAAGCGACCAAGAATTGCACCAGACCTTGCTCAGCGCAAGCCCACTTATCGGCTTGAAGGTAAATCTAATCGTTTTGATATTTACGTTAATAGAAGTTTCGGGTCGAACTAAACTAGTAATGTGGGGGTGGCTGATTTGCCTCGGGACCACCTTGGCCAGCATCTGCAGTTTGTTGCAAGCTCGTCATCTGCTGCGCCAATAACCCCAGTGCTCGGTCCATCCTAGTGAGATCCTTTTGCTGTTTGCTCACAACTTCGTTGAGAGTGTCTATTGTTTGTTCTTGAAAGGCAATTTGTTGCTGTAATTCGACGATATCGGCGGCATTATTCATGATATTCTCAAGAAGTTGCAAAAAAATAGTGTTTTATATATCAAGTGTTTGATTGGACGCTGGTTTTTCTATAATCTTGCGTGATTGTACCGACTTTATGCCGCCTAGGATATGCAAATGGACAAAGGTAGCGGTGCAATACTTTAATACTAAAACAATAAAATCTGAGATATCGAGTCATTATGAGACGCACATTATTTATTTATAGCTTCATTATTAGTTTAATCGCCGCTTTGGCATTACCATTTATTTTAGACGAAGTCATTCACGGCTCAAGTATCGTTGATAGTCAATATGAGTTAGTGGCTGCTGTGGCGTTTGCCATGTTCTGGGTTGCTACCCTTGCCACGGGTGTTAAGTTCATTTCTACGGGCGTAGAAGATGATGGGCACTGGGACGAAATGGATGACGATCCAAACCGCGAATCTGGCACTGTAAAATGGTTTAACGTTACCAAGGGGTTTGGTTTTGTAACGCGTGACCAAGGTGATGATGTATTTGTTCACTTCCGTTCTATCCGTGGTAAAGGCCATCGTTCTTTATTAGAAGGTCAGCGTGTGCGCTTCAGTGTGACCGAGAGTGACAAAGGCATTCAAGCAGAAGATGTCTCTATAGTAGGTTAATAGCGAATGTTTTAGCTACTGTGCTGGGGGTTATGTTAGGTATTTTGTACTGCTTATTCGCAATGCCCTAATCAAGAAAGACTAGACGTATTCGGTCTAATTTAATGTAATAAAACCTAAGGTAAGGTGGGAGTTTGCAAAGTGGATAATGCGCAACAACTGCCTTACTCAACAAGTGCAGGCTTAGGCCAAACTGCAAAGATTGGCCTGATTGTATTACAAACTGATCAGACCATAGAAGATGAGTTTCGGCAAATGTTAGCCATCGATGGCGTTGCCTGCTATCACTCCCGTATTGCCAATGCCATGCAGGTCACTCCTCAAACACTGGCGCAGATGCAAGCAGATCTACCCATCGCTGCCAGCCTATTACCTAAAGCCTTTGAATTTAATGCCATTGGTTATGGGTGTACATCGGGCGCTACTATTATTGGCGAAGAACAGGTGGCACAACTGATTTTGGCTGAGCACCCTAACGCCAAAGTCAGCAACCCCCTGAGTGCATGCAAGGCTGCGTGTGCGGTTTTACATCTGCACAAAATTGCATTGCTCACTCCCTACACCCCTCAAGTTACTCAAGCCTTGAGCGACAACCTTTGTGCCAGTGGCATCGTTATCTCTCACACGGGTTATTTTGATATAGAAGATGACTTTGAAGTAGGCAGGGTAGATTCGACCAGCATACTTGATGCTATCATCGCCCTAGGGTCGCATAGTGATTGTGATGGCGTATTTGTTTCTTGTACCAGTTTAAGGGTTGCAAACGTCATCCTTAAGGCGGAGCAACACCTAGGCAAACCTGTGATTTCTAGTAATCAGGCCCTTGCTTGGCACCTGTTGCGGCTATCTGGAGTAAACAAAAACTTAACCCAGTTTGGTTGTCTATTCAGCAAATACTTGCCAAGTTAATGGTTAAAATTTTACCTAAAAGGACCCAGGTTGCCATAAGAATTTGCCTACTAAGTTAAAAGTTGTTCATTACTATTTGGAAATGAAGCCACAGTTGCTAACTATAATAATGCCTATGTTTCAGAGACTATAAAGCCTATGGCTAAGCCCTTTTCACAAGCTTGCGCTAATAATCAAGAGATCATCTGTGGGATTTTGGAGCGAGTTTTTGCTGATAAGAAAAGTGTTCTCGAGATCGGCAGTGGAACAGGCCAGCATGGGGTTTGGTTTGCTAGAAAGCTGCCACACCTCAGTTGGCAAATGAGTGACCGAGAACAAAATCACGCCGGTATTAAGTGGTGGATGAACGACTATCCGGCACCCAATCTACTCCCTCCTATCCCATTAGATGTGCTGAATGACCACTGGCCAACAGCTCACTACGATGCTATTTACTCTGCCAATACCGCCCATATAATGCCTTGGGAAGCTGTGGCTGCTATGATTTCTGGCATCGGTGAACGGCTTGTATCTGGTGGTGTGTTTTGTCTCTATGGACCAATGAAATATTTAGGCGTGTTGGATGCGAAGACTAATATTGCATTTAATTATAGGCTACAGCAGCAATTTGCCCATCAGGGTATTAGAGAGTTTCATGATATTAATGGCTTGGCTACTGAAGCTGGACTGGTACTTCGGGAAGATAATCCAATGCCCGCCAATAATCGACTAATCGTCTGGCAAAAGATTTGATATTGATTGCAAAAGTTCCTCAGTTTGAAGGATAGTCCGCTAACATGTGGATAAAGGCCATCAGACTTGATGCTGAATTTTAGGTCATCCTGTCGATCAGTCGTCCCGTAGAAGGTGTCGAATGCTAGGGTTCACAGAACCTCCACACTAGTGGGGATGATTTGCTGACCATAGAATAATAAAAGCCCACATATATGTGGGCTTTTATAGAACCAATGGTTCTGTATTATCTGTTGAATAGAGAGTAAATAATTGCGATTGAGGCTAAACCTATCAACCCTTCACCGCCTAATGTGCTAATAATGCTGATAACATTATCAACAACACCAACACCTACGAATGCCACATTAGCACCAAAAATTACCTCTAAAACGATCGCTAAAGCAACAAGTGCGATGCCCGCTTCAGTTAATTTTCTAATACTACTTACTATACCATCCATCATAAATTTCCCCTTAACAGTTCGTTATTATTATTTTAGCCAAGCTAATGATTAGCATATTGACTAGGGACATCATAGCAATATGCCTGTGATTAGCAAATTATGGGCATTCTATCAGTTTGCTGTACTCGGATTGCACTCCAGTGGTTTTCCAACTGAATGCTGACCTGTTGTGAGCCTCTTAAGGCTGCGCGTTTAGAGTGAGTGCGAAGGCTTACTGCAATACGCTTGGTCTTATATTGTCCACGTATGTCCAACGGGACTCTAAGCGAGTAATAATAAGTGTATTTACGGAGGACAATGTAAGAATATTCATGGTGCATGGTAGCGGTTCTCATGATAATTAGAAGATAGATATTCTTAATGTATATTAATAGGTTACCGGATTTTCCAAGAATATGTGCTACCAGTGCCCGGACTCGCGTCCTCCAGTAATAGCAGCACTTTGAGGTGATCCGTATGTCAGCAATAAAACTTACACAGCTACAAACCCGCTTTGCTGCCGAGATGATTAAAGATCCCACAAACGCGGCTGAGGCTTACCGACGTGTGGTTGGTCCTAATGTCAGGGGTGCGCGGTAATCGGCACATAAGTTGATGAACCATCCGAAAATGAAGGAATGGTCCGCTAATCAGCGGCTTCAACTCGATAAAGACGCTGCGTATACGCTACGGCGCTGTCACTGGGACCATGAGCAAGCAAAGCTCTCTTGATTGACCGCTAGTGAGTTTTTGATCGCTGTACAAAGCCAGATGAGGTTGCATGGGCTTACCCAGGTTACCAAATCGGTCAATAGCTCAGGCTACACCACCGCCAACTTGCGCTCCATGAGCGATGCTGACCTGGTTAAGTTATTAGGGGCTGACAGAATAGCACAGTTATCTGCTGTTAATAGCTGCGCTTAACGTTGAGCGGCTTGCCGTGAAACTTTCAGTGCAAACACCATCGGTGCTTTATGGTCCCCTATGCCTTGGACTGTCTGCAGACTCATAGGCGCGGAAGCGACGAGGGGCGCGTTAGCGCCCTTAAGATGCAGACACAGACTACTGCGCAGACGAAATTACACCCCATTCTCCCTTAAAACAAGGTTCCAAACTTTTAAACGTAGATCTCGGATCCGTAAAGTAGAATCGGGGAAGACCCCCCTTCTCTGCATAAGGGAACCTATATAGGGGCCGATATTCAGTTTAGTTTATTGCTCTGGTATATGGTGTCTTAGTAATGAAATTTATTCCAGTATATTAACCATAATCACTTTTGACCACGCTCGTCGTGTTCAAATAATTAGTGAGTTAGCCGTTTACTTTAAGCCTAAAATAATATAATTTAAGCTTAAAGTAAATATATGAAGATCTGATTTTAAGGCACACACTCATGAAAATAGCATGTATCGGAGGCGGCCCAGCAGGTCTTTATTTTGCCATCAGTATGAAATTGCGTAATCCCAGTCATCAGATTTTGGTGATTGAAAGAAATCGGCCAGACGATACCTTTGGTTGGGGTGTTGTGTTATCAGATGAGGCTCTCTCCAATGTAGATCGTAACGACCCCATTAGTGCTCAAGCGATTCGTGGTGAGTTTGCCTACTGGGATGATGTGGCAGTTGTTAAAGATGGCGTGCGCTCGGTTTCCGGCGGGCATGGTTTTTGTGGTATTGGCCGCATGAAGTTGTTACAAATACTGCAGCACAGGGCGCAGGAACTAGGTGTTGAATTACGCTTTGAAGCTGAAGCGGGAAAGTATGAAGACTACATGGATAGCTATGATCTTGTGGTTGCATCAGACGGCTTAAGGTCCAAGGCGAGAACTCAATTTGCTACAGTATTTGAGCCACAAATTGATGAGCGCCTATGCCATTTTATCTGGCTGGGTACTCATCAAAAATTTGATGATGCATTTGCTTTCATTTTTGAAAAAACAAAACACGGATGGGTCTGGGCACATGCGTACCAATTTAGTGATGACACTGCCACTTTTATTGTGGAATGTAGTAAAACCACCTTTGAAAAATTTGGTTTTGCGAACCTGACGCAACAAGAATCAATTGCAATTTGTGAGGATATTTTCAAAGAACATCTAGGCGGACATAGCCTAATGACCAATGCCAAGCATATTCGTGGATCGGCATGGATCAACTTTCCTCGTGTTATGTGCAATCGCTGGTCGCACAAAAATTTAGTACTCATGGGAGATGCAGCGGCAACAGCTCATTTTTCTATTGGTTCTGGAAGCCGACTAGCCTTCGACAGTGCCATTGCCTTGGCAGACTATATAGAGCAAGAAGCCGACTTACGCAATGCCTTCACTAAGTATGAAAATGATCGCCGCCTAGAGGTGCTACGTTTACAGTCTGCGGCACGTAATTCTATGGAGTGGTTTGAGCAGATAGAACGTTACCTAGATTTAGACCCAGTACAGTTTAGTTACGCGCTACTCACTCGATCACAGCGTATTAGCCACGAAAACCTGCGCCTTCGTGATCCGAAGTGGTTAGCCGATGCAGAACAATGGTTTCAACATCAAGGTAACAACCTTGTCACTGAGCGCAGTCCGATTTTTACACCCTTTAAGTTGCGTGGGCTTAAGCTTATCAATCGGATTGTGGTGTCTCCAATGGCACAATACAAAGCCGAAGAGGGTTGTCCTACAGACTGGCACTTGGTGCATTATGGCAGCCTAGCCAAAGGTGGTGCAGGGCTGGTCTATGTGGAAATGACATGCACCAGCGCTGATGCTCGTATCACTATAGGCTGTCCTGGCCTTTATGCGCCCGAGCATGGTGTTGCGTGGCGCAGGGTGACCGACTTTGTACACCAAGAAAGTGCAGCAAAAATTTGTGTACAGCTTGGCCATGCCGGCCCTAAAGGCTCTACCCAGCGTGGTTGGGAAAAAATGGACGCTCCTCTCGTTAGTGATAAGTTCAATAATAATTGGCCGCTAAAAGCAGCCTCCGCAGTGGCTTGGTCGGCAGGCAATCAAACGCCATCGGCCATGACTGAAGTCATGATGTGCCAAGTACTAAATGACTTTGTTTTAGCAGCCAAAATGGCCCTTGAAGCGGGTTTTGATATGGTTGAATTACACTGCGCTCATGGTTACTTATTGTCTTCATTCATCACTACTCTAACCAATGAACGAGAAGATCAATACGGTGGTAGTTTGGAGAATCGTCTCCGGTTTCCTTTGCGTGTGTTTACTGCAATTAGAGACGTGTTGCCCAAAGATATGCCTATGTCAGTGCGTATTTCTGCTCATGATTGGGTGGAAGGCATGGGCATGGATCCTTCACAAGCAGTGGCTGTTGCTAAGGCGTTTAAAGAAGCTGGAGCCGACATAATCGATGTTTCCAGTGGTCAAACCAGCAAACAAGCTAAACCAGTTTATGGGCGTATGTACCAAACGCCATTTGCTGATCAAATTCGTCATGAGGCGGACATACCAACCATGGCTGTGGGTAATATATTCGAAGCTGATCATGCCAATTCAATTCTTATGGCTGGCCGTGCCGATTTGGTTTGTTTGGCTCGTCCTCATCTTGCAAACCCTAATTGGACTCATCATGCAGCTGCACAACTGGGTGATGAAGAACAACAATGGCCATTACCTTATGGGCCAGGTAAGGACCAGTTCCATCGCTTAGCCCAGATTGAAGCTCAAAAAGCATTACAAGCTAGCTCAATACCTACTTCAGATAAAGGCAAGGAATAATATGAATTTAATGGATCAGCACGCCCTAGTGACGGGCGCAGGTTCAGGCGTAGGCCTTGCTATCGCCCAACAACTGGATGCACAAGGATGCTGGCTTACTTTGTGTGGCCGTAATGAGGCCCCGCTGAAACAATTAGCGGCCAGCTTACGTAACGCGCAGTTTGTGATATGTGATGTGACTGACAGAGCATCCTTAGATGCCGCATTGAGTAAAGCACGTGACAAGTTCGGACCGTTTTCTATTGCTATAGCCAATGCGGGCAGTGCCGAAGCTCGTCCATTCATCAAGCTGTCTCAACAAGACTGGCAAGATGCTATGGGCGTTAACCTTAACGGGTGTTTCAATACCTTTCAAGCGGTTCTACCCGACCTATTAGCACAAGGGGTTGGCCGCCTAATTGCAGTGTCTTCCACTGCAGGGCTGAGGGGTTACAAATATGCCTCTGCCTATAGCGCCGCCAAACACGGGGTCATTGGTTTGGTCAAGTCTTTGGCAATTGAGCTGGGGCCAAAAAACATCACTACTAACGCAGTGTGTCCGGGATTTACCGACACCCCTATGCTTCAGCGTAGTATCGAGCAGATCATGCAGGCTACTTCTGTTGATCGCCAACAGGCGGAGCAGCAGCTTCTTAAAGACAACCCCATTGGCCGGTTTACTCAAACAGAGGAAGTGGCTGCTGCAGTGGTATTTATGTGTCAGACCGCGGCCTGCAATGGCCACGCTTTGAGGTTGGACGGAGGTGCACTATAGGTGGTTAATTACTATGCAGATAATACACGCCAACATCTTCGAGTATGGCTGAAACTACTCAAAACCAGTAGTAATGTTGAGGCCATGTTACGAGAACGGCTAAGGCGAGAGTGTGGTACCACCTTGCCAAGGTTTGATGTCATGGCAGCACTGGATCATCACCCTGACGGCCTACGAATGTCTCAACTGTCTAGATTTTTGAAGGTGTCCAACGGTAACACTACTGGCATTGTTAATCGTCTGGTTGAGGATGGGATGATTGAGCGCGCACAAGATTCTCTAGATCGCCGCGCTCAAAAGGTTTGCCTTACTCCAAATGGAAAAAAAGAATTTGAACACTTGGCTCAACTCCACGCACAATGGATCGATGACATTATGACCCCCTTAAGCACTGAGCATTCAGCCACGCTAATTTCACTACTAGAAAAACTTACTAAGTTTGGAGTGACACAACCATGAGCGAGTTAGACAACTTTACAGCCCACCATTTCCACTGGCATTGTGACCAGGGCATCGGCTATATACGCCTTAATCGGCCAGAGCGTATGAATCCACTCACATTCGACAGCTATGCCGAACTTACAACGCTGTTTCTCATAGTGACGCAGCAAGACGCCATCAAAACCATTGTCATATTGTCTAATGGGGGCAACTTTTGCTCCGGTGGTGATGTACACGACATTATTGGCCCTTTGTTAGACATGGATACCAAAGGTTTGCTGCGATTCACCCGTATGACGGGTGGCTTAGTTAAATCCATGCTTGCTTGTGGAAAACCCATTATTGCAGCTGTTGATGGTGTTGCCGTTGGTGCTGGAGCTATCCTTGCAATGGCCAGCGACATGCGTATAGCAACACCTGAAGCGAAAACAGCCTTTCTCTTTACACGGGTGGGGTTGGGTGGATGTGACATGGGAGCTTGCGCCATTTTACCGCGTATTATTGGTCAATCTCGAGCCGCCGATTTGCTCTTTACAGGAAGAATGATGAGCGCAGAAGAAGGCGAACGTTGGGGGTTTTACAGCAGAATTGTGGCAGCTGAAGAGCTAAAGGGAGTAGCCTGTAAAATGGCGAAGAAAATCGCTGAGGGACCCAGTTTCGCCCATATGATGACAAAAACCCAACTTAATCACGAATGGAATATGGCGCCCGAGCAAGCCATCGAAGCCGAAGCACAAGCACAAGCACTGTGCATGCAAACGAAAGATTTCAGCCGTGCCTATAAGGCGTTTATCAACAAGCAGAAACCTTGCTTCGAGGGTGATTGATCATGCAACGCGACACTAGTTTTCTAAACTGGCCATTTTTTGACGCTCATCACCGCCAACTGGCCTTACAGCTAGAGCTTTGGTGCGAGACCCACTTGCCAGTTGATCATAGCGATATTGATCAGGCCTGCATCAAGTTGGTGCAAATGTTAGGCGATGGAGGCTGGCTTACACACAGCGCCATTGATCCTGAGATATCCTCGGTACAGGCGCTAGATGTGCGTAGTTTGTGCCTAATCCGTGAAACCTTGGCGCGGCATGACGCCTTAGCTGATTTTGCCTTTGCCATGCAAGGCCTCGGTACAGGCGCAATTAGCCTCTTTGGTACCAAAGACCAGCAGCAATGGCTGTATAAAACCCGGGCGGGTGAGGTCCTAGCAGGATTTGCTCTAACCGAACCACAATCTGGTTCCGATGTCGCTAATATCGAGTTAAGTGCCACATTCGATGGTGATCACTACATACTTAACGGTGAAAAGACCTGGATTTCTAACGGTGGCATTGCCCATGTATATTGCGTCTTTGCACGCACTGGAGAAGCAGCAGGTGCCAAAGGCCTGTCCGCATTTTTAGTGGCAACTGATAGTCCTGGTCTCAAAGTAGCAGAGCGATTACATACCATTGCTCCTCACCCGCTAGCTAGGCTGTCGTTTAACAATGTAACGGTTAATGCGAGTCAGTTACTTGGCCAAGCTGGAGATGGTTTTAAAGTGGCTATGTCTGTGCTCGATATTTTCCGCTCAAGCGTTGGTGCTGCGGCTGTGGGCATGGCCCGGCGAGCATTACATGAATCCTTAGAACGCAGCCAAAACAGACGCTTGTTTGGTGCCCCATTAAACGACCTACAAATGGTGCAAGGGCACTTGGCGGATATGGCCACACAAATTGATGCGGCGGCATTGCTGGTTTATCGCGCAGCATGGACCAAAGATCAAGGTGTACTTAGGGTGTCTAAAGAAGCGGCTATGGCCAAACTTTATGCAACAGAAATGGCCCAAAAGGTGATTGATCAAGCAGTACAAATTCATGGTGCAGAAGGGGTAAGAACTGGCGCTACGGTAGAGTGCTTATATCGGGAAATTCGAGCTTTGCGCATTTATGAAGGCGCCACAGATGTACAAAAGATAATTATTGCCAAGCAATTACAAGCAGGAGCACGTTCATGACATTATTAACTTCTGGCCATGTGGATACTTTTTCTAGTGACAATTTACCGCCTAAGCACCAATGGCCTGAGCTCAATGCTAACCAATATGCCTATCCTCAACAACTCAATGTTGCTGTGGAGCTTACCGACAACATGGTTGAACGAGGATTTGGTGATCATGTTGCGTTAATCGGTAATGGTCGTATGCGTACCTATAAAGAACTCTCTGATTGGACCAATCGTTTAGCTCATGCTTTGGTGGATGATTACGGCATTCAATCAGGTAATCGCATATTGATACGGGCCGCGAATAATCCTGCACTTGTGGCTTGTTGGCTAGCCGCAACAAAAGCAGGGGCAGTGGTGGTGAATACTATGCCGTTGCTTAGAGCAGGTGAGCTCAGTCAAATTGTTGATCTGGCAAATATTAAACTGGCTTTATGTGACACTCGCTTAATGGATGAAATGGACATTTGTGCCCAAACCAGCGATATATTACAGCAAGTCGTTGGTTTTGATGGTACAGCGAATTTTGATGCTGAATTAGACCGAGCGGCGCTCAATAAACCTGTACGCTTTCAGGCTGTTGCCACTAGTGCAGACGATGTGGCTTTATTAGGCTTTACCTCAGGGACGACAGGTAAACCAAAAGCTACTATGCACTTTCATCGCGACTTACTTATTATTGCGGATGGCTACGCTCGTGAAATACTGCAAGTGGCACCAGATGACGTATTTGTAGGATCACCTCCTTTAGCATTTACCTTTGGTCTAGGTGGTTTGGCAATTTTTCCATTACGTTTTGGTGCCACTGCTATTTTGCTGGAAACTGCGTCGCCAAAGGAGATGATCAATATTATTGAAACCTACAAGGCAACTATCTGTTTCACTTCCCCGACAGCCTATCGTGTGATGTTAAACGCTATGGACGAAGGAGCAGATTTGTCTAGTCTGAGGATTGCTGTGTCTGCAGGTGAAACATTACCTGCTTCTGTGTTTGAGGATTGGCAAGCCAAAACTGGGAAACCAATGCTCGATGGCATTGGCGCCACAGAAATGTTACATATTTTTATGTCCAACCGTGTTGGCGACGCTCATCCTGCCTGTACCGGCAAGCCTATCAGTGGTTACCAGGCAAAAATAGTAGATGAACACATGCAAGAAATGCCTCGAGGCGAGGTAGGGAAGCTTGCTGTGCGCGGTCCAACGGGTTGCCGATATTTGAATGATGAGCGCCAAGCTAACTATGTGGTTGATGGCTGGAACCTTACAGGTGACTCATTTTTTCAAGACAAAGATGGCTACTTTCACTTTGCAGCACGTACCGATGACATGATCCTATCTTCTGGCTATAACATCGCTGGGCCAGAAGTGGAGGACTGCTTACTAGGCCATGAAGCCGTGTCTGAATGTGCGGTTATTGGTACCCCAGATGAGCACCGTGGCCAACTTGTGAATGCCTATATTGTACTAAATGAAACTTACCAAGCTTCCGATGAGCTAATACTGAAGCTGCAAGACTATGTCAAAAACACCATTGCACCTTATAAGTATCCCCGGTTAGTGCATTTTATTGATGCGCTACCCAAAACTGAAACAGGAAAAATCCAACGTTTCAAATTAAAAGTCTTGTAGTAACTTATAGTAACTTATAGTTACTAGGGTCGCCGCAGGTCTAAAAATAAAACCAAAATAGGGAGTTCTGCTATGAAAAAGCAATTGATTACCAGTATGTTAAGTGCGGCCTTGTGCTTAGCGCCACAAGTTGAAGCTAGTCCAGTTAAAGTCGGAATGATCACCACGTTGTCTGGTGGAGGATCCGGCCTAGGTGTAGATGTGCGAGACGGCTTTATGTTAGCTGTCAATAAGGCAAATAACAGTGACCTAGAGGTTATCATCGAAGATGATGGTCGCAAGCCTTCACTGGCTGTTCAAATTGCCGATAAAATGATCCAAAAAGATAAGGTTGATATTCTTACCGGCATCATTTGGTCAAACTTAGCCATGGCCGTGGTGCCAAGTAGCGTTAACCAGGGCATACTATATTTGTCACCTAACGCAGGACCATCTGCTTTAGCGGGCAAAGGTTGCAACAAAAACTATTTTAACGTGGCTTGGCAAAATGATAATTTACATGAAGCCATGGGTAGCTATGCTAACGGTGAAGAGCACCAAAATAGTTTTATTTTGGCACCTAATTATCCTGCCGGTAAGGATGCATTAACGGGCTACAAGCGATTCTATCAAGGGCAGCTAGCAGGGGAGCTTTATACTAAGCTGGGTCAAACCGATTATGCAGCCGAAATTGCTCAAATTAGAGCATCCGGTGCCGATAGCGTTTTCTTTTTCCTTCCGGGAGGTATGGGTATCTCCTTTATGAAGCAATACTCTCAAGCAGGTATGACCATACCATTGATGGGTCCAGCGTTCTCCTTTGATCAAGGTATTCTTCAGGCCGTGGGCAAGTCTGCCTTAGGTGTCAGAAACTCCTCACAGTGGAATAAAGATATAGACAACGCCGCGAATAAAACTTTTGTTGCTGACTTTGAAAGCGCCTATGGTCGACTTCCTTCCTTGTACGCAAGCCAAGGCTACGATACTGCTAATCTGATCTTGTCTGCCATGCAGTCTTCCGACATTAACGATAAGGATGCTTTTAGAGCAGCTATCAGGTCGGCTCAGTTTGATTCAGTGCGCGGCAACTTCCGCTTTGGTAACAATCAACACCCTATTCAGGACATATATGTGCGTGAGGTGGTGATGCAAGGTGATGTGCTAACCAACAAAATCATTGGCGTAGCTCTGAAGGACCACCAAGATGCGTACGCAGCAGACTGCGCGCTGTAATTTTTACTGAACCGCAAGCGGCACATCAGTGCCGCTTTATTATGGAGACACTAGTATGGGTGCCATTCTGTTCTTAGAGCAATGCCTCAACGGTTTACAGTTAGGCATCATGCTATTCTTAATGGCGGCAGGGTTAACCCTTATTTTTGGTGTTATGGGCCTGATTAACTTGGCCCATGGTTCTTTGTATATGATAGGCGCCTTTGCTTGTGCTGCTGTTGCCAGTTGGACTGGCTCTTTTACGCTTGGCCTTGTGGCCAGCGTGGTAGTTGCAGCAGCAGCTGGTGCGCTTATTGAGATTGGCGTCATGAGACGCTTGTATCAGCGGGAACACCTTGATCAGGTCCTCGCCACTTTTGCTCTTATTTTAATTAGTTCCGAAGCCATGCGATGGCTGTTCGGATCATATCCTTTATACCTTGATGTACCTGAAATATTTTATGGTGCAATCAATCTGTTTGGCGTACTGCAATATTCTAGATATAGACTTTTTATTATTGTATTAGGGTTACTGACGGCCGTAGGAATTTACCTACTGATCAACAAAACCCGTATCGGTATGCGAATTCGTGCCGGTGCTGCAGATCGTCAAATGACGGCAGCCTTGGGTATAAATATTAGCTTAATTTTCACGTTAGTATTTGCCCTAGGAGCCGCGCTGGCTGGCTTTGCTGGAGCCTTAGTAGGAAGCATTCAATCAGTGGATATCGGCATGGGTGAACCTGTGCTGATCCTCGCCTTTGTAGTGGTAGTTATTGGGGGGATTGGATCTATTAGAGGAGCCTTAGTTGGGGCCATTATTGTAGGCATGGTTGATACTTTGGGCCGTGGTTACTTACCCCAGCTGTTGCAATTGATACTAGATCCAGTCTTTGCTAATACCTTGGGGGCGGCACTGGCCTCTATTGCCATCTATCTGTTAATGATCATAATCTTAATATTCAAACCCCAAGGTTTGTTCCCTGCTCATGGATAATTATATGTCAGAGAAATATCTAAACCGAATCATGATAGCTCTTTTAGTAGGGCTGCCTTGGTTGGCCCATTGGCTAGACGAACCCTATTATGTATCGCTGGCAACTCGAATCGCTATCTTGGCCTTAGCTGGTGTTGGCTTGAATCTTGCCTTAGGCCTAGGAGGTATGGTTTCTTTTGGTCATGCCGCTTTCTTTGGTATAGGTGGCTACGTCACCGGAATTCTCGCAAGCCATGCGTTCAACTCCGAACCTATAATTAGTGGTTTTATGGGCACCACCCACATGCTCATTATTTGGCCGCTAGCGATGTTAATTGCAGCTATAGTTGCAGTTTTTATTGGCTTGCTCAGCTTACGCACCAGCGGTGTTTATTTTATTATGATCACTTTGGCGTTTGCTCAGATGATCTACTATTTCTCCATTTCTTGGCCCACTTATGGCGGCGAAGATGGATTACCCATCTATGTACGTAATGGTTTTCCGGGCCTCAATACGCTCCAGCCAATACAGTTCTTTATGATCTGCTGCACGCTGCTATTAATCACTTTGTGGGGGGTGTCTCGATTACAGAATTCACGTTTTGGCAATGCATTGCAAGCCTTGCGGCAAAATGAAACTCGGGTTACCTCTATTGGCATCAACCCCTTGGGCATCAAACTGACTGCGTTCGTCATCTCCGCCACTATTACCGCATTAGCGGGGTCCCTGTTTGCCGACCTCAACCGTTTTGTGAGTCCTACCATGTTTTCTTGGCACACCTCGGGTGAAATTATGATTTTTGTTATTTTGGGCGGCTTGGGGCGGCTTTACGGACCTTTGGCAGGGGCTGGTTTATTTATCCTTTGCGAGGCCCTCCTTGGGGGGTGGACAGAGTATTGGCAGTTTTTCTTAGGCCTGCTATTACTTGGTGTGGTGCTGTTCGCTAGAGGTGGCCTAATCGGCTTATTAAGCAGAGAACAAAAAAATGCCTAACCCTGTAATAGAAATCACCAATTTAAGCAAAAGCTTTGGCGCTATTCAAGCTACACAAGACCTTAGCCTGACGCTTAATTTTGGCGAAATTCATGCCTTGATTGGTCCCAATGGTGCCGGAAAATCCACACTTATTAAACAAATAACGGGTTACATTCAACCTGATCAGGGTCAGATTCGTTTTTTGGGTCAAGCCATCAATCAATTATCCCCCGCTAACAGAGCCAAGTCGGGCTTAGCCCAAACTTTTCAAGTATCTTCTTTGATCATGGAGTATAGCTGTGTCGATAACTTGCTCTTAGTTGTGCAGGCCCGCAGTGGCTCTAGTTTTAGTTTTTTTGCTGCTGTCAGAGACGATCAGAGGTTATTAGCGCAAGCCCACAACTATCTAGAGCAAGTGGGACTATCAGAACGCCACCACCTACCAGCATCAGCTCTATCACATGGAGAAAGGCGGCAATTGGAAATTGCTATGGCGTTGGCATTAGAACCGAAGGCATTTTTACTGGATGAACCTATGGCTGGCATGGATCCTGCTGGGGTCAAAAATCTTATAGAAAGATTAAAGGAAATGCGTCTACAAGCCCCTATTTTACTAATAGAACATGATATGGCTGCAGTATTTGCTCTTGCCGACCGTATTACAGTGCTGGACTACGGTCGTATCATTGCCACTGGAAGCGTGGATAGCATACGCAATAATGAGCAAGTGCAAACCGCTTACTTGGGAGTGGCCCCATGACTCAGCCGCTACTCCAAGTATTAAAGCTTACTGCGCATTACGGTGTTGCTCAGGCTTTATTTGACGTCAACTTAACCATTCTTCCAGGCCAAGTTGTTGCTCTAATGGGGCGTAACGGTATGGGAAAAACCACCACTGTGAATGTGGTATGTGGACTCTTGGGTTGCACCTCTGGGGAGGTTCATTTTAACGGCCATGATTGTGGTCAAATGGCTAGTTATAAAATTGCCCGCCTAGGTATTGGTTTAGTGCCGGAGGGGCGTCGATGTTTTGCTAATTTAACAGTGGGTGAAAATCTCTTAGTGGCAGCGACACAAGGAGAGTGGACCCTAGAAAAAGTGTGTGGTTTGTTACCGCGATTGAAGGAACGTCTAGACCAGTACGCCAACACCTTATCCGGTGGTGAACAACAAATGTTAGCCATCGGTCGGGCGCTATTAACCAACCCTAAACTACTCATTCTAGACGAGGCCACGGAGGGCTTAGCTCCTGTTATAAGGCAAGAAATCTGGCACATTGTGGCTAGCTTAAAAGATGCTGGTCAATCAATTTTGTTAATTGATAAATCGCTTGCAGAGTTGTTGCCCATAACCGATTTATGCGTGCTTCTTGAAAGGGGCTCCACTGTATGGCAAGGGGCACCGGAGGAACTTAACGCGGATCTTCGTGACCGTTATTTAGGGATATAATGATGACACCTTTCAAATTCCACCACCGCGTATTATTCCAGCATTGTGACCCTGCTGGAATGGTATTCTACCCACGTTATTTTGAAATGATTAATGCCTGTGTTGAAACATGGTTTGAACAAGAAGTAGAGGTGCCTTTTAACGAAATGCACTTGCAGCTTGGCCTGAGTGTGCCCACAGTAGCAACCGAAACCAAGTTCCACGCACCTAGTCACTTAGGAGATCGTTTGATTTTTCAGATGGAGGTGCGTACGTGTGGTAACACCAGCTTACAATTGAATATTTCCGCGAGTTGTGATGAACAACTTCGCCTCACCAACGAAACAACCTTGGTGCTTGTTGAGCAAAAAAATGGGCGCCCAACGCCTTGGAGTGAGCACTCAAACTTCAACAAACTAACTGATACTTATTCATAAGGAAATAACATGAAATTACTTAATCCTCCTCACTGGAAACCAGCCAAAGGCTACGCTAACGGTGTTATGTCTCAAGGTCAGCAAATTTTTGTTGGTGGGCAAATTGGCTGGAATGAAAATCAGATATTCGAAACTCAAGACTTTGTGGCTCAATGCGAGCAAACGTTAATGAACATTGTTGAAGTGCTCGCTCAAGCCAATGCCAAGCCAGAACATTTGGTTCGCTTAACCTGGTACGTAGTGGATAAACAAGTGTACCTGAAGCATCAAAAGGCCCTAGGAGATGTTTTTAGAAAGGTTATTGGTCGTCACTTTCCTGCCATGACTATGGTGCAAGTTGCAGATCTTATTGAGGACCAAGCTCTGGTTGAAATCGAAGCGACTGCAGTCGTCGAATAATTAACATCTCTACAGCGGGCAGTGAAGTCAAGGGTGTCAGGGGTAAATTGGATATTAATATATAAAGAGATGCTGTTTGTGTGTTGTACGGAAGGTACGGGTGTGTGTGAAGGAATGTAGTGTTTTCAGTGCGACACCCCTGACTGCCCTGACGCGCCTAGCGCCAGCACAGTCTCTGTGGTGTCAGTTTAATCTAACAAGTGTGACATGACTGTGACATGGATTTCTTACAAGAAACTCAAGACAAAAAAAAGATCAACACCATATAAGTTGTTGATCTTTAATACAATATGCGTGGTACCAGTGGACGGACTCGAACCGTCACGCCGTTAAGCAACGGATTTTGAATCCGTCGTGTATACCAATTTCACCACACTGGCACATTGAGGGGCGGATTATACAGAGTTATCTTTTAGCGTCAACGCTTCGATAACTATTTATCTTGTTTTTGATCAATTAACCATGGGTTGGATCACTAAAGAGGATGACTATAAAATATGAGCATTTCATAGTCCAAATGTGAGGTTCAAATTCTAATGCCTCAAAGAAACGCCAAATACGCCTGTGCTGCAGCTGCCTATTTTGTTATTATGGCAGGCCGAATGACCTAGGCCTTGGGATTTTCACCAACAGCCCCCATCAAGACCTCATGCAAGTTTCTGATTTTAGTTTTCATCTCCCTAATGAGCTTATTGCTCGCTACCCAGCTCCGGAACGCACGGCGAGTCGGTTGATGCAGTTGCATGGTGAATCTGGCGCAGTATCCCACGGTGGCTTTACTGATTTGCTTGAATTTATTCAGGCGGATGATTTGTTAGTATTGAATAATACTAAGGTTATCCCTGCACGCTTGTTCGGTGCGAAAGAGTCTGGTGGCAAGATCGAAGTGTTGGTTGAGCGACTTCTGGGCCAGCGTAACTTTGTAGCCCATGTACGTGCGAGTAAATCACCTAAGGTAGGTGCTCGATTATTGTTAGAAGGTGAAGTGTGGGCCACCATGGTTGCGCGTCACGATGCCTTATTTGAACTCGTTCTAGATGAGGGTGAAGCTGCGTTAGATGTATTACAGCGCTTAGGCCATATGCCATTGCCCCCTTATATCGACCGTCCTGACGACACGGCAGACCGTGATCGCTATCAAACTGTATTTGGCAAATATCATGGTGCCGTGGCCGCGCCTACGGCAGGGTTACATTTTGATCAGCCCCTGTTGGATGCTATAGCGGCTAAAGGTGTGAATTTGGCTTACGTTACATTACACGTAGGTGCGGGTACGTTTCAGCCCGTGAAGGTTGAGCGTCTTGAGGACCATCATATGCATGGTGAGATCGTGGAAGTGGGTGCGGTAGTTTGTAACGCTGTGAAACATACCAGAGCCAAAGGTGGCAGAGTCATTGCTGTGGGTACCACTTGCGTTAGGGCTCTAGAAAGTGCCAGTGCTAATGGCGAAATCACACCGTTTAAGGGTGAAACACATATATTTATTTACCCAGGGTATGGTTTTAAAAGTGTCGATACCTTGCTGACCAATTTTCATTTATCTGAATCGACCTTGTTGATGTTGGTCAGCGCTTTTGCAGGCCGAGATTGTGTTATGAATGCTTACGCCCAAGCTATTGAGCACGGTTATCGTTTTTTTAGTTATGGTGATGCCATGTTAGTGACACCAAAATCTTCTGCTTTGGAGAGGACATGAGTCGCAGTTGTTTTATGAAGTTTGAACGTCTGGCCCAAAGTGGTGAGGCGCGTCGTGGTCGATTAAGTTTTCCCCGTGGTTCGGTAGAAACTCCGTGTTTTATGCCTGTGGGCACCTATGGCACAGTAAAGGGTATGTTGCCTAGAGATATTGAGGCCACCGGTGCGGAAATTATATTAGGTAATACCTTCCATCTAATGTTACGCCCAGGAACTGAAGTGGTGAAGCTGCATGGTGACTTGCATAACTTTACTCAGTGGCAAAAACCAATTCTTACGGATTCTGGCGGCTTTCAAGTATTTAGCTTGGGTGCCAAAATTAACGAAGAAGGTGTGAAGTTTCAGTCACCCGTTAACGGTGATACCGTTTTTATGACGCCAGAATCATCTATGCAGGTGCAGCAAGAATTAGGTTCGGACGTGGTGATGATTTTTGATGAATGCACACCGTACCCAGCTACTGAAGACGAGGTGGCAACGTCAATGCGCCGCTCTATGCGTTGGGCAAAGCGCAGTAAAGACGCCCACGGAGAAAGCCCTTCGGCCTTGTTTGGTATAGTGCAAGGTGGCATGTATGAGCATCTGCGTGATGAATCCCTCGAGGGATTGGCTGATATAGGTTTTGATGGCTTTGCCATTGGTGGGTTGTCTGTAGGTGAACCTAAAGACGACATGTTACGGGTACTTACCCATACGGCGCCTAAACTGCCTGCAGATAAACCGCGCTATTTGATGGGTGTAGGTAAGCCAGAAGATTTGGTTGAAGGAGTGCGTCGCGGTGTTGATATGTTTGACTGCGTGATGCCCACGCGTAATGCACGTAATGGACACCTGTTTATTACTAATGGGGTGGTGAAAATTCGTAACGCTGTGCATAAGACTGATCCTGGCCCACTTGATAAAGAGTGTGATTGTTATACCTGTAGTCATTTTTCTCGGGCTTATTTGTATCATTTGGATAAGTGTCGTGAAATGTTAGGGGCGCAGCTTAATACCATTCACAACCTGCATTACTATCAGCGGCTCATGGCAGGATTGCGTACAGCACTGGAAGCGGGTACATTGGACGACTTTGTCGATGATTTTTACAGCAAGCGCGGTTTAGCTACGCCTGCTTTAAATAAATAATTTATTTTTTAGTTAATAATGTTGGAGATAATATGAGTTTCTTTATTGAATCAGCCATGGCCGAAGGCGAAGCAGCAGCCGGTGGGGATACAGGTTCTCTTGTGATTATGATGGTGATTTTTGCCGCCGTATTTTATTTTATGATTTGGCGTCCACAATCAAAGCGAACTAAAGAGCACAAGAACCTAATGGGCGGTTTGTCCAAAGGTGATGAGGTGGTAACCAACGGCGGTATGATTGGTAAAGTGGCTAAAGTGAGTGATGATTTTGTTACCATCACCCTAGCTGATGGTGTGGATTCTCATTTCCAAAAAGCTGCCGTGGCTTCTGTGTTGCCAAAAGGCACTATTAAGTCTATTTAATTTTGTGGTGTTAAAGCCTTGGTTGTTTTGGCCGTTTGTGGCTGGCAATGAGGCTTTTTTTATGACTCGTTTTTCAAGGAAAGCCTGTGTTAAATCATTATCCCTTATGGAAAAGCCTACTTATTATTGTTGGCTTGGCCCTCGGTGGGCTTTACGCTCTGCCAAACTTATACCCAGATGATCTGGCTATACAAATCTCTGGAGCGAGAAGCGCCACGTTAATTGATGAGCAGGTGCTTAATGAAGCAGCTGATGCCTTGGATAAGGCTGACTTAAATATTATCAGCGTTGAGTTAACGGCTAAAAACGTACTAGTGCGTGTGGCTGATTCCGAGTCTCAATTACATGCTAAAGCAGTTTTGAGTGATGCTTTAGGTGATAAGTACGTTACTGCACTTAACCTTGCCCCCACCACCCCTGATTGGTTAACCAACCTAGGCGCTGGTCCCATGAAGCTCGGTTTGGACCTGCGTGGTGGCGTACACTTTTTGCTTGAAGTTGATATGGTGCAGGCAGTTGCACAGCGCTTAGACGTATACGTGAGTGAAATTAAAACCTCATTGCGTGCTGAAAAACTACGTTACCGTGCTGTTTCTCGCGAAGTGGACGGCAGCTTGCGTATTAAATTTATGGACGCAGAAGTTCGAGATCAAGCACGATCTCAGCTTAAATCTAGTTATAATGAATTTTTGATGAGTACTGAAGACGCAGACAGTGCTTATTACCTTCTTGTTAGCCTTAATGAATCCACTGTTCGTGAAATTGAGAATTACGCTGTTAATCAAAACCTAACCACTTTGCGCAATCGTGTTAATGAACTGGGTGTGGCTGAGCCTTTGGTGCAGCGCCAAGGTCGTAACCGTATTGTTGTGCAGCTACCAGGTGTGCAAGATACAGCTGCGGCCAAGCGTGTGTTAGGCGCCACAGCAAACCTAGAGTTCCGACTTGAAGCCAAGCCGGGCACCGCTAGTGTTGCCACAGAAGAGTTTACCTTTAGGTCTGACCCTAATCGTAAAGCAACCTTAGAAAAAGGCCTCATTATTAGTGGTACTAGCGTCTCTAATGCCCAATCTAATTTTGATGAAACTGGCTCGCCTCAAGTGAATATCGATCTTGACAGTCAGGGTGGTAAGCTGATGAATCGTATTACGCGAAATGCCGTTAAGCGGCGGATGGCTGTGGTGTTTGTAGAGCATAAGTCGCGTATAAAAGTAGTGGAAGTGGACGGCCAGTTGGTTGATCAACGCCAATCCTATGTAGAGAAAAGCATCATTTCTTTGGCCACTATACAAACCGCCTTAGGTAACAGCTTCCGTATTACTGGGCTTGATGGCGCGGGTGAAGCTTCCGAATTAGCTTTGTTGTTGCGTGCTGGCTCTTTAGCGGCCCCGATGTATTTTGTTGAAGAGCGTACCGTGGGACCCAGTTTAGGCCAGGAGAATATTGATCTTGGTTTGACCTCTGTACAAATTGGTTTAGCTCTTGTGGTTGTGTTTATGTTGGCTTTTTATAGTGTCTTTGGTGTCATTGCTAATGTGGCCTTGGCCTTCAACTTACTGTTAGTAGCCGCAGTGATGTCTTTGCTTGGCTTTACCCTGTCTTTACCAGGTATTGCGGGTGTTGTGCTTACGGTGGGTATGGCGGTAGATGCTAACGTGCTCATCTTCTCGCGTATTAAAGAAGAATTAAAAGCGGGTATGGCGCCACAATCGGCTATCCATGCAGGTTACGAAAGAGCCTTCAGCACTATTTTCGATGCCAACATTACTACTTTGTTGGTGGCGGTTATCTTATATGCGGTCGGTACTGGCCCCGTTAAAGGCTTCGCAGTAACCTTATCTATTGGTATTGTTACCTCCATGTTTACAGCCATTATGGTGAGTCGTGCCATGGTGAATGGTGTTTACGGTGGCAAAAAAATCACTGACATTAAAATATGGCCTTTGTTTATGGGAGCAGTTAAATGAGCGACATGAAAATTATTAACTTTATGTCCCTGCGTAAAATAGCAGGAGCTATGTCCATTGCCCTTGTTTTAGGTGCATTAGTCTCCCTAGCAGTTAACCAGCTACAGTTTGGTTTGGATTTTACTGGTGGTACGTTAATCGAAGTAGGCTATGAGCAAGCACCTAGTTTGGTTGATGTGCGTAATCAGTTGCAGGGTGCTGGATTTGATGATGCCGTGGTGCAGAACTTTGGTTCCGAAAAAGATGTTCTGGTTCGTCTTGGGCAAACATTTAACGACAAAGTTGGTGAGCAAGTACTCACTGCCTTGCAATCTGCTTCAACTTCGTCGGTTGAGCTTCGTCGTTCTGAGTATGTTGGCGCTCAAGTAGGTGAGGAACTCACAGAACAAGGTGGCTTAGGTATGCTGCTTGCTTTGGCTATTGTGATGATCTACGTGGCCCTGCGCTTTCAAGTTAAATTCTCTGTGGGTGCAGTGGTTGCTTTAGTCCACGACGTGCTTATTGTATTGGGGATCTTCTCGTTATTTAAACTGGATTTTGATCTAACAGTATTGGCTGCTATTTTGGCGGTCATTGGCTATTCCTTGAACGATACTATTGTTGTGTCTGACCGGATTCGAGAGAACTTCCGTAAAATGCGCAAGGGTACGACCATTGAAATTATTAACGAGTCCCTCACACAGACACTGGGCCGTACTTTGGTGACATCCATCACCACGCTATTGGTGTTAATGTCGCTATTATTGTTTGGTGGTGAGTTGATTCATGGCTTTGCGTTTGCATTAATCATTGGCGTATTGGTGGGAACCTACTCGTCTATTTACGTAGCGGCCAACATGTTGTTGTTGCTTGGTATTAGCCAAGAAGATCTAATTGTTCCGCCTAAAGAAGAAGTCATAGAAGGCGAAGGCTTTGAAGAGGGTGAAGGCTTCGAAGAGGGTGAGGGTTTTGATGAGGACTTAGAGCGGCCTTAGTTGATCGCTTCGCTGCGCTAGCAAAGACAATAAAGTCTATGGCAGCGCAGCGAAGAATCCATGTCTCTTCGAGCTCAGTGACGATACGATCACATGCTTATCGGTTTACAATCAAGCGCTATGTACTGTTTTAAGCATGAGTTTAAGCAGCTTAGGGTTAGCACAGACCAGCTCTCCCTTATTCAAGGCAGCACCGCCAGTAAAATCAGCAGCTAAACCCCCAGCTTCCAATATCAACAATAAACCAGCGTCTGCAGTGTCATCTAAACTGCTATGCCATAAGGCATCTAAGCGGCCAGCGGCAGTGTAAGCCAATGCCATGTTGTTGCTCAGTTGAGCGTAGTTGGTAGCGCCTTGGCTAAACAAGTTGCGAGAAATGGCTTGGCCACGATCGAAATCCGTTAGGTCTTCACGATTTTGGTTACCACCACCGAATATTTGCGCTCCTTTCAGTGTGGCACGCTTACTGGCCCGAATACGGCGGCCATTAAGCTGAGCGCCGCGGCCTTTGCTGGCGCAGAATTCTTCACCGCTGGAAGGACAGATAATAATAGAATGGGCTAATTTTCCCTCTTCGTAGCAGGCCATGGTCAAGGTGAACATGGGTAGGCTATGGGCATATTGGTCAAGGCCGTCAATAGCACTTATACGCCATGCTTTGCTTGGTGCTTCTGCTGGCGCATTCATCTCACCAGCTATAGAGCCAGTAACACCTTGTTCTGGGTGGGCCTTGTGAATTTCATAGGCAATGGTGCGTTCTGCACCTTCACATTGCTTGCGCAAATGGACATCGAGCTCCTGGCCTTCTTCGTGAATAAGATCTAGTCGTTCCATTGATCTGACGAGTTGTTCGCTAGCGATACGCGCGGCACGCAGGCCAATGTTAATTAGCGGAAGCATGGGGGAATTACCTTAAAGTTTATAAAGAACGGGACGCAAATACGTCGATGGCGCGGAGTATAGCAAAAAAGTGGTAAAAAAAACCTATTACGGCTGGAGAATTGCGCTCCAGCCACGACAAAATGGTGGAATATAGCTATTATCGCAACTTCAAAATTTATTCATTTTTTAGGTTAGTGGCTCCCATGCAAAATTTAATGGCCAATGCGCGTATTGTCTTGGTAAATACTTCACATCCTGGCAATATTGGTGGCGTTGCCCGAGCCATGAAAAACATGGGCATTCACAATTTGGTATTGGTTGACCCGCAAGAGTTTCCCAGTGGTAAAGCCGATGCGCGTTCAGCGGGTGCTAAAGATGTGTTGGCAAATGCGCAAGTGGTTGGCAGCTTAGCACAAGCCATAGAGGGGTGTGGTTTAGTGGTAGGTACTAGTGCGCGCAGTCGCAATATTCCGTGGCCTTTGCTGGATCCTCGCCAAACAGCTGCGCAGGCCTTAGCCGAACTGCCAAAACATCAAGTTGCTTTTGTATTTGGCCGTGAAGATCGTGGCCTTACAAACGAGGAGTTACATTTGTGTAATTTCCACGTACATATCCCTTCTCATGAAGACTTTAGCTCACTCAACTTGGCTGCCGCAGTGCAGGTGATCACCTATGAGTTACGTATGGCTTTGTTAGCTGCGCAAAAAGGCGATGCGCCAGCGCCTGTTTGGGGGACTGAATGGGATGAGGAGCTGGCGACCAATGATCAAATGGAAAAGCTGTTTGAGCACATGCAAGAAACTTTAGTAGAAGTGGAGTTTTTGGATCCACAAAGCCCACGCCAGCTGATGGCGCGGTTAAGGCGTTTGTATGTGCGTGCTCGGATGGATCGAATTGAGCATAATATTATGCGCGGTATCTTAACTGCCACACAACGTACGTTGAAAAAACTCCGTTAGCCACCATATAATCCCTGTGCACCCAGTAATATAGCAACGCTACAGCTTAGGCTAGTCACTGGCCTCGCTTCATTAATTTAGGATTAAGGTCATGTTCAGACATCTGAAAGAAGATATCGCCTCCGTTTTCCACCGCGACCCAGCGGCACGAAACTTTGTAGAGGTTCTTACCTGCTATCCTGGTTTACACGCTTTGCTATTGCACCGTATTGCCCATAGTTTTTGGAATGTTGGGCTTAAGTGGTTGGCGCGCTATTTATCCACTGTGACCCGCTGGTTTACTGGAATTGAAATTCACCCTGGAGCACAAATAGGCAACCGCTTTTTTATTGATCACGGCATGGGTGTAGTGATTGGTGAAACAGCCATCATCGGCGATGATGTGACCTTATATCACGGTGTGACCTTAGGTGGCACGACATGGGATAAAGGTAAGCGACATCCCACACTGCATGATGGCGTAGTGGTTGGTGCAGGAGCAAAAATACTAGGTCCATTTGAAGTTGGTAAAAATGCCCGTGTCGGTTCCAACGCTGTGGTAACTAAGGCCGTGCCAGCAAACGCCACAGTGGTGGGTATTCCTGGACGCATTATTGAGCGCCCTAGTGAAGCTGAGCAAAAATTACGCCGAGATCTGGCTGATAAGTTTGACGCCTATGGTATGAGTTCAGACCTGCCAGATCCGGTGGCTAAATCCTTATCAGCTATACTGGATCATATGCACGCAGTGGACAGGAAATTGCATTGTATGGCGGCTAAAATGAAAGAGCTGGATGCTAGTTATATAGACGAAAATCTACCAGAATTGAATGTGGCGGATTTTGAGGCAGCTATAGACCCTAGGGGCGATCATCAGTCATAAAATCAGCTGTCAATGGATGTGCTTTAATACTTGACTAATTTAGTCAGGTTTTAGTAAAATGGCCCTATGTTGAAAACACAGGTTCTCTAATGAAGCTCACAACTAAAGGCCGTTACGCGGTGACTGCGATGTTAGATCTTGCTATCCACGCGTCAGATAAGCCCATAAGTTTGGCAGATATTTCAGAACGTCAAGTGATCTCATTATCCTACCTAGAGCAGCTTTTTTCTAAGTTGCGCCGGCAAGGTTTAGTGGAGAGTGTGCGAGGTCCTGGTGGTGGTTATTGTCTGAGCCGAGGTGCAGAAGTTATCTTTGTGGCACAGGTGATTGATGCAGTAAATGAAGCGGTTGACGCCACTGGCTGCAGGGGTACAGAAAATTGCCAGGCGGGAAACATGTGTTTAACGCACCATTTATGGACTGACCTTAGTAATCAAATTCACTCATTTTTAAGTGACATCAGTTTGGCAGACTTGGTGAGTGAGGGGGAGGTGCAAGAGCATACCCAGCGTCAGATGGGGAAAACTAACACTGCCGAATTACTGAATTTTGTAAGTGAGTGATAACTTGCTTGCCTGTTTTAAAGATTGACTAATAGCTGTTTCTAACAGTGGAGAACATACATGAAATTGCCTATTTTTTTGGACTATTCAGCAACCACACCCGTAGACCCAAGGGTTGCTAAATTGATGTGTGATTGTTTGACGCAAGAGGGTAACTTTGGCAACCCAGCGTCACGGTCCCACGTGTATGGTTGGCAGGCAGAAGAGGCGGTAGAAAACGCTCGTCGTCAGGTTGCTGATCTAATCAATGCTGATCCAAGGGAGATTGTTTGGACATCGGGTGCCACAGAATCAGATAACTTAGCCATTAAGGGTGTGGCGCATTTTTATCACAAAAAAGGTAAGCACATTATCACCTCAAAAATTGAGCATAAGGCAGTCTTAGACACTTGTCGCCAGCTTGAACGTGAAGGTTTTGAAGTGACTTATTTAGACCCTACATCGGAGGGCTTGATTAGTGCTGAACAAGTTGCTGAAGCCCTGCGTGAAGACACTATCTTAGTGTCTTTGATGCATGTAAATAATGAAATTGGAGTGATTACAGACATCACGGCCATTGGTGAGGTAACCCGTGCCAATAAAGTATTGTTTCACGTTGATGCTGCTCAAAGTACTGGTAAAATAGCCATTGATCTAGCAGTATCAAAAGTTGACTTGATGTCCTTCTGTGCCCATAAGACTTATGGCCCTAAAGGCATTGGAGCCTTGTATGTAAGCCGTAAGCCACGTGTGCGTTTAGAGGCTCAAATTCATGGTGGTGGTCATGAGCGTGGCATGCGTTCTGGCACCTTAGCAACCCACCAGATTGTAGGCATGGGCGCTGCGTTTGCGATTGCGCAAGAAGAAATGGTTGCTGATAATGCCCGTATTAAACGCTTAGGTCAGCGTTTGTGGGATGGTGTTAAAGACATGGAAGAAGTCTACATGAACGGCCATGCAACGCAGCGAGTGGCTGGCAATGCAAACATAAGTTTTAACTATGTAGAAGGTGAGTCGTTG
This sequence comes from Oceanospirillaceae bacterium ASP10-02a, assembly GCA_905182035.1. Lineage (GTDB taxonomy): Bacteria > Pseudomonadota > Gammaproteobacteria > Pseudomonadales > Balneatricaceae > Njordibacter. The sequence goes on along the minus strand of CAJIZL010000015.1, from coordinate 13,588 downwards.
CTCATGTCTCTACGTGAATTGGCGGTTTCTTCTGGCTCGGCGTGTACGTCTGCTAGCTTGGAGCCTTCTTATGTATTACGTGCCTTAGGCATGAATGATGAACTGGCCCATAGTTCAATTCGTTTTAGCATTGGACGGTTCACTACGGAAGCGGATATTGATCAGGCGATTGAGTTGTCACTTAACGCAGTGACTAAATTGCGCTCGTTATCGCCTTTGTGGGACATGTACAAAGACGGTATCGATTTGGACTCTGTGCAGTGGGCTGCACACTAATTAAGGCGCAGTGGTTTACCCACTGCCTGCACATAAAATAGCTTGAGAGGATAATCACATGGCATATAGCGAACAGGTTCTCGATCATTACGAAAACCCCCGTAACGTGGGCAAGATGGACGAAGCAGATGCGCACGTAGGTACTGGTATGGTGGGAGCGCCAGCTTGTGGAGACGTGATGCGTCTGCAGATTAAGGTAAATGACGAAGGTGTGATTGAAGACGCCAAATTTAAAACCTATGGCTGTGGCTCTGCCATAGCCTCAAGCTCGTTAGTTACCGAGTGGATGAAAGGTATGACCTTAGATCAGGCTGGCGAAATTCGTAATTCCAACATCTCTGAAGAGTTGGCATTGCCACCAGTAAAAATTCATTGTTCTGTACTTGCCGAAGATGCGATCAAAGCCGCAATTCACAACTATAAGAGCAAGCAATAACGCTTAGGCGTTATTTAAGTATCCATAAGAGGAAGGCATCATGGCCATTACCATTACACAGGCAGCCGCCGACCACGTTACTAGCTACTTAGCTAATCGTGGCGAAGGTGAAGGCGTGCGTCTGGGTGTCCGCACTACGGGCTGCTCAGGAATGGCTTACATTTTAGAATTTGTTGATAAGGTATCTGCAGATGATGCAATCTTTGACAGCAAAGGCGTGAAAGTGGTGATTGATCCAAAAAGTTTGTTGTATTTAGATGGTACAGAACTGGATTACGCCAAAGAAGGTCTTAATGAAGGTTTTCAATTCAATAACCCCAACGCCAAAAGCGAGTGTGGTTGTGGTGAAAGCTTTAACGTTTAGGCAGTCTTTGGTGCTTTAGAGCTATGGATATTAGTCAAGATTATTTCTCTTGTTATGGTTTGCCTTGTGACTTTGCTGTAGATCTTGCGGTGTTGCGTCAATCTCACCGCCGACTGCAGCAACAACACCATCCAGATCGCTTTGTATCTCAGTCTGATAGTGAGCAAAGAAGAGCGGTGCAAATTACGGCCTATTTAAATCAAGCCTACGCTACCTTGCTCGAACCGTTAAAGCGCGGCATTTATCTGCTTCAGTTGCAGGGTATGGACCCATTAGCACCTAATAACACACAAATGCCTATGGATTTTTTGTTGCAGCAAATTGAGCTGCGAGAATCCTTAGAAGACATGCCTCGGGCTCAAGACCCGGAAGCAGAAATTGATGTTATGGCATCTCGGCTCCAACTCCAGGCCAGCCAATTAGAAAATGAATTTGCCCAGGCGTATGGTTCGTCAGACTTTGAAATCGCGGAAAAAACCGTACGTAAGCTTCAGTTTATCGTTAAGTTACAGCAGCAACTAGACGCCCTCGAGGGCGCATTGCTCGATTAAGGAATACACACATGGCCTTGTTGCAAATCGCAGAGCCCGGTCAAAGCGCCAAACCTCATCAACGAAAACTCGCTGTCGGTATAGACCTTGGCACCACGCACTCGTTAGTGGCCAGTGTTCGTAGTGGGCAAGCAGAAACCCTGCCTAATAGTCGTGGTGAACACTTATTACCTTCTGTGGTGCGTTACTTGGCTGACGAGTTGCCTCAAGTTGGCGTCAAGGCCCAAGCTCATTTAGTGGATGATGCAGCTAACACGGTAATGTCTGTTAAGCGCCTAATGGGCCGCGGTATTGAAGATGTAAAGCGTCTTGGCGAAAACATGCCTTACCTATTTGAAGCTTGTGATCAGGGCATGCCCCTTATTAACACCGTATCTGGTTTAAAGAGTCCTGTGCAGGTGTCTGCTGATATTTTACGTGCCCTGGTGCAGCGTGGAGAGAGTAGCTTAGGTGGGGAATTGGTTGGTGCTGTGATTACGGTGCCAGCTTATTTTGATGATGCGCAACGCCAAGCAACCAAAGACGCGGCTCAGTTGGCAGGCATCCAGGTATTGCGCCTACTTAATGAACCCACAGCTGCGGCAGTGGCCTATGGTTTGGAGCAGGATCAGCAAGAGCACGGCACTATCGCTGTGTTTGATCTGGGTGGAGGTACTTTTGATATCTCCATATTGCGTATGGAGCAGGGTGTTTTTGAGGTGCTTGCAACTGGTGGCGATTCAGCTTTAGGCGGTGATGATTTTGATCACGCGCTAGCGGAATGGATGCATCAAGAGCGTCAAATACCCGCCAAGCTGGATTTGGCTCAGCAGCGGTTTTTGCTGCGCCTGGCTCGCGCAGGCAAAGAATTGTTAAGTGATTTGCAGAGTACTCAACTATCCTTTGAGGGTTGGCCAGGCACAGAAGCCTATGCCGATCTGGAGCTCACTCGTGAACAAATGAACCTGTTGCTAGATCCTATTATTGGTAAGGCAATTAGAGCGACAAAGCGCACTTTACGTGATGCTAAAGTGACGCCAGATGATGTAGCTCGAATCGTCATGGTGGGTGGTTCAACCCGAAGTTTGCGAGTGCAAGAACGGGTGGCGGAATTATTTCAGCAACAGCTGCTAACCGACATAGATCCAGATCGGGTAGTGGCTTTGGGTGCGGCACGTCAGGCTGATGTGTTGGCAGGTAATCAAAGTGGCGAAGAGTTATTGTTGCTTGATGTGCTGCCGTTATCGTTAGGTTTAGAGACCATGGGCGGTTTAGTGGAACGAGTAATTGACCGTAACACGCCGATTCCTGTGGCCCGCGCCCAAGAATTTACCACATATCAAGATGGTCAAACGGCCATGTCTATTCACGTCTTGCAAGGTGAGCGTGAGTTGGTGCAGGATTGCCGATCTTTGTCTCGCTTTGAGTTGCGAGGTATTCCAGCAATGACGGCTGGTGCGGCTAAAATTCGAGTCACATTTCAGGTGGATGCCGACGGCTTGCTGGAGGTGAGTGCCCGTGAGTTAACTTCGGGTGTGGCTGCATCAGTGCAAGTAAAGCCTTCTTATGGCTTATCTGACGTGCAGATTGCAGACATGATTAAAGCCAGTTGGACTAATGTGGAAGATGATCGCAGCGCCCGTAGTTTGCGTGAGCAGCAAGTTGAGGCAGATCGTCTTGTAGAAGCGGTGACTATGGCGCTTGCAGAAGATGGGGAGCGTCTACTTACGTCACAAGAGCAGCAGGCTATCGTCAAGCAAATGGAGCAATTGGTGTTGGCTCGCAATGGCCAAGATCATCATGCTATCGCGAAACAAATTGAAGTCATGGCTAAGGCCAGTGATGCCTACGCAGCCATGCGTATGGATGATAGTATTAAACGAGCCCTCGCGGGTAAGTCTGTGGATCAGTTGTAACACAGCTGGTCATAATAGCCGCAAGCTTAGGAGCTAACTTAAATGCCACAAATTATTATTTTGCCCCATGCCGAACTTTGCCCAGAGGGGCAAGTGTTTGAGGCGCCTGCTGGGCAGACTATTTTAGATGCTGCCAAAAAGAACGGTATCGACATCGAGCATGCCTGTGAAAAATCATGTGCCTGCACAACGTGTCACGTTGTAGTACGAGAAGGGTTTGACTCAATGATCGAGTCTGACGAATTAGAAGATGATATGTTGGATAAGGCTTGGGGCTTGGAGCCAGATTCTAGACTCAGCTGTCAGGCAGTTATCGCGGAAGACAATTTAGTAGTGGAAATTCCCAAGTACACTATTAATATTGTCTCCGAAGCGCATTAACACTATTAACGGCCTTGGGAGGTTCTTATGAGTATGGTTTGGACGGATACGCTAGATATCGCTATTGAGTTATATGAAACCCATCCAGATGTGGACCCACGGCTAGTGCGGTTTACAGATTTGATGGGTTGGGTTATGGCCTTGCCAGACTTTAATGACGACCCTAAGCGTTGTGGAGAAAAGATTTTAGAAGCCATTCAGCTTGCCTGGATCGCTGAGTTGGATTAGTACCCAGTGGGCTATTAAAGGCGTATAAAACAGCGTACAATTACGCGGTCAAAATTCACGTACGTCTTAGTACGTCTTTATTTTTTTAATATTAACCCATTTAATGGGTCCCACTGTTTGGAGAATACCATGGCGGTAGAACGCACTCTGTCCATCATCAAGCCTGATGCTGTAGCAAAAAATGTAATCGGCAAAATCGTTTCTCGTTTTGAAACTAACGGCCTTAAAGTTGTTAGTATGGAAATGAAGCAGTTGTCCGAAGCCGAAGCTCAAGGCTTCTACGCTGAGCATAGCGAACGTCCTTTTTTTGGCCACTTGGTTTCTTTCATGACTTCTGGTCCTGTTGTTGTGCAGGTTCTTGAAGGTGAAGGCGCAGTAAATAAGAACCGTGATCTAATGGGCGCAACTAACCCACAAGAAGCTGCTGAAGGTACAATTCGTGGTGACTTTGCAGAATCTATAGATGCAAACGCGGTACATGGATCTGACTCTACGACGTCAGCCGCTCGTGAAATTGCCTACTTCTTCGGTGGCTAATAGCTGTTGGTTAAAGTAGGCTGTTATTGCTTTGGCTAATTTTTAGCGGCAATAACAGCATGCAACGTGCGGCGTTCCTAGTGAACGCCGCATTGCGTTTAGACCAAATAAATGGCTGCGCAAAACTATGTATTACTTACAGGTCTTAAAATGTCTGAAGTCAGCACAAAAATTAATATTTTAGGTTTTTCCCAAACGCAAATGGAAACCTTTTTCAAAACTATGGATGAGCCGAAGTTTCGGGCAATTCAGGTGATGAAGTGGATTCATCAGTTTGGTGCAGATGACTTTGAAAGCATGACCAATGTCAGTAAAAAATTGCGTGAAAAACTCACCCTAAGTGCTGAAATCGTAGAACCTGAAGTGCTGTACCGTGGCGATTCTAAAGATGGTACCCGAAAGTGGGTGATCGGAGTGTCAGGTGGCAACAAAGTTGAGATGGTACTTATTCCCGATGGTGATCGGGCGACCTTATGCGTTTCATCTCAAGTGGGTTGTGCTCTGGACTGTAGTTTTTGTTCTACTGGCAAACAAGGTTTTAACCGCAATTTAACTGCGGCTGAAATTGTTGGCCAACTGCGCATTGCTATTAAGTCGTTTGGCCCTGTGGATCCAAACGGCCCACGCCGGGTGACTAATGTAGTATTTATGGGTATGGGCGAACCTCTGCTGAATTTTGATAATGTCACTCCAGCCATTGCGCTTATGATGGATGATAATGCATATAACCTTTCTAAGCGTCGTGTGACCTTAAGTACCGCGGGTGTGGTGCCGGCCATCGACCGTTTGAGCCAGATAACTGATGTATCTTTAGCTGTTTCTTTACACGCCCCTAACGACTTGCTACGCAACCAGCTAGTGCCGGTGAATCAAAAGTACAACATCGATGCCTTGTTAGATGCGTGTAATCGTTATTTAGAAAATCTAAATGATAAACGGGTGATTACCATGGAATACACCATGATTGATGGTATCAATGACCAACCCAAGCATGCCCGTGAATTAGCTCAAGTGCTTAAGCGGGTGCCCTGTAAGCTGAACCTCATTCCTTTTAATCCGTTTCCAGGGTCAGATTATCGTCGTAGCCCAAGGCCACAAATTGAATTATTTCAACGTATTATGGCGAAATCAGGAATTATTACTACCATTAGATCTACTCGTGGCGATGACATTGACGCCGCTTGTGGCCAGTTAGTGGGGCAGGTTAAAGATCGTACGCGCCGAAGTGCAGCACATGCTGCGCGTATTGAAGCTAAGCAAATTTTGTAAAGGAACTTACAGATACTAGCAGTGTCCAAAAATGGGCGTTATGATAGGCCTATGAAAGACTGTCGGTTAGTCTAACTATGATAAGTAATTCAACGTCGAATAATAATAAAGGGTATTGATTGTGATTGATGTGGAACCATTAGATATGCAGGATCAACAGGAATTAGACGGTCAGTTACCAGGCTTTCCTGGTCACTTATTGCGCCAGGCCCGTGAAGAGTTGGGGTTGTCGCAAAAAGAAGCAGCCCGAGATTTACATTTAACATCAAAAGTCATTAATGCTATTGAAGAAGATAACTTTGAATTGATTCCAAGCTCTTTATTTGCTCGAGGCTACATTCGTTCCTTTGCCCGCCATGTAGGCTTGGATGGTCAAGCATTGGTGGCAGAGTTTGATGCGGTGTATGGCGCGCCAAACCACGGCACTAAACCTATGCCAGGTATCCCTAAGGGCGGTTCGCAAAGCAAGCCCAGTGATACTTGGGTTAAGTTGACTTCAATCATTTTTGCTATTGGTTTGCTAGCCGCATCAATTGTTTGGTGGCAAATCCAAAATGGCGGTTTAATGTTTTCCCAATCAACCAGCGTGGTCGTGGACGCTCCTGCGAGTGAAACTGATGATGGCGACGACAGTATTGATTTAGTGCTACTGACTACAACTCAAAGTGACGTGGGAGCAACGGTGCCTGCAGAAGAGCCTGCGTCTGCAGCCGAGCCAAATATACAGTCTGAAGAGGTGGAAGTGGTGGAAGTGGTTGCTGCTAAACCTGACGTTGATGCGGTGACAGAAAGCGTTAAAGAACCAGTACCCCTAGTGGCTGCTGATGTTCTTGTGCTTGCACCTGATGAAGCTCAACTGATAATGGTATTTGATAAAGATTGTTGGGTAGAGATTAAAGATGGCAAAGGTAAGATGATACTGTCGGACTTGTACTCTGCAGGCGACACCATTGACCAAGTGGTAACAGCGCCAATAGAAGTGTTGTTGGGGCGTTCCTCTGGGGTAGCTACAATGACGTTTGACGGCCAAGCCATTGATTTAAAGCCACATACTCGAAAGGACATTGCGCGCCTTACTCTGAACAAATAGATCTGCATTAGTTAGCGACACCTCCATTAAATAAGGAACACATTTTGGCGTCTATAAAAGCCATTCGTGGTATGAACGATATATTGCCGGCTCAAACGCCTTTGTGGCAATTTTTTGAAGCACAAATGAAGTTGGTTTTTGATCAGTATGGTTATCAAGAAATTCGTATGCCCATCGCTGAAAAAACGGATTTATTTTGTCGTTCAATAGGCGAAGCGACAGATGTTGTAGAGAAGGAGATGTATACCTTCGCTGATCGCAATGGCGATAATATGACCCTGAGGCCAGAAGGCACAGCTTCCTGTGTGCGAGCCGCTCAAGAGCATGGGCTAACCTATAACCAAGTGCAGCGTTTGTGGTATCACGGTCCCATGTTTCGCTACGAACGCCCACAAAAAGGGCGTCAGCGACAGTTCCATCAATTTGGTGCAGAAGTGTATGGTTTAGATGGCCCAGATGTAGATGCTGAACTGATTATAATGACAGCGCGTTTGTGGCGGCAGCTGGGCTTGCAAGACGCCGTGACATTGCAGTTGAATACCTTAGGAAGTTCTGCGGCCCGGGCTGCTTATCGAACTGATTTAGTGACGTTTTTGCAAGTTAATATGCACTTACTTGATACTGATAGTCAGCGTCGAGTATCTACTAATCCATTACGGGTGTTGGATAGTAAGGATTCAAACACCCAGGCTTTGTTGGACGGTGCACCTGATTTTTATGGCTATTTGGATGATGAATCTCGCGTTCATTTTCAGCGTTTACGTGAACTTTTAGATGCTGCGGACATTAGTTATGAGATTAACCCTCGCTTGGTGAGGGGTTTAGATTACTACTGCAAGACTGTTTTTGAATGGGTGACCGATAAGTTGGGTGCTCAGGGTACAGTATGTGGTGGTGGTCGTTATGACGGTATGATAGAGCAACTTGGTGGTAAATCCACACCTGCCGTAGGCTGGGCCATGGGCGTAGAACGGATGATTTTGTTGTTACAAGAAATGCAGCAGGAGCCTGCTGGCTTAGGACAGCAAGCTGATGTATACCTAGCCCATATGGGTGATGCTGCAAGTTTGCGCACCATGCAATTAGCAGAACAATTACGCTCTGACATTGCTGGTTTACGCTTACTGTGGCATTGCGGTGGCGGCAGTCTCAAGAATCAAATGAAAAAGGCTGATCGTTGTGGCGCTAAACTGGTGCTTATTATGGGCGAAGATGAGTTAGCCCAGGGTCAAATCCAGTTGAGGCCATTACAAGGTCAGGGTGAACAGCAAAGCATCTCTCTAGATCAAGTATCAGCGCATGTGGCTGAACTTATTTAATAATTACTATAAGCAGCATTAAGGAGTTTTTGGTCGTGGCCGAAATGAAGACAGAAGAAGAGCAGGTAGAAGCACTAAAACGTTGGTGGCAGGAAAATGGCAAGTCATTAATACTGACTGTTGCCGTTACCATTGGTGGCGTACTAAGTTGGAATGGCTATCAGGACCATCAAGTTAATCAAGCAGAAACAGCCAGCGTATACTTTCAGCAGCTAATGAATAGTGCCCCCGTAGGCCAGTTGACTGAAGAGGAAGTGGCTCAAGTCCGCCATAACAGCGGATTGCTTAAAACGGAATTTGGTTCTAGTACCTATGCTCAATTTGCAGCGCTTATGGTAGCGCGTGTTGAGGTTCAAGAAGGCAATTTGACTGCTGCTGCAGCTGAATTACAGTGGGTATTAAAGCAGCAAGGTGATGCTGAAGTTCATGCCTTAGCCACCATTCGTTTGGCTAAGGTGCTAGGCGCGCAAGATCAGTACGATGAGGCGTTAGCTTTATTGGTGGATGGTGATGACGCATGGCAGTTAGGGAGGCTAGAAGCTCGCGGCGATTTGCTGATTGCGAAAGGTGATTTAGATGCTGCTCGAGCAGCTTATACAGAGGCTTCTTTGCTGGTTGCTGCTAGTGGTGCAAACAATCCGCTGTTAGGTTTGAAGCTAGATAATCTTGCCCAGTAGCACTCTTAGTGCCTAAGAGGCCTCCAGATAATGACCAGGATAGGAATTGTAAACATGATCGCTAGGCCGTTAAAGCTATTGATTATTTGTCTAACCTTGATAGCCGTTAGTGGGTGTTCGTCATCTGGTGGTAACCTGCCGGATCCTGCACCATTAAACGCGATTAACCAGCAAGTACAGTTAGTGCAGCACTGGTCCGTGGCTGTAGGTAAAGGTGATGTTAAGAGCAGTTCAGTTATGCAGCCTTTGCTATCAGGAAGCGCTATATTCGCAGCCTCTGGGCAACAGTTGGGGTCTTTTAATGTAGATACAGGAGAGGTTAACTGGAAGATAGATCTCGCAGAGAAAGTTACTGCAGGTGTTGGCCACATAAATCAGCAATTGTTTGTGGTCACTCAAAGTGGGAAATTAGTTGCTGTGAGTAGTGCCGATGGGTCTATATTGTGGCAGGTGAATACCTCTAGTGAGGCTTTAGCTGCACCGCAAGCGAATAGTAAAATTGTTGTGGTGCAAACCGTCGATGGAAAGGTAAGTGCTTATGCTGTTAAAGAGGGTAAGTTCCAATGGTCTTATGCGGCAAACCTACCCAGTCTAACCTTGCGAGGGACTAGTACACCGCTAGTCAACGAAAGCTACACCTATGCAGGCTTTGCCAGCGGTAAATTGGTAGCTTTGGATAATCAAGTAGGTAGTGTGGTTTGGCAAAAGAGCATTGGTGCCGCAATAGGTCGTTCAGAAATTGAGCGTTTAGTCGATATAGATGGCGCATTAACGTTGGTGGATGATCTACTTTACGTCAGTAGCTATCAGGGCAATATTGCCGCAATTGATGCCTTAACGGGTACCGTTAGGTGGCAGCAGCCTGTTTCTAGTATTAGTGGCACAGCCTTAGTGGGGGACGCTATTTTGGTAGTAGATGCTCAAGATACGGTGCTTGCTTATGATAGAGAGCGTGGCCATGTACTATGGCAGAACGATGCCCTGAAGCACCGCTTATTGACATCCCCCATGGGATTAGCTAACCAAGCATTGGTGGTTGATACGGAAGGTTATGCCCATGTACTTCAGTTAAGCGATGGCGAATTTATAGGGCGTCAAAAATTGGCTATCAAAGGTGCGCGTATTGGTAGCAAGAGCTACCAAGATAATATTTTCTTACTAAGTCTAGATGGGCGTCTTACGCGTCTTGGCTTGAAATAATTGGTTTATTTATGAATCCCGTAATTGCCCTTGTTGGGCGTCCTAATGTGGGTAAATCCACACTTTTCAATCGCTTAACCCGTTCTCGTGATGCTTTAGTAGCAGATTTTCCAGGCCTCACCCGTGACCGAAAATACGGTGAAGGTAAGACTGGAGAGCGAGACTATATCGTTATTGATACTGGAGGCATCAGTGGTGATGAGGCAGGCATCGACCAGGTGATGGCGGAACAATCTTTGCTCGCCATTGATGAAGCTGATGCGGTATTATTTTTGGTGGATGGTAAGGCTGGACTGAACCCTTCTGATGAGTTGATTGCTGATCACTTGCGCCGTTGTGACAAGCCTGCCTATTTGGTAGTGAATAAAACTGATGGTATTGATGCCGACGTAGCTATGGGTGATTTTTATGGCTTAGGCCTTGAAGGGTTGCCTCGTCCTATCGCAGCGTCCCATGGCCGTGGTGTTAGTCAACTCATTGAAGATGTATTGGCGCCTTTCCCAGAAGACGAAGGTTTTCCATCAGAATCTGAAGGCGGTATTCGTATCGGCGTAGTTGGTCGACCAAACGTAGGCAAGTCTACCTTGGTTAATCGCATGTTGGGCGAAGATCGTGTTGTAGTCTACGACGAAGCCGGTACTACCCGTGACAGCATTTATATCCCTTATCGTCGTAATGACAAACCTTATACCTTAATTGATACGGCCGGTGTGCGCCGTCGTCGTAGTGTTAAAGAAACAGTGGAAAAGTTTTCTATCGTTAAAACCCTACAGGCTATTAAGGATGCTCATGTAGTGGTTTTAGTTGTTGATGCTCACGAAGGTTTAACAGAGCAAGATATGCACTTGTTAGGCTTTGTTATTGATGCAGGCCGTGCCTTAGTGATTGCGGTCAACAAGTGGGACGGCATGACGGTTGATGATAAGGCTCATGTAAAGCATGAGTTACAGACGCGTTTAGAATTTGCCAAGTTCGCACGCATTCACTTTATATCGGCGTTACATGGTTCTGGTGTAGGCGATTTATACCAATCTGTTGAAGAGGCCCATGGCTGTGCCTTCACTAAATGGAGTACCAATAAGTTAACCACTTTGCTTGAAGATGCGTTACTGGATCACCAGCCGCCATTAGTGCATGGTCGCCGAATTAAGTTGCGCTACGCCCATCTTGGTGGCTCTAACCCACCTTTATTTATTGTGCATGGTAATCAAACAAACGCATTACCTACAACCTATAAGCGCTACTTGGAAAACAAGTTCATCAAGGTGCTCAAAATTCGTGGTACCCCTGTGCGTTTTGAATTCCGTACTAGTGATAACCCGTTCGACGGCAAAAAGAACCAGTTATCTCAGCGCCAAATTACTAAGAAACAACGCTTAGTGAAGCACGTTAATAAAGCCAAGAAAAAGGCCAAAAAGAAGTAATGCTTAGGGTCATTGTGAGCAGTTTCTTATTCTGTGTTATTGCGAGGAGCGCGGTGAGGAGACAATCCCCATGTCACTGACCTGCCTTAATCAATTGCTGCACTTGCTGGCTGATGGCCAGTTTCACTCTGGTACCGCTTTAGGGCAGCACCTTAATATGAGCCGAGCTGCCGTATGGAAACAGCTCAAAGGTGTGGAAGCCTTAGGGGTAAAATTGCATCGTGTTCGTGGCCGCGGTTACCGTATTGCCGGTGGCCTTGATTTGTTAGATGTGGAAGCCATACAGCGCCAGCTACCGCTGCTAGATCCTACTTTTAATGTGCAATTGCACATGTCTCTCCCATCAACCAATCAAACCTTAATGCAGCGCCAGCAACAGCAATCTATTCATGGCGAGGTGGTGTTAGCCGAAGTGCAAACCTCAGGCCGAGGACGCTTAGGTCGTCAATGGCAATCACCGTTTGGCCAAAATATCGCATTATCGTTAGGTTGGCAATTTTCTGGAGGAGCAGCTGCGCTAGAAGGGCTGAGCTTGGCAGTGGGTTTGGCGCTGACACAAGCACTGGCCGATTTGGGCGTACAACAAGTACAGGTTAAATGGCCCAACGACCTGTTAGTTGATGGCAAAAAGCTTGCGGGTATTTTGCTAGAAATGAGAGGCGATACAACGGGCCCTTGCCATGTGGTGATTGGTATCGGCCTAAATGTACATTTAACTCATGATGATGCCATTGATCAGCCGTGGGTGAGCCTTACGCAGCTAGGTTATCGGCTAAGCCGTAATGATATCGTGGCGCACATACTCTTGCGTTTAAGCCAGCACTTGCATCGGTTTGTGCAATATGGTTTTTCTGCTTTGCGTGATGAGTGGCAACGGCAGCACTATTACCAAGATCAAAAGGTTCAGCTCTTGCTTCCAGGTAAAAGTGTCGAGGGCATTTGCCGTGGTGTTAATCTGGCTGGTGCGTTAATAATGGAACATGATGGGGTGGTGAAAGCCTACAGCGGTGGCGAGATTAGTTTGAGACCCATGGAGGTGTAAGGTGGCTGAATTATTAGTAGATATGGGTAATGCCCGCCTTAAGTGGAGGTTGCAAGAGCAAGGTGTAGTGCAGTGTTCTGGTGCTATGTTGGTGAGTGTTCTAAGTCTAGGTCAATTGCAGGCAGACTTGCCGGAGTCTGCTAGTGTAGTGTATTGGGCAAGTGTTGCCAGTGATGAAAAGGGCCTCTGTCTTGAAAACTGGGCGCATCAAAAAAATACTCCGTGTCATCAAATTACTACCCAAGACTATTGGCAAGATCTATCCAATGGCTATCAACAACCTCAGCAGTTAGGTGTAGATAGATGGCTGGCCATGGTGGCAGCAAGGCAATATACCCAAAATGCTGTTTGCGTGGTTGATTGCGGCAGCGCCATCACCTTTGACTATGTGAGTGCAGGAGGCCTCCATGAAGGAAGCTATATCATTCCTGGTGCAAGGTTGATGTCGCAAGCACTTGCCCGTGATACTGCACAAATTAATTTCACTTATCAAACCCTCGAGGACGTTCAGCCGGGCACTAGTACAGCCCAAGCCGTATTAGCTGGGTGTTCCCAAATGGCTCATTATGGCGCTTTTGGTTTGGTGAGAGAAGCTCAAGAACGGGGCTACGAAATACTACTGTGTGGAGGTGATGGATTAGTCATTGCCAATGACCTTGGTCTTACTTATGTAGAACAGTTGGTGTTGGATGGCTTGGCGCAAGTAGCTGGGTTACACAAACACTGAAAAACTTTAATAAAATCATCATTGATGCTTGCATCCTACTAATTGGTTCAGTATTATACGCCCCTCCTGAGTTCAGGGGCACAGGCAATTTAGCCGGTATAGCTCAGACGGTAGAGCAACTGACTTGTAATCAGTAGGTCCGGGGTTCGACTCCTCGTGCCGGCACCAGTTC
>CAJIZL010000014.1 GCA_905182035.1 Oceanospirillaceae bacterium ASP10-02a | reverse complement strand
GTATCTACGATTTCCAACGTAGAAGAATCAATCAGACGATGATCAAAAGCCTTCAACCGAATACGGATTTTTTGGTTTTGCATTATCGACTACAACCTTCTTTAAACGGGTTTAAATCTAGCCCATTCTCGCACCAAAAAGCACAAAGCCTTCAGGCCCAAATAAAATGGGTACGGGATTGTACGGGATTAGCCAAACGAAAGCAACGCCATATCGCCACGAAAACACAATAGTAGTGGCCTTAATCACCATATCGATAACCACAACTATAGCCACAACGATAACCAAAGCCATCAACCATCAACCACCTTAAAACAGAGCGACCTCACTTAACGTTAACTGGCTTAATTGGGGAGTGAAGCTCGACTGAGGGGCTTCAAAGTCTGCGCTAAAGACCTAGGGAACAGGTTTTTGGCGATAGATGAGCGCGAGAGCGGTGCTGTTGCGAATAATGCAGAAGTTTAATCCCAGTGCAGCACTACCTTGCCACTAGTGCCTGCCGCCATCGCCGCAAAGCCCTGCTCAAAGTCTTGAATGCTAAACCGATGGGTGAGTATGGGTTCTATATTAAGACCCGATTGCAGCATAGCTGCAGCTTTGTACCAGGTTTCGTACATTTCACGGCCATAAATGCCCTTAATGGTAAGGCCTTTAAAGATGATCTGCCCCCAATCGATGGCCACCTTGCCACTTAAAATGCCCAGCATGGCGATTTTACCGCCATGGTTCATGTGTTTAAGCATCTGCTCAAACGCCGTTTCTACGCCGGACATTTCTAAACCCACGTCAAAGCCTTCTTGTATGTTGAGCTCGGTCATTATCTCGGCCATGTCTTCATGGGCCACATTAACGCTGCGGGTGGCGCCCATAGCCTCAGCCAACTGCAAGCGGTGAGGATTAATATCGGTCACTACCACTTGGCGGGCGCCCACATGACGAGCAATTGCTGCCGCCATTAAGCCAATGGGGCCTGCACCGGTAATAAGCACATCTTCACCGACTAGATCAAAGCTAAGGGCCGTATGCACGGCATTGCCTAAGGGATCGAAGATAGCTGCGTGCTGGTCATTAATGTTATCAGGCACTACAAACACATTGTCAACTGGCAAGCTGAGGTACTGAGCAAAGGCACCTGCTCGGTTAACCCCAACCCCCACCGTATGAATGCACAGGTGGCGCCTGCCAGCGCGGCAATTTCTACAATGACCACAGGTAATGTGGCCTTCTCCTGACACGCGCTGGCCGATATGATGGGCCTTAACTTGACTACCCATGGCCACAATATGGCCCACAAACTCATGGCCCACGGCCATGCCCACTGGAATGGTCGCCTGCGCCCACTCATCCCAGTTGTAGATGTGCATGTCAGTGCCACAAATAGCGGTGTGGCTTATTTTAACCATCACATCGTGATCACCCATAGTTGGTAAAGGGATATCCATGAGCCACAGGCCCGGGCGGTCGTATTGCTTCACCAATGCGGGCATCGTCTCAGTATTGGTGCCTGTATATGTGTTGGTTTCTGTAAACGTGTTAGTGCTCATTCGATCACCTCTAGTTCACGGCCTACTTGAGTAAATGCTTGGATAGCTTCATCAATTTGCTGAAGGCTTAAAGCCGCCGACATTTGGACACGAATGCGCGCCTGATCTTGGGGCACCACAGGAAAACAGAAACTCACAACATAAATACCCAAGGCTTGCATGCGTTTGGCGAATTCAGCAGCCAGCACAGCGTCACTTAAAAGCACAGGAATAATGGCATGATCAGCCCCCAGTAGTTTGAACCCTAAGCCTTGCATGCGCTCACGAAAGTGGCTGGCATTGAGCCACAATTGTTGCCGTAATAGAGGCTGCTGATGCACCAAATCCAGAGCCTTTAGGGTGGCTGCACAAATGGCAGGAGCCAAGGCGTTAGAAAAGAGATAGGGCCGCGAACGCTGCCTTAGCCAAGCAACAACCGCTTTGCTAGCCACCACGTAACCACCTGAAGCCCCGCCCAAAGCTTTACCAAAAGTACCAGTCATCATATCCACACGGCCCATCACATTGCAGTGTTCATGGCTGCCTCGCCCTTGTTCGCCAACAAAACCCACAGCATGGGAATCGTCCACCATAACCATAGCATCATATTGCTCAGCAAGGTCACACACAGCAGACAAGTTGGCGAGACTGCCGTCCATGGAAAATACCCCATCAGTTACCACCAAACGTGTGCGAGCGTCTTTGGCTGCCTGTAATTGCTGCTCTAAGGCTTGCATGTCATTATTGGCATAGCGCAAGCGTTGCGCCTTACATAACCGCACGCCATCGATAATGCTGGCATGGTTAAGGCTGTCACTAATAATGGCATCTTGAGCATCCAAAAGGGTTTCAAATAAACCCGTGTTGGCATCAAAGCAAGAGGAGTAAAGAATGGCGTCTTCAAAACCCAAAAAGTCAGCAAGGCGTTGCTCCAACTGCTGGTGCAGGGTTTGCGTACCGCAGATAAAACGCACCGAAGCCATGCCAAAGCCATGACTATCTAAAGCCTGTTTGGTGGCCTCGATTAAGCTTGGGTGGTTGGCCAATCCCAAGTAATTATTAGCACACAAATTAATGGCACTCTCACCCTGAGCATCAGTAATTTTTGCGTCTTGTGGCGAAGTGAGAGCCCGCTCATGCTTAAACAAACCTTGTTTATGGAGGCTGTCTAGCTGTTGCTGCAAACGAGTATTTAAGTTTAATGGGTGGCTGGACATGAAGCGCTCCTCAGTGGTGATTTTTCAGCTTGGCTATATGGGCATTAATAACTTTAGGCTTTAGTAACTGTGGGGTTTAATAACTGTGGGCTTTGTCGCTGCTCATTTGTCGATAGGCAATAATGCAATGGAACACTGCCTCGGTCTGGCCTGGGTTAAAATAACTGTGCGCTTGATCAGCACAAAAACGCAGGCAGTCTAGAGGCTCAAGGGTATAATGGTCGCCGTCTACTTCGACAACTATTTGCCCCTCAATGAGGCAGACTAACTCTACTACTCCCTCGGCATGGGCCTCAGATTGATAGTGATTACCCGCTTCTATGCGCGCTATCTGCACATCAAAGGTGCACTGTTCTTGCATGTTAGTCATGGCATGAGCTAAAAACTGACCATCAGGACTGCTCATATCGGCTTGTTGCGTAAAACGGCTCACCTGAGGCGGCATGTCTTGACCCAGCAAGCTAGAAAAAGGCACACCTAAACCATTGGCAATTTTCCAAATCACCGACAAGGTGGGGTTACCTTCACCGCGCTCAATCTTGCCTAATGTGAGTTTATTCACACCGACCTTCACCGCCAAGGCATCAAGGGATTGACCCTGCTGCTGGCGCACCTTACGCAAACGCAAACCCATGCGCTGGCCGGCTAACTTAAAGCCTACATCTGGATTAGTCTTTAACACATTAATTGCCCTTTGGATCATTAACTACATCACTATATAGTATAGTATATATATCTTAATGCATATTATAATATATTATTTTATTGATTTGGGTTATCTTAAATGCCTAAAAAGTAGGCACTAATGACCAAAATCCAAAGAACTGGGACCGAGAAAGGTTTTCAGGAACAGTTAAGAGACAACTGAGAGGCGGATAAGAAGCCGCTAAAAGGAACTGATCGATTTTTGGCGCTTAGGCAGACGCCAGTGATTAGCTGTTGATGACTTGATCATGGCTATGGGTCAAGACAGTAAAAATATTCAGCGGCCTAATTATGGATCAATAGCAGAATAGTCTAGCTAAAAACTATTCCACCTCACCAACATCTGTGATAAAAAACGTAGTTAGTCAGCAGTCCAACCACCATCAACTAAATGTCCAATGCCCGTAACCATGGCTGATGCCTCACTGGCTAAATAAACCACTGCGCCCATGAGGTCTTCCACCTCGCCCACACGGCCTAACTTAATTTTATCTTCAATCCACGCCAGCTTTTCAGGGTCAGAAAAGGTCGGAGCGGTGAGCGCGGTACGAACAAAGGTGGGGCATAATGTATTTACCCGAATACCATGGGGGCCAAATTCAATGGCCATGGCCTTAGTGAAGCCTTCCACTGCATGTTTGGTAGCGCAGTAAACGGCTCGTTCTATACCTCCTACCACAGCCATTTGAGAGGACACATTGATTAACGATCCTGGTTTTCCAGCAGCAATAAGCCCTTTTGCTACGGCCTGAGTCAGAAAATAAGCCCCTTTTAGGTTAAGGTTTATGACTGCGTCAAAGTCAGCTGTCTGAGTGTCTACAGCAGGACCATGAATGGCAAGCCCTGCACTATTAATCAACACATCAAAGGGCCCATGTTGCTCAACCTGGCTTATGGTTTGCTCCACATTGGCAATGTCCATAATCAAGTAATCCGCTGCATGACCCTCAGCCATAAGCGCAGCTACCAAAGATTTTAATTGATCCTCACGCCGAGCCGCCACCGTAACTTTAGCCCCAGCCTGTGCTACCGCAGCAGCTAAGGCCAAGCCTATACCAGATGAAGCCCCAGTAATGAGCGCATGTTTACCCTTTAGGTCAAAGGAAGGGGTGTGGGGGAGCTGGATCATGTTTAGTAGCCTGAAAGTGCGAATAAGCCAATTATTTTAACACGGCTATTGAGGGTATCCTAACCAAAGTTAATTACCTCTCCAAAACGATGATAGCGCCTACTAACTGTTTAACGCAGTTCAACAGGCACAAAAAAGGCTTCCCAAGCCGAAGTCTGGGAAGCCTTTTTAACTGCTTAATGTCTAACGATTAAGCTAGGATTTTAGCTACAACTCCAGCGCCAACTGTACGTCCACCTTCGCGAATGGCGAAGCGTAAACCTTCATCCATAGCGATTGGATTGATCAGCTCAACAACCATCTGAATGTTGTCACCAGGCATAACCATTTCTACGCCTGCTGGCAATTCACATGCACCTGTGATGTCCGTTGTACGGAAGTAGAACTGTGGACGATATCCCTTAAAGAAAGGAGTGTGACGTCCACCTTCATCTTTGCCTAGCACATATACTTCAGCTTCAAACTTAGTGTGAGGAGTAATTGAACCAGGCTTAGCCAATACTTGACCACGCTCTACTTCTTCACGCTTAGTACCACGTAGTAGTACACCAACGTTTTCACCTGCACGACCTTCGTCTAGCAACTTACG
>CAJIZL010000013.1 GCA_905182035.1 Oceanospirillaceae bacterium ASP10-02a | reverse complement strand
TGGCAAGGCAAAATGAACTTTACGGTGCAGGCGAATAAGTCCTTAGTTAAAGGACGTAATCGATACAACTGCACAGCACCGATATGGGGGCAAAAGAACTACTATTGGATGTCCCACCAGTGGTTGGTTTATGGTGGTGAAGCCCCGCCAAAACAATAACATTGCACAAGAGTTACCCTATCTCTGCTAACCTTGCAAAACCTTGTAATCGTGCTGGGCCCGCTTAGCTACATGCCCAGGGCTTGAAAATGGATTAGCTTGTGCGTTGTTGACGATCTTATACCCTTGGGTGCTACTATGGTAGTTTAGCCAAGTATGGGTGGGCAGCAAGACACAATCAGGGTCGGTGGTATCCACTGGGGGTAGTAGCTCATTCAGTTCGTCTAGGGACATCATTTGGCCCAGCATAAGTTTACAGTCTTACACTTATCGACACATAAACATTAAGGTTTAGTTTCGTCCTCTTGAGGGGATAAAATCTGTGGTTCATCAACGTACTGATGCGCCGCTAAATAAAGCTCTTCAGAACTGTACTGATTTGATGGTACCGCCACAAAAGGCTGCACAGGCTTGACAAAAATAGCTTGGTAAACCCTTCGATATATTGCCAAGGTAGCTAATGAAAAGCTGGTCACCGCGCTGACGATGAATAAGGCTTGTACGCCCAGCAGATCAATTAAAGGTCCAACAACAATGGGCCCAACAATCGCGCCAAAGCCATACAAAATAAGAATAGCACCAGCAACTTTAACCCTTAACTCGGGGCCAATAATATCGTTTATTAATGCCACAGCAATTGAATACAACGTAAACAAAAAAGCACCATAACAAGCCACTGCAAACCAAATCACATTAGGTGCATAGTGGGCAGCCAAAATCACACCAACAGCCGAAAAAGAGATACATATTGGGACAAGCATCATCAGCCAACCACGGCCAACCCTGTCTGATAAGCGCCCCAAAGGCCACTGCAATAGCAAACCACTAATTAACAACGTGGCTGTGAACTGAGGAATCAAACTCGCATCACCAAGCACCGAAAGCGCATAGACTGGCGCAAAAGCATGCACACTGGCATTACTGGCACCGGCAACAAATACTCCTAAAATTGCTAATGGGCCTACTTGCGCCAAGAGCCCAAAAGAAAGTTTACTGTTTGTGCTTATAGTAGGTGCAGATTGTTTGGTCAGTAGCACTGGAATTAATGCTAGCGAAAAAATAATAGAAGCCAAACTGAACAATTCAAACTGACCTACGTCTCCCAAGTTGAGTAAGAATTGGCCGCAGCCTGCAGCCATATAATTAACCATCATATAACTGGACAGCACACTCCCTCTTTGATGGCTGGGTGTCGCTTCATTGAGCCAGCTTTCGGTCACGATAATCAAACCAGCCATACAAAAGCCAGAGATCAAACGCAAAAGCATCCAATGACTCACTTCTAAAAATAAAGGGTGTAATAAAGCTGTAGCAGACATAAGTGATGCGAACACCGCAAAAGCCCGAATATGGCCTACTCTGGATATGATGCGCACGGCAAACAAACCACCCAGCAAGAGGCCTAAAAAGTAGCTCGCCATGATGAATCCGAGCCAACTTGTGGTTACGCCTTCAAGGGTGGCACGCAAACCTAAGAGAGAATTAAAAAGACCATTGGCCAACAGCAAAAAGCCATAGCTCAATAACAAAGAAAATATTGATCGAAAAACAGAAAACACTCGTTTATCCTGTATTACATCCTTGAAGAGTCATTTAATCATAGCCTAAGGTGTTCGCTTTAATCCATACGCCTTAAAAAATAATGACTTCGTTATGTAAACGGAAGTCATTATTTTTAACAGTTTGAGTAGAATGGCTCTACCTAAATCGTACTGTTCTATTTTAGTTTTTATCATGATGGTGGAATTGAGGTTCCCCGTTTATATGGATAAAATACTTTCTGGAATGTTTTGATAACTCACCGGACGTAGGAATCTCCTGATAGACATTGTACCAACAGATGTGGCCCCAAAATTGGTACTAGCTGGATAAGGCCCTCCATGTACCATTGCATCACTCAATTCCACGCCAGTTGGGAATCCGTTGGCTAAAATCCGACCTGCTTTACGTTCTAAAATTGGTATAAAGCTAGCTGCAACCTCATTATCTTTTTCATCCATATGCAGGGTGCAGGTTAATTGTCCAACCAAACTTTTGGCGATACTAAGCATTTGATCCAAATTACTAGCACGTACTATTAGTCCAAGCGGACCAAATACTTCTTCTCTTAATTCATGGTTCGCTAGCCAAGTATCAGCAGAACAATCATATAAGTATGGGGATGCTGACCGATCGTTATTATTTGTTCCTACCAATTCGGTCACATCATTTGCATCTTGTATAGTTTTTACGCCACAACGATAGGCATTCGCAATACCGTCAGTCAGCATAGTTTGTGGGCCCATTTCTTTTAAAGCCGCAGTCATTGCATCGATCATCACTTCCGCATCAGGGCCGTCTAAAACAACGGCAATGCCTGGATTGGTGCAAAATTGTCCTGCGCCCATCGCCAATGATCCAGCCCAGGCTTTGCCCATATCCACCGCTCGACTAGCCATTGCATTCGGTAAAAAGAACATTGGGTTAACAGAACCAAGCTCCCCAAAAAACGGAATGGGTGTTGGACGAGCAGAACATAAATTGAATAACGCCCGACCACCACCAAGAGAGCCTGTAAAACCTACTGCATTGATTAACGGGTGTTGTACCAATGCGGTTCCTACATCACGACTTTTGGCTTGAATGAGTGAGAATACACCGGGGTGAATATCACATGCCTTGATGGCTACATCAATTGCTTGAGCAACAATGTCGGCGGTACCAGGATGAGCTGAGTGACCTTTAACTACGACTGGACATCCTGCGGCTAAAGCAGCTGCGGTATCGCCACCTGCTGCGGAAAATGCTAAAGGAAAATTTGATGCGCCAAAAACAGCCACAGGACCAATAGGTCGTTGGATTGATTTGATATCAGGTCGCGGCAGTGGTAAACGATCAGGGAGTGCTATGTCATGTCTCGCATCCAAATAATTTATTTTTTCAATATGACGTGCAAATAGACGGAGTTGTCCGACTGTTCGTCCTCGCTCACCTTCTAACCTTGCAGTTGGAAGTCCAGTTTCTTCAGAACCGATCTTAGTGATGTCACTACCACGAGCATCAATTTCTTCGGCAATTTTGTCTAAAAAGGCTGCTCGAACTGCAATGCTTGACGAGCCAAAACTCCAAAAAGCATCTTCGGCGGCTTTTGCTGCCTTATTAACCAAATCAACAGTTCCGTTAGCAAATTTATGAGCACCACCATGAGCTGGGCTGGATGTAAAAGTAGTCTCACCTGAGAGCCATTCTCCAGCGATGAGATGTTTGTTTTTTAGCATAATAAAAACCTTTTTGTGCGGCATCATTCGCGTCATTTATAAAAACAAATGACAAAAATTCATTGCCTGAAAATTTGACACCCTCCCCCGTTAGGTTCAGTGAAAATAGGCCCCACCATCAACAACGAGGGTTTGGCCTGTGATGAATGCTGATTCTTGAGACGCAAAATACATCACTGCTCCGACAATATCTTCGGGCATTTGATCACGTTGAATAACTCGTGCTTTCAAAGATATATCTTGTAGTTTCTCAATCTGTTCAGGGTTCGCAAGAACGCCATCAGACATTGTAAAACCAGGCGCAACTCCATTAACTAAAATACCAGCGCTACCAAGTTCTTTAGCTAATGATTTTGTCATTGCGTTAACTGCCCCTTTACTAGCAACATAATGCAACATGAAAGGTACTCCTTTAAATGGAGTACCAGATGAAATATTAATAATGCGACCATCACCTTGTTTGCGCATTGTCGGCACAACGGCACGAGAAGAAAGTGCTTGTCCCATAACATTAACTTCAAGTACTCTCTTCCATTCATCCACGTCCAAATCTTCAAAAGCCGTCGGTTTAAGAGAAGAATAAATACCAGCATTATTGACCAAAACATCGATCCGACCGAATTTGTCTAATGCGGTTTTGGCCATTTGTTCGGTATCGCTTTGACTAGAGACGTCACAAGACACACCCACAACACGATCCCCAGTTTTATCTAAATCTTTAGCGGCATCATCTGCATTTGAGCAGTCTGCAATAACAATATTTGCGCCTTCCGCTAAAAAGCCTTCAACAATTGATCGACCAATGCCCATAGCTCCGCCAGTAACTATCACTGTTTTACCCTGAAATTTCATGTTATGTACCTTCTCAGTTTTAATTTGTATGATTATTATCTGCTCGGCTTATCTAACTGCGATTAGTTTTCTTCCATCATTTCTAATATCAGATAAAGTTTTTTGGGGTGTTAAAGCCTCAGGGTCTATCGGAAGCTCTATCAGTGCAGGGCCATTCACTTCCATTGCACGCTTTAGAGCGTCTGTAAATTCTGAAGAGTTCTTAACTACTTCACCGTGACATCCATAAGCCCTTGCTAAGGCCCCAAAATTCGGATTAGTTAATTCTGTAGCACTTACTCGATCTGGATAATTACGTTCTTGATGCATCCTAATAGTTCCGTACATACCGTTATTAACGATTAAAATTATGAGGTTTAGGTTATATTTACGAGCCGTGGCAAGCTCTTGTCCGTGCATTAAAAAACATCCATCGCCAGCAAAACAAATTACGGGACGATCTGGAGATATTCTAGCAGCAGCAACGGCAGCAGGTAAGCCATAACCCATGGAACCAGATATAGGAGCAAGCTGTGACCGGAACCTGGTAAACCGATAAAAACGATGCACCCAAACTGTATAGTTTCCTGCTCCATTGGTTACAATAGTATCTGCTGGCATCAGAGAATCAATGGATCGCATAACATCAGGCATTTGAACATCACCAATGCCTTCAGGTAGCGTGCTCCATTCCTTATATTCTATGTTTGCCATCGCTGTATTTTCAGCTTGTTTAGTAGATATATTAGATGGCTGCCTTTGATTAAGACGCTGTACAACAATTGTAGGACTCGCAGGCACCCCAAGAGTTGCAAAATAGACACGGCCTATTTCAGATGGGTCAGGGAAAATATGCACAAGTTTTTGACGTGGCTTTGGAATATCAATAAGTGAATATCCGCTTGATTCCATTTCACCAAAGCGGGTACCAAGTAAAATCAATAGATCGGTATTTTTAACACGTTCGGCTAGCTTTGGATTTACACCAATGCCTACATCTCCCGCGTAATTAGGATGAATATTATCAAAGAAATCCTGACACCTAAAGGAAGCTGCAACGGGAATACTCCATTTACTAGAAAACTCCTCCAATGCATTTTTTGCTGATTGGTTCCATGGCCCACCACCGACTACAATCAAGGGATTAGATGCATTTTCAAGGAGCGCTATAAGCATCTCGAAATCATCTTGTGCAATATCAGATTTTGGTACCGTGACAGCAGGCAAAGCAGGCACCGGGGCACAGAGATCAGTCAGCATATCTTCAGGTAAAGCGAGGACTACCGGTCCCGGACGGCCAGAACACGCAACATGAAACGCACGAGAAACAAGTTCGGGAATACGTTCCGGTTTATCGATTTCGGCTACCCATTTGGCTACTTCTCCAAACATTTTTCGATAGTCTATTTCTTGAAAGGCTTCTCGTTCTCGCATATCTCGTGCGACTTGCCCCACAAAAAGAATCATCGGTGTCTGATCTTGAAAAGCAACATGTAAGCCCGCCGATGCATTAGTTGCCCCCGGCCCACGAGTAACCATGCAAATGCCTGGGCGTCCAGTTAACTTCCCATGTGCATCAGCCATCATCGCAGCCCCGCCTTCTTGGCGGCAAACAGTGAGTTTTATTTCTGGTGCATCAACGAGAGCATCAAGGACAGAGAGATAACTCTCTCCTGGCACTAAAAATATGTGCTCTACATTTTGCACCTGAAGACAATCAACAAGTATCTGGGCACCTGTACGGTTTTCTGACATTAGTTATTCCTTTCAACTAAGTTGATCGCTGTTTCAGAAAATACACGATAGGATTGTGATTTTGGTTTGTGTTTATCATCTTCGTTTACGTACTTAATAGACGAAGTTCCAAGCAACGCTTGTGGCAGAACCATTGCACGAATAAACCGACTAGTTTTTTCCAAATCAGCCTGAGCAAAAACATGATTGGATCCGTTCTCAAACCAAGCACCACCGGGGCAATAAGAAGAGGACTGGCCTAGAGTGTCGATTCTGATTGAACCTTCCCGCAAACATCTAATTCCTGGACCTTGATGCGTGTGAAGAAGCGCACAGCCTTCTGGTGGGAATTCAACGCTATCTAAGCGCATTAAAAATTCTTCACCTATGCTGCCTAAATCTATTTCTCCTGTTAAACGAAGAGTACTGCGAATACTTATGGGATCTGAGGGATTATCAACTGATTCAATTTCCCAACGCCATATAGTAGCGCCTTCGTTTCCTGCACGAATGTTCAATGCTGTAGTTGAGACCAAACCCTCATCTTGAGCCTTACTTTCACTGTTCACTATGATTGCGCCCGCTGAGACATAAAGAGCTCTTGGAGAGTCAGAGGACAGATAAAATTGTTCATCTGCATATGGAGTATCTTCGTAAAGTCTCAATTCATATGTCATTTTTTTGTTCCTACTCGATTTATAATTTATGGGTGTTTCTAGAGCTCAATACGGGATCTAGACAAAGTTATCTGGGACCGGTGAAAAAGCTGTTGGTGTGAGTATTTTATTTTCTTGAAGCAGAACTAACGGTCTTATTTTTTTCACATAAGTTTGCCAGGCCTCACTATCTGCTAGTTCTTTACGGCGATCCGTTCTATCTTGAAAATCTTTATAGGCCCAAAGATGTACAATTTGATTTTGCGGTCCCACTTCAACTTGATAGTAGCCAAGCATATTGCCCAAGATTTCTTTTTGAACAGCTAGCCCTCCTTCACGATATAGGGATAAATATTGCGGTACTTTACCTGGGTATAAAGTATAAATTCGTTCTTCAACAATCATGATTATTTCTCCAAGCCAGAAAGGCAAATATATTTTATTGAGGTCCAATCATCGATGCCATACTTGGAGCCTTCTCGTCCTGTACCAGACTCTTTAACACCACCAAAAGGTGCTATTTCTGTGGATATTAAACCGGTGTTTACACCGACAATCCCAACATCAAGCGCTTCTGCTACACGGAATATTTTTCCTACATCCCTGCTGTAGAAATAACCTGCCAATCCATATGGCGTATCGTTTGCTATCGATATGGCTTCGTCTTCAGTTTCAAAGCGCATAATTGCGGCTACAGGGCCAAAAATTTCTTCATGGACAATTGCCATTTCATTTGTGACGTCACATAAGACCGTTGGCTCATAAAATGTTCCCCCAAGCTCATGGCGTTTACCTCCTGTCACTAATGTTGCGCCTTTATCTATTGCATCTTTTACAAGACGCTCAACTTTTTCCATGGCTCTTGATTCAATAAGTGGGCCCTGCGTAACTCCGTCTTCAGTTCCAAGACCAGAGATTAATTTTGCAGCACAATTAGACAAAGCTTCGACAAAACGATCATGAAGTTTTGAATGGACAAGAATTCTATTGGCTGAGATACAGGTTTGCCCAGAATTTCGGTATTTGCAAATTTGTACGCCAAGTAAAGCATCATCAAAATCTGCGTCATCAAAAACAATAAAGGGTGCGTTTCCACCAAGCTCTAAACTGAGTTTAGTAAGATTATCTGCACAAGAGCGCACTAAAAACTTACCAACCAATGTCGATCCCGTAAAACTGATTTTTTTAACAATTGGACTAGAAGTAAGAGCGTTTCCAATTTCTGGGGCATCTTTTCGAGCACCAGTTACAACATTGAATACTCCAGCAGGTACACCAGCTTCTTCAGCCAGTGTGGCAATAGCAAGTGCTGATAGTGGGGTTGTCTCTGCTGGTTTTAAAATCATACAATTACCGGCAGCTAATGCAGGTGCAGCCTTGCGTGTTACCATGGCCGAGGGGAAGTTCCATGGTGTGATACCTGCACAAACGCCGATAGGTTGTTTTATAACTAAAATACGTGAATCTGTTCTGTGAGAAGGAATCGTGTCTCCATAGAGCCGTTTACCTTCACCAGCGAACCAGGACAAAAAACTGGCAGCGTATTCGATTTCTATTCTAGATTCTGCAATAACCTTCCCCTGTTCTAAGGTTAGCAATTGCGATAATTCTTCACTATGCTCGCGCATTTTTTCTGCCCACAGATCCAGTATGTTCCCACGTGCTGCTGCGGTCATTGCTTTCCATTTGGGGTATGCAGATTCAGCAGCTGTTATCGCAGTTTGAACATCTTCATGTCCCATTCGTGGAACGCTAGCTAAGACCTCTTCAGTAGCAGGATTTATAACTTCAAAAGTTTTGCCTGACTTTGAACCAACCCACTTGCCTCCAATAAGACATTCCGTTCGAAGAAGTTTTGGTAACATTTTGAACAACTCCTATTGCTTCTATAGTTTCTTAGCGTTAACTTATTATTAATAACATACGTAAATACTCCCACTCTGGAACTGAAATGTCTTTACCGCCAAGTCTCCACATTTACCAATCTGTCCAATTATGTTAGTGTTTTAAATATGTCAAAAATTTTAGGTTTTTTCACTGGTCGGTTCGGTAAAGTAGTTCTCTTTGATGCGAATGAGCCCGTACATGAGCATGCACACTCGCAGCTTCATGTTTTAATTAAGATTGAAGGGGCTGATAGCTCTTTTGATGTTGGTGGTGAGAAAGTCTTGCTAACGAACGATCAAATGGTACTGCTAAATCCTTGGTCTCCACATGCTAATCCTCGCGATTCAGGTGCAGAGTCAACAATTCTACTCGCTCTTTATCTTGAACCAGTTTGGCTTGGAATGATCGGGCAAAATATGAGTACTGAAAGTGCTAATACACTTTTTTCAGAAAACTTTGGTCAAATGTCTTATGAAGTTAAGCAATCATCTTTTGAAGTAGCAAGGCTAGTACAAGACTCTATAGGGCAAGAAGAAAACTTAGAAGAATTGCTGTTTAACTTAATGCGTGAGATTGTCGTGCAATTTTGTAACCAATCACTCCAGCGACAGTTGCCACATCCCAGTCGGCAAATAGACTATCGTATTCGTGCAGCTGTAAAATATATGAGAGATCACACAAGCAAAGAAGTAAAACTGGATAGTTTAGCTAAACATGTTAGCCTCTCTAGGTCACGTTTTTACGAGCAATTCAAAGCATGTGTTGGTGTTTCCCCTAGAGTCTACTTAGATGCGTTGTGTATTGAAGAGGCCATTCGATTGCTATCAAGTAAGAATAAAACATTAGCAGATATTTCAGAAACCCTCGGCTTCAGTGCACAAGCACACTTCACACGGTTTTTTCGATCAAAAATGGGTGTACCACCAAGTGATATTCGTCGTGTTATTTATGACCTGATGGAATCTAGGATGATTCTGCAGCTCGAAGACAATTTGGCCTGACTGTCTAGTTTAAGCGATCTATCAGATAAACAAACTTACCTTCGATCCGTGGAAAATTAACTGGCTAACAAATTAATCGGACATAAAGGTAAATTATCGGACGTTAGTATATCGACTGCTCGGTTTAGTTAGACAATACTTTAGTTACGGATTTAAGGTCCGGTACTTAAATTATTGAAACCGAGGAGAATAAAAAATGTTAAATATACTAGGGTTCTTTAAACCAAACTCTTTTGTGAACCACCAATCGGCCAGCGCTCGCGAGAATGATTTGGACGGATTCACATCTTCCGATTGCAGCAGTACATTCGGAAGGATAAAAATGCAATACTCAAGAAGGAAGGTACTAATGGTGGCAGCAGTGGCTGCACTATGTGTTCAAGGTCTTGCCACTACAGCTCAAGCACAATATCCTGAGAAGCCAATTTCGATCATTTATCCTTGGTCTCCTGGACAACCATTCGAGGTCGTCTTACGTAAGCTGAGCGAGGAAATGGCCAAAGAACTTGGACAGCCAGTTGTCATTAATACCGTTGCTGGTGCAGGTGGTAAGAAGTCAATGGTCGCAGCCGCCAATGCTAAACCCGACGGCTATACTTTGGTCAATAATTGGGTCGCTCCCCAGATCGCGGGTAAACTATTCGATCCGTCACTACCATATGACAACAATGATTTTACGCCTATTTCTGGAGTCATGGCAATTCCGTTCACAATGACGGTCTCAAAAAGCCATCCCGCTAATACTATGCTTGAATTTATTGATTGGTCAAAGCAAGAAAGCCGCACACTTAACTTCGGCGTTTGCGCACCGCAATCGGTGCCACGTCTTGTAGGTGAACAATTTATGCGCGTAGCTGGACTTAAATTCAATTCTATCCCAAACAGTGGAGGATGCATGAGTGACAACATGACTGGTCTTCTAAATGGTTCACTGGATATATCAGTTGGTATAGTTCCGGCTACTCAGATCATGGAAGGTCAGCTCAAACATTTGGTTCTACTGAGTGATAGCCCCCATCCGCTTGCTCCAGATCTTGCCACAACAAAGGAAGTAGGTCTTGAAATCGGTTGGGGTTCAGCGGTTCTTGGTTGGGGAGGCCTTGCAGCTCCGGCAGGAACTCCCGATGATGTGCTTGTCAAACTTCGAAATTTGGTTGGTCGAATTCTTCAGGACGAAGCCTTTTTGAAAGATCTTGGTCCTCTGCGCAATATGATCGACTATAAAACGCCAGAGGATTTTCAGACTCTCTGGACGGATACTGAAGTGTTACTGAGTCCACACGTAGCCGTACTAAAGAAAGGTAACAATTAAATAGACAAGGTCAGGTGTGTCCGAAAGTTCACATCTGACTATATTGAAGGCACCCTATGACCTTACGACAACGGGAAATAACAGGCGCAATAGCGATAATGGTGATTGTGAGTTTCTACCTTCACCTGACTACCCAGATCGATCTGGCTTTTAGTTCAGAACTAGAAACCATTGCAGGTCCAAGGGCTTATCCGCGTATAATTCTAGTCATTATGGGAGCGCTTTGCGTTTTGCTTTTGATTCAGTCATGGTTTGCGCAACCTAAGGAAACATCAGAAGAGACAGGTGAAAAATCGTTAGTTTCAGTCGTGCTGGCGATCCTAATGCTCTGTATTTTCGCCTCAGCATTCGAACCTGTTGGATATATCTTTACTGTACCTCCTCTGGTATTTGCGGCCGCCCTACTTAACCGCGCTAGAAACTGGAAATCAGCCGCTCTGACTGCATTGATTTCGACAGCTTGCCTACTTATCATTTTTCGTTACGGATTGAATATCGTGCTGCCAGAAGGGCTGCTTGGTATCGATTGGATTTTTTAATAATGGCCGAATTCTTTGACACCATCACGGGCATCCTTGGTTTGTTAACTTGGACCCAGTTATGTTTCCTAATCATCGG
This sequence comes from Oceanospirillaceae bacterium ASP10-02a, assembly GCA_905182035.1. Classification (GTDB taxonomy): domain Bacteria; phylum Pseudomonadota; class Gammaproteobacteria; order Pseudomonadales; family Balneatricaceae; genus Njordibacter. The sequence goes on along the minus strand of CAJIZL010000013.1, from coordinate 62,659 downwards.
TGTAGCAGCAGGTGTTATCGTTGGGGCTCTCCCGGGTGTTGGACCGTTACTTGGCGTTGTGATGGCGATTCCATTTACGTTTTATATGGATCCTATTTCGTCAATGGCGCTTTTGATGGGGATTTATCAGGGAGGCAGCTACGGTGGCGCCTTATCAGCTACGATTATTGGTATTCCCGGAACTCCTATGGCCGCTGCTACATTGCTCGATGGACATCCTATGGCCTTAGGGGGTAGAGCATCTTTTGCGGTTACACTTTCTACAATTGCGTCCTCGTTTGGAGGTGTTCTCAGTGGTATTGTGCTAATCGCTGTTGCGCCAGCTTTAGCCTCCATTGCAATTAAATTCGGGCCATCCGAAGTCGCGGCCTTTGCATTTCTGGGTCTTACTACGATAGGTGCTTTGTCGGGTGGATCTGCAGCTAAAGGATGGCTGATGGGCTTTCTAGGTCTGCTTATCGCATCGGTAGGGCTTGACCCTGTTAGTGGGGCCTCGAGGTTCACCTTTGGATCCGTTTATCTTGGCAGTGGCATCAGCCTGATTCCATTGCTAGTTGGCTTGTTTTCTATCTCAGAAATTTTACGACAGATTGAGAGACCAATGCGTGTGCACGACACTTCGTCTAACGTGTCGGCCTCAATGGAGGCTTTCCGTACAGTTATTACGCGGCCAATAAATTATATACGCAGCAGTTTAATGGGTGTATTCATTGGGATTCTCCCAGGGATAGGTGGTGTAACTGCATCTTTCCTGAGCTACCGTGCAGCAATGGTATTCAAAAAGAAGGGTGATCCCAAATTCGGCAAGGGTAATCCCGATGGGGTGATATCCAGCGAAGCGGCAAATTCCGCTGTTGCCGGCGGTGCTCTGATCCCAATGTTGGCAATGTCGATACCTGGTGACCCCATTGTTGCGGTGCTGATGGGTGGTTTGATGATTCAGGGGATACAGCCAGGGGCAACAATGTTTTTGAACTATCCCGATGTCATTGACGGCATATTCGCAGTGTTCGTTCTGGGAGCTCTATTTATTTTACCTATCGGTCTGTTTTTTGTCCGCATCATTGTTGTTCTGATGCGTTTGCCCCAATGGGCAATCATGAGTGTCGTCCTGATGATTTCGGTCATCGGCACTTACACCGTTGCACGGGAAATCATGGATCTATGGATGTTATTGTTTTTTGGCGTGGCTGGCTATCTTTTGCGAAAAGCGGATTACCCACTCTCGCCAATCGTGGTAGGTTTTGTTTTGGGCCCAATTTTTGAAAATAATTTTCGACGCACAGGCCTCGTCAGCCAGGGTGATATTGTTGGATATGTTGCGGATCGACCAATTACTCTGGCAGTTTTGGTTGTGATTGTGCTCTTCTTAGCTTTTCCTCTTTTTAATGCCCTAAAACGAAAAAAAACCAACATACCAATCTAGAAAGACAGTAAAACTCTGCCTTTCTACCTTTTCGTCTACAATTCTTAAATCACAATTCCAGATAAGAGAAATGCTTTTATGAAAGATCCAGTTCGCAATGTTCTATTTATTATGGTCGACCAATTAAGATGGGATTATCTTAGCTGTACGGGTCATCCATCGCTTAAGACCAAAAATATCGACAAGCTTGCGAGCCGAGGGGTCCTTTTTGATCGAACCTATGTCCAGTCACCTATTTGCGGGCCATCCAGAATGTCGTTCTATACTGGGCGCTATGTTTCATCGCACCGATCTACATGGTTGTTTGTCCCGTTGCCATTAAGCGAACGTACACTTGGAGACTATATGCAGGCTAATGGAAGAGATTTTTCGCTGATTGGAAAAACACATTTTCTTCCTGACCTGAAAAGCATTGAACGTTTGGGGGGGCTGAAAGACCCCGAAAAGGCGCGATACGCAATGGAAGGGGGGTATAAAAATATTGCACGGGACGATGGGCTTTTCGGCAGTGGTCCGATTGATACTAAATATGCTCGCTACCTCCGTGAAATGGGGTACAAAAGCCCAAACCCTTGGCATGATTTTGCGAATTCGGCCGAAGGACCAGATGGCGAAATTCTTTCAGGTTGGCATCTTCGATACGCAACCGAACCCTCACGGGTCAAGGATGAACATAGTGAAACTGCCTATACAACTGATCGGGCTATTGACTTCCTTGAGGACAAAGATGACCAACCCTGGGCTTTGCATCTGAGTTACATTAAACCTCATTGGCCTTATGTAGTTTCGGCACCTTACAATTCGATGTACGGACCTGAAGATATACCTCCGGTTAATAGAGATATCTCCGAATTGGAGAATCCCAATGCTGTTTACAATGCCTTCGTCAATCGCGAAGAAAGCAAAGAGTTTATGCGCGATGAGGTTCGTGAAAAAGTGGTGCCAGTTTATATGGGCCTTATCCAACAACTAGATGATCATTTAGGACGGCTCTTTGACAAACTAGAAGAGTTAGGAAGAATGGATGATACTCTTATCGTCTTTACATCAGATCACGGCGATTATCTTGGCGATCACTGGCTTGGCGATAAGGAACTCTTCCATGACCCATCCGTTCGGGTTTCAACAATCGTATATGATCCGAGACCTGAAGCGGATTTGACTCGCGGGACGCGTAACGAATATCTTGTTGAAAGTATTGATCTTATTCCCACCTTTCTTAGTGCACTACAATTCCCAGAAGAGCAAGAAGCACTTGAAGGACGCTCATTAATTCCCTTACTTCATGGTGAAAAAACTCAATGGAGAGAACTTGTTTTCAGTGAGCTGGATTATGCATTTCACGCCGATGTACGCTCTGATTTAGGACGATCGGTCAACGAATGTCGAGGCTATATGGCTTTCGATGGACGATGGAAATATGTGTTCTGGGAAGGATTAGATCCGATGCTATTTGATCTTGAATCTGACCCTCAAGAGTTGCTCGATCTAGGGAAATCAGCAGCACATATGGATATCCGGACGCAAATGCGTGATCACCTTTTCCATTGGCTTCGAAACCTCAAGGATCGAATTACTGTGGACAACAAGTTTGTGGAGGATTGGAGGGAAACAAATATAAAAATTGGCCAATGGTAGACATCATGACTGATTAATTCTAACTTTTTTGAGCATAAACTAAAATAATGACATACTAAAGTACAGTGCTCAGTTTTTGTATGATTCGTTAAGTTATGCTAAGTTACTGAAAATCAAAATAGCTTCTTCTAAACTAACTTTACGCTAATTACACCTGATTATCAGTAACTTATGATTTAATAGGGAACTTAAAGTCTAATATTGCCTATGGTTTAGACTCTTACTTGCCTTTGGAGGCAATGATATTTGCAACGTTAACCACGTTCTCTGCCATACGGGCAGAAGCAGCATCAATCATCTTGCCATCAAGTTGGGCTGCACCCTGGCCTTTAGCTTGTGCTTCTGCAAGAGCTGAGATAATACCTTTAGCGCGGTTTAATTCAGCTTCTGGTGGAGAGAATACATCGTTGGCTAGAGCAATTTGAGATGGATGAATAGCCCACTTACCTTCTAAGCCAAGTGCTGCTGCACGCTTTGCTGCCAAAATATATGAATCTGGATCACTAAAATCACCAAATGGACCGTCAATAGCACGTAAACCATAGGCACGACATGCCACAGTCATACGCGAAAGCGCAGCGTGCCATTGGTCACCTGGGTAATCTGGGTTTAAGCCACCAATAACCACAGTGCGGGCACGGTTGCTTGCTGCATAGTCAGCCACACCAAAATGCATGGCTTCTAAACGTGGGCTAGCTTGCGCAATGGCCTCTACATTTGCCATACCTAAAGCAGTTTCAATTAAAGCTTCCAGGCCGATCTTATGGGTAAATCCTTTAGCCTGTTCAATTTGGTTACACATGGCCTCTACCATGTACAAGTCTGCAGGCACACCAACCTTGGGCACTAGTATGGTGTCTAAATGTTGGCCTGCTTGCTCAACGATTTCCACTACATCACGATACATGTAATGAGTATCTAAGCCATTAATACGAATACAAATGGTTTTGCCTTTAGCTTTCCAGTCAATGTCGTTTAATGCTTCAATAATATTTTTGCGAGCTGCGACTTTGTCTAACGGCGCCACTGCATCTTCTAAGTCTAAAAAGACATAATCCGCAGCGCTATCTGCAGCCTTTTCGATCATGCTTGGGTTAGAACCTGGCACTGCTAGTTCACTACGTTGTAAACGGGTCTTTACTGGCTGATGGTTTGTATGACTCATGATATTACCTACTATTTAAATTGAGAAGCGTCTAGGCTTAATTTGAACAGGGGTCACTATAGCGAGGTTAAGGAAACAAGGTCAATCGCCTAATACCAAGCGTTACCTTACAAATTATAGGGCATGATTAAGCAATATTTCCTAACCTCAGGAAACACTGCTTAATTTAATATATTTTATTGTTTAAATACAAATAATTAGAACGTTTCCTAGCATAAAAAAACGTTTAAAAAATGGTTCACACATAAGCCTGGCTGCTTTACGTGGTGTCACCCAATGCGTCTTAAATGTCGCTCTTTGAACAATGCCTCAGCAGGGACGATGGGCCATCAATAGTCCCTATTAAGAAACTTTTTTCCTATACTCCGTGGACTTTTCCCAGACAACCCATTTTCCCATCAACAAATCCATGGCGGCTAACTCTACTAAACACCACATAGTTAGAGAGGCAGGCTTAAAGTTTATCTTTTCTGGGCAAACGGCGCAGTAGGCTAGAGGTATCCCAGCGGTTGCCACCGTGGGCTTGAACTTGCTCATAAAAACCGTCAACCATTTGCGTCACAGGCAATTCTGAACCATTATTTTGTGCTTCATTTAAACAAATGGCCAAATCCTTACGCATCCAGTCTACGGCAAAGCCAAATTCAAACTCATCGTCCACCATGGTGTTACCACGGTTATGCATTTGCCATGAGCCTGCTGCACCCGCACTGATTGCTCCAAGCGCTTGCTTGGCATCTAAGCCAGCGTTAATAGCAAAGGCTACACCCTCTGCAAGCCCCTGCACTAAGCCGGCGATACAAATTTGATTCACCATCTTAGTGAGTTGCCCATTACCAACGGGACCTAAGTGAGTCGTAGTTTTTGCGTAGGCCTGCATAATGGGTTCAGCTCTGAGGTAATCTTCCTCGCTGCCACCACACATAATAGCCAAGGCGCCATTTTCTGCCCCGGCCTGACCACCTGATACGGGTGCATCAATAAAACCAACCCCTTGCTGACCAGCAATGACTGCAATTTCACGGGCCACTTGAGCGGATGCCGTGGTATGGTCTATCAAAGTCGAACCTGCTGCCATACCTGCTAAAACTCCTTGATCACCATAACAAACACTGCGTAAATCGTCGTCATTGCCAACACAGATGCATACAAAATCAGCTGTTAGAGCCGCTTCTGATGGAGATATAGCCACGTGTCCTCCATGGGCACCTTGCCACGCCTCAGCCTTTGCCATGGTACGGTTATACACATAAACCTGGTGGCCCTGTGATGCTAAATGTCCTGCCATGGGGTAACCCATTACGCCCAAACCAATAAATGCAATTTTGCTCATTTCGAGCTCCCTTTTATAAACCAATCAGATGCCATTAAAGGCTATACCGAGTTCTAAAACAAGCCTAAAAAGTAACTTCCCGTTAGCCATTACAATGACGCTTTTAAACCCACCTATGCCGCTCCATTTAGGGCACCTAAAATGGGCTTGCGTTAGTCTTTTACACAGGGCAAAATGCCGCCAATAATATACATTTTTGAGAGTTTACTTATCATGTCCCTACGCCTAGGCATCGACACTGGTGGCACCTATACAGATGCTGTCATCATCAATGAGAACAATCAGGTGCTGGTGGCGGTTAAAAGCCTAACTACACGACATAACTTGGCCATTGGTATCGGCGAATCTATTGGTAAAGTAGATGCTGAATTGTTGACGGACATAGAAATGGTGTCCTTATCGACCACCCTCACCACCAATGCGGTAGTTGAAGGTAACGGTGCCCCAGTCTGTGCGCTGGTGGCAGGCCTAAGTGAAACTCAAGTCAGCAAGAGTGGTCTGGGTGAGATAATAGATGACAACTTAATTATTCGTCTAGCAGGCGGCCATGACGCCTCTGGCAGGCAAGTAGAGCCATTGGATGTTGAAGCCGCCACGGTGGCCATTTTAGCCAACAAAGATAAGGTCTCTGCTTTTTCAGTTTCCGCTCAGTTTGGTGTACGTAACCCAAGCCACGAAATTAAATTACAAAATTTAGTCACAGAACTTACACAAATGCCTGTCACCTGTGGTCATGAACTCGCTACTAGCCTAGGCGCACCACGCCGGGCCCTAACGGCTACACTTAACGCGCGCATGATTCCGTTTATTCAAGATTTAATCCAAGCCGTACAAAATATTTTGCAACAACTTAACATTCAAGCCCCCTTGATGATTGTTAAGGGTGACGGTTCCATTGTTAACGCCGAAACTGCCCTTGTTCACCCTGTAACCACTATATTATCTGGTCCTGCAGCCAGTGTAATAGGGGCCTGTGCCTTATCTGGCAGCCGCAACGCCATTATTGCCGACATGGGTGGCACCACCACAGATATTGCTATTGTTACCGATGGCCAACCTGAGCTCGCCAGCGAAGGTGCCCGAGTTGGTGATTGGCAGCCCATGGTAGAGACCGTTAAAGTGTACTCCATAGGTTTAGGCGGAGACAGTGAAGTACGTTTTTATGGTGGTAGTATCGCCTTAGGCCCAAGACGTGTGGTGCCTATGAGCTTATTAGCTCAGCAATACCCCGAAGTGCTAAAGCGCATGCAGGCCCACTTGGACGATACACCTACCCCAAGGCATAATCGTTTTGTCACGCGCTTAGAGCGTAACCAAGCACTGATAAATCAGCTCACCCCTATTGAGCACCAAGCATGGGAAATGCTTGAACATGGCCCTGTAGAAATGGAAACCTTGGTTTTTAAAAACCAAGATTTAGCTAAAGCTATGGCACGGCTAGAGCGAAGAGGCATGGCTATATATTCTGGCTTCACACCGTCTGATGCGGCTCACGTATTAGGCAATAGTAGCCACTGGAGTGTGGAAGGTGCCAAGCTCGCAGCGCAAATTTGGGCACGCCAAACGCGCTTCCTTTATGGCTTAGGCTCTTGCGAAAAAGGCAATGCTGTAGAACCTGCACGCAGGGTATTCACTTTGATGAATGACGCCATTTGCCAAACCTTGCTGGAGGCGGGTTTACACCAAGAAAATCTCCTTAATGAAGCGCGCTCTCGCAATTTGGCAGAGTTAATGGGCAAGCTCATCTTGAAAAATGGTGATAAAGACGATGATAATGCATTGTTTGGCATTAACTTTGGCAAAAGCCACCCCATAGTGGCAGTAGGTGCACCTGCCGAAACCTATTACCCACAAGCGGCAAAGAGCCTTAATGTGGATCTTATATTACCTCAGTACGGCCATGTGGCAAATGCTGTCGGTGCAGTTATGGGCAGCGTAGTGCAGCGTTCAGAAATTGTTATTACTCAACCGACTCAAGGTATTTTCCGCATCTTTCACGGCGCAACACCGTTTGATTGCATAGACTTAATAGATGCGTTCAGTCAAGCTGAAACCATCGTTAAACAACAGGCCTACACCCTAGCTAAATCTGCAGGAGCTGCTGAAGTGGACATTCGGATCCGTCATAACAATAAACACGTTATTTCTGAGCTAGATGGTGAATTATTTGTAGAAGCTAAAATCAGTGCAATTGCCACGGGCAAACCTGTCTTAGACCTAAACGTAAATGCCTAGGTGATGACAAATGCCACATTAGAAGAGCAATTACAAAACCATGGATTGAAACTGCTTAGTGTTATTCAACAAGGTTCAATGCTCACGAGTGGTCAAAGCTTAGTATTAATAGGCAACAGCAGCAAAGGTATGTGGCCTGCGTTTAGCCAGAGTGAGGAATATAAATTAGGGAAAAGCAATCCCTTGGATCGCTGGAGTAAGCGCCTCGGTCAACAACTGGCAAATCAATACGGTGGCCGTGCTATTTATCCTTTTACTGGGCCACCCTATCAACCGTTTTTGAGTTGGGCACAGCATAATGGTGATAGTTTTCAAAGCCCACTTGGATTGCATATACACCACCAGTATGGTCTCTGGCACGGGTATCGATTTGGTCTCATCCTTGATCAGCACCACCTACGCAAATCTAATTTCGACCAACCCAAAGTAACTCATCATCCATGCCCCACCTGTATACAACCCTGCATGCAGGCTTGCCCCGTAAACGCCTTTACCTCCAATGGTTATGATGTCGTAGCTTGTCGCACTTATGTTCAACAAAACCCTCAAACTTCTTGCGCTCAAAATGGATGCGCAGCACGCTTGGCCTGCCCAGTCGGTCCAACTGCTGGTTATATTCCTGAACAGCACCAATACCACATGGCTGTTTTTGCTCGCCAAGTTTAAAAAACCTAATTTATCTATGTATACAAAAATATCAATTTATTTATTTATTGGTTAAATAACTGATAAAAATAAATACTTGTATACAAGTAATAATTTAGCTAGTCTTAATCATCACTCTATAGTCGATACCTAATGATGCTCGCTACATCCCCACTACCACCAGTTTCACTGAGCTCTATTGGGGCTAATCCACGGTTATCTAACGAACACATTTTACAACATTTACGACGCCGAATTTGTACCCTACAACTTGCACCTGGTCTGCGATTGTCTGAGGTGAAATTAGCACAGGATTATTACGTTAGCCGCACTCCCATACGGTGGGTATTAAATCGTTTAGAAATGGAGGGTTTGGTTAATACACGCCATGGCGCAGGCAGCTACGTGACCGATGTGAATTGGCAGAAATTGCGCTCGATTTACCATTTACGCATTGATTTATATGACACGGTGATTCGACTAAACCACTATTCTATCATTGACAACGATGTAGCCTGGTTACAGCGTTTTCAAAGCCGAGTTGAGTCCAGCCAATGGACTAACCAAAGCTTATCAGAAGCAATCATGGACCTGTTCGAGTTTAGCAGCACCTTGATCGACGACCCTCATTTGACCCAATTTTCCAACCAACTCTATTTTAACACCACCCGATTTTGGTGGTTATTACATTCAAGCAAAGATGCCTTACATATAGAACAGCAGAGCTTAGAAACAGAACTTACTCAACTCATCAAGGCACTAAATCTTGGCCAAATTGATGTCTATTTTGCGATTAGAAAAAGTTACCTAATGGCTAATTATCGCAAGCTTAAACAGCTTTACCAAGATAATTGGGGATTTGATAAAAGCGCCGACCCTACTAATTTGATGGAAATGTTAGATGAATGATCTGACCTTGAATTTTAGTCGTGATGAATATGCCCAACGCTTAGCAAAAGTGCGTCAAAGCATGGCTGAACAGGGTATTGACACCTTACTAAGCCATGATCCATCCAATATTTCTTGGCTTACAGGTTATGATGGTTGGTCATTTTACACCCCACAATGTGTCATTGTTGGCCCCATCGGTGAACCCGTTTGGTATGGTCGCGGCATTGATGCCAACGGTGCACGGTGCACGGTGTATATGGATGAAGAGCAAATCAGTGGTTTTGGTGATCATTATGTGATGAACCCACCTCATCACGCTATGGATTATCTCAGTGCAACAGTACTGCCAGAACGGGGTTGGGGCACAGGTACCATAGGCGTGGAAATGGACAACTATTATTACACTGCCCAAGGTCATGCCGCTTTAGTGAAGGGTTTACCTCAAGCTAAACTAGTGGATGCGACGGGATTGGTAAACTGGTGCCGTAAAACAAAATCGCCACTAGAAATTGAGTATATGCGTATTGCAGGCCGCATCGTCAGTAAAATGCACCACACTATTCGTGAAAAAATTGTCGTAGGTTTGCCAAAACATCTGCTAGTGGCAGAAATTTATCATGCTGGCATCAGTGGTGTAGATGGTTTAGCTGGCGATTATCCAGCCATAGTACCTATGCTGCCTTCTGGTGCTGATGCTTCGGCTCCTCATTTGACATGGGATGCACGCCCCATGAAGTCTGGCGAGGCTACTTTTTTTGAAATCGCCGGTTGTTATAAACGTTATCATTGTCCCTTGTCTAGAACTGTTTATTTAGGCACACCAGATGCTACCTACATGAAAGCCGAAGAAGCAGTGCTTGAGGGCCTAGAAAACGGGCTTTCTATTGCCAAACCTGGTGTACGTTTCGGAGACATTGCCGCTAGCCTAAGGCAAACCTTGTCCACACACGGGTTCGATCGTGGCGATGCTCGTTGCGGCTATCCTATTGGCCTAAGCTATCCACCAGATTGGGGCGAGCGCACCTATAGCCTGCGGCCCAGTGACGACACACTACTGGAAGCCGGCATGACCTTTCACTTTATGCCCGGCCTTTGGATGGACACTTGGGGTATGGAGACCACCGAATCTGTACTGGTTACGGCTACCGGTTGTGAGCCACTGGCCAATGTCAGCAGAGCAACTTTTATTAAATAATGTGAGTCGTTATGAGTTCTGACCAATTACCTAACAGCAGCATTAGCGCCACTATCGACTTTAATGCCGATGGTGTACAACACGGTTTCTTGCAACTGCCCTATTCCAGTGATCGCTCTGCTTGGGGCAGTATTATGATTCCAATTTGTCAAATAAAGCATGGTCATGGGCCCACTGCGTTGCTCACTGGCGGCAACCATGGTGACGAGTATGAAGGCCCCACAAGCCTACTTAAGTTAGCCAACTGGCTTGACGAAACCCAGGTACAAGGCCGTGTCATCATTGTGCCCATGATGAACCAACCTGCTTTTGAAGCCGGCAGTCGTACATCACCTATTGATGCTGGCAATATGAACCGCGCTTTTCCAGGTCACCCTTGCGGTACCCTGACCGAACGCATTGCTGACTACTTTAATCGTATTTTGGTACCTATGTGTGATTATGCGCTAGACATCCATTCTGGTGGTAAAACTTTGGACCTTGTCCCCTTTGCTGCCGCCCATCGTTTAGAGAATAAAACCCAAGAACAAACCTGTATCAATGGTGCTTTATTATTTGGCGCGCCTTATACCCTGTTAATGGTAGACATCGACGCTACCCAACTCTATGACACCGCCGTTGAAAGCCAAGGTAAAGTATTTGTTACAACGGAGTTGCGAGGTGGCGGCACCACCACTCCATGCTCGATGGCCATTGCCGACCGGGGGCTACAAAACTTCCTTAAGTTTACCGGCATCATTGCTGGCGAGCCTGATCTACCCCAAGCAACAAAGCTATTAGAAATGAAAGGCGCATCCTGTTATCACGTTAGCCAAGACCAAGGTGTATTGGAACTTATGGTGGCCATTGGCGAGCACGTTAAGCATGGTGATTTACTCGCCAGCGTACATAACCGTCATCGCACGGGCGCCCCTGCTAGCCACTACTACGCTGAAATGAGCGGCATAGTTCTTGGTCGTCGACATGCTCCCCTGACAGAAATTGGTGACGTTATTGTGGTACTAGCAAGTGTGCTTGGTGGTGCCAAGGACTACCAGCCATGACACCAGTCTGTGCAGTTGGCATTGAGCATGCAGTAACAACTAACAAACCAGCATTTATGGTTTAACTGGAACAGACGCACAAGACAACGCTAATAAGTGTTTCGCAGCCCAGTGTGTAGGACCATATCAACCCTATAGGAGTTTTCCATGAGTATCGATACCCAAGCCCTACTGGCAAGTGATCGTAAAAACGTATTCCACGCCTCAACCCACCTCAAACAATATGCCGATGGTGATTTAGCTGGCCGCATTATTACCGGTGGTAACGGCATTCGCATACGCGATTCTGAGGGTGTAGAACTGATCGACGCCTTTGCAGGGCTGTATTGTGTAAACATCGGCTATGGCCGTCAAGAAATGGCCGAGGCCATTTATGAACAAGCAAAACAACTGGCCTATTACCACACTTATGTAGGCCACACCAACGAGGCCCTTGTTGAGTTGTCGGAACGTATCATTCAATTATGCCCGCCGGGCATGAGCAAAGTGTATTACGGCATGTCCGGCAGTGATGCCAACGAAACTCAAATGAAGCTCGTTTGGTACTACAATAACGTCCGTGGTTTAACCGATAAAAAGAAAATAATTAGTCGCGACCGTGGCTACCATGGCTCTACCATTGCTTCTGGCTCACTCACTGGCTTACCGTTATTTCATAACTATTTTGACCTACCATTAGACCGAGTAAAACACACGTTAGCGCCTCATTATTACCGCCGTGAAGACAGCAATATGACAGAATTGGAATTCTCTCAACACTGTGCCAATGAGTTAGAAAAGATGATTCTAGAAGAAGGCCCAGACACGGTGGCGGCGATGATTGCTGAGCCAGTGTTGGGCACCGGCGGTATCATCCCACCACCAAAAGGTTACTGGAACGCGATTCGTAAAGTGCTTGATCAATACGATGTGCTGCTCATTGCCGATGAAGTTGTATGTGGTTTTGGCCGATTGGGTGAAAACTTTGGTTCCATTTTATATGATATGAAACCTGACTTGATAACCGTAGCCAAAGGTCTTACATCGGCCTACCAGCCTCTTTCGGGGGTTATTGTGGGAGACAAGGTGTGGCAAGTATTAGAGCAAGGCACAGACCAGTGGGGAGCCATCGGCCATGGTTACACCTATTCTGGTCATCCCATCGGCGCAGCTGCTGCCTTGTGTAACTTAAACATTATTGAACGCGAAAATCTCACTGCTAATGCCAAAACTACGGGTGACTATATGCAACAACGAATGGCCCAAACCTTTGCAGATCATCCACTGGTAGGAGAAAGTCGCGGTGTGGGAATGCTCCACGCATTAGAATTTGCAGCCAATAAACAACAGCGTAAAGGGTTTGATGCCAACCTAAAAGTTGGCCCACAAATTTCAGCTGCATGTATGGCTGAAGGCATGATTGCAAGGGCCATGCCCCATGGAGATATCTTAGGATTTGCCCCTCCTTTGATCGCAACGCCAGATGACGTTGACGGCATGGTTGAACGAGCTCATGGAGCTGTTAACAAAGTGATGAATCAGCTCATCCGTAGTGGTGATTGGAAGGGTTAACAAATATACGCTAGTGTTTTGGCAACAAAGCACTAGCAAATTGTTCGCCGCGCTCAAGCCATTGGGCCAAATCTTCGTCCTCAGCAAGCCCGTGGGCATCCACCATAACCCAACCTTTCATAGGTCGGCCAGTAAAATTAAACTCCTGTGTATGTGGCAGAGCTAACGCATGAGCATAGCAGGGAGGGCCCACCCTTACTACCATGCCTTCACCCATAATACCCACACACATGTTACCAGAGATCATAAAACCCAAACCACCGAACATCTTCTTCTCTGTGGCATAAGGGTTGTCAGCCAACAGTTCCCTAACACGTTGCGCTAAACCTTGGTCAAAAGCCATTAAATGCCCTTGTTGGAACTATGATTTAAATATGCTATCGCCAAGTTGATCAATGCACTGTTTAGCTTTGAATAAACTTAACTCGTGACAACCTTCGATGCTGTGTGACTGATCAGCACGAATAAAGTGATGCTCTTTACCGTCATTACGAATCCACCCCTGCACTCGAAAACTGCCACCTTCTTTTAACGGCTGGGTTTCAATACTAAAACCTTTATGTTCGTGATGCTGGCTGTCCCTAGCGCCTTTTTTGTCAGAGCCTTCTTCGGTTGGCCGAAAGAGGAATTCTTTAATATTAGATAATAAACCCATGACTTAAATCGCCTGCACGTAAATAATGATGAGCATATGATTTTAAAGTAAACCACGACATAATTTAAGTCATGGATATAAATAAAGCCACTTTGCGTAAAATTGATTATAAAAAAGCCCAGCAAGTGCCAGGCTTTATAGGTTTTGCTTAAAACTTTAGATCAAGAAGGAAACGCGAACTGCTTACCTTCACGGACACCACTAGAAGGCCAGCGTTGAGTTACCGTCTTACGTCGAGTGTAGAAACGAATGGCATCAGGGCCATGAGCACCTAAATCACCGAACAAAGAACGCTTCCAACCACCAAAGCTATGATAAGCAACGGGCACGGGTAGTGGTACGTTAATACCCACCATACCTACTTTAATATTGTCAGTGAAATAACGCGCTGCTTCGCCATCACGGGTAAATATGCAGGTACCATTACCAAATTCGTGATCATCAATCAGCTGCATGGCTTCTTGCATAGTATCAACACGGACAACGCATAACACAGGGCCGAATATTTCTTCTCGATAAACCACCATGTCTTTGGTGACCTTGTCGAACAAACAACCCCCTACAAAGAAGCCGTTTTCATGTCCGTCAACAACTAATCCGCGGCCATCCACGACGAGATCTGCTCCTTGCTCAACACCTTGACCTACGAGACTACGCACACGCTCTTGGGCTGCGGCAGTAATCAATGGCCCCATTTCGTTGCTAACATCGGTACCATTGCCTACCCGTAGCGCTTCTACTTGAGGTTTTAGTTTGGCCACCAATTCGTCAGCAGCTGCATCACCTACACAAACAGCTACAGAGATAGCCATGCAACGTTCGCCACAAGAGCCATAAGCAGCGCCCATGAGTGCGTTTACTGCATTATCCATATCTGCATCAGGCATTATGATAGCGTGGTTCTTAGCGCCTCCTAAGGCTTGCACACGTTTGCCATTGGCAGTGCCTGTGGCATAAATATATTCAGCGATGGGCGTAGAGCCTACAAAGCTCACCGCCTGTACACGAGAATCTTCAAGAATTGTGTCCACGGCAATCTTGTCACCGTTAACAATGTTAAACACGCCATCTGGCAAACCTGCTTCTTTAAGCAACTGACCAATAAGTAGAGGCGCACTTGGATCCCGTTCAGACGGCTTAAGTATGAACGTATTACCACAAGCTATGGCCATTGGGAACATCCACATAGGCACCATGGCTGGGAAATTAAACGGCGTAATGCCAGCAACCACACCTAAGGGTTGGAATTCAGACCAGCTATCAATCGCTGGGCCAACGTTTTTGCTGTGTTCGCCTTTTAACAATGTAGGTGCACCACAGGCATATTCCACTACTTCAATGCCACGAATGAGCTCACCAGACGCATCGTCTAGCACTTTACCGTGTTCGTTAGTGAGGGCTGCACATATTTTGTCAGAATTTTCTTCGAGCAGTTGCTTAAAGCGGAACATCACCCGAGCGCGTTTTTGCGGTGGAGTATTTCGCCAGGCTGGAAAAGCTGCCTGTGCTGCAGCAATAGCATCTTCTACAGTGCTTTTGCTGGCTAAGGCGACTTGACGCACAACCTTACCAGTAGCTGGGTTAAATACGTCTTGTACACGCTGAGTATCAGCAACAATTACGCCATTAATAAAATGTCCTACAACTTGCATTTTGTTTCCTCACTGTCCAAATTTAGGACTTAATTGGTTATATGGTGAAATATAGTACACTTGCAATATCAAAAGCACTATTGGCTAAATATCTAACTGGGGGGTTAGTCCAAACTTTGAATGGCATCACCTAAAGCATTTATTAAACGAGTAATATCTTCTTTTTCACTCACAAAATTTGGCCCTAACTGAATAGTATCACCACCATAACGCACATAAAAACCAAGATCCCACGCCTTCATTGCAATTTCGTAGGGACGTCTGGCAGGCTCGCCTGGATAGGATTCTATGGTTAAAGCCCCTGCTAAACCATAATTGCGAATGTCACTAACATAGTTTAAGCCTTTCAAGCTATGAATAGCCTCTTCAAAATGAGGAGCAAGGTCTGCCGCGCGCTGGGCCAATTGGTCATTCTCGAATATATCCATAGCGGCTAAACCAGCAGCACATGCTATAGGATGCCCAGAATAGGTATAACCGTGGGGGAATTCCACCATGTACTCCGGCCCCCCGGCATCCATAAATGTTTGGTATATCTCACTTTTTGCAACCACAGCACCCATTGGAATTGTGCCGTTAGTTAATGCTTTAGCAAGGTTCATTATGTCAGGGATCACACCAAATGCATCGGCACCAAAAGCTGCACCTGCACGACCAAAGCCAGTAATTACTTCATCAAAAATCAACAATATATTGTGGTCATCACAGATTTTACGTAAGCGCTGTAAATAACCCTGAGGTGGCACAACAACACCAGCTGAACCTGCAAAAGGCTCAACAATAACAGCGGCAATATTTGATGCGTCATGCAACGCAATTTGTTCTAACAAATGGTCAGCGAGTTCAACGCCGTGTTCTGGCAAGCCTTTACTGAAAGCATTTTGAGGTAACAAAGTATGGGGTAAATGACCAGCTTCTATGCCAGTGCCATACATCTTACGATTAGCAGCTATGCCTCCAACACTTATGCCACCATAGTTTACTCCATGATAACCCTTACTGCGCCCAATTAGTTTAGTTTTGCTGGGCTGACCACATTGACGCCAATAAGCGCGGGCCATTTTTAATGAGGTGTCAGCAGATTCTGAACCAGAATTAGTAAAGAACACGTAATCTAAACCTTCTGGTGTCATTTTGGCTAATCGGTCTGCCAATTCAAAGGCCTTTGGATGACCGTACTGAAAGGCTGGAGCATAGTCCATGGTTTTCATTTGTTGATGCACAGCTTCTGTAATTTCTGGTCGATTATGACCAAAACCACAACACCATAAGCCTGAAAGGCCATCATAAATACGACGGCCATCCGCAGTAATATAATGGCTTTGTTCAGCCGACACGATCATACGTGGCTTTTCTTTAAACTGACGGTTAGCGGTAAACGGCATCCAATAGGCTTCGAGCTGTTCGCGGCTCAAATCCCCAGTCAATGATTCAAAACTCATGGGTGAAACTCCATCGTTAATATTAAATATAGTTTAGGCTTGCATTTAAAACAGTTAAATATTAAGTTATTTACACTAACTTAACTAAATGGTTAACTAATTACGATGTCAAGACACCTTGGTTTAAGCCGCTTGTCCGATATAGATTTGCGCCTATTACGCATCTACAGAACAGTTGTTGAGGCAGGCGGTTTTGCCGCAGCTGAAGTTGAGCTTAACATCAGTCGGGCAGCTATTAGTATGGCCATGGGGGATTTAGAAACTCGCTTAGGGTTACGCCTCTGTCAACGTGGGCGAGCGGGTTTCTCTGTAACCGATGCAGGACAACAGGTATATGAAGCCATTTTACAATTATTCACCTCTATAGAAGGCTTTCGCACTCGGGTTAATGCCTTACATGACCAACTCAAAGGTGACTTGAATATAGGAATTGCTGGCACCCTTGTCACCCTACCACACATGAAAATCACTAATGCGCTACGCCAATTAAAGTTACAGGCATCCGACATTGGCATAAACATTAGCATGATGCCGCCTAATGAGATTGAAAAGGCAGTATTAGATGGTCGTTTACATGTGGGCGCTATTCCCCGTCTAAGAAAAATTGCCGAACTAGAGTACATGCCGCTTTATGAAGAGAAATCTAATCTGTATTGCAGTCACCACCACCCATTATTTGACATTGCCGAACAACAAGATGTGATTCCCTTGGTGCCAAATTATGCCGCTGTGGCTCCAGCCTACGCTCAAACAGCGGCCACAAAAACTCAATATCAAAAGCTAAAAACCAGCTCCACTGCCAACGATAGAGAAGGCGTTGCCTTTCTTATTATGACAGGCTGTTTTATCGGTTATTTACCTACCCATTACGCTGCCCAATGGATACAACAAGGTAAAATGAAACCCCTGTGTGAGAGCCATTTCCACTACACCACTGATTATGCTGTAATTCATAAAAAAAATGCGCCAATGAATTACCTCGTGGACGCATGGTTCAAGGAGCTAATAAAGACTTAACCCAAATGTGGTAGTTGCGCCGCAGCCCTAGTGGATAACCACTGGGCCCCCTGTTCAGTGATAACAATATTCTCCTCATGAACCATCTGCTTCACTTTACCGTCACCATTTAGATAAGACATACCAGGTTCCAGAGTCATAATCATACCCACTTCTAGCACAGTGTCATCGGTTGCCGTGTTAGATGGCCATTCTGTAAGATCTGAGCCAAGACCGTGGCCTAATCGTCCTACGTCATTTCCCAAGGCACCACCTGCTTGCATGATAGGCCACATGGCACGATATAAGTCACTGGTTGTATTGCCAGGTTTGGCGACAGCAAACCCCGCATCCGTAGCAGCATAGACTGTTTCATAGGCTGCTTTTGTTTCTTGAGAGCAATCCCCGAAGCACCAGTTACGGTCGAAATCACAAAAGTAGCCTTGCCACACAGTACCCGTATCAATGATTAATAAGTCGCCTTCTTCAATCACCCTGTCCGTTGGCCCCATAATAATATCGTCGTAGCCGTCTGGGCCTGAAGACGACACAATAAAGGGTGAATGATCTGCCCCCTGGCGTAACAGCTCCATTCTAAATTCAGCCACCACGTCACGCTCAGTCATGGCAGTACTAGCAAACCCTGGAAGTTGAGCAAATGCTTTAGAAGTAATCCCACACACGTGGGCAACACGATTAATTTCTGCTGCAGATTTGATACTGCGCAAGTGTAAGACTTCACGACTTACATTGACCAACTCAAGATTGCTTGATGTATACAAAGACTGCACTTGCTGCTGAGGCATGCGTAAGTGTGTTTCTCGGCCAAGGGTCATACCTAAACGACCAAACCGCTTAGGTAATTCGGCCAGGGTTTGGCTCAACAAGCTTACCCCATCATCTTCTGGAAATGGTGAGGGCCAGGCACGCACATCATCCACCCATGTACTACTCATGCCTACTACACCAATTGTGGGAATCACAGCAATAGGTTTACCAATTGCCGGCAAGATCAAAAACCAAGGCCGCGTAGGACTTTGCCAAAACTGGGTAAAATAGCCAGAGAAATAACGCACATTGGTTTCGGTGGTTAATAAAACACCATCTAAATTAAGCTCTCGCATCATGGCTTGTGCACGCGCCATGCGATGCTCAAACTCAACTAAAGAAAACTGCCGCTGCGGTGCGCCTGTTAATGGGTATTGAGTCATTATATTTACCTCAGTTTAGTTAGACATTTTTAAGTGCCAAACACTAATTGCTGATAAAGCTCAGGATCAGTAGCACCCTCTGTGCCTAAGACTAATACTGTGCTTTGTTCATTAAGCCCTAAAGTCGCCCGCCATTGAGGGTGTTGCGCACCAATAATGCAAGCAGCTAAACCTGCAACAGCCGATTCTCCAGCTTCAATACTTGGGCTATTTTGCTCCAAGGCTTGCATACATGGAGCTACGGCATCCTCACTTAAAGTGATAAAGTCATCCGCCCCTTGGTCTAATATATCCCAAGCAATATGAGAGACTTCACCACAAGCCAAGCCTGCCATTAACGTATCTAAGTCGCCTTCTACTACTTTTAACTCTCCAGCCTTAGCGCTTTCTTGTAAACAATTTGCAGCCTCTGGCTCTACCACAACAAACCGAGGGCGTTGCTCTGCCCATAGGTCCCAAAAGTAGCCACATACTGCCGCAGCTAAGCCACCGACCCCAGCTTGGATAAAAACGTGAGTGGGTATTACGCCATTAAGTTGTTCAACGGCTTCAGACAACATCACCGTATAGCCTAAAGCTACATTGGCTGGCACTTCTGTGTAACCTTCGTAGCTAGTATCAGAAATAATCGAACGGCCATACTGTTTTGCATCTATTGCGGCTTGACGGACAGACTCATCATAATTGCCCTTAATACGAATCACCTGAGCAGCGTAGGCTTCCATAGCCGCTTGACGGCCAGTAGAGACATCACGATGGATATAAATAATGCACTGGCAACCAAACATTTGTGCACCCCAAGCCACAGATCGACCATGGTTACCGTCGGTCGCACAGCTAACTACCACGTCTTTT
Organism: Oceanospirillaceae bacterium ASP10-02a; assembly: GCA_905182035.1. Classification (GTDB taxonomy): domain Bacteria; phylum Pseudomonadota; class Gammaproteobacteria; order Pseudomonadales; family Balneatricaceae; genus Njordibacter. The sequence goes on along the minus strand of CAJIZL010000013.1, from coordinate 42,726 downwards.
AATTGCTCTTTGTATTGCCCCGATAATAGCTGCGCCATAGTCGGTTGTTCGCCGTTCAATTGGCCTAAATGCTGCTGTAGGAATTGGGTCACAGCGTATGCACCACCTAAGGCTTTAAAGCTCTTTAAACCGAACCGGCTACTTTCATCTTTATAATAAATTTGGCCTATATTAGCCTGCTCAGCCATGCCAACCAGCTGGTGCAAGTCGGTAACTTGGTAATTGGGCCAAGTAGAAATCATTTTTAAAGCTTGCTTGCCTTTAGCCACGCTAAGCATAGCTTGGCGCTGGGGGCCATAAACTAACTTAGTATCAGCTTTAGGATTGTGAAAAAAATCTAACCGACCCGGTAAAACGGCAGTTGATGATGTCATATAAACAACTCCAAAAAAGTATTCAATTAAATAACTAGTTGCGGCTTGGCCACATGGCCTGTGCCACACCAGCTGCAATTAAAGCGATACCCGCCAAACCCTGCAGGCCCATGGCTTCACCAAATAAAAACCAGGCCTGTATTGCTACTGCTGGTGGCACCAAATAAAACAGACTACCCACCTTGGTCGCAGCACCTTGGCGCATCATAATCATGAGCAATAACACCGCTCCAATAGATAGGGCTAATACTTGCCAAGACAAACTCACAATAAACTGCCACTGCCAATCTACAACGCGTGTTTCAAAGGTAAACGCAATAATCAAACTAAAACCTAGCGCTGCAGCATACTGCAACCAAATAGAGGTTAGGTGATCTGCTCCATGGCAATATTTCTTTTGATATAGCGTACCAAAAGAGATTGCCAACAACGCTGCTCCTACCAGCACCGGGGACCAGCCAGAAAAGCCGTAAAAAATAGTACTTGCGTCAACAGAAAACTGTTCACCTAACACCAAGTAGAGCCCAGCCAAACCCATGAACAAACCCAGCCACTGGCGCTTTGATACACGCTCGCCCAACATAACTCCTGCGAACAAAGCCATAGTTAAGGGCTGCAAACCAATGACCATTGCACTTAAGCCAGCTGGCATACCTAAGGATATGGCTTTAAAAATACCACCCAAATATACCCCGTGCAGCAACAACCCAACCACCATACAATGAGCAGCTAAACGCCATGTTGAGGGCCAGCGGCTATTAAATAACTTGGTGATTACCCACAGCACCGCAAGGGCAAGGGCAAAACGATAGCTTAGTAAAGTAAAGGGCTCAGCATAGGATTTGCCTAATTTAGCCGCCAAAAAACCCGTACTCCATACCCATACAAAAATCCATGGCATTAGGCGAACGAAGGTGCGGTTTAAGGTTATAGACATAACAATCATTAGGCTGGCAATTTGGCCGCCTATCTTGTCACACGCTGAGGTTTTTTTACAAGGGATATTATGACCAAATTCGTGTCAGCCTTAATCGAGTCGATCAGCACCTATTTATTGTATTTTTTATGCCTTGTAATATTTCTCATAACCCATGGTCTTTTATGGCTTTTTAACGAACATAATTCTAATCAATAGAACCAAAACTCTCATCATAAATTCTATAAAACGTGGTGTATTACTGCGCTGTATTGTAGGGTTAGCTTTTGCTGGCCAAAATACCTTTGGTATGACAGCATAAGGCCTGCCTCTTAATTGAAGCAGGCTTTTTTATGTACAGGATCAATTATGTCAGTCTACCCACAAACGCAAATCCTAGATGCCCTTAATAGCTACCTAGCAGAATCCCCTTTACCTGACGAGTTATGGATTTTTGCCTATGGTTCGTTAATGTGGAATCCAGAAATGCAGGTCATAGAGAGCCAGCAAGGAAAAGTCCACGGTTTACAGCGAGGCTTCAATTTATTGTCTACGGTGCACCGAGGCACTCAAGAGCAGCCTGGGCTAGTTTTATCTTTAAGAGATGGAGGCTATTGTGAAGGCTTGGCATTTCGCATTGCACAAGCATCTAAGCAGGAAGATTTTAAAAACTTGTGGCTACGAGAAATGGTGACTATGTTTTACCAGCCCCATATATGCCAGGTTACAACCGACATTGGCATAATCAATGCTATTACCTTTGTTGCAGATCAACAGCACGAACAATACGTCGATTTTGACGCCGCTCAATGTGCCAGTATGATAGACCAAGCTCACGGTGGCAGAGGCAGTAATATGGATTACTTCAACAATACTTCTACGCACCTGCAGAAACTCAACATCCATGACCCATTATTTAGCAGTATTAGTGCGCATTGGGCTCATTAAGGCTTTCTTTTTGGTGGTATTTTTTCCAGCTGATAGATTGACTCACCTAAATGCTCCAGTTGTGCTTGCAGCAAAGCTCGTGCGTCATCAATGCCACGGTTGTAATAAAACGGACCCATGGTTTCACTAATAAAATCCAGCAGGAACTGCGCTTAAAAACTGCCTAACTCTCGGTTTAATTCAATGGCACAATAATGCTGCAAACGCCCCATTAAATCGGCCTTTTCATCAGCGTCAAAGTTAATTGTCATTAGATGGATCCAGCTTGTCGATGATAGTGGCTAAGTGAATAATCTCTTGCGCTGAAAGTTTTTCCAAAAAACTTTCCTCCCATGCTTGGACTTTCGGCACCATGGCCTCAAAGAGCTTTTTACCCTCCATCGACTGGGTTAACAACACCGCCCTTTTATCGGTTGCATCCTGAGTGGTTTGCAAATAATTTAATGCCACCAAACCATTTACAGCGCGAGAAACTTTTACTTTGTCCATGTAGGTCATGGCACAAATTTGTTTCGCCGTAAGCCATTGGTGTTGTCCTAATAAGGCCATCACACGCCATTGGGAGCGACTAATACCAAAGGCATCGGTATAGATGGTTGCGAGTGAAACACTCACGTTGTGGGCCAATCGATTTAAACGGTAAGGCAAAAAACGGTCTAAATTAAGGCTAGCATTAGAGGGCTTTGTAGCCATAAGTAGTACGCCATATAGTTGCATAAGTAACAATGTCTGCTAGCATAGAGGATATCCGTTTTTTTCTCCATCTATGGGGTCCAATGACATGACTAAAGAAATTATTTTATATGACTATCCACGATCTTCAGCGGCTTATCGAGTGCGAATTGCACTAAATTTAAAAGGCATTCACTACCAACAAGTGCACGTTGACCTAATTAATAAAGATCACAACAGTGACTTTTATTTAGCGACAAATCCGCAAGGCCTCGTGCCTAGTTTAACCATAGGAGACCAAATCATCACCCAATCCATGGCTATAATTGAATGGCTAGACGAAACCTACCCCCTGCAACCCCTACTACCTTGCGACCCAATGGAAAAGGCCCAACTGCGAGCACAAGCCTATACAATCGCCTGTGATACCCACCCCCTAAACAACCTTAGGGTACTCAACTACCTCATTAATGACATGGGCCACGATGAGGACGAAAAAATGGTGTGGTATCACCACTGGATCAAACTTGCCTTCGCTGCTATAGAGACTTACCTCTGTGCCACGGTGCAAATTAACCAAGCCAACGTGCTAGACGTTTTACTGGTGCCACAAGCATTTAACGCCAATCGTTTTAACCTTGATATGACGCCTTACCCCAACATTAATCAACGCGTTGATTGGTGTAACCAACAAGCTGCATTTAAGCAAGCTCACCCTGATAAAGGTCTCACTTAATTAGGTTGTGGGGCTAAAAGGGTTTTGCCATTCCTGGCCGTTAGAAGGGCTAGAGGGCACCCAACGGGCTAACATCAGCGAAATAGCAGCCATAACAGCACCCAATATAAATACCCATGAGGGCGACACTAACCACAAGAGCCCCATTAACGCAGGCAACACCACAGCGGCAATGTGGTTAATAGTAAACGAAACTCCTGCCGTAGAGGCCATGTCAGCAGGATCTGCGATTTTTTGAAAATAGGTTTTATGGGCAATAGCCATGGCAAATAACACATGGTCTAACATATACAAAACCACTGCCAGAGGCGCCCATTCCACAACACTGTAGGCCAAGAACACAAATATTAAACCAATATACTCTAGGGTGAGTGTCCGCTTCTCGCCCCACCGAGCTACTAAAGCACCTATCTTTGGTGCTAACCACATGCTCAAAAGGCCATTCGCCAAAAACATTAACGCCACTTCATCGGCACCAAAACCAAAACGTTCCACCATCATCAGTGCGGCAAATACTACAAAAATTTGACGGCGGCCACCAGCCATAAACACCAAAGCATAATAAAGGCTATAACGTTTTCGCAGCACCAATTTTTTTGTTTGTGGAACCTTAGACTCATAGTTAGGAAACATAACTAAAGCAATAAGTGCAACAACAACAGTTACGCCCCCACCAAACGCGTATACCCATGCCACAGGCAGGTGAAACACTTGCAACGCAGCCCACACCCAACCATAAGCCAGTAAAGAAGATGCTGCACCAATTGAAATTAAGCGCCCTAGTTGCACGGGGGCTTCTTGTTTACTGAACCATTGCAGGGCTAGCGATTGCTTAACAGTCTCATAATAATGAAAACCCACAGACATCAACATGGTAGTGACTAACAGCCCACTAAAACTCGGCAACCAGCCTGTTAATGCAGTGCCTACTCCAAGCATAACTAAAGACAAGATTGCTAAGCGTTGTTCAGCAATAACGATAAGTAAAAACACCACACCAAAGGCCAGAAACCCAGGCACTTCACGCCAAGATTGAAGTACGCCAATATGGGCACCATTCAAGGCAACTTGCTCTATGGCAAAATTATTGAAGAGAGCCATCCACACTCCAAAACTAAAGGGCATGGCAAAAGTCATAAGCTTAAGTAGGCCAACTGGATTTCGCGCCCTGCCTAAACTTAACATTGAGATGTTCATTATCTATAACTAACTAGAGGTAAGTAGGGGCGAGTATAGCTTATAGCCCATTCATTTAACCATCGGTTTACCTAACCATTTGCCCAACACAATTGTAAACAGCTAGTCTGCCCACACATAGACACTTAGGCCTAACTTTTATGAGTGCTATATGACCACTGACAACAGCAACAAAACACCCGCTAACAAGCAGGACTTACGTTTGTTGATGCGACTATTACCCTTCATTAGGCCGTACAAAAAAATGGTGATGGGTGCCGCTCTAGCCTTGATCATTACCGCCTGCGTATCTCTTGCCTTAGGGCAAGGAATTCGTCTTCTCGTAGACCAAGGCTTCGACTCCACGGACCCAAGCAGATTAAACCAAGCTATGCTGGTGTTAGCGGTAATTACCTTGCTTATGGCAGCTGGTACTTTTACTCGCTTTTATCTGGTGTCTTGGCTCGGAGAGCGAGTAAGCAACGACGTGCGCTTAGCAGTATTTAATCACTTATTAACCCTAGACCCCTATTATTTTGAGATGAATCGTAGCGGTGAAATCAATGCTCGACTCACCACTGACACCACTCTATTGCAGTCGATTATTGGTTCCTCCATTTCCATGGCCTTACGCAGTAGCCTAACCTTTGTTGGTGGCTTGGTGATGATGCTCATTACCAACCCCAAATTGGCCTTAATCGTACTGGCTAGTGTGCCGCTCATTATATTTCCAATGATAATTTATGGTCGCCGGGTACGTAAGCTATCTCGTCAAAGCCAAGATAGAGTGGCCGATATAGGCACCTATGCTGGCGAAATTGTACAGAACATCAAAATTGTCCAAAGCTTTACTCATGAAGCTGAAGAAACCAAAGCCTTTGGTCTGGAGGTAGAAAAAGCCTTTAACGTCGCCAAAAAACGCATATTGCAGCGATCTATCCTAATCGTAGTGGCCATGACGTTGGTATTTACAGGCCTTTCCAGCATGATCTGGGTTGGCGCTCAAGATGTTGCGAGCGGTCATATCAGTTCTGGTGAACTTGCCGCATTTATTTTTTATGCCCTCATGGTTGCTATGGCAGTGGCAACCATATCGGAAGTGTACGGAGAGTTACAGCGGGCCGCTGGTGCCACCGAGCGCCTGCTAGAATTGCTGGCTGAACAAGCCGACATCAGTGCGCCAGAAGACGCTGTACCATTAGCCAATGGCCCCTTAGCACTGTCCTTTGATAGGGTAAGTTTTAGCTACCCATCTCGACCAGATCAAGCCGCCTTAGAAAATATTTCGTTTAACGTGTCCGCGGGCGAGACAGTGGCTATTGTTGGGCCTTCTGGCGCTGGAAAAAGCACCTTATTTGAGTTGTTGCAACGTTTTTATGACCCCAAAAACGGCAACATTAAAGTGTCTGGTCACGATATTAAACAGCTCAAACCACAAGACTTACGTAGCCATTTAGGTTTAGTCCCACAGCAGCCCACGTTGTTCAGTGCAGACGTTACCCATAACATCCGTTATGGCGATCCAAGTGCCACCCAAGCGCAAGTACAACAAGCCGCTCAAAAAGCCTATGCTGATGAATTTATTGACCGTTTACCAGAAGCTTACAGCAGCTATTTAGGTGAACAAGGGGTGCGCCTGTCGGGTGGCCAAAGGCAGCGTATTGCCATAGCTCGCGCCATGCTCAAGAACCCTTCTATATTGCTATTAGATGAGGCCACCAGTGCCTTAGATGCAAACAGCGAACACAAGGTTCAAGCAGCACTAAAAGAATTAATGCACGGCCGTACCACCCTCATTATTGCCCACCGATTAGCCACGGTAATGCATGCAGATCGTATTATGGTGTTTAACGAAGGTAAACTAGAGGCTGAAGGCAAACATGAAGACTTAATCGCTACGTCATCACTATACAAACGTTTAAGTGAATTGCAGTTCAACCACTGAGGTAAACCATGGTCACCAGTACACGTCCTAATCTTGCCGCCGTCGATGCTCTTTTACGAGATGGCTACTGGGATCGCACAGAAATTATCCGCATGGTAGATGGGTCACAAAGGGTGCGGAAGCAATCTAAAGGACATCAATCTGCAGGCCCTTGGGGCATGGATAACCTGCGGGCTGAGGCTCAATATTTGCAAGATTTGGAGCCTCATTTGCTCGACTTATTCCCTCGGCTCATTGCCTCATGGGAACAACCCGCACCCGGTTACGACATGTCCTATAAAAAAGAATGTGTGGACCTAGGTCAACTCGCACGAGCTAAGGCATTTAATCAGCAACAGGCGAATCAGTTTCAAACCCATTTAGGCAAACGAGTGTTCGGGCAGTTGCACACACCGTCCAACGCCACATGCAAGCTGTCCGCTAATGTTTTAGATACCTTAAAAAAAGCCGCATATACTATAAATGCATCGGCTGACTTAACTTGCTTATTAGAAAACAAACTCAGCATCAACAGCCTAGATTGCTTCCCACTTGCTACTAACATCACCCGTCTTACAACTCAAACCCATTTATTGCAGGCCATCGATAGCCAACCCCAAGTTAGGCTCCATGGTGACTTATTTCTAGAAAACATATTACTACCTAAGTTTTCTTCGCTAAAACAATGGCCCACACAGTTGGTATTAATTGACCCTGTATCTGTTGCCGGCATTAGCACAGGCCACCCACTATTTGATTTAGCCAAATATGAATCCTATGGTTCTGGCGAGTTACCAGCCATGCGTCGTGGGCATGTACAAATATCAGGAATGGGTGGGGGTTATGCCCAAGACCTTGGCTTTACTATTGACTGGCATAACAAAGACATGCAAGCCTATACAGAAATCAACTGGCACAGCTGTTTAAGACAATCCTATGTGAACCATTACGGCCCTGTAGATGAAGCTATATACGCCTTATTAGAGGCATACTTTGCCGCAGCAATGGTCATATGTACTGAGGGAGTTGAACGACAAGCCAGGGCCTTAAAGGCTCTCGTTAGCCTAGAGCGCGCAATCTTGTTATCAGTGTAATCAGTCCTAGCACCGCTAGTCCTGTAATAACACCTACACCCGAATTGGCGAGCATAGCCCATAGGCTTGTGAGCGGTTCAAACCAGTGGTGGAGCCAGGGCCAACCATGAACCAAAATTCCACCACCCACTAAAAACATAGCAATAGTACCCAACACTGATAAGGCGTGCATTAATGGACCTGCAGCATTAACTAAGCCGCGGCCCAGCAAACCACTAACACGGCCATTACGCCCCGCTTTTTCTGCTTCAACTAAATAGAGACCTACATCGTCCATCTTAACAATGGCAGCCACAAGGCCGTACACCGCTATGGTAAAAAACAAGGCTAGGCCAGCAACAACGATCACTTGATTAGTAAAGCTGGTATCAGCAACAGAACCCAAAATAATCACTACAATTTCTGCCGAAAGGACAAAATCTGTGCGAATAGCACCTTTGATTTTATCTTTTTCTAAAGTCAGTAAATCTATCTTAGGCAAACTAAGGTGATCCAATCGTTCTTGGGCCGAAGACTCTTTGGGCTTATGGACGATCCATTCATGTAGTTTTTCAGCCCCCTCGTAGCACAAGTAAGTACCACCAAGCATCAATACAGGGGTAATTAACCAGGGTGCATACAAGCTCATGAGTAATGCCGCAGGTACAAGAATTAGCTTATTTAACAATGACCCTTTCGCCACTGCCCAAACCACTGGCAGTTCTCGCTCAGCCCTAACACCAGAAACCTGTTCAGCGTTTACCGCTAGGTCATCTGCTAATACGCCAGCGGTCTTTTTAGCAGCCACTTTAGATAGCACTGCAATATCATCTAGCAAGGTAGCTATGTCATCAAGTAGAGCCAGTAAACTTACTCCGGCCATGTTAATTCCCTCAGTTGATAGGTTCTCAATAGGCTAATTAAAGCATGCACCGCTTAACTTGATCAGTGACTTGTTCTGGTTGTTCTAGAGGCAAGAGGTGCCCATAACCAACAAAGTTAACAGCCCGAATGTGTTCTGGCAAGCCAACGGCAGGGCGCAGGGCTTGCCAGCGTTTCCAAGCAAGGTCATCCACCGTGTCCGAAGATTCCCCACGCAAAACTGATATTGGTACCTGACTTCGTTTTAAGTGAGGCCAGATATTGGGGACGCTTCCATACATTAAAGCTTCCCAATACTTGCTATACAATAGTTTTACACCATCTTCCTCAGGCACCACGGCGGCATTTATGTAATGCCACAAAACTTCATCGCTAATGCCAGCAAATACCCGCTTAGGCCGGTGGAAATCAAATGCTTGCTGGAGATTATGCCAGTGATCTGGCCGCCCTAAAGCCTTAGCAACGATAGGCACTTTATTAATCAACATTTGGGGGCCAAAGCGCATAATACGAGCAATAGTTTGTCGTAAAAATACCGGTTCTATGAGAATCAGTTGGCGATATAAATGTGGTTTTAACTGAGCCGCCAAAACACCAACGTTAGCGCCCATGGAATGACCTATGTAGGTAACTGGGGCCAATTGATGTTGTTCGATAAAGTCATTTTGATCCTGTGCCATTTGTTGCCATACTGCACGATTACTAGCGCTGGTTTGAAATTCAGTTAAGTCTTGCCATAAAGGCCGAAGATGAGGTGCTAGGATACGGTAATGCTGGCCTAGTTTAGCCAATAAAGCGGTGTAGGTACTGGGTGGAAAACCGTTAGCGTGGGCAAATAATAGGGCCTTACCTTGTTGTTTACCGAACTCTTGATAAGGTTTAATCATAACTGGCGTATTCCATCGGTACAATTTTTCCAGCAGTTAATAGCTCGTGCCTTTGCGACCTTCCCACACTATTGCGAATACAGTTAAGCAAAATAATACTGCAACCTTTGGATTATTATGTCGCTTCGCTCCTCGCAATAGCAAGGCTGAGAGATCTAAAGCACGGCAGCGATAGACTTGGCCACATAAGCAATATTGTGCTGATTAAGGCCCGCTAAATTAATACGGCTAGAACCTACCAAATACACACTGTGCTCGTTTACCAGCTTATCAACTTGCTCTGCATTAACGCCCAAAAAAGAGAACATGCCTCTTTGACGTTCAATAAAGCTAAAGTCTTGCTCTACTCCCTCGGCTTTAATGGCATCAACCAATTGGCTGCGGAGGTCTGTAATGCGTTTGCGCATGATTTTTAATTCATCACGCCACATCTGCTTAAGCTTTGGGTCTGCTAAAATAGTTTCGACAACCAAAGCACCATGGGAAGGTGGCATAGAGTAGTTGGCGCGAATTAGGCTGTTCATTTGGCTTTGGGCTAAGCTTGCATTTATTGAAGTAGAGGTAATAATAATGGCTGTACCCGTCCGTTCGCGGTATAAACCAAAGTTTTTTGAACAAGAGCTAGCGATGACCATCTCTGGCACACTATTAGCCATTAAACGTAAACCAGCTGCGTCTTCATCCATGCCTTCACCAAGGCCTTGGTATGCAATATCAACATAAGGCAATAGGCCTTTGGCTTTAATCAAATCTGCCGTAGCTTGCCATTGTTCTAGGTTCAAATCAGCACCCGACGGGTTGTGGCAACAACCGTGCAGCAACACTACGTCACCTGCTTTTGTGTCTGTTTCTAAAGAAGCCAACATCGCCTCAAAATCTACAGTTCGTGTTCTGCTGTTATAATATGGGTACTGCTTAATCGTAAGACCCGCACTTTGCATGACCGGAATGTGGTTAGCCCATGTTGGGTTACCTACCCAAACTGTCGCACCAGGTTTAGCAACATTAATAAACTCAGCTAACACTCGTAAAGCACCACTGCCACCCGGGGTTTGTGCCACGGCAACACGTTTGCCTGCTAACACCTTGTGATCAGCACCTAAAGTCACTTGAGCCAATAAATCACAAAACCGTTTTGACCCTGCCATGCCGACGTATGCCTTGGTGTCTTCTTCTACTAAAAGCCGTTCTTCTGCTCGCGACACTGCTTCCATAATGGCCGTGTGTCCCGTCTCATCTTTGTACACACCTACACCTAAATCAACTTTCTTAGGGTTAGTATCTTGGCGATACAGTACTGACAAATGAAGGATGGGATCAGCAGGCACAGCGCGCAGCGACTCAAACATGAGCAATAGAACTCCTATGGGATAAACTAAAACGATTAAATACAAAGACTAGGTGTTTTTAACGGAAACAATTATACGGCTTTCACAGCCTTAAAACTAGCCAGAAAACGCCATATAATTAGGCGTATTAAAAGCCATTAGCGGTTACTGTTGCGCGCCCTTTCCTGCCGTGGCGAACAGCTATACTTCTTTTGGTAACACCGTGCCAGATAAGACGTTGAACTAAATCCACAGGCCGTAGCTATTTGTAGAACTGACAAACTGGACTGACGCAACAATTGCTGAGTTTTTTCTAACCGTAAGTGCAAGTAATACTGTCCTGGACTTTGTTGCAAATGCTGCTTAAACAAGCGCTCCATTTGCCGCGCAGACATATTAGAAGCATCTGCTAACTCTTGACAAGTTAGGGGCACCTCTAAATTTTGGCGCATAATATCAATGGCTTTAATCAAACGTGGATTATTGATATTTAAGCGAGACTGTAAACGCATCCGTTGGTCTTGGTGAGGTGGGCGGATATGGGGATGCATGTACTGCTCTGCTACCAATAAGGCCAGCTCATAACCATGTTGATCAGCGATGATTTGCAACATCATATCTAACCCAGCAGAACCACCAGAACAGGTGAATAAGCTACCATCAAATTCATACAGTTCACCGCTCATCCACACGTCTGGAAATTGCTCACGAAAACTATCCACATATTCCCAGTGAATGGTACAGGTTTTATGACGTAACAGTTTTGCCTTGGCTAATAACAAAGATCCTGTGGATGTGGAACCCACAAGGTCTACTTGACGGGCGGCTTGGCGCAACCAAGCGAAAAACTTATCATTACCATAAGAGGCAACATTAATTCCGGCTACAATCAACAACACATCAAGGGTTTTTACTTGGTCTAAATTAATGGTCGGTGCAGTGACCATTTGATTACTGGCACTTACAGGTAAGCCATCCCAACTTAAAAACTCCCATTGATAAAGTCCGTCCTTTGCCTGCGCATTCGCCATACGCAAGGGTTCCAAAGCCGCCGCTAATGACAGCATGGAAAACCCTGGTACTAAAAAAAAGCCAAATCGTTGCATCGTAGATCCATTGAAAACATAGACCGCTAGGCCATTTTCTTACTAGATTAGCCCTTATTGTCGGTTTTGTCTCATTAAAAGTCGTCTTAAGTGGTTTTTATTTAAACATGAAAGCGCATTATGACTACCACTTGATAAATAAACATAATCCAATTGGAGTCCTTGATGGCCTTTCCTTCTTCTTCTCCCTACGTCATTGTAGGTGCAGGTATTCATGGTTTAAGTACAGCTTATCACCTCGCTTTAGAACTTAAAGCAAATGGTAAAGGCGACGGTCGTGACATTATCATCCTTGATAAGAACGGCATTGCTGCTGGCGCAACTGGCATTGCTTGTGGTGTAGTTCGCAACAATTACTTCCAACCTGCTATGCGTGAACTGATGGCTCATTCTGTAGAAGTTTGGGAATCAGATATGCAAGCCTATTCATACCACCCTGTGGGTTACATGCAAATTAGCCCTGAGTCAATGCACGCAGACGTAGCTACAATCTACCAGCAGCAAAAAGCCATTGATTACCCTTCTACTTTTATTGAAGGCGAAGCCGACTGCACTAAATACATGAAAGGCATCTTCCACGATTGGCAAGCACAGGGCATCACCTCTGTATTACATGAAGCTAAAGGTGGTTATGCCAACAACACTAAAGCCATGTATGGTTTAGCGGCCAAAGTAGAGAACGAAAACATTCGCATTATCAGTGGCGTAACCGTTACTGGTTTCACTCGTAACGAAGGTTGTGTCACTCACGTTGAGACAGACCAAGGCAACATCGCCTGTGATTACGTTGTCATCGGTGCTGGCCCATGGGCTAAAAGCTTGTGGGAAATGCTAGAATTGCCTAAGACAGTTAGCATTAAAGGAGCGGACGACCTTATTCACACGGACATTCCAATGTGGATATACTGGTCTCTCCAGGAAGGTACCTTGGGTGTTGATCCCAAGCTACAAGTGGACAATGAGGGCAACATGCCTCCAGTTATCCACGTAGACTCTAACGCCCCACTTTACTCATGTGAAGACGGCAGCTTAGTAACCGACGAAATGTGGGGCATTTACTACAAGCCAGACTTCCACTTTGGTGGAGTTCAAGGTGGTGCTGCACCATTCCCGGTAAAGACCAACCCAGACGAAGTAGCTGTTGACCCATACGGCCCAGACTCTCCAGAGTTTGTGGTTGGCCAAGAATTCGCACATATGTGGGTTTCTGCTTTGGCTCATTGTCAAAAGCGTTTTGAAGGCACAATGGCTAAATTCAAGGATGAGCCAAGTGGTGGTATTGGTTGTTTCACACCAGACTCTTTCCCGATCTTTGACGTATTCCACAACAATGCGTACTTCATTGCTGACTCAAACCACGGCTACAAAATGTTGGGCGTAGGCAAATTGGTAGCGAATGAAATTGCAACTGGCCAAAGCCACCGTTTGCTTGAGCCGTTCCGCTTGAGCCGCTACGAGCAGGGTAAACTACACCCTGTATCGAGCAGCCCATTCCCTTGGTCATAAACCTTACTTTGTAAGCAGAACCAAGCTAAAAAAGCCCTGTTTATCAGGGCTTTTTTGTGCCTGTTATTTAACGCATAATGGCGCCTAGAATGTTGCAGTGGACACAGGCATGAAAGAAATTGATTGGTTAGGAAAACCTGCCCTAGGAGCAACCTTAGTGGCTGCTATATGGGGCGTTAACATTGTTTGCATGAAAGTCGCCCTCAATGACATGGACCCCTTATTATTCACCTCGGCACGCTTTCTATTACTTGCCATAGTGCTGCTACCCTTTGTGAAAATATCCACAGCTCAGTTACAGCCATTGCTACCTATTGCTCTAGTTATGGGGCTTGGCCACTTTTACCTATTAGCAATAGGTATCTCTATGGTGCCAGGAGTAATTGCTAGTGTTTGTTTTTTATTAGGCGCGCCCTTCTCAGCCTTATTGAGTTACTTATTTCTTAACGAACGAATTACGCCACTGCAAACTATAGCCATCATTTTAGCCACCTTGGGGGCTATGTTACCAACGTTACTATTAGGCCAAAGTGACCTTCAGTGGGGTATATTAATCGTCATACTAAGCACATTTATGTGGGCCGTTGGTAACATCCAAATCCGCAAACTAAAACAACTGCCAGTACTTTCTATTCAGTTCTGGATTGCCATTATCACTGCGCCTTTGTGTTTTGTAGCCTACCTGTTACAGGCAGACGCTGCACCTATGCTGCCACAGTTCACCACCAGCACTATGCTATCCTTAACTTACGTAGTGCTGTGTTCGTCCATCTTGTCTTACAGCCTTTGGTATGGGCTAATTCATCGCCATGGCATGAGTCGTTTGGCGGGTTTTATATTACTTCAACCATTTTTCACCCTCACTTTTGGCTACCTAATCTTGGGTGAAACCCTTACCCTTTGGCAGTTGGTAGGAAGTTCAGTCACCCTTTCAGGTGTATATATCTATTATCAACAAAGCAAACCTACTAAACCGTTAGCTAACAGTATCACTGAATAATTTATGCCAAATGTCGAACAGTGGATTCTGCTATAGATAAAGGCTAAGTACGCGTACAAGAACTTGTTGGCACGCTATAATTTAAGGCATCAGGAAATATAAGCGGAGCATCATTGCATGATTGACCTATATTATTGGCCTACACCCAACGGTAAAAAAATATCTATATTATTGGAAGAACTAGGTGTGCCCTATCAAACCCAGTGGGTCGATATGAGCAAAGGAGAACAGTTTAAGGCTGAATTTCTAATCATTTCGCCTAACAACCGCATACCCGCTATTGTTGATCATGCGCCAGCTGACGGTGGTGCGCCGGTCAGCATTTTCGAATCGGGTGCGATACTGCTCTATCTGGCTCAAAAGTATGGCCGATTTTACAGTAATGATTTGCGACAGCAGCAAGAAATCAACCAATGGTTGTTTTGGCAGATGGGAGGCTTAGGCCCAATGGCAGGCCAGGCCCATCACTTTCGTCATTACGCACCAGAACAAGTGCCCTACGGAATAGAACGTTACACCAACGAGTGTAACCGCCTATATGGTGTGTTAAATCATAGATTAGCTGATCGGGAGTTCATCGCTGGAGACTACAGTATTGCTGACATGGCCAGTTGGCCATGGGTTTTATTGTATCAACGCCAGGGCCAAGATCTGGCGCAGTTCCCGCACCTCAAGCACTGGCTAGATACAATACAAGCAAGGACTGCCGCAGCCAAGGGCGAACGTTTAGGTGATGAGCGTCGAACGAGCATTATCAACGAAGAATCACGTAAAGTACTATTCAATCAAACTGCACGCTAACCCATGGGTTTAAGCAACAGCTAACTTATTGCGCCTTCTAGGCGCAGCAGAAATGCCTTGGCATCTAAACCACCACCAA
This sequence comes from Oceanospirillaceae bacterium ASP10-02a, assembly GCA_905182035.1. Lineage (GTDB taxonomy): Bacteria > Pseudomonadota > Gammaproteobacteria > Pseudomonadales > Balneatricaceae > Njordibacter. The sequence continues at coordinate 27,318 of CAJIZL010000013.1, read as the reverse complement.
AGCCCGTAAGACTGCCATCAGCGCCTACCACTCGGTGGCATGGGATAATCAATGGGATGGGGTTGCGTCCATTAGCAGCCCCTACGGCACGCATTGAATTAGGGCGACCTATGGCCTCTGCAATATCTTTGTAGCTACGCATTTGGCCAAAAGGAATTTTTTGTAGCGCACCTAACACCTGCATTTGAAATTCAGTGCCACTGGGTGCTAGCGCCAGATCAAATCGTTTTAGTTGGCCAGCAAAGTAGTCGTCTATTTGATGCCGAGTTTGTTTAAAGGCAGCTGCATGATAATCCCAATCTGGCTTTGGTTTGAGGCACATTTTGCCACTGGGGAAACTCAAGTGATGCAATACTTCGCCCTCACCAGCTAACATCAGCTGCCCTACGGGGGTCTCCATGTAGGTGTATTCAAGTTGCATTATTCAAACTCCAAATGTTGCAGAACTATCTAACCCTCTGCCGTTAATAAGTGTCAAATCCGCTTCAATATGCTCTAAATGCTCGAGCATCAAGTCTAATGCTATGTGTTGATCTTGATTTTTTATTGCATCTACTAAGTGGCGATGCTCACTAGGAGGACAATTAGAAAAACTGTGCTGACCATACATAGCAATAATTAAGCTAGATTCTGTAACTAAGGTTTGCATAAAACCAGTTAGCAAATAATTATTTTGGAAACTGGCAATGAGTAAGTGAAATTCACAAGATAACCGAATCAATTCATGACGGTCATTGTTAATAAATGCTTGTTCTTCCAATGCCATATGAGCGTTGAGTGTAACAATATCAGCGTCACTTCTTTGCAGCACAACGTCTTTAATAATAATAGATTCAATTGACTTTCGAGTTTTAAATAAGGTGACAGCTTGCTGCAAAGTTGGCCTACGAATGCTGGCACCTTTGTTGGCCTGTAACTCTACAATGCCTTTATTAGCCAAGGTTAGTAAAGCCCTTCTCACGTACATTCTACTGGCACCAAAACGGTCACACAGAAACTTTTCACTTAAACGTGCACCAGGCCCTATACGTTGTTCCATGACATCATTAACAATAGCACCAACAATGGTCTCATCAATAACAGTAACTTCCTGTTTATACATAAAATGCCCAATTCCCTATATTAGAACCAAAAAAAGGGCAACCTTAGTTGCCCTTCATATACTTAACTAAGTATGTGGATGTGATTTAAGCATCGTCTGGCAAAATCTGGTTCAATACAATTGCTAGAAATGCTGTTGGAGCAACCGCTGATGTGGCAAGGGTGTTCCAGATACCTGGCAAATATTGCACAGCAGTTGGTACCAAATTGAGACCCAAACCAACCGTTAGTGATATTGCAATAATAATCATGTTGCGCCGGGTCATTGACACCTCTGTCAGAACATTCATCCCTGCCGCTGCAACCATGCCAAACATCACAATCACACCACCGCCCAGCACAGGAAAAGGCATTGAGGCGATAGTCGCGCCCACCTTTGGCAACAGGCCACAAATTAGCATTATGACACCAGCAATGGTCACAACGTGGCGGCTCATGACACCGGTCATACCGACGATGCCCACATTTTGACTGAACGAAGTATTTGGCAAACCGCCAAACACACCGGCAACGGCTGTGCCCAAGCCATCTGCATAAGTCGCTCCAGAAATTTCGTCGTCCGTTGCTTCGCGACCAGCGCCTGCTTTTGTGGTTGCTGAGGCATCGCCCACCGTTTCAACCGCCGACACGATCGATATCAAAGTTACCCCGATGACAGCGCCTAAGTTGAATTCAAAGCCAAAGGGCATGACTTGCAGACCGGTAATCCAGCTGGCCTTTTCAACCGCGCCAAAGGATACCATCCCAAGTATGTAGGCCAAAACATAACCAGCGACAAGACCCATTAAAATCGCCGCATTAGATAAAATGCCATTGGTTTTGAATTTAACCACCAGAGCCACCAAAATAACGGTCAAAGCGACAGACCAATGCTTTAAAGATCCAAAACTGTCCGCAGCCATTTGAAAGTCAGCCGCACCACCTGCGGCATATTTGATGCCAACGGGAATGAGATAAAGACCAATCGCCAAAATAACCAAACCTGTAACCAACGGAGGGAACCAGCTCCGAATACTGACGATCACTGCGCCCAAAGCGAAGTGAATAGCGCCTGCAATGATGCATGAGGTCAAGGCGACCCCAAGCCCCTGCGTTGCTGCAATCCCAGCGAGCACTCCTACAAAGGCAAAACTTGTACCTTGCATGATTGGCAACCGAGCTCCGATGGGGCCAATCCCAATGGTTTGAAAAAGAGTTGCGATTCCTGCAAATAACATTGCCATCTGAATTAGATACACCTGTTCGGCGCCTCCAAAGGCCAAACCGGCGGCACCAGCAACGATAATTGCAGGTGTTACGTTAGAGGCAAACATTGCAAGGACATGTTGCAGCCCCAACGGCAGCGCTTCATGCATTGGGGGGGTTAGGTTTGCATCGCTGTAGACGGAGGGATTTACTTTTGACATATTATTCTCGCTGTTTTTGAGATGATTAGATCTCTAATTATTATTATAGGTAACTTAGTCAACCTGACCTTGTTACAGCAGATTGTTAACAACATGTTGTCATTTTTTTTCATTAATGTCTAGGCCTTGCAAAATAACCTGTATTGCAGGCTTGTTGATACCCTTACATAGGTTTAAAATCAGTTCTATATAGTCCTAGGAAGCATCTCAATGTTTAGTGGTTCATACGTCGCTTTAGTTACCCCTTTTATTAACGGCAAGTTAGATGAGGCCGCTCTACGCCGCATCGTTAACTGGCAGCTAGATAAAGGCACCCATGGTTTAGTCCCTGTAGGCACTACCGGTGAATCACCTACCCTGTCTGAAATAGAACACAAACGAGTGGTAGAGATCGTTGTTGAGGAAAATAATGGCCGGGTACCTATCATCGCAGGAGCCGGTTCTAACAACCCAGTAGAAGCTTTAGCTTATGCACGCCACGCCAAAGATTTAGGCGCAGACGCCGTATTATGTGTCGCCGGATATTACAACCGCCCTAACCAAGAGGGCCTTTATGCTCACTTTGAGTACATCGCCCAAGGCGTAGACATTCCAATGGTGATTTATAATATTCCACCACGTGCAATTGTTGATATAGAGCCACAGACCATGGCCAAACTTGCGGCGCTACCTAACGTTGTGGGCGTAAAAGATGCCACTGGTGATATTTCACGTATTAGTTTAGAACGCATGGCACTAGGCAATGACTTCTCTTACCTGTCTGGTGACGATTTAGCGGCTGTTGCATATAATTCAGTCGGTGGTAATGGGTGTATTTCTGTAACAGCAAACGTTGCGCCTAGCCGTTGTTCAGCGATGCAAACAGCCTGCCTTAAGGGTGATTATAAGGAAGCAAAGCGCATTCACGACGAGCTTACGCCACTGCATGCAGCCATGTTTAACGAACCTAGTCCAGCGGGTGTGAAGTACGCCGCTTCGTTATTAGGATTATGTAGCGAAGAAACCCGCTTGCCGGTAATGCCACTGAGTACAGAAAGTAAGACTACACTAGATAGCTTGCAGCATTTGATGGGTTAACTGGTGGGTTGCCGTTATCTAACGGATCAAACCATATTCTCGGTCTAACACGTCAATAATTTCTTCCTTAGGCTGCTGGCTCACAGCCAGCTTGCAGCCTATAATTTTCTCGGCAATACCGATATAAGTATCAGAAATATCTTGCATAGCCTCCAAGGGCAACGCATTGTCTCTTGCCAAAGCCGCGCGCTCTACCATGCGTTTTTTATTAAGTAAGATATTTGCATCATCAACATAGTTAAGCAAGAACTGTCTAAAACCCTCTTTAGAGTTCTCCACCACTTTACCTGCTCTTAACTCTGCACCATCCCAAATTCGAGATGAATCTGGTGTGCCTATTTCATCCATATAAATGAGTTGATCGTCACCATTAGCATCCGTCACATAGCCAAATTCAAATTTTGTATCGACAAACACTTGATCTTGGGCTGCTAAATCTTGACTAATTATAGAAAAGCCATCACGTAACAAGTTTTCATAACGGTTTATATCAGTGGGGGTGGCAAAGTTAAATGCTCGATAGTTAGCTTCTAAATCTGCTCGAGTAACATTGACATCATCAGCTTCTGGCACATTAGGTATACCCTTAAGAATGCCTTTAGTAGAGGGAGTAATGAGCAATTCGGGCAAACACTGATTCTGCTGCAAACCTTCTGGTAATGTTATGCCACAGAATTCTCGTTCACCACCCGCATAAGCACGCCACATAGAACCGGTAATGAACTGACGCGCTATAGCTTCCACCATCACCGGTTTAGCCTTTTGTACAATCCAAACTAATGGGTGAGGGGTATCTACAATATGGCTGTCTGCCAACCCTGCTTCACGAAAGCGAGTAAACCAATGGTTAGCTACAGCATTAAGCGCTGCGCCTTTGCCTGGCACACCTTGTAACCCACCTTCACCGTGCCATATGCAGTCGAAGGCAGAAATACGATCGCTAATCACCATCACAGCCAAAGGCGCATCAGCAGCCACATTATAACCTTTGCTAGCAATTAAGCGTTTGCTTTGCTTGGCGCTTAACCAATAAACACTTCGTACTTTGCCACTGTGCACAGGTAGATTTGTGGCAATGGGCAGATCATCATTGGTAGCAAGTACGTTATAAAAAGCAGACATGTAGAGTGTTTTCTAAGACAAATCGAGCGAACATATTACCTAAATTAATGGCAAGGCGCAGCTATTAGTCATTAAAGCTGGTTATATTTTTTATCATCCGCATCACCTCTGAAATAGCTTCTCTATTAGCCACTTGGTGTAAGCCGGCAAGGTACCATTGAGTTGTTAACTCCCCGTCACCGATAGGACGGGCCACTAAGCCGTATTTCGGCCCTTGCGACAGAGCAGTCCAAGCAGGAAGAATAGTGATGCCTTGGCCGTCACCTACAATAGTCAAAACTGCTTCAGTGACTCCCGCACTTATTACATTACTGGGAAGAACATGGTGACGCCGAAACACTAAGTCATATTCACGGCCCTGTTCCGGATTTGTATGGTAAGCCACATAAGGAAAATCAGCGAACATCTCCGGTAGCACACTTGGGTGATGTGCTAAGGGATGAGTGCTGGCCATTAGTGCTAACAATGGGTCTTCACCCAAATGAATACAATTAAAGTCGCTTGCAGGTGGCAGCCCAGAAATCAATGCAATATCAATGGCTTGTTGGCGTAACGCTGACTCAGGATGTAAACCCACGTCAGCGGCAATTTCAAGGCCAATGTATGGGCACTTAATGGATAACTGCTGATACAACTCAGGCAACCAATGGTGCGATGCATAAGCCTCTAAACCCAAGCGCACAGTTGTTGTCACGCCTCCACTCATGTGCGCCACATCTTGCTCAGCGCGCTCTAATTCTGCTAACACCCTTTTCGCAGCAAATTGCACCCTTAAACCTGCCGGTGTGGCCAACAGTTTTTTATTTTGCCGGCTATACAAAGCCGTATCTAACAACCGTTCTGCCTCGCGTATACGGTGGCTCAGGGCCGACTGGCTCACCTGCAAGGCGACAGCAGCAGCAGACACACTGCCTGCCACCTCCAAAGCCCGAATCATTTGTAACTGTCTCACACTTAATTTAATCGCCATTGATCACTCATATATATGCATTTAATTCATACTTAACCCCCAAATTATGACATTTACTTCAACAATTACACACCCTAAACTATAAAAAATGTTAACAAGGACAACCTATGACCTACAAATGCCCATACGCATCTAGTGCCATCGACATCAGCGATGAACATATTCATTGGCAGCAAGATATCAGTTACGGCCAATACCTTGGTTTGGAAAGTCTTTTAGAACAACAAAATCCTCGCAGTGACGCTCATGACGAAATGTTATTTATCGTCATCCACCAAGCCTCTGAATTGTGGATGAAGCTGTGCCTGCATGAAGCCCATGGCGCTACTAAATTGATCGCCCAAGACGATTTACGCCCTGCCTTTAAAATGCTTACCCGCGTAGCCCGTATACAACAACAAATGGTGAATGCATGGGAAGTGTTAGTGACCATGACACCCGCAGACTACGCCAGTTTTAGAGACAGCCTAGGACAAAGTTCAGGCTTTCAATCATTCCAATACCGCGAGCTTGAATTTTTGTTGGGCAATAAAAATGCTGCATTAATTCAAGCCCATAAAAATCATCCACACAATTACCAACATTTAACCACTGTACTCAACGCTCCCAGCTTGTACGATGTATGCCTGCAACTGCTCCTGCAGCGTGGTTTTGATATTCCAGTAGCCCATACTAAAAGAGACTGGCAACAACCTTATTCACCTAATGCACAGGTTGAAGCTGCATGGCGAAAAGTCTATCAAGACACTGACACCTATTGGGATTTGTACGAATTAGCCGAAAAATTGGTAGACTTGGAATACCATTTTCAACAGTGGCGCTTTAATCACATGAAAACCGTAGAACGTATCATTGGCCACAAACACGGTACTGGTGGAACATCTGGTGTGGATTACCTACAAAAAGCCCTGTCTTTGCAGTTTTTTCCCGAGCTTTGGTCTGTACGTACAAGTCTTTAAACCACAGACCATTTATAAGGGCATAACATGACGAAGTTAATCAGAAAAAACTTTGAGCTATTGGACCAAAATGATTCCCTAGCGCCTATGAGGGACGAGTTTATCCTACAAGAAGGCCTCATTTACCTCGATGGTAATTCCCTTGGGGTATTACCCAAAGACACTGCAAACCGTGTTAATGAGGTGATACAACAGCAATGGGGGGTGGATTTAATCCGCAGTTGGAACTGTCATTATTGGATGCAAAAGCCCATAGAATTGGGCGATAAAGTTGGCCGCTTAGTAGGTGCAGAAGCTGGTCAAACGTTAGTTTGCGACACCACCTCTATTAACATTTTTAAATTAGCGGCCGCCGCCGTAAAAATGCGCCCAGACCGCACCAAACTCATTACCGAAACTGGCAATTTTGCAACAGACCTTTATTTATTGCAGGGTTTAGCCAAACTACTAGGTGATCAAGTTCAAGTCGTTGCCCTGCCCCGGGACCAAGTATTACATGCCATTGATGACGACACTGCATTAGTATTATTAACTCATGTCCACTTTAAGACAGGCGCCATGTGGGACATGGCTACCGTCACTCAGCTTGCACAAGAGAAAGGCGCGTTAATGATGTGGGACCTATCTCACTCAGCAGGCGCCATGCCCATTTCTTTGGATAGTGTTAATGCCGACCTAGCTGTAGGCTGTACCTATAAGTATCTTAATGGCGGCCCAGGTTCGCCAGCTTTTGTATATGTAGCCAAACGCCATTTAGCCCAGTTTGAACAGCCCCTCACAGGCTGGTTAGGCCACGCCAAACCGTTTGCGTTTAATGACGACTACCAAGGTGCAGAGGGCATTGAGCAGGCCATGTGTGGCACCCCTTCCGTGTTAGCCAATGCTGCATTAGAAGTGGCTTTAGACCTGATGCTAAAAGCGGACATGGAGCAGGTACGACGTAAATCGCAGCACATGGGCAAGCTGTTTATTCAGTTAATCCAACAACGCTGTCCATGGTTTGAATTAGGTTCTCCCATAAACGATGAACAACGAGGCAGTCAAGTGTCGTTAATACACACCCAAGGCTACGCCATTATTCAGGCCTTAATAGAGCGCAATATTGTGGGTGATTTTAGGGCTCCAGATAATCTACGTTTTGGCTTCACGCCACTGTATTTGAAGTACGTAGACCTCTGGGATACAGTAGATGCGTTAGTGGATATCATGTCAAACGAGCACTGGAACCAACCTCAATTTTTGAATAAGAAGGCCGTTACCTAAACCTTTCTACCCATCTGGCTTCATTAACTTAAAAATGTCTTAAAATGTATTGATTAAGAATAAAAATAGAGTATTATTATAATAATAATAATTTTACTTAATTTTTTAACTAAATTACATTTTAAGACAATTCATCATGCAACTAGACTCTCTTTATCAAACCCACTTACAAGGCCAACCCTTAGTGTGGGATACCGAAAGATTAGCCACCTACTTACAAGAATTAGGTTTAGCAGAGCACCGCCGTGCCGCAGATCGCTGGATAGAGAAGAATCAATTTTTGCCATCCAGCTTAGACATCACATCCATCGTAGACGAGAGTGGACGCAACCTAAAACCCCAAATACGTGATCATCTATTGACACAGGCTAAAAAACGTCGCCATAGTGTGCTAGCGGTGCAGTTGTTCAATAACACAAATGGTCAACAAGGGCTATTCGCAAACGACGCTCGCCTTGGCCGCTGCTGGATTTGGTTGGACACTTCTACTGAGCACCCTTTTACTTGTGTAACCTTAGTACTGGCCTTAAATGCTCTCACCTTTTACAAGGGCAAAGATACTTTGTACCTACCCCATGGCCACTGCACAACCATAGCCCGTGAAGTGCAACGTAACCAACCTCAAGAACAATTGCACACATCATGTGGGCAAGGAACTTTAGGATTAGCAGCTTACCCTAGCACCCTCTACATAAACACAGGGGCCAAGGCTAAAATCCCTGTTTCCGATGGTTACAGCCAGCTTGATAGATTAGAAGCCGAAAGTATTCACATTATGCGTGAAGTTATGGCCAATGCTAGCAACCCTGTGATGCTCTACTCCGTTGGCAAAGACAGCGCAGTTATGCTGCATTTAGCCCGCAAAGCTTTTTACCCTAGTCCACCACCGTTCCCACTATTACACATAGATACCCGTTGGAAGTTTCAGGAAATGTATCAGTTCCGTGACTATATAAGTCGACAAGCGGGCATGGAGTTACTTGTACATACTAACCCAGATGGTATTGAGCGCAACATTAGTCCATTAGCTCATGGTAGTGCTCTTCATACAAACATTATGAAAACCGAGGGTTTAAAACAAGCCTTGGAAAAATACAGTTTTGATGTGGCTTTTGGTGGTGCGCGAAGGGATGAAGAAAAGAGCCGAGCTAAAGAACGTGTTTTTTCTTTCCGCAATACTACCCAACGGTGGGACCCAAAGAATCAAAGGCCAGAATTGTGGAACCTATACAACGGCCACAAAAAGTCCGACGAGAGCATTCGTGTATTCCCCATATCTAACTGGACCGAATTGGATATCTGGCAATACATCTACCGAGAAAACATCCCCATTGTGCCTTTATACTTTGCTGCTCCTAGGCCCGTAATCGAACGTGATGGCATGCTCATAATGGTAGATGATGAGCGCCTAAAACTCATGCCTAATGAATCCGTAGCCATAAAAACGATTCGTTTTAGAGCCTTAGGCTGCTACCCCCTTACGGGCGCTATTGAGTCGCAAGCGCAAAACCTAGAAGAAATAATCCTAGAGCTATTAAAAGCCCACACCAGCGAACGCCAAGGCAGGGCTATCGATTCTGACAGTACAGGATCCATGGAAAAAAAGAAGCAAGAGGGGTATTTTTAATGACTACTACCAATTCACCAGCCAATCCTGTTGATCATTTCTTGCAACAACAAAACCAATTGGATCTATTACGTTTTATTACCTGCGGTAGCGTGGATGATGGCAAGTCAACATTAATTGGACGCCTGCTTTACGAAGCCAAATGCATTTTTGATGATCAAGTCTCGTCGTTACAAAAAGCATCAATTACTTACGACACCCAAGGTGGTGACATAAATTACGCTTTATTGGTAGACGGCCTAGCTGCTGAACGAGAACAGGGTATTACCATCGACGTAGCCTACCGATTTTTTAACACCGATAAACGTAAATTTATAGTGGCAGACACCCCTGGGTACGAACAATACACTCGCAACATGGTCACTGGGGCCTCCACTACAGACCTTGCCGTTATACTCATTGATGCCCGTAAAGGCGTATTAGAACAAACTCGGCGTCATGCTTTGATCTGTTCATTGTTGGGCATTAAGCACGTGATGTTAGCCATCAATAAGATGGATTTAGTGGACTACCAACAATCCATCTTCGAAACCATTGAACAAAATTTTGCAGAGTTCGCCAAGCAGCTGGATTTCAAAAAACTAACCACCATCCCTGTATCCGCCTTAAAAGGTGATAACGTGGTTACCCGTTCAAGCCAAATGACTTGGTTTAAAGGCCCAACCTTACTCGCGTTTTTAGAAACGGTGCCCACTATTCAAAAATTAGATGAACATGCCTTTAGAATGCCGGTGCAATGGGTTAACCACCCTCACCTAGATTTTCATGGTTTTTCTGGCACTGTGGCAGCTGGTGCGGTTGAACTAGGTAATGAAATCCGCATTCTGCCTTCTGGCTCCATTGCCAAAATAAAAGACATCATTTTATTTGAACACCAGTTACCTAAAGCCTTTACCGGCCAGGCCGTCACCATCACCCTAGACAGAGAGGTCGATGTCTCTCGTGGAGACATGCTCGTAGCAGCCCAAACGCCTTGCCAAGTGTCTGATCAATTTGAAGTGGACCTGATCTGGATGGACCAAGAACAGGGATTTATAGGCCGCTCTTATGGTTTACAAATTGGCAGCAACTGGGTCAACGCACAGATAACAGACATTAAACATACCATTAACGTTAATACGTTAGCGCGCAACGCCGCAAGAGCCTTAGGCTTAAACGACATTGCGGTGGTAAAACTAAGCCTAGACAAAGCCGTGGCCTTCGAAACCTTCGCAGATTGCCAACCTTTAGGTAGCCTTATTTTAGTCGATCGTTTTAGTAACGCAACAGTAGCCGCTGGCATGATTAAACACGCCCTACGCCGCTCCAGCAATGTTCATATGCAAGCCTTAACAGTCGCTAAGCAAGATCGTTATCAGCTCAATGGTCACCCTGGTAAAGTATTATGGTTTACTGGTTTAAGTGGCTCTGGAAAATCTACCATTGCCAACTTGGTAGAAAAAAAGTTACACCAAAAAGGTATTCGTACCTACCTGCTAGACGGCGACAACGTGCGCCATGGCCTTAATAAAGACCTGGGTTTTACCGAAGCCGACCGAGTGGAAAACATTCGCCGCGTTACCGAGGTAGCTCAATTAATGGTGGATGCGGGTTTAGTGGTACTCACCGCATTTATTTCGCCTTACGAAGCTGAACGCCATGCGGCTAAAGCACGTTTTGAAGACGGCGAGTTTGTAGAAATATTTGTTAATACCCCTTTAGACGTAGCTGAGCAGCGCGACACAAAAGGATTATACAAAAAGGCGCGGCGCGGAGAGATTCCTAATTTTACTGGTATCAACAGCCCTTACGAGGCACCAAAAAACCCTGACTTTGAAGTAGATACCAGTGTATTGACTGCCGAACACATTGCTGAACAACTTGTTGCGCAAGTAATTACAGAATTGGAGCTATAACCATGAGTCAAGCTGAAACTATAATGTCTAACCCAAAATTGTTGTCAGAGTTAGTCCAACTCACCAGTGATGCTGGCGACGTCATTTTGAAAATTTACCATAGTGACAACTTTAATGTGCAAAACAAGTTGGATGAATCGCCAGTAACAGCAGCTGATTTGGCGGCTCATCATTATATTATGGCAGGCCTCAAACGGCTTACACCTAGCATTCCTGTAGTCTCAGAAGAAGATGCAAACTCCTTAAGCGTTGCCCATAACAACACCTGTTATTGGCTCATAGACCCATTAGATGGCACTAAAGAATTTATTAACAAAAACGGTGAATTTACCGTTAATTTAGCTCTAATTGAGGCCAATAAGCCTAGTTTTGGATTGGTAGGTGTACCTGTGGCTAACCATGTTTATTGGGGAGGCAATCGGCTCGGCGCCTTTAGGCAACTACAAAACCAATTGGAAGATGCCTCTTACATTCAGTGTGTTAAAACACAAATTCCTATCCGTGTATTAGCCAGTAAAAGCCATTTAAATGATGCTACCAAGCAACTCATAGACCAGCTAGGCTCAAGCACTCTCATTCAGGCTGGAAGCTCACTTAAGTTTATTCGTATTGCCGAAGGGTTAGCAGACTATTACCCCCGCCTAGCGCCCACATGCGAGTGGGATACTGCAGCAGCGCAGGCGGTGTTAGAAGGTGCTGGAGGAAGTGTTAAACAAGCCTCTGGACAGTCCATGGTTTATGGCAAGGCAGATATTTTAAATCCGCACTTTATTGCCATGGGCCTGAGTTAAAGCTAACACCACAATCGCACTATTAATAACCAGTTGTCTCTTTGCACATGTATCAATATCAAAATAGCTAGCATAAGATTCCCCAAAAGAGCAATATTGCGGCCAGTCCTTTAGATTAAGAACAATAAGAGACATGTTATGAAAATAGCCACTATGCAAAGCCACATTGTGGCCGTACCCCCACCTCATATTGGTGGCATGTATTGGATTTTTGTCACCCTACAAACCAGTTGTGGCATACAGGGTGTGGGGGAGGTCTATGCCTCTACCTTTCATCCGGAGGTGATGGCGAAAGCGTTAGATGACGTATTTGACCGTTACCTAAAAGGACACGACCCCCATCATATCGAACGTTTTTATCGCGAATGCTATTCTAGTGGTTTTACCCAACGCCCAGACCTCACCATGATGGGGGCCTTTAGCGGCCTAGAAATGGCCTGCTGGGACATTATAGGCAAAGCTGCCGGCAAACCTGTGTATGAGCTGATAGGCGGCAAAGTTCATGATAAATTACGTTCGTATACCTACCTCTATCCTACCAACAGCAAAGGCGAGCATGATTACGATTGCCCAGACTTAGCCGTTGAATGTGCCCTGAAGAACATGGAGCAAGGCTTTACCGCTCTTAAGTTTGACCCAGCTGGACCTTATAGTGTCTATTCTGGCCACCAAATTTCACTCGCTGCCTTACAGCGCAGTGAAACTTTCTGCCGCAAAATTCGTGATGCTGTGGGCAATAACTGTGACTTATTATTTGGTACCCATGGCCAAATGACCCCAGCCTCAGCCATTCGTTTAGCCCAACGTATAGAACCCTATGACCCTTTGTGGTTTGAAGAACCAGTGCCACCTGGCCAACCTGAAGCTATGGCTAGAGTTGCGGCCAAAACCAGTATTCCTATTGCAACCGGCGAGCGGTTAACCACTAAATATGAATTCCACGACGTATTGAAGCACAAGGCTGCGTCTATTTTGCAAATGAACTTAGGCCGGGTAGGCGGCATTTTGGAAGCTAAAAAAATCGCTGCCTTAGCCGAAGTATATTACTGCCAGATAGCCCCTCATTTGTATAATGGACCCGTAGGCGCAGCAGCTAGTATTCAACTGGCAACGGCTACACCTAACTTTTTAATTCAAGAAAGTATCGGTATTTGGGATGGTTTTCATGGAGAAGTGGTTGAGGAAAAAATTGACTGGCAAAAAGGTTATATTATTCCTAATACTAAACCTGGTTTAGGTATAGAGTTAAACATGGACGTGGTGAAAGCCAATTCACCTTACACTGGAAAACGTTTGCACTTAATAATGGATAGTCAAGTCTATAACGATCACGCTAACACCATAGTGTAAAAGCTGAGGTGTAAGAGCTGAGTGATAAGGTCTAAAGCTTAATACTAGGAAAAGGCTAAAATTTAGCTTTAATCACCACCAAAAGCTAGCGCCAGCAATGGGGCAACCAGGAACTCATTAAAACAGATTATCGCTGCTGCCAATGATCTCTGTTGATGTGGTAAAGCGCATGTCGCAGCAAAGAGTCATCGTCCTCTAGGGCTGGGTGGTCAAAGTCGGCTTGGCTATTAACCATGCCTAAACGCTCCATTACCGCACGTGAACGAGCATTTACCGTAGGTGTAAAGGATACTACTTGATCTAGACCTAGGCCTTCAAAGGCAAATTTTAATGCCTCATTAGCGCCTTCTGTTGCCATACCTTGGCCCCAAGTGTCGCGCGACAAACGCCAGCCAATCTCAACACAAGGGCTAAAGGGGAATACATACATGGGCTCGTGTAAACCAACAAATCCAATAAAGCGCTCATCTTCTAATCGTTCTATGGCCCATAAACCCCAGCCATTGGCGGTAATTAAAGACCCAATTTGATTAGCCATTGCATCACTTTCTTGTCGACTTAAAGGCGCTGGGAAAAATTTCATCACCTCTGGGTCTGCATTCATGGCAGCAAATACAGGCAAATCACGGGGTCGCCACTGGCGCAACTTAAGCCGTTCAGTCAACAATTGCACTGGCGTATCAAATTCTATGGTTCTGGGCATAACATTCTCTTCCGCTCTTCCACTCTTCCACTCCTTAATTAACTTTTACACTGTGATCGTCAATTTGGGACAGGACTAAAAGTCAAATTTACCACAATTTTAGGCCAAAAAAAGCGCTTGTTTTATGTACAACTGAGGTTCGGTTAAGTCTTTATGTTGTTCATTTACTAAGAGATCACCCAACAGACCTAAGGTTATTAAATTATGTATGGCGGTTGTGGGTTTTTACAGGGTATAAATGTCATTGGCACAGCCAAGGCTTTGGCCAACATAACTGCAACACAATTTGGTGGCAATTGTGTTTATTCCAAGTCCTCATAATTATTTTCAAGGGGTGTTTATTTTAACTAATTAAATAATCATATCTCCACTTGATAGATGTCATCGACATCTTCCAAGCCTTTTCGACTAACATTTAGGTCCTTTATTACGCCGTCATTAATACCATAGATCCAACCGTGTATTTCTAGAGGTTGGTTTTTTTTCCATGCCGTTTGCACAATTTTTGTATGGGCTAAGTTAGCCACTTGCTCGGCCACGTTAATTTCACACATACGGCTCAAACACGCTTCCTTATTGTGCAAATTTTGTAATTCATCACGGTTACGTAAAAAAATATCTTTAACTGACCGTAACCAATAATCGCTTATACCCGCGTTGGTATTTTCCATAGCCACCTTGATACCACCACATCCATAGTGACCACAAACGATGATATGCTCAACTTTTAAAACATCAACGGCATATTGAATAACCGATTGGCAGTTGAAATCGACGTGCTTTACTAAATTAGCTACATTTCTATGAACAAACAGCTCTCCAGGCAGCATTCCACAAATTTCATTAGCTGGCACGCGGCTGTCAGAACAACCAATCCACAAGTACTTAGGTGCTTGTTGTTGCGCCAAAGTAGCAAATAGTTCAGGCTGTTCTAGAGCCACTTTTTTAGCCCACACTTTATTCTTGTCTAGCAGTTCTTCAATCGCCATAAAATCACCCTAATGACTTAAATAAATTTAATCTTGTTGCCTAAAATAGTGATAAAAAACTATGCTTTAAGCGAGATCTAGTGTGTACTAGCCAGTAAATCAAAACAAGCCTTTCTTGAGCCTACTTAAGAGTATTAGCGATGCCATCGATAGATGAAAAAAAACGGTTACTACGTATTCAAGCCAAACAACAAAGAGCTACAGCATTTGCTCTAAACCCAAACGTGGGTGAGCAAGTATGCCATCAGTTATTAGCTTCAAATATGCTACATAATCATCAAATCGTAGCGGTGTATTGGCCTTTAGGCGATGAGCTTGACCCCATGCCATTACTAAATACGCTACACTCCCTAGGTCATCAAATGGCTTTACCTGTCATGCTTGGGGCAGGAAAACCACTTATTTTTCGCGCATGGCGCCCAAAGGACGAATTACAGGGCGCTGACTTTGGGACTCGTGAACCGAGTGAAGATAAACACGTATTAGAACCCGATGTTATTTTGGCGCCCTTATTAGCATTTGATAGTAGCGGCTTTCGCCTTGGATACGGTGGTGGTTTTTATGATCGGACGTTAGAAAAACTACGACAAAAAAAATCCGTATTAGCTTATGGCGTTGCTTACGCTGCACAAGAAATAGATCAAGTCATTAAGGGGCCGTATGACCAACCCCTCGATGGAATAGTGACCGAACTGGGTGTTACTTATTTTTCACAGTAAAACATTAACAATCAAGGCAGGGATGTTTTCACAACTGCCGGCACCGAGATCCAACCCATTCCTTCTATATTAAATTCTAACGAGGTTGCTGAATGATTTTGTAATAGGGACTTAAGGCCCATTAACATGGCATGTTTGCCACCAGGCGCTAAATTTAGGGTAGCCCCTGGTGCGATGATCCAGCCATCACCTGCATGACGCATCTGCATCACATTATTAACCATGACCATCTCGTGCAATTCTGACATTGCACTGAATGAAGTCCTTACTGCAATTAATCGAAGATCAGAAGTGATTAGGTTTTCTATATCAACGAAAGCCGCTGTCATATGCATCCCAGGCATCGGCATTTTGACCCATCCATTAGAAAATCGAACTTGGTCTGTTGCTGATTGACTAGCAGCCACATTGGCAGACAGTACTGCTATCACTATTAGAAACAACCGTATGAATTGCAATTTATTCTCCATTGTATTATTTAAAATCCCAACATTAAGTCGCAAATTATACTAACAAAAAACTTATTTAACTATATACAAACGAGTGTATTATTTAATTGCGATAAGCCTAATGTAACTGCAAATAGTAAGCCTCAGGAGCTTCTATACTTTATGCACACAAGCTGTGGATAAGTATGTTAACAAATATTGTAAAAATGCTTCAAAGCCTATTGTATGGGCCTTATTAACAAACTGGTTAAAAAACAACCACATGTATTTTATTGTTTTAAATCAGTATGTTATGAATGTCAATTCGTTTATATGAGATTATTTTAAGTCATTAATTTGATTCATGACAGTGTTTAAAAAAATGTGTACAACACCCACCATAAATTTCAATGAGTTAGGGATGTCAAGAACAAATACCCATAAAAACAACAAAAACTAAGGTCTTTTTGAGCACCATCTATAGACACTTTTAAAAATCAATCACTTACAGCTGGCGCACAACGGCTTGACCAGGTATTAAACTCATTAGGTTTTCTACAGCTTGATTTAAGATGGCTTGGCGAGCTTGACGCGATGCCCACGCCGTATGAGGAGTAATGATAAGATTATCTCTTTGTACTGCTAACAATGGGTGATCTTTCGGCGGAGGTTCTTTTGTCAAGACATCAACACCCGCTCCAGCTATTTGTCCTTCATCCAAAGCCCTAATTAGGGCTGGTTCATTTACGATTCCGCCACGGGCACAATTAATTAATAACGCAGTGTTTGGCAAAGCACAAAGTTGAGGCCAATCAATTAAATTAGTTGTGGTTTGAGTGAGGGGACAATGTATAGATAGTATATCCACTTGAGGCAACATATTTGATAAGGCCATACGTCCATGACTCGGCTCTTGCCCTTGCCTAGCGGCAATCAATATGGTCATACCAAAAGCACCCGCTAGGTTAGCAACACCCTTGCCAAGATCTCCATACCCAACGATGCCAAGGGTTTTCCCCGCCAAACTCTCTATGGGGTAATCTAACATACAGAATTGCGCACTACGGCTCCAGTCACCATTATTGATTGCACTCCGATAGTTAAGCATTTTAGTACTGAGGCTAAGCATCATCATTAAACAATGCTGTGCCACTGAGTCTACCCCATATGCTCGACAATTTTGTACGCTAATGCCTAGCTTTGAAGCAGCTTGTAAGTCAATGTTATTAACCCCTGTTGCAAGCACTATAATATGTTTAAGTTGGGGCAATTGGGAAAGGCGCGCTGCGTCTAAGACAACCTTATTGACTAAGGCAATATGGGCATTTGCGAGGCGCTCGACCACTTCATCGGGCTGAGTGTGTTGATAACACCGTAAGCCATCAACTGCTGCCTGTAAGTGACTAAAATCCAGATCTTCAGGCCCTAGTGTTGCCGCATCCAACATGACTGCCTGCATGCCTTAGATCTCCTGTAGCAAGTATCCTATTGAGCCAATTGTTGTTTTAAGCGCCAAAGGATCTCTTCTGCATAAACTTTAGCAGCTGGCTGACCTTCATTATTCAATATTTGCAGGTACACACTAGTTAAAGTTTCTTCAAAATTTAACTGGAACTGCCCAGTATAGGTATATTCTCCAGTCTCACTTATGTCACCCTGATCATCATCTTCGAATACGAAAATTATTTTTCCACCTAACCAAATTTTATAACCCTTCTTATCAGCCAAACTAGTTTTCTTTTCAGATAATTTTGGATCAGATGAATAAATAGGCCGATCGTTTACTTGGTCTGCAGACTCATTACCGCCCAACGGGGACAGTTTAACTTTTATACCAGGGTCCCTAGGCTTGGCACTGTGCAATCCTTTGAACCAGCCCCAAATTCCATCAGAGTTAGATGCCATTTTTTCCGACGCCCGTAAGTGGCTCTCATGGGTAAAATAAACCTTCTTAGACACTTCATCGTAGCTGCCAACATCAAAAGAAGACATGGCAGAAAGAACCTTTCGCAAGGCCTTCTCATAACTCATGTTAAGTTGTATCAAAGGGCGTCCATGTTGATCTTTGCCCAACAAAGGCACGTGATGTTGTAGATTAGTTTCATCTGTTTTTTGAGCTACCTGTGCTGTGCGGCTGAGATAACGCAGCAATTCAAAGGTGATTTCAGACTCATTGGATAACTCACGGCCAGCTTCCTGCCAATCCAAAGTTTGGTTTTGAGCGATTTCTAACTGAGTATATTGCAAAAAATACAAAGACAGTTCAGTACGATCAGTTGGTGTTTCACTTAACTCTATTTTCACCCGCCCATAGGCGATATCTTCATCAGATTTAGTTAAACTTCGGATCCAGCGACTGATAAAGTCATCTGAGGAAGGATTTTCAGACAGAGAAAACCACTCAGTCTCAATGGCCTTAATGCTCGACCCAGCTTCTACAGCGATACCCTGATTTGACCAAAATTGAGCAACTTGACCCTGTACCTTGGTTAGATTGCCAGCGACACTGATACGTTTTAGGTTTACACCACCCATTAAATGTGCAGAATTACTACCCGCTTCAGCAAACACAAAATCAGGCCGTGGCGCAGTTTCAATTCCTGTCGATAGTTCCGTCAACTGAGCGCGTGGTATGGTGAGCAGATCGTTCTGAACTTGAGCGTCGTTTAAACCTTCTGGCACAACGATACGATCAATCACTTTAGATAGTGCATAATCTAAACTTTTGTCTCTGAGAATATTCTCGCCATCGTTATTAAGTAAAGGGTTGCCGGAGCAGGCAGCAAGTACCATTGTAGCTAAAAATAGCGGAAGAATACGCGTAAATCCAAAGCCTTGTTGTTTCAAAATGTCGTCCGATTGTTTAAGATGGCACAAAAAGCATATCATAACACTTTTAATTGAGACTACCCATATGAGCCTTACTATTGGACACCCAGTGCCCCACTTAACAGCCCCAGCTACAAGCCAAATTGAATTTAGTTTAGATCAGTTAAAAGGCCAATTTATTGTGCTTTATTTTTACCCAAAAGACGCAACTCCTGGTTGCACTACTGAGGGCCATGATTTTAACAACTTACTTAGTGAGTTTGAAAAGCTCAATTGTAAAATATTTGGCATTTCAAGGGATTCTATTAAACAGCACGAAAGTTTCAAAGCTAAACAGGGTTACAACTTTGAACTCATTAGTGATGAGAGCGAAGCGTTATGCCAACTTTTTGATGTTATCAAGTTAAAAAAGCTATACGGAAAAGAATATATGGGTATTGACCGCAGCACCTTCGTGATTAACCCAGCAGGCATTTTGGTACAAGAGTGGCGTGCTGTAAAAGTAACGGAGCACGCTCAGATAGTTTTAGATTACCTTAACCAGCTAACAACTTCTTAGGCCAGGCATTCATTACAGCTTTAATTAATGTTGCCAAAGGAATGGCAAAAAACACGCCCCACAGGCCCCACAGGCTGCCAAAAAATAACACAGCTATAATAATAGCCACTGCGTGTAAGTTCACTGCTTCTGAAAATAACAAAGGCACAAGTACGTTACCATCGAGGGTCTGAATGATTCCGTAGATGATGATTAAGGTATAAAATTCCGTAGAAACGCCCCATTGTACATAGCTAATCAATGCTACAGGGATAGTCACAAGTGTCGCTCCTATGTAAGGAATGAGCACAGATAAACCCACAATCATGGCTAATAATGCGGCATAATTCAAGCCTAACCACAAAAAAGCAACGTAAGTAACGGTCCCCACAATCACAATTTCAACCACCTTGCCACGCACGTAATTAGAAATTTGCTGGTCCATTTCAAGCCATACATGGCTTAAAACGTTACGTTTATTTGGTAAAAATGAGGTTAACCAAAGCACCATCATATGGCCATCTTTTAGAAAGAAAAATACTAAAATTGGCACCAGCACCAGGTACACTAACCAAGTGAGCGACTGGCCAATAGACGCTAAGGAGAAGGATACTAATAGCTGTCCAGCATTACCAGCCTCTGCCATAGCAGCATCAGCCAGTTGCTTAATTTGGTCGGCACTAACCAATTCAGGATATTGTTCTGGTAATAACATAAACAAGTCCCGCAGTTTTTCTAGCATTAATGGCAAATCACTTAGTAAGGCCGTTGCTTGGTGCCATAACAAGGGCAATACAACAAAAATAAACGCCATAAGCGATGCTATAAATAAACTATAAATACCCCACACCGCAGGCAAATGATTAACTCCAAAACGCTCTAACCACTGCACTAGACCAAGGGTTAAATACGCCAGTATCATACTTGCAATTACTGGGGCTAAGGTGGATCCAAACATCAAAATTGCAGCTAAACCAGCAGCCAATAAAACCAGCAATAACAGTGCCTGCTCATCGTCAAAAAAGTGGTCCAACCAAGAACGGAATACTTTAAACATGTGTTATCCTAAATTATCTTTTCAATGAGGTAGTGATAAACACCGTCAATACATTGATTTTGATGTAAGTGGTGGCCAGTTAATCGGGTCCAGGCTGCAAAGTCTCTTTGCGAACCAGCATCTGTCGCTAGCACTTTAAGCTTTTGACCCGCTTCTAATTGACTTAAAGCCCGTTTAGCTTTTAATAGAGGTAACGGGCATTGTAAACCTTTCGTATCGAGCATTTTCTGCCACTGTGCTGTACCCAATGTCATATCATAGCCCATATCAAATCTCACCTTCGTTAATAGGAATTTGCAATGAGAAGCCACATTATAGGTCAAGCGGTCCTCCAGTCCTATCTATGCTTGATATATTTTATTAATCCTATACTGCGGGTTAGCTGCTCGCTGGTTGCGGTATTGTCATTGTCAGGCATTATTCAAATGGTTCATGCAGGCAATTTACCACTAATTAACACCCACAACTCCACTGACATGAGTCTAGAAGATGAGTATCGTTTTGGTAATCTCATAGCTGCTAGCATGCGCAAACAACTGCCTCTGTGGAACGACCTTGCCGCCCTAAAATTTATTACAGATCTAACTCAGCCATTAATTAGCCGGAGTCAACTTAGCAACAAAAATACCCACCTTTTTCTTGTACGAGATAGCAATATCAATGCCTTTGCAGCTCCAGGTGGTATTATTGGCATTAATACTGGCTTGATACAACAAGCTGGATCTGTAGACGAATTAGTAGCTGTACTAGCACACGAAGTAGCCCACCTTAGCTTACGCCATTATGTACAGACCCAAGCGCAAGCAAAGGCCCGAGCGCCGTTGTATTTGGGTGCATTTATTGCTTCTATATGGCTTGCGGGAAACGTTGATGGTGATATTGGGGAAGCTGGTATGTACGCCACCCAATCAGTTCTCCAGCGCAGTCAACTTAGTTATAGCCGCAGTCATGAGCGAGAAGCGGACCGTGTTGGATTTGATTTAATGTACCAAAGTCCTTTTGATGTCACCCACATGCAACGCTTATTACAACGATTACAATCACCCTACGTCACGGAGTCCCCTCAGTGGGATTGGGCCCGCAGCCATCCTATTAACAATGAACGCGTGGCAGACATTAGTCAGCGCATTTTAATAACTCAACAGAGCCAGAATGAACATGGTTTTGACCTCAGTTTTGAGTTACTAAAAATTTACCAAACTATTGCTTTATCTGGCTCTCCTGTGCCCTCCGTTAGTCAACTAATGCGTAACATTGACCCGCTAGTTAATCACTACAGTACCTTAGTTGCATTTTCTGAGGCACTTGTTAACCAAGCTTCGGGGGAATTAAACTTAGCCACGCAACAACTCCAAGACTTGTCATTGAGACAACCTAACGCAACATTACTTTGGTATAGCTGGATGCATAGCTTACTGAACCAGAAACAAACACAAGAAGTATTCAAGCAGTTGAAGCTACGAAAACTTCACCGCCGTGATAATAGTTTATCCCTATGGGTTAATGCCCAAGCCTTACGCCAAGATAATAAGCCCAAGGCCGCCATAACTGTTTTATTAGCAGTATTAGAGAACCAGCCTACATGGACTATAGGTTGGCGCACACTAGCTGAATGGGCCGCCACTGATCAGCGCTTGCAACTGAACCATATGGCCCAATCACAGTGGCATTTATTACGCGGCGAAGCTCAATTGGCCCTTAAACAGGCCAGATACGCCAGCCAACAACAAGCAGATGCTCAAGCAGGTTCGGTGTCACTACAAAAGCAAAACGCCTTAAACCTTTTAACTGATCAAGCAGAGTTTAATTAACTGCCGAAAAATCCATAAGTCGTTGTAGCGGTTTTAAGGCCCGTTGCTGCAAATCTGCAGCAATAACAATTTCATTGTGTCCAAACAATAGCACCTGCTCTATCTTATCTAGGTCGTTCATGGCCATCCAAGGACAATGGGCGCAGCTGCGACAGGTAGCGCCATTACCGGCTGTAGGCGCTTCCATAAGCACTTTGTCAGGGGCTGCCTGTTGCATTTTATAAAAAATGCCACGATCGGTTGCCACAATGAACTCTTTGTTAGGCATCTCTTGTGCCGCCTTAATAAGTTGTGTGGTGGAACCTACAAAATCTGCAATTTCAGCCATGGCGTAAGAAGACTCAGGATGAACCAATACCGCAGCATTAGGGTAAACCTGTTTGAGCTGCTCAACTCCTATCACTTTAAACTCGTCGTGTACGATACACGAGCCTGGCCAGAGCAACATTTCGGTGCCTGTCTGTTTAGCAATATAGCGGCCTAAATGTTGATCTGGCCCCCAGATGATAGGCTTATCTTCGGTAGCCAAGTGTTCCATCAATTTTAACGCAATACCTGAGGTGACTACCCAATCTGCACGAGCTTTAACTGCCGCTGAGGTGTTAGCATAAACAACTACCGTATGGTCTGGATGTGCATCACAAAAAGCTGTGAACTCATCGACTGGGCAACCAATATCAAGAGAACATGTCGCCTCTAATGTAGGCACTAAAACCCGTTTTTCTGGGCTAAGAATTTTCGCTGTTTCACCCATAAAGTGAACACCAGCAACAATCAAAGTAGACGCAGAAGTGTGGCTACCAAAACGTGCCATTTCCAGAGAATCTGATACACATCCCCCAGTCTCTTCCGTCAGTTCCTGGACTAAAGCATCAGTATAATAATGCGCTACCAAGGTAGCATTTTGTTGTTTAAGCAAGCTTTTAATGCGTTTCTTTTGTGTATCTAAATCTTTTACAGTGGCCATGGTTTGTATATGTTCATGGGCCAAGTGTTCTTGCACCAGCACTCTTGTGGCGATATCTTTTTGGCTCATCATCATGGCAGGGCTATCGGACATGCTAGTTTACTCGTTCTTGGGCTAAACGAGCGGCAGAAGAGTCTGGATACTCCAGCAGCACGCGTTGTAGCATCTGGTTAGCTTTATCAATATTGCCTAGGTTTTGGTACGCAACTCCAGCTTTATACAAAGCATCTGGAATTTTTCTGTGTTGTGGGAACTCACCTATCACATGTTCAAAGGATAGGGCAGCCAAGGATGCATCGCCCTGCACCATGTATACCTCTCCTAACCAATAGTGCGCATTGCCAACCAATGAACCTTGCGGGAAGTCTTTTACAAAGGCCAACAATGCAACAATGGATTCATCATACTGACGCTCTCTAATGAGGGTGAATGCAGCCTTATAGGCCGCTTTTACAACCTCAGGGTCATAAGATTCCTTAACCACTATCGCTTGTTCTACGGATGTTGCATCATCACCTTGGCCTCTGGTGCCATTATTTTGCATTGTTTGACTAACAACGGAAGTGGTCTGCGGTTCATTCACTGCCAGGGGTTGACTGGACAAACTAACAATTCGACGGTCTAAATCCAAGTAACGTTGTTTTTGATCGTTTTTAAGACGCTCTAAGTTGTAGTTAAGCTCTTCAACTTGCCCACGTAATTGTTGCAATTCTTGCTGCAAAAGCTCAACTAGATCAAACATTTGTGCATTGGCATTTGCCTTTACAGTGCTAGCCACCAGTGTCTCCTTACTAGGCTCAACTTGCTTGGGCTGCACAGCAGGAGAAGTTGCTAAAGACTGGGCAGCGACATCATTTACCAAATCACTGACAGGTACAACACTATTGGCAGATACTTGAACTGAGGTAGCCAATACAACTAACAAGAGAGTAAAACATCTAATAGTTTGAGACATGCAAGTGAACCTCAAAAAGCACCAAGTTAAAAAACAAAAACCACCGTTATGCAAAGCACAACGATGGTGTTTAGGGCGTATAACAGTCTACATTATCCTGCTGTTGCTGCAGCAACAGCAGTAACTAAACCTAATTAGTAATTAATGTACCGAATTTCTACGCGGCGGTTCTCAGACCAAGAAGCGCTATCGTGGCCCGCATTAACTGGACGTTCTTCACCAAAACTAACCACTTCAATGGCATCTATTGAAACGCCTTGCACTACCAGATAACGACTTACAGCATTGCCACGACGCTCACCCAAAGCAATATTGTACTCACGGGTTCCGCGTTCATCGGCATGCCCTTCTAACACGATACTCGCAGAAGGATTTTGGCTTAAATACGCAGCGTGGCCGTTAAGTGCAGTACGGAACTCAGCTTTAATGGTGGACTGGTCAAAATCAAAATAGATG
The DNA here is from genome assembly GCA_905182035.1 of Oceanospirillaceae bacterium ASP10-02a. GTDB lineage: Bacteria > Pseudomonadota > Gammaproteobacteria > Pseudomonadales > Balneatricaceae > Njordibacter. The sequence goes on along the minus strand of CAJIZL010000013.1, from coordinate 2,305 downwards.
ATGTGCGCCAGTGCTTGAGCCGCTTCCTGTGCTTGCTGCTGTTGTTGAGCAACATTTGCTGCAGCTTGTTGTGCTGCATCTGCTGCAGCTTTAGCTGCATCTGCTGCAGCTTTAGCTTCGGCTTGAACCGCTGCTGCTGCCAGTGCTTTAGCTTCTGCCGCTGCTGCTTTAGCTGCTGCCGCTGCTTCAATCAGCGCTTGAGCTTCAGCCAGTGACGTATTATCTACAGCCACCTGCGCTGCTTGCGTGCTTGCAGTTGCATCAGTGGTTTCACCAGTAGTACTGCAGGCTGCTAAAAAAGCCACCATTACACCGGATATGATGAATTTACTTAAGTTACCCATTTGCATGGACGTGCTCCCCATTCATTTCTAGTTATTGTTCAAAAAATTCGTTACTAATTCTAGCATACATAAACACCAGACCACTAGGATTACTGATCTTATGATGATTAATTCAGGTAAGGTGACCACGCTGGCTCTCTAACAACACCTTCATTTGCAGGAATATTAAATTTAACTTTGCCATCTATCGATACTGCTGCCAAAATATCACGGCCGCCTTGTTGCGTAGAATAGATCACCATACTGCCATTTGGTGCCACACTTGGAGATTCATCTAAACTTGTTTGGGTTAACAAGGACATGGTACCTCGCTGTAAATCTTGCACCGCAATATGGAAACGCGTATCGTGACGACTGACAAGCACTAAAAACCGCCCATCATGCGTTAAACTGCCACGGGCATTGTAATCACCTTCAAAGGTCAATCTTTCTACCCAGCCAGAATCTAACGTTACCTGATATATTTGCGGTTTACCCCCTCGATCAGAAGTAAACAGGATATGCTTACCATCCACGCTCCAAGAGGGCTCCGTATCAATACCATAGTGCTTCGTTACTCGGGTAAGGCGTTTGCTTGTCAAATCTAAGACATATATTTCTGCATTGCCATCTTTAGACAACACCATAGCTAACTTTCCTCCATCAGGAGACCAAGCTGGGGCGCCGTTGATACCTTTAAAAGACTTGATGCGCTCACGTTTACCTGTGGTGATGTCTTGAACGTAAATAGCAGGGCGATTTGTTTCAAAAGAAACATAAGCCAACTTGCTGGCGTCACGAGACCAAGATGGCGACATAATCGGCTGATTAGACTTGAGTATCTCTTTGGCATTATACCCATCGGCATCAGCAACCAATAATTTGTAATAACTGGGATTAACCTTTTTATCGGCGGCAACATAGGCAATACGGGTTCTAAAGGCACCCCTAAGGCCTGTTAATGCTTCATATACAGCATCACTTACAGAATGGCCCAAGGCTCGTAAATCATTTTTGCCGCCAGAAAAGCGTCCAGTTGCAATAGGTTCTCCGCGTTGTACGTCGAAGAGCTGGTAATCGACTTGATAGCCCCCTGAATTAGTGGGCAAAACCTGACCTATGACTAAGTATTCAGTCGATAGATAACGCCAGTCGCGGTAATAGACATCTTCGGTTTGATAAGGAAAACTGAGCATCAACGAACGTTTTAGGGATTTAAACTGACCACTACGCTCCAAGTCCGCATCAACTACCAGTGCGACATCATCTTTCAAAGCCTTATCACCAGACCACTGAAACGGCACCACGGCAATAGGCACAGGGTTATCGACACCCTGAGTTATTTCAATAACCAAATTTGACGACCATGCTGAAAAGGAAAACAGCAAAGTAAAAACGGTGGATAAAAATACTGAGAAGGATATTGGTTTAGGTGCTCTTTGAGCTAATTGAACAATTTTTTTTACTCGCATCACAATCTTAAATCCTCTGGTTTAAAAACAAGGGTAACTTTACGGAAGTTTGCATCAAATAACGCTGAATCTAGTTGACTTAACTTATCAAAGCGTCCAACTTTATTCACGGCCTTTACTACCGACGCTACAAATGCATCTGTAGCACTGGCATCGCGATAACTTACCCCTATAGAAAGGATTTCACCCGTAGGGAGCAGTTGAATAACTAGTTCAACTACCATTCCCGTACGAGCATTAGCAGGCCTAACCCACTTCTGGATAATTTCGTTTCTTATATATTGTACTGCAGAGGCAACCGCTTGACCATCAGTGGCTTGCTTTTCCAAGGCCTGGGTTTGTGCTTCTTCATCAACTAACAAACTATCTAACGCCTGCTGATCTTCAGCTAACTGTTGCGCCACTCTCTTGTCTGCTGCTCTCTTGTCTGCTGCCTTCTTTTTGGCCACTTTCTTATCTGCTGCTTGCTTATCTGCTGCTTGCTTATCTGCTGCTTGCTTATCTGCTGCT
>CAJIZL010000012.1 GCA_905182035.1 Oceanospirillaceae bacterium ASP10-02a | reverse complement strand
AGTTGGAGAAGACTTAGAATATGTTGCGGAACAAATGGGGCATGAAACCAGCATAACCACGTTAAAACATTTCGCGCGGTTTATTCAACAAACAAGCGCAAGGCACGGGTCTAAATTAGAAGAAGCGTATCAGAAACAAATAGGAAATTAGGTACATAATCGTGTACCTTCTGCCAGCATTTTACCAGACTCTAATTTAAATCCCTTATAAATCAAAGGTTTGAATGGTGCGGACGGAGAGACTCGAACTCTCACACCTTGCGGCACTGGAACCTAAATCCAGCGTGTCTACCAATTTCACCACGTCCGCATAATTAACTCAGGCTTGGCCTGCGTTACTCGTACTGCTTTACTATTAATGTAATGGGGTGGACGATGGGGTTCGAACCCACGACCACCGGAATCACAATCCGGGGCTCTACCAACTGAGCTACGCCCACCACTACGGCACTACATTTACTATTTATCCGCTTTTACCTTTGCGGCGTTGGTACGCCCTGAAGGATTCGAACCTTCGACCCACGGCTTAGAAAGCCGTTGCTCTATCCAACTGAGCTAAGGGCGCATGTTACTGCGGTAAATAATGGTCGGGGTAGAGAGATTCGAACTCCCGACATCCTGCTCCCAAAGCAGGCGCGCTACCAGGCTGCGCTATACCCCGACATCCTCTACAACGCTACTGCCTAGTGGCTCATGCTGATGAAGAGGTGCGTATATTATAGCCGCTACCATGTTTCGTCAAGCATATTGTCTGGTTTTTTTCTCAATAAAACCAAACTGTTAAAATAAACTTCAATTCTAGACTTCACGCTTCCAGCCGGTGCCTTCTTTACTGTCTTCTAATACGACACCTGCATCTTTTAATTGATCACGGATTTGGTCGGACAAGGCAAAATTTCGGTCTATTTTGGCTTGATGACGCTGCGCAACTAATGCATCAATATCTGCATCAGCAAGATCGCCCTCACCCGCCTCACCTCTTAAGTAGGCATGAGGATCTAACTCCAACAAGCCTAAAATGTTACCCAATCCACGCATCTGGCTAGCTAACGCTGCTGCTTGAGGGTCACCATCACGTTTAAGGCGATTTACCGCTCGAGCCATCTCAAACAACACCGAAATAGCTTCGCGGGTATTAAAATCATCATCCATGGCAGCATTAAAACGATCTAAATAAGGGCCTTCAAGAGAAATATCTGATAACTCTAGTTGATCCATCGCTGTATACAAGCGATCTAAGGCTCTTTGAGCTTCAACTAGGGCATCCTCTGCATAATCGATCTGGCTACGATAATGGCTAGCTGTAAGCAAATAACGTACGATTTCTGCTGGAAATTTAGCCAATACCTCACGAATGGTAAAAAAGTTACCCAATGACTTGGACATTTTTTCTTTATTAACTCGAACTGCGCCAGCATGTAACCAATAGTTCACAAAGGTTTCACCATTAGCAGCTTCAGATTGAGCTATCTCGTTTTCATGGTGTGGGAAGGGTAAGTCTGGGCCACCACCATGAATATCAAAATGGTTACCTAAGCAACACTTAGTCATGGCGGAACATTCTATGTGCCAACCAGGGCGACCTTCTCCCCACGGTGAAGCCCAAGAGACTTCTCCAGCTTTTGCAGCTTTCCACAAGACAAAATCAAATGGGTTTTCTTTAACATCGTTGATATCAACCCGTGCACCAGCCCTCATATCCTCTAACTTGCGGTTGGTTAGTGCACCGTAGGTTTCAAATTTATCAACACGATAATAAACGTCACCATTGCTTGCAGCATAGGCGTAGTTTTTATCGATAAGTGTTTGTATCATGTCGACAATGGCTGGTATATGGGCCGTCGCTCGTGGTTCTTGGTTAGGTGGTAATACGTTAAGGGCAAGCTCATCTTCATGCATTGCGCCAATAAAGCGGTTAGTCAGCTGATCACAAGTCTCACCATTTTCTGCTGCACGTTTAATAATTTTGTCATCAACATCGGTAATATTACGCACGTATTCAACTTGGTACCCTGCATGCCTTAAGTAACGAGTAATCACGTCAAACGACACCATGACGCGAGCATGACCAATATGGCAGTAGTCATACACAGTCATACCGCAGACGTACAGGCGTATCTTACCTTCTTCAATAGGCGTAAACGGGACCTTGCTATTACTTAAGGTGTTGTGAAGCTGCAACATAATTAACTTTTCCGTTAGCCTTTCTTGGCCCAAGAGTCACGCAAAGTGACCGTACGATTGAATACTAAGCGATCTGTTGTAGAGTCTTTATCAACACAAAAATAACCCTCACGTTCAAACTGGAAACGTTCCCCATCATTAGCAGATGCTAGGGATGGCTCGGCCATCGCACCTTTAACCAAGCGCAAGTTATCTGGGTTCACATAGGTCATAAAATCAACATCTTTGTCACCATCTGGGTTGGCATGGTTGAATAAGCGGTCGTATAAACGTACATCAACCAATAAATGATGGCTGGCACTCACCCAATGCACTACGCCGTTTACTTTGTACCCTTCTGGCTTTTTACCTAAGGTATTTTTATCATAGCGACACACTAACTCAACCACTTCGCCATCTGCATCCCTGATCAATTCTTCACAGGTAATAATATAACCCCCACGCAAACGCACAGACTGTTCCGGCGCCAAGCGCTTCCACTTACCCTCTGGATGCTCGGCAAAATCAGCCTGGTCGATAAACACCTGCTTAGACATCACAAGTTGGCGTTGGCCCATAGTGTCGTCTTTGGGGTGTTTTGGTACTGTCAATGTTTCTGTTTTGTCTTGGTCCCAGTTAGAAATTGTTACTTTTAATGGCTGAAGCACACACATGGCACGGGATACTGTTGAATCCAAATCATCACGCACGCTTGACTCTAAACGACCAAAATCTGTAATGCCCTTGCTGCGCGCTACGGGTGTTGCCGCACAAAAATTTCGTAAAGATTCTGGAGTGTACCCACGGCGGCGCATACCTGAAATTGTTGGCATGCGCGGGTCGTCCCAAGCTGTAACCGTATTACTGTCTACCAACTGTTTCAGTTTGCGTTTACTGGTAATGGTGTAGTTAAGCTCTAACCGCGCAAATTCATACTGCCTTGGACGACGCAAACCACTGGGCAAGGTGACATGATCTATAAACCAGTCATATAAGGGCCTGTGGTCTTCAAACTCCAAGGTACAGATAGAATGAGTCACTTCTTCTAATGCGTCAGACAAACCATGAGTAAAGTCGTACATGGGATAAATACACCAGGTATTACCTGTCTGATGGTGTTCGATATGACGAATACGATAGATGATCGGATCACGCATGTTCATGTTAGGTGATTCATTATCAATCTTGGCACGTAGTACCCGTTCACCATCGGCAAATTCACCCGCTCGCATGCGGGCAAAGAGATCTAAGTTCTCTTCAATGCTGCGTTCGCGGTGGGGACTATCCTTACCTACCTTAGTAAGATTGCCACGATATTCCCGTGCTTGCTCTGGGCTTAAGTCACAGACATAAGCCAAACCTTTGTTGATTAGCTCAACGGCAAGACCGTGCAACTGAACAAAATAGTTGGATGCGTAGCACTCTTCTTTACCCCACTCAAACCCTAACCACTTAACGTCTCGTTTAATGGACTGAATGTATTCATCACTTTCTTTTTCTGGGTTGGTGTCGTCAAAACGCAGATTGCAATGGCCTTCAAACTCTTGTGCCATGCCAAAATTTAAACAAATTGATGTAGCGTGGCCCACGTGCAAATAACCATTAGGTTCTGGTGGAAAACGAGTCACGACTTGGCCATCATTATTGCCCTTTCTAACATCTTTGGCGATGATATTACGAACAAAGTTTGATGCCTGTACGACGGTTTTTTCTGCCACGAATGGGTCTCCTTGAGGCTTGCCCTGAAAAACCAATAATTATATGTCTTTTGCCGCCTGCCTTGCTACCTAAATTCGTTAGTATTTCAACGTCAAACAGGTCCCAGCGATTGCATCCATAGGCTGCGGGCTTCATAATACTCACCTCTTTATTAACAATCACTTCCTAAGGCTGCCGCATGTCAAATGTATTAATGCAAACAAACTTTGGTGACTTCACCATTGAACTTAACTATGAAAAAGCACCTATTACAGCTGCTAACTTTGAACAATACGTACGCGACGGCTTTTACGACGGTGTGATTTTTCACCGCGTTATTGATGGTTTTATGGTACAAGGTGGCGGTTTTGACGTGAGCATGGATCAAAAAGAAACCCGTGCCAACATCGAAAACGAAGCAGATAATGGCCTTACTAACGATGAAGGCACATTGGCCATGGCTCGTACCATGGACCCACATTCAGCTTCTGCACAGTTCTTCATTAACGTTGGCGACAATGCCTTTCTTAACCACTCGGGTAAAAACTCCCAAGGTTGGGGTTACGCTGTATTTGGTAAAGTAGTTGACGGCATGGATGTCGTTAACGAAATTAAAAATGTGCCCACAACTACTAAGTCTGGCCACCAAGATGTCCCATCAGACCCCGTAGTTATCGAATCTGCAACCATGATCGAAGACTAGCAGCCATGCGTCGCCTATTCATTGCCGACTTACACTTGAACCCGGCCAGACCGGAGCATAGTTGTGCATTGATTGATTTTTGTCAACAGCGTATTAACGCCGATGACGAACTTTATATATTAGGCGACCTGTTTGATGCTTGGATAGGCGATGATGTTGGCATAATCACTTATGCAGATGTTATTGCCTGCTTTAAACAACTTACCACTAATGGCACTCAAGTCTTTTTTATGGCTGGCAATCGGGATTTCTTAATTGGGAACGAGTTTAGTCAGGCTACTGGCGTACAACTTCTAGTTGATCCTACAGTAGTTACTTTTGAGGACCAAGACGTGTTGCTCATGCATGGTGACACGCTATGTACAGATGACATCGGTTACCAGAATTTTCGCTCTCTCGTCCGCAACTCCAGCTGGCAAAGCGAGTTTCTAGCGATGTCCCCAGCACTGCGTATGCAGCAAGCCACAGACTTTCGACAGCAAAGCCAAGCTATGACAGCTATGAAGTCTGACGAGATTATGGATGTTAACCTCCATGCTGTAACCCAAGTTATGGATCAACATCAAGTGAGCTTACTTATTCATGGCCATACTCATCGACCACAAGTTCACCACCTAAACCAAGGAGAACGGGTTGTCTTAGGAGACTGGGGCGGCCATTTTGATTACTTAAGCTGGCCACAGGGTGAAGCGTGGCACCTCATTCGAGAATCTATTTGATCTCTGTTTTTATTCAGTATTGACATAACTTTTTGTCAACATTTTTTGGATCTAGATAATAAACATTTAACTGAAACTAGAATACACTGCAATTGAGGCCAAACTCGCCAACATACCTAGAGTTAATTTACGCATAAGCTCTGTATTTATGCGATCGAATAATCGGTAACCAATGTGGTTACCTGCCAGCATCATAGGCATCATCACTAGCAGCAGGCTAGGTAAATTAGGAGACATAAGATTGTGTCCATGAAACCAAGACAAACCGTACAAATCAGTAAATAAGAAGAACAAAATAAGCCCCGCACGCATAGCTGCGTGACGCATATTTGAAGACATCATATACACAGCTGCAACCAAACCACCAATACTTGCAAGGCCATTCACAAAGCCAGCAAGCAAACCAGCTATAACCAGCCAAACAAATGATTCAGCAGCCTTAAAACGCCATTGGCGCCATAAAGCAAAACAGGCAATCAATACCCCACCACCAGCTAAACCACGCACCAGATCCGATTGCCAATGTTGCAACGAGATCACACCTAACGGTGTGCCAACAATGGTGCCTAAGCAGAGTATCATCACCCATCGCCATGGAATTTGACGCCACACTTTAGGTAATAGATGCAAACTGGCCAACACCTCCATCACAAACATGAGGGGCACAATGGCCTGAGCACTAAAAATGGGTGCTAAGGCAAAAAAACAAAGGGCAGAAAAACCAAACCCCGCTAAACCCCTAACAACGCCTGCGATAAAGACGATACCAAGGGCATACACGAGTTCTAGGGTAGATAGTGGAAGGTAAAACCAGTCTAGGTTTACGCTATCCATTTAAGTACGTTGCTCTCCTTGATACAGACGCACAACATGCCTAGCTTCGGCAAAAAATAACCAGCGTTCCAATAACAAACCAGCCATCATGATTGACCATGCTAAAGCTAGTAGCTCTACTCTACCAGCACCGTCAAAAACCCAATAAACAAGGCCTAATGGCAATATAAAGGTTACTAAAGTCATCACTATACGCAAGCGAAGAAGTAGGTCTGCCGCTACTTGGTAGCCAAATTCACGGTTTAAGAACGTTGGTGCACTGTGTCCTGCATCTAATAACCGAACACTGGCTTGAGAAAAACCTGTTGCCGTTTGAATGGTGGCACCTTGAGGTTTGCCCTGCCAGAAAAAATACACCAATTTAAGCGCCAAGGTAATAACAATCAAACCCATAACAACAGCAAGTAACTGAGGCTTTAAAGAACCAAAAAAGCCGCTCACGGCCAAAAACAACAACCCACCACTAATTAGGGCATAAGCCATGAATAAAGCAGGGACCATAGGTGTATTCCACTGGCGGATAGTTTTTAAGCTAGCGTAGATCATACTGGTAGTAAACAAGGTGATTAGTGCCAAAATAATGCTAAGCCCAGCCAAAATGTCAATACTGGACCATTGCCAAAATATAGCTGCACCATAAAGGGCCGCAACAGGGTAAAGTATAATAGCGAACACCGCTTCGCGGGATAACCACGAGGTGCGAAAACGGCTGAACGACCGCCACGCATTTTTAGGGCTGGCCAAGTGCAGAGTAGACGATACCAAACCAATACTCACAAGCACCATAGCAATCACGCCTAGGATGACCTGTTGACCTTCCATATAGGTTTGGGTGTAGCCGAGCAATTGCCCCGCTCCAAGCCACGCTAATAATCCATAGCCAGCACCAGATGTGACGGTAAAAATAAGAACTGAAAAAGCTGGATGCATAATAAATACCTAACAGTGATGCGATAATTAACGGTTGATAATTCTATTGACCAGTTGCTTAACACCCTGCATAGGCGACACCACAATACTGTCTTGTTGCTTAGGAATTCTAGGTGGTAAATAAGTATTTACTGGGTTATAACCAAGTTCTGGCATCAATTGTTGGCCTGCACGTTCTCTGGTCAACTTTGAAACCTCTGAATCTGGGTCGTCAAAATCTCCAAACACACGAGAAGATGTTGGGCAAGTTAATACACAGGCGGGCTGACGTTCAGACTCTGGTAATTGCTCATCATAAATGCGATCGACACACAGAGTGCATTTTTTCATGGTGCCAGAATCAGGATCTAACTCACGGGCACCATAGGGGCAGGCCCAAGAACAAAGGTTACAGCCCATGCACTTATCTTGGTCAATCAACACTATACCGTCTTCTTCACGTTTGTAAGAAGCACCTGTAGGGCAAACCGTGACACAATCAGCCGTCTCACAGTGCATACAAGACATAGGAATATTCACAGTTTTACTGTGGGGGCTGTCTCCTACTTCATAGGAATGGATGCGGTTAAGCCAGCTACCACTTGGGTCTTTACCGTAGGGCCGTTCGTCACTTAAAGGACCAATAGTGCCAGAGGTATTCCACTGTTTGCAAGCTGTTGCACACGCATGGCAGCCCACACAGGTGTCTAAATCAACGACTAAGCCAAGTTTCATTTTTCACCTCGGCTAAAAATGTCACGCCAACCGCGACTAATATTTATATTAGGATGGCTACTATAGCTGCTCATCTTGGTTGCGGGGGTAAAATTGGGCAATGGTTTCACCTTGTCAAAACGTGGCCATGAAAGTTTTTGCCCCGTTAAATCTTTATCGTCGTCACTTACAGGGGTAATCTTTACCCTTAGATCATACCAAGCAGCTTGGCCTGTAATAGGATCTGAGTTAGTCATGCGATGGCCACCAGCTTCCACTTCGCCCGGTAATAGCTCATTAATCAAATGGTTCATCAAGAAGCCTTGTTGTGACTCATTTGCGTCGTCACTTAAACCCCAGGTGCCCTGCTGTTTTGCTATAGCGTTCCAAGTCCAAACTGTTTCTGGGTTAACCCCTTCCATGAGCTTAACTTGGGCACGAATACGACCGTTATGGGATTCTACCCAAACCCAGCCAAAGTCTTTAATACCTAGTGCTTCACCCTTACTACGGTGCATGTACAGGTAGTTCTGAGACATAATTTGACGCAACCAAGAGTTCTGTGAGTCCCATGAATGGTACATAAACATTGGCCGCTGAGTGACAGCATAAAAAGGATACTCTTTCGCATCTGTTCGTTCTTGCTCTAAAGGCGGATAGTAGAACGGCAGCGGGTCAAAATAGGTTTTCAAGCGCTCTTTATGGTGCTCTTCTGTCGGTTGTGGGCCATCATATAAACCTTGTCCAGCCAAACGGAATTTTTGTAAGGTTTCAGAATAGAGTTCAATAACGATTTGATCTGTACTTCCCACCCACCCAGCTTCCTTAGCCAATTCCATATAGTCTCTGTTGGCATGGCGCATATACCTTTGATTAGGCTTAAGCTCAAACTTAAAGAAACACTGGTTATCTATGTAGGCTTTCCACTGGTTAGGGTTTGGTTCTCCACGTAATGATTTTTCACCATCTTTACCACGCCACCCAGCCAAGAAACCAATGCCAGGGGCACGTTCGAAATTAACAATAAAGTCTTCATAACCTTCAAATTTAGGTTGGCCTTCATCGTTGACAAAGGCTGGAAATTTTAGACGTCCAGCTAAGTCCACCATTACTTCTTGCCAGCTTCGGACATCACGATCTAAAGCAAGAATGGGTTGACGAATTGAATCACAAGCGGCATCTACTTCTGAGATAGGCCGATCCAACATAGATATAGTGTCATATCGCTCTAGGAAGGTAGTATCTGGCAATACCAGATCAGAAAAGTTAACCGTCTCTGAATGGAAGGCATCACAGGTGACAATAAAGGGGATTTTGTAATCTCCATTTTCGTCTTTAGCCCTGAGCATGTCCATGGTCTGAGCTGTATTCATGCTGGAGTTCCACGCCATATTGGCCATGAACAACATCAATGTATCTATAGGATACGGGTCCCCTGCTACGGCATTACTTATGACCATATGCATTAACCCATGGTTGGCAATAGGTGCATCCCAAGAATAAGCCTTATCGATACGCATCGGTTTACCATTTTCATCGATCACCAAGTCTTCTGGCTGAGTAGGAAAACCTAGGGGTGCCGACTCTAAAGGCGTATTAGGCACATTGCTTTTGGCGGGTTTAATTGGTGGCACAATGTGCTTAGGGAAAGGTGGTTTGGCCAAGTGTCCGCCTGGGCAGTCTATGGTCCCCAAAACAACCTGTAACAAATGAATTGCGCGACAAGTTTGGAAACCGTTGGAGTGCGCTGAAATACCTCGCATCGCATGCATGGACACTGGCCTGCCAATAAACTGGCTTTGTTTACGTCCTGCCCAATCAGTCCATTCTGTGTCAATAGTAATGGTTTCTTTAAACGCCACGTGGGCCATTTCTAAGGCAATGCGTTCGATACTTTCAGCATCAACACCACACACCTTAGATGCTGCTTCTGGCGCGTATTCTGGCGCCATGTACTTTTCCATTAGAATACTAAACGCTGTCCTTACAGGGGTACCACAAGGCGCTTCATACTCACCTAATAAAGCAGGCGCTACATCTGAACTGAATGCCGATTGCATGCCATTGGTGTGCTGATCCCACACTTGTGGGTTGCCTTCGGCATCTCGTAGCAACAAACCGTCACCCTGCTTGCCAGGGTTATTTATGACTAACTGAGGTCCATTGGTGTAGCGAATTAGGAATTCATCATCGACTAATCCTTCCCTTAACAGCACTTGCACCATGGACAGGGCCAGCATGCCATCGGTGCCCGGTGTGATGGCGATCCATTCGTCGGCTATGGCCTGGTAACCAGTGCGTACTGGATTCACCGCAACAAACTTAGCACCACGTTCTTTAATGCGTTTTAGTCCTAGCTTGATTGGGTTGGAAGCGTGATCTTCTGCCACACCCCACATCATAAAGTATTTAGTACGTTCCCAATCGGGGTCACCAAATTCCCAGAAAGAGTGGCCCATGGTATACAACCCCGCAGCCGCCATATTCACAGAACAAAAACCACCGTGGGCGGCCCAGTTAATAGTGCCAAATTGGCTAGCCCAAAGTCCTGTAAGAGCCTGCATTTGGTCTCGACCAGTAAAGTAAGCTAACTTTTTAGGATCTGTAGCTCGAATGTTAGCTAATCTAGCGGTAAGCATTTCTAAAGCCGCATCCCATGTAATAGGTTCAAACTCACCTGCTCCACGCTCTGTACCAGGCTTGCGTAATAAAGGCTGGGTTAATTTAGCAGGCGAAAGCTGCTTCATAATGGCAGAGTTACCCTTGGCACAAAGAACCCCTTTATTAACAGGGTGATCTTGATTACCCTGAATAAAACGAATTTTTTCGTTTTCTAAGGTAACTTTAATGCCACATCTACAGGCGCACATATAACAGGTGGTATAACGATGTTCTTGTTTCGAGTGATCTTCAAACTGGGGCAGGTCTTGGCTTTGTGACATAGGAACAAATAGTTATAAAGGGCTTTGTGTTAAGCATATAGGATTCAATACTTTTCTCCAACAGCCAACCTTTATTCGGCCATAGAGCCACACTGTCAACAGCAAGAAAAGTGATGCATAAAAAAGACCACCAACGGCAGCCTTAAAAAGATAAAAAGGGGATTAAAAGCGAGGCAGTTTAACTTGCAATATCAACAAACACTGGAGTTATCACTACCCAGAAAAAAGGAGATATGAGGCCTTGTTTAAACTGCGACAGCTACAAAAATGGGACTATGTTATCAATGAAGTATTCAGTCATACGTCATCCTTAATGGGACGATCCCATCCAGATTCCCCTTCGGTTAGATGCCTATCGTTCCTATCATCCAGCAGTTCACATGAAAAATAGTCTTGCCTATGGTGCGCGTGCTTATCAAGGGTTGAAATATCTTCGCCGGCGTACTCGGTGGCATTATCTTCCTCGTCAGTATCTTCAGTAACTGACGGCGTGATCTCGAAGTTGTTTAAGAATTCTAACAGTCCTGTCTTATCAGTCGGCACATTCCAAGCTTCAAACTTGCCAAGCTCTTTCTGGGCATCGACTTGAGTGCCAGCCCACTTAGTGTGGTCTTCATTTACATACAATTTCATTTGAATTTATTTTTTATTTTTTTATGAATTTTCACTATAACACCTATTAAAGTCTTTTTAATAGAATATTGGACACTATGTTTTAAACTTTTTGATATATAAGACTATAGTATAATTAAACAAGCTTAAAATGGGTGTTGGCTACTATACTAACGGTATCTATACCTGTTTGAGTCGCTTCGTTAGCCTTAGCCCAGGCATTAATAGATCTATTCCCAGTGCGGCAAAAGGCTAAGACCTTACCCGGGGATTGCTCGAGAGCGTTAGCCATCTCTGCCACAGCATGAAGCGGAAAGTTCATACCGAAGAATGGGATAAAGTAATACTTCAGACCTAATGCCTCTGCAGCATCCTGCAGTTGTGAATTACTTGAAGGATGCCCGTCCTCTCCATCAGGGCGGTTATTAATAATGGTGGTAATGCCCTGTGCTTTAATCACAGGCATATCGATTTCTGTCACTTGCGGTGCTACCGCAAAAGTAGAAGTTACTTTGGTAATGTCCATGGTTGGTTGTTTCCTGAAGTTGATGTGCTCAATATTAGCATCTGTTTATATTTATTTTTTCTAATATAAACACAACGCCATTACAAAACGCATAAAGGTCGTTACAAACATTACCATACTGCACTGTTTAATAAAAAGACAATTACGCAAGCAAAAAAAACCCATACATGCTAACCGAAGGTTGCAGGTCTGGGCTTTTTTTACTCAGTTAGAGCCGCAGTTCAAAAACTAGGTCGTAACGCGAGTGATTGCCGCATCAATAGCATCTACTATTTCGTCCAATTCAGATCGAGTCGTAATTAACGCAGGGCTAAGGCACAAGGTGTTGTTGTGCTTAGTGAAGCTGCGGTTAGTGCGGCCAATAATAACTCCATTTGCCATACAGTCTCCAGCAATAGCAATAGCAATGCTCTCATGAACCGGCTCGCGGGTGTCACGATCTTCTACCAGTTCGATGCCTTGGAATAGTCCCTTGCCACGAACATCACCAATAATTGGGTGTTTATCCTTAAGCTCATTTAAGCGTTGGCTTAAGTAGTCTCCCATCACCACAACATTTTGTAATAGGTTCTCTTCTTCGATGATGCGCATGTTTTCCAACGCAGCAGCAGGGCCAGCAGTACAACCACCAAAGGTTGAAATATCACGGAAGTAATCCATTGGATCCGAGGAGTCGGCCTTAAAAGTATCAAACACCGCTTCAGTTGTTACCGTGCAAGAGATTGCTGCATAACCACTGGCAACACCTTTAGCCATAGTGACAATGTCCGGTATAATATTAAAGTGCTGATAGCCAAACCAAGTGCCGGTACGACCTAAACCACACACCACTTCGTCCATATGTAACAACACATCGTACTTATCACAGATACGACGAATTTCTTCAAAGTAGCCCTGTGGCGGCACGATAACGCCACCACCAGCAGTAATGGGCTCTACGACTACGGCGCCTACAGTATCTGCACCTTCACGCAAGATCACTTCTTCCATAGCCCGTGCAGCTTGAATGCCATAGTCGGCATCACCACCATTTTCAGAGTGATAAGCAGAACAATGGGGAAACTCCACAAATCCTGGGGTAAACGGGCCATACTGGCTTTTACGTTCATGCTGGCCGGTAGAGCTTAGGGCAGTAATGGTGGTGCCATGGTAATCACGGTCACGATAAAGGATCTTGTGCTTTTTGCCACCATATTTTTTGGCTGCAATTTGACGCACAATTTTATAGGCTTTTTCGTTTGCTTCAGAACCAGAGTTTGAATAATAAACACGGCTCATGCCTGGCATCTTGTCGATCAAGTGTTTAGCAAACAAAGCACCTGGTAAGGTACCTGCACTGTTGGCAAAATAGTTAAGTTTAATCAGTTGGTCACGTACGGCGTTAGCAATAGATTCACGTCCATAACCAACGTTTACAGTCCATACAGCACCAGAAACGCCATCAAGATACTCTTTACCTTTGGCGTCAATTACACGCATGCCCTTGCCTTCAACAATCATAAACGGATCGTTTTCTTCTAGGGATTTATGCTGAGTAATATGGTGCCATACGTGATTACGGTCATCTGCTAGGGCATCTTTTGTATCGTAGGTATTTACGTCGTATTTCATGGTTTAAAACTCCAACTGTAAAAGGCCCAATATAAACTAGGGCAGTAGCGACTATATCTGGGCATTGGCCCATTTACCACAAAGCTTACTGGTAAAGTTAAGCAACATCCTAGATCCAGTTAAAAGAAACGGGTGATACCAAAGGCGTCCCAAATCAGTTTTTAACAAAAATCATTAGGTATTTTACCTATACACACTTTAGAATTACCGCTAACTAAAAGTATAAAGAGCCGCCACATGAGCCACCCACTGTTCATCTTGGATGCTGGATTAAATGCCAGCCTGCAACAGCAGCTGCGCCAGCAAATCGCTAAGGCTATTTTAGATCGCCACATTCCATTAGACTCACCTT
Organism: Oceanospirillaceae bacterium ASP10-02a; assembly: GCA_905182035.1. Classification (GTDB taxonomy): domain Bacteria; phylum Pseudomonadota; class Gammaproteobacteria; order Pseudomonadales; family Balneatricaceae; genus Njordibacter. The sequence continues at coordinate 117,241 of CAJIZL010000012.1, read as the reverse complement.
TGCCTTCTAGCCGAAAATTGGCCAAGCAACTTAACGTGGCCCGCAACACCGTAGTGCTGGCCTACGAACACTTATTAGATGACGGTTACCTAATCGCGCGGGAACGCAGCGGCTATTTTGTTAACCCAGACATCTTAAACCATAACGTACAGCTAGAATCCCTTTCAGATGAACGCCACACTTCGGGCACTAAGCCAGACTGGCAAGGCCGCTTTAAGTTGTATCCCACTAAACAAGAAAACATCACCAAACCTGCAGATTGGCAGAACTACCAGTATCCGTTTATATACGGTCAGTTTGATCCAGACCTGTTCCCCACTAACCATTGGCGTGAATGTTGCCGGGATAACGTTAGTGTTCCTGCCATTCGTAGCTGGGCTGCAGATCACTTTGTGGCTGATGACCCCATGCTTATTGAGCAAATTCACACACGAATTCTTCCCCGCCGCGGTGTTTGGGCCGCCCCTGAAGAAATTTTAATTACTATAGGCAGTCAGCACAGCCTGTATATGCTGGCTAAGCTGTTGCTTGATAAAGATACCACTATGGGCTTAGAAGACCCTGGATATGTGGACATGCGCAACATTTCTAGCCTTAATCCCTCCAAACTTAAAGCTTTGCCCGTAGATGAAGAGGGACTCATTGTTGACCAAGGCCTTGCTGAATGTGACTGTGTTTACGTGACTCCAAGCCATCAGTACCCTACTACAGTGACTATGCCCTTAGACCGCCGTCGTAAACTGCTTGAGATGGCCAGCCAAGAAGACTTCTTGATCATCGAAGATGACTATGAGTGTGAAGCTAATTTCCATCAGTCACCCTCACCTGCCTTAAAGAGCTTAGATAAACACGGCCGTGTTATATACATTGGCAGCTTTTCTAAGACCCTAGCACCAGGATTGCGTATTGGTTATCTTGTTGCGAATAAAGAATTAATTGCCGAAGCACGATCATTGCGGCGTTTAATGCTGCGCCATCCACCCGCCAACAACCAACGTAGTATTGGACTGTTTATTGCACGGGGTTATTACGACTCCTTGTCTGCAACTTTGGTAAAGGCCTACCAACAACGCCACAAAATTATGGCTGAAGCCCTACAAAAACACATGCCAGGGTTAGCGGAGCAACCCACTTTTGGTGGTTCTTGTTATTGGGTTAAAGGTCCAGAAAGCCTTGATGCTAGATTATTAAAAGCACAAGCTGCCGAACATGGAATTTTAATTGAAGCGGGTGATATTCACTTTTTAGGTGATGTTGCACCATTAAATTACTTCCGTTTAGGTTATTCATCCATCAACCCTAAACTGATTGAGCCTGGCATTGAAAAGCTTGCTCTTATTATGGGCCAAATGCTGCTAGTTTAAGCCAACTTAAACTAATTTTATTAACACCAAACCAGAGCAAATAAACGCTACTGAAATCCATCGGCTACGTCCTAGAGTTTCCTTAAACATATAGGTACTCAGTAAGGCTCCAAATAGCACCGAGGTTTCCCGTAAGGCGGCAACAATCGCAATGGGCACCTGAGTCATAGCCCATAAACATATCCAGTAAGAAGCCATAGACATAGCACCACCACCCACAGCAACAAACCAATGTTGAGTTAAGCTTGCTACAAAAACCTTAGGGTTATAACGGTATGCCCAAATAATAGCGACTATACCGTCCAAAAAGAACATCCAAACCACAAAACTATGCAGGTGACCAATCTGGCTCACAACATAGCCATCCACAATGGTGTAACTGGCAATCCATAACCCCGTAACCAAAGCGTAATAAAAGCCCGCACTTAGGGGCTTACCTCGCTTAAAGTGCGATAAAATCGCCACACCTCCAGTAATTAATAATATCCCTATAACCTGAACTTGAGTGAATTCTGCTCCCAAAAAAACTAAGCTAGCTAGCAAAACCCACAGGGGACCACTACCCCTTGCAATAGGATACACTTGACCAAAATCACCTTGGGCATAGGCTTTTACCAGAAATACTTTATAACCAAAATGTAATACTAGAGTGACTAGCAACCAGGGCCACATTTGATCCGGAGGAAACGCTACAAAGGGTATAAAAGCTAAAGCAACAATACTTATGCACACCATAATTAAACCCATAGCAATAATAGGTTCGGCGTTTATTTTGACCAATGAGTTCCAGCCCGCATGTAAAGCGGCTGCAAGCAACACTGCAAAAAATACTTCTATAGCCATAAGCGAAAGGTTAGCGACATAAGCGTGAAACTTTTAAGATTTTTGACTCAAATAATGAGCGTAAACTACCGCAAGGGCTGCGGAAGCTAACCTAGCTGCTGGCGGATCTGCCCGCGAAGTAAGCATCACAGGAACCTTAGCTCCCATTAATACACCCGCTGCAGTGGCACCATTAAAGTACACCATCTGTTTAAATATAGCGTTTCCTGTTTCGATATTAGGCACTAACAATACATCTGCATGCCCGGCTACAGGATTTTTTATACCCTTTAATCTAGCGGCTTCTGGGGAAACTGCACCGTCAAAAGCTAATGGCCCAAACACCTGAGCCCTTTGATGATCATGCTCCAACATAAGGCCTAAGAGTTCCTTAGCATTAAAGCTTGAAGGCATGGCCTGAGTCACCATCTCTGTAGCCGAAAGCAAGGCGATCTTTGGTTTGGGATTACCTAAAGCGTGCATTACATCCGTTGCACCGCGCAGAATACTAAGCTGAGTTTTAGTGTCGGGTAATACGTTCACTACGGCGTCGGTAATACACAACACACGATCACTGCCTGGCACAGACATATGAAATAAATGACTTAAGCGCTCGCCAGTTCTTAATCCATGATGCTTATCTAACAAAGCACGAATCAGCACATCTGTATGCAAGTTACCTTTCATCAATAACTGCGCATTACCTTGATGTACGCATTGTACGGCTTTTGCGGCGGCGTCTTCTTCGCCATCACAGGCTATAAGGTCAAAGTTATCAATAGGCCAATCAATTGCTTGCGCTGCCGTAATAATCGCGCCTATGTCGCCAACCAGTACAGGAATAATAATACCTGCCTCAAACGCCAATTTGGCACTTTCTAAGGCTAGTTCAGAACCTGCATTAACTACAGCCGTAATCATAGCTGGCAATGCTTGAGCTTGGTTAAGTAGCTGCGGTGGACACACTGGGGTTAACTTACTAAGCATATGACCTGTACTCCAGTTAAACAGTTTTAGTGCGGCTCGGCCAACGTAGGCGAGGCATTAGCTGAGACATCAGCATACCCGTCAGAATTAGACCACAACCCAATAAACCTTGGGCTGGCAGCACTTCATTAAGTAACAAAAAACCACCAATCACAGCGAACACGCCTTCTGAACTTAAAATGATAGCTGCGTGAGAGGGGTGAGCATGTTGCTGTGCTATGGTTTGTAACGTGTAAGCAATGCCTGTAGACATAACACCTGCAAACAATAATGGCAAAGCTGTAGAAGTAATCATTGCCCAAGATAGTTGCTCAAAATACACAGCCAATACCATAGCCAATAAACCTGCTACAAAAAATTGAATCAAAGACAGCTTCACTGTATCCATGCGTGATGCAAGATAACCGATCATTAACACATGGCCGGCAAATGCTACAGCACATGTCAGTTGTAAGGTATCCCCTTTGCTTAGGGTAAAGTCTTCATTAATACTTAGCAGGTACAATCCCCAAAGGGCGATAACAGCACCTACCCATGTACCTAATCCCGTTTTCATACGGAAGAAAAGTCCAATCAAAGGAACAAAGAAGATATACATACCAGTAATAAAACCGGCCTTACCTGCTGTGGTGTACTGCAAACCCACTTGCTGAAATGTAGCACCTACAAATAATAGTAAACCTGCGGCAACGCCGCCAAACATTAGAGCTTTGGTAGAAGCTTTAGGCTCTTGCTCTAAGGCTTGCACTTTATTTCTTCCTATCCAGATTACCACAGGGATTAAAGCCACTGCGCCTATGAAAAAGCGTAAGCTATTAAACCAGTGGGGACCCATGGTCTCCATGCCTACACGTTGGGCAACGAAGGCAAAACCCCATATGGCAGCAGCTAGTAACATTAATAAATTAGCCTGAATGACTTTATTGTTCATATGTAACGTCCTTGTTTGTGTCTAATAGAGCAACTTTAGTGGGCAAACCGCTATGGAAGCGGAACATTGGGTCTTCTGCAGAAATAAGTTGAACCTCCAAATCTCGCACTAAGGCAATACGTTGGTGATAATCCTCTAATCCTGTGGCACCCGTTTCCATAGCCACGTCTTTAGCTAAAGATAAGTAGTCTTGATAATGCCTTGCTTCGGATTTTAGTAATGAGGAATAGAACTTGGCCAAGGATTCATCTAAGTGCGGTATGAGTGCCTCAAACCGTTCACAAGATCGGGCTTCTACAAAAGCACCTACAATCAACGTATCCATTAACTTAGCTGGCTCATGGGTACGTACGAGTTGCCGTAATCCACCCACGTAACGACAGGCATCGAGGTGATCATAAACGATACCACGCTCCCGCATGATACGACACACTTGCTCAAAGTGGATCAGTTCTTCTTTGGCTAAGCGCGACATCTTAGTTAACAAGTCTGCCCGTGTGGGGTGACGAAACATTAACTGCATGGCCGTTGATGCGGCTTTCTTTTCGCAATGAGCGTGATCGATCAGCAAGGTGTCTTGCTGTTGTAATGCTTTTTCTACCCAGGCTTTGGGGGTACTACATCCTAAAAACTGCTTTAGTTCCGATAGTGGCACAAACTTGACCTAAGACTAATTATATAAACGAGTCGCATTGTACCCACACAGACTAACAGCGTCTAGGATTACCCACCTACCGACTTAGCAAGTAAGATAAACACTACTAAATACACTGTATCTATAGAAATTATTACTAATAATATCAATTAGTTATGTATTATCATTAGACTAATCAACAAGCCTCAAAACTAGAGATAATTGGGCCATTATGGTATCCTTACTGCACTTATTGATGTTCCCATTGACCACCTTGAACCATCGACACATAAGGTTCAGGTCCACTAGAGGCTATACCATGTTAGAAGCTTATCGTACCCATGTTGCCGAACGCGCCATCCAGGGTATTCCACCAGAGCCACTCAGTGCAGAACAAACCGCCGATCTTGTTGAGCTACTAAAAAATCCACCTGCCGGTGAAGAAACTATATTAGTAGACTTATTGCGCAACCGTGTGCCTGCAGGCGTTGATCAAGCAGCCTATGTAAAGGCCAGTTTTTTATCGGCTATCACTACTGGAGATGTAACGTCTAGCCTAGTGACCCCTGTTGAAGCGACTGAGATTTTGGGCACTATGTTAGGTGGTTATAACATTCAAGCTTTGATTTCCTGCTTAGACAACGAAGCACTTGCAACCAGTGCCGTTACCGCACTATCTCATACATTATTGATGTTTGATGCCTTCCATGACGTCGACGAAAAAGCCAAGGCTGGCAATACATACGCCATGAAAGTGATGCAATCTTGGGCTGCTGGTGAATGGTTTACCTCCCGCGACAAACTAGAAGAAAAAATCACCTTAACAGTATTTAAGGTCACCGGAGAAACTAATACCGATGACCTATCCCCAGCACCCGACGCCTTTACTCGCCCAGACATTCCGCTACATGCTAACTCGATGTTCAAAATGGAGCGTGATGGCATTGAACCTGATGATCATGGTACTACCGGCCCTCTTAAACAAATTGAAGCAATTAAAGCCAAAGGCTTCCCAGTGGTTTATGTGGGAGATGTTGTGGGCACTGGTTCTTCGCGTAAGTCTGCAACTAACTCAGTGTTGTGGTTCTTTGGTGATAACATCCCAGCAGTACCCAATAAAAGAGCGGGTGGTTTTTGCTTTGGGTCTAAAATTGCACCTATCTTTTTCAATACTATGGAAGACGCTGGAGCCCTGCCCATAGAAATGGACGTGTCTGGCATGCATATGGGTGATGTGATTGATATCTACCCGTATCAAGGTGTTGTGTGCAACCATGAAACTGGCGAAGAACTCAGCCGTTTTGAACTAAAGACCAACATTATTTTAGATGAGGTTAGAGCTGGCGGACGTATTCCACTGATTATCGGTCGTGGTCTTACAGAACGTGCTCGTACTGCTTTAGGAATGGCAACAACAGATGTTTTCCAAGTGCCCAAGCCACCCATTGAGTCTAATAAAGGCTACACCTTAGCCCAAAAAATGGTTGGTAAGGCCTGTGGCACTGTAGGTATTCGCCCTGGCACTTATTGTGAGCCAAAAATGACTACTGTAGGCTCGCAGGATACCACTGGACCAATGACCCGCGATGAACTAAAAGACCTCGCATGTTTGGGTTTCTCTGCAGACTTAACTATGCAATCATTTTGTCACACGGCGGCTTACCCTAAGCCAGTTGACGTACAAACTCAACACACCCTACCCGACTTCATCATGAACCGCGGTGGCGTGTCTTTGCGCCCAGGCGACGGCATTATTCACTCTTGGCTTAATCGTATGTTGCTGCCAGATACCGTAGGTACCGGTGGCGATTCACACACCCGCTTTCCTCTGGGCATTTCTTTTCCTGCAGGGTCCGGCTTAGTAGCCTTTGCCGCTGCTACGGGCGTTATGCCGTTAGATATGCCTGAATCGGTATTAGTACGCTTTACCGGCGAACGTCACCCAGGCATCACACTGCGCGACTTAGTCCATGCTATTCCTTACTACGCCATTGAAAAAGGCTTACTTACAGTAGAAAAAGCAGGCAAGGTCAACGCTTTCTCTGGCCGCATTCTAGAAATTGAGGGTTTAGAAGACCTCACCGTAGAGCAGGCTTTTGAACTATCCGACGCCTCAGCCGAGCGCTCAGCAGCAGGTTGCAGCATTACATTAAGTGAGGATTCAGTAGCAGAATACTTACGCTCTAACGTGGTCATGCTAAAATGGATGATTAGTGAGGGTTATGGCGACAAACGCACCATAGCACGACGCATTTTGGCAATGGAAGCATGGTTAGCTGATCCGCAACTCATGCGATCAGACAGTGACGCAGAGTACGCCGAAGTGCTTGAAATTGACGTATCAAATATTACTGAGCCTATTTTATGTGCACCTAATGATCCAGACGATGCACGTTCTCTATCTTCCGTTGCAGGTCAAAAGATTGATGAAGTATTTATCGGTTCTTGTATGACCAACATTGGCCACTTTCGTGCTGCTGGAAAATTACTTGACGCTGCGGTTGGCCCTATTCCAACGCGCATGTGGATCGCACCACCTACGAAAATGGATGCCGCTAAGCTAACTGAAGAAGGTTATTACAACATCTTTAGTAAGGCCGGTGCACGCATTGAGATGCCAGGTTGCTCCTTGTGTATGGGTAATCAAGCACGAGTTGCAGACGACTGTACTGTGGTATCCACATCTACCCGTAACTTCCCTAACCGCCTAGGTACAGGCGCAAATGTATTTTTAGCATCGGCAGAACTGGCTGCTGTGGCGGGAATAAACGGCAAACTACCCACTCCTAGTGAATACTTTGAATATACAACCAAACTAGACACGATGGCCGGTGAAGTTTACCGCTACCTTAACTTTGACCAACTAGCAGACTACACTTCTGCTGCCGATAAAGTTATACCAACGGTCGAAGTTGCTTAACAACAGTTAAATCTCGATCAATAAAAAGCCCTTATTTTCAAAAATAAGGGCTTTTTAGCTTATGAATAACCAGTTTTAAGTTTTTTAGTCTAGACTAAGAGTAGTACCTTGGTTCTGGATTCATATATGAAAGTGTTGTTGGTGGAAGACTCTGTTGCTTCTTTGCAAGTGACACAAAAGTTTGTAGAAAGTGCCGGCCATAGTGTCATCACTGCCAACGATGGCGAGCAAGGTATCCAGAAGTTCTTGGAGCATAAACCAGATCTGGTTTTATTGGACGTCAACATGCCCAACATGGATGGTTACCAGTGTGCTCAACATATTCGAGAAAGTTGCCAAGAAGGCAATTCGTGGATCCCTATCATCTTCTTAAGTGCCGATGTTACAGAAGATGCTATTGTAAAAGGCATTGATTCTGGTGGCGATGATTATTTACCTAAACCCATCACCCAAAGAGTTCTAAACGCTAAGCTACGCGCTATGGCTCGTATTGCGGACATGCGCAAGGAGTTAGAAGAAGCTAGTGCCCACCTCAAACACCTTTCATCAATCGATGGTTTAACCCAGCTATATAACCGCCGTCATTTTGACGAAGCACTAAAGCTGGAATGGTCTCGATCAAGCAGAACTCAAGAGCCTTTGTCATTAATTTTGTGTGATATTGATCACTTTAAAGCGTTTAATGACAATTACGGTCATGTGGCTGGCGATAATGCTTTAATGAAAACCAGTAAAACCATCATCGATACTTTAAAAAGGCCGGGCGATTTGCCGGCACGATACGGCGGCGAAGAATTTGCGATTATTTTACCAGGCACACCTGCTGTAGGCGCCATGCTTGTTGCAGAGCAATTACGCACGGCGATGGACGTCCTTGCAATACCCCACATCTTTTCGGACGCTGCTAACATCGTCACCATGAGCATTGGCGTATCCACCTATTACCCAAATCATACTAAGATAAGTCATGTTGAGTTATTGGACTCAGCAGATCGTGGGTTATACCGCGCTAAAAAGAAAGGTCGAAACCGTATCGAACTTCAATCTTTGACTTCGAATATACTATAATTTCGACAAAGCCTGAGCCAAATCTTGTTTGATATCTTCATAGTCTTCTAGCCCCACCGATACACGAATTAAATTGTCCTTTATACCAGCTAAAGCACGCGCCGCAGCAGTCATCCTGCTATGGGTGGTGGTTGCAGGGTGCGTAATAGTTGATTTTGCATCACCAAAATTACCAGTAATCGACAACAACTGTGTATCATCAATACAGCGCCAAGCAGAGGTCCTGTCGCCTCTCACTTCAAAAGAAACAACTGCACCAAACAATCGTTGTTGTTGTTTTGCTAACTGGTGCTGTGGGTGGCTTTCTAAACCGGGGTAATACACTCGCTCTACCTGAGGTTGTTCCTGCAGCCAATGTGCTAACTTTAATGCACTGGAACAATGAGCTTGCATTCTCAAAGATAAGGTTTCTAAGCCATTAATAAACACCCATGCGTTAAACGGGCTCATGCAGGTGCCAACGGTGCGTAAAAAGCCAAATACTGGCTCCATATGTTCTTCGCTGCCTATGGCTACACCGCCTACACAGCGACCTTGCCCATCTATATATTTAGTCGCAGAGTGCATTACAATATCTGCACCTAATGCCAATGGGTTTTGCAAAATTGGGGTGCAAAAACAATTATCCACCACTAGCAGCGCATTATGGCTATGAGCTAATGTAGCTAAAGCCGCAATGTCACCCACCTCTCCAAGAGGGTTGGAAGGCGACTCCAAAAACAACGCTTTGGTGTTAGGTTGGATTGCGTCTTGCCATGCTTGACTATCCACAGGACTCACGTAGGTGGTAGTAATACCCAGCTTGGTGAGAACATTGTCGAATAAACCAACAATAGAACCAAAAATACTGCATGAGGAGACAATATGGTCACCTTGTTTTAGGTGTCCCAAAAAGATACTAGTGAGCGCAGCCATACCGGAACTTGCAGCCACGGCCCTTGCACCACCTTCCATGAGAGCTATACGCTGCTCGAAAGTACGCACTGTTGGATTGGTGAAACGAGAATAAATATTACCTTCAGTTTGGCCGCTAAAACATTCACAAGCTTCCTCAGCACTGCCATAAATGAAGCTAGACGTTGCATAGATCGCATCGTTATGTTCTTGTTCTAAACCAGAAACAGTGCCTGATCGAATCGCTTGAGTGCTCAACGCAGTCTTTTTCAAGTACTCCTTTTGGCGTTGCTGTCTTTGGCTTAGGTTTTTATTTTTCATGTTACAACTTACTTTGCATGTTTGTGGCTAGGGAAACATCATCATCAATGACATTCACGTTATGCATGGACTGATCATTACGGGCAGCTTCTAAATTAGCTAGATAAGCATCGTCAACATCTCCAGTAACATAATTACCATCAAATACAGAACAATCAAAGTTAGCAATATCACTACCGCCACCCTGGGTTGAACGAACCAAGTCTGCAAGATCTTGATAAATCATACGGTCAGCACCAATTACCTCTCCTACTTCTGCATCAGTGCGGCCATATGCTACTAGTTCGTCTACAGAGGGCATGTCGATACCATAGACATTGGGGAAGCGAACAGCAGGCGCGGCAGAAGCAAAGTAAACCTTTTTAGCGCCCATTTCACGCGCCATTTCTATAATAAGCGTAGAAGTAGTGCCGCGAACAATAGAGTCATCAACCAGCAACACATTTTTGCCACGGAACTCAAGCTCAATAGGGTTTAGTTTCTGTCGCACAGATTTTTGTCGCTGCGTTTGTCCAGGCATTATGAAGGTGCGGCCAATATAGCGGTTTTTAATATAGCCTTCACGTAATTTCACCCCAAGCTTACTAGCAAGTTCCACGGCAGAAGTGCGGCTAGTATCAGGAATAGGGATCACTACGTCAATATCGTGATCTGGCCAATCTCGTAAAATTTGATCAGCCAAGTACTCACCCATTTTCAAGCGTGCTTTATAGACAGAGATACCGTCCATTACAGAATCCGGTCGGGCTAAATAGACGAATTCGAATAAACAAGGTGACAAAACTGCATTTTCTGCACACTGGCGAGTAAACACATGCCCAGTTTCGGTGATATATATACACTCTCCAGGGGCCAAGTCACGGACCATAGTATAACCTGCAGCATCCAGGGCTACACTTTCAGAGGCTACCATATACTCAGCACCGTGTTCGGATTCACGCTTGCCATAACATAATGGGCGAATACCAAATGGATCCCGCATACCCACAATGCCAATGTCCGTAATCATAGCAATGACGGCATAACCTCCCACACAACGGCGGTGAACCTGACGTACAGCGTAGAAAATATCTTCTTCAGTTGGCACTAACTGGCCCAAACGCTGCAGTTCATGGGCAAACACGTTTAGCAGAACTTCAGAATCTGAATTAGTATTAATGTGGCGTAAATCAGCTTTAAAAATGCTTTCAGCAAGTTCCGCTGCATTGGTTAAATTGCCGTTATGCGCTAAAGCGATTCCATAAGGTGAATTAACGTAGAAAGGCTGCGATTCTGCAGCACTAGAACTTCCCGCAGTGGGATACCGCACATGGCCGATGCCCATGTTACCCACTAAACGTCGCATATGACGAGTACGAAAAACGTCTCGTACTAAGCCATTATCCTTACGTAAAAAGAACCGGCCATCCTGGCAGGTCACTATCCCAGCCGCATCCTGACCACGGTGTTGCAAAAAAGTCAGGGCATCATAGATTTCCTGATTAACGTAAGACTTGGCAACAATACCAACGATACCACACATGCTGAAACCCTCATTACAACGCTACAAGAGCGTTGATTGCAACATATCCAATAGACCAGAAGCACTACTAGACATTTTATAGGACCACTCATCAACCAAGATAAAGTGAGGAATAATTAAAGAATTTTGCCACCATTGGTCATTACTTACTGGTGTTAGCGACAGTAAAGAAACCATGATAATGACTAACAAACCTCCCCGCACAACACCAAAGACCATACCAAATAAACGGTCTGTACCGCTTAAACCTGTGGCCGAGACTAAGCGAGAAAAAACATTATTTATGAGCGCGCCTACTACTAAAGTGACAGCAAACAAAATGGCAAATGCAGCAATCACACGAAACTGAGGCTGATCGATCCAATCCACCATGAAATTGCTAAGCTTAAAAGAAAACAAACGTGCAACAAAAAATGCCGCCACCCAGCTCGCTAACGACAGCAGCTCCTTAACAAAACCACGTAGTAGTCCAAACACACTGGAAGTGGCAATAATGCCCACTAGTATCCAGTCAAAAACGTTGAGGCTTTCCATACATGACCTTGATTAACTAACTGATTAAACTACTTTAGTAGAGCAGCCCCTTAAGGCTTTTCTACTTCATATAAGGTGACCATACCAGCCATTTTAAACTTATTTTTCAGCTGTTTTTGCAAGACTTCAGCTTTGGACCTATTGAGCTCTGGCCCTACAAGCACCTTAAATAGCGCTTCATTAGGTACCATGTAAGCGGCAAAACCTGCTTTAATGACCTTATCCCTTAAACGGATCGCATTAGAGCGATTACCAAAATTACCTAGCTGTACTACCCATCCATTAGGAAGGCCTTGTTGATTCAGCAAGTCATCATTTGGGTCAAGCTGTGCCTTTTTGTCTGCCTGCGCAGTATTAGTCGGTAACTCTTCTACAGCTAAAATTGGGCTTAACTCAATGACTTGTGAATCACTTGGATCAACATTTTCCATGGCATTAACCACACCGCTTTCTGGCATAGCGGGCTGCTGCTGGGTAGATTGATATTCTTCTAGACCTGCACCATCCAACCAAAATGGTAAAATAATGACGGCCAGACTCAACAGCATTAAACTACCTACAATACGATGTTTCACTGTTGCCTCCACTAATCTTGTTCCTTCATTTAAATAAATCTGCCTAAGATTCGATTAAAGCCAGCACTGCACCTACGGTCACAAATGAACCAAAAACAATTATTCTGTCTGTTTGTGACGCCATTTCTATGGCTTGATTAAAGGCTTGAACCGGGGTGTCATGAGTCGCTACGTGGTCTGAAGCAACACCATGTCTAGCCGTTTGACTTGCCAGCTCCAAGCTCGACAAACCACGGGCGCCATCACTGCTCGCTAACATCCAGTAATCAAAGCTTGCACTTAAAGCAGCGATCACTTGTTGATAGTCTTTGTCACCCAACATAGCCAATACGGCGATGGTTTTACCTACACAGGCTTCATTGGCTAAAGTAGTTGCCAGGTTTTGTGCTGCTTGTGGATTATGGGCAACGTCTAAAATAAGTTGTTTTCCTTGCCACTCAAGCCTTTGAAAGCGGCCCATTAGACGTGCCTTGCCTAATCCGCAGACAATATCAGAAGCCTTGATCTCAAAGGTTAAACAGTTAATCGCCTGTACTACTGCTGCCCTATTCATTGGTGGCAGCACAGTTTCAGGCAGATCGATGGATAAACCTGATGTATTACTAAAGGTGTTGTTTTCAACTTTAAAATCAACACCATTTTTAAAGCACTGAGCATTAATTTCCTGAGCATATTGAGCTACGGAAGCTGGACAATCCATAGCACCAACTATAGCGGGTTTATTGGCTCGATAGATACCTGCCTTTTCACGTCCAATAACATCTACATTGTCGCCAAGCCAATCCACATGATCCACCGAAATACTAGTTACAATCGCCACATCAGCATCGATCAGATTCACCGCATCTAAACGGCCACCTAAGCCAATTTCTAACACCGCAACATCTAAATCGGCACGTTGCATAAGGTCAAAAGCCAACAGGGCATTAAACTCAAAATAAGTCAGCACGGTAGCCACACCCGCAGCATCATAACGGGCTTTATTCACACGCTCAAAGCTAGCACATAAAGCTGCATTATCTACAGGCTCGCCCTGTAACTGAATACGCTCATTAAAACGCACAAAATGTGGTGATGTTAGACTGGCATAGGCCAATCCAGTTTGCTCCAAAATGGAGGTTAAAAAAGCAACACTAGAGCCCTTGCCATTAGTGCCTGCTACGGTAATTACTTGTTTAGCGATAGGTGCGTCGCGTAGCAGACGCTTAGACACCCGGCGAATGCGCCTTAGACCCATGTCAATTTCATGGCTTGGGTGTTGCTGTTCTAACCAAGTCAGCCAATCACCAGCTTGGTCAAAGGATAGTGTTTGCGACATATGAAGTTAAGCTTCGATAACAGGCGCAGGATTTTGAGTCATGGCACTTAACAAACGACCAACTGTAGCGCGCATGTCATGACGAGAAACAATCATATCAATGGCTCCATGATCTAACAGAAACTCACTCTTTTGAAAGCCTTCAGGCAAAGTTTCACGTACAGTTTGCTCAATAACACGGGGCCCGGCAAAACCCATACGAGCCCCAGGTTCCGCAAGGTTTACATCGCCTAGCATAGCTAAACTAGCCGACACACCACCATACACAGGGTCTGTGAGCACTGAGACATAGGGAATACCCTGTTGCTTTAGCTTTTCTATTGCAGCACTCGTTTTAGCCATCTGGAACAAAGAAGTTAAGGCTTCCTGCATACGCGCACCGCCAGAAGCGGAGAAACACACTAATGGAATACCCTGCTCCATGCTGATATTTGCTGCTCGCACAAAACGTTCGCCAACAACAGCACCCATGGACCCGCCCAAGAAATTAAATTCAAAGGCCACAGCAACCACATCCAGACCTACCAATTTGCCTTTCATAGCCACCAATGCGTCTTTTTCTTCGGTGGCTTTTTGAGCCGCAGACAAACGATCTTTATACTTCTTTACGTCTTTAAATTTTAGCTTATCAACAGGCTCTATTTCTGCCGCTATTTCAGTACCTGAGTGAGCATCTAAGAACATGGTCAAGCGATCACGGGCTGGCACACGCATGTGGTGTTCACATTTTGTGCACACCTCTAGGTTCTTTTCCAGTTCTGGTTTGTACAAAGCTGACGCACATTTAGGGCACTTCTTCCATACGCCTTCAGGAATGTTGCTGCGTCGGTCTTTATTACCTAGGTTGGTTAAAATACCTGCAGGTACAATTTTATCTAACCAGCTACTCATAGCTTCTCCCACCGCAATCTCTGGTCACGGCATTGACGTATTAAATTTATTACGCAGTTGTGTCCATAGCTTGACGCATTGCTGATAGAGTATCTACTACTTGAGCGCAGCCTTTTTCTGGATTGCTGGCATTATCTCCAAGAGCACTAACCAACACACTACCTACCACAACGCCATCAGCTATTTGTGCCACGCGGGCAGCAGAATCTGCATCTCGGATGCCAAAACCTACACCTAAAGGCAATTGCGTATGCTGCTTAACCAAGGCTAGCTTTTCTTCCACGTCATCTGTGTCAATCATAGCACCGCCAGTTACACCCTTTAATGACACATAGTACAAATACCCACTACCAATGGCACATATTTTCTTAATACGCTCTTCTGTGGAGGTTGGGGTAATGAGGAATATAGCGTCTAAGCCTGCTTGATGTAAATTCTGAGTGAATTCTGCACCTTCTTCTGGTGGTAAATCGACAAGTAGAACACCATCGAGAGCTACCTTTTTAGCCGCCGCTACAAAGGTTTCGTAGCCCATCTTTTCTACAGTGTTTAAATAACCCATTAACACCACTGGCGTGGTGTCATTTTGTTGTCTAAACTCTGCCACCATGTCTAAAATCATAGCCAACGAGGTATTATGAGACAAGGCCCTTTCACAGGCCAACTGAATTACTGGGCCATCAGCCATGGGATCTGAAAATGGAATCCCTAGTTCAATAATGTCAGCACCCACAGACACCATTTGGTGCATTAGCCCAACAGTCACCTGTGGGTTTGGGTCACCAGCAGTAACATAGGGAATTAAGGCCTGACGACCTTGGGCCTTCAGTGCGTCAAAGCAAGCTGCAATACGACTCATGATCTATTTCCTTAAACTTTAATGCCATCGATATCAGCGACGGTCTGCATGTCTTTATCACCACGGCCAGAAAGGTTAACAACAACCGTTTGGTCCGGACGCATTTGAGCAGCCATTTTACAAGCATAAGCAACTGCATGGCTTGATTCAAGGGCTGGGATAATCCCTTCTAACAAGCATAGCTCACGAAAAGAGTCCAAGGCTTCAGTATCTGTCGCTATCACATATTCAGCGCGGCCAGTGTCTTTGAGATATGAGTGTTCTGGACCAACTCCAGGGTAATCCAAACCAGCAGAAACTGAATGAGTAGGCAAAATCTGGCCGTTTTCATCACTCATTAAATAAGTACGATTACCATGCAAAATCCCTGGAGTACCCGCTGAAAGTGGAGCCGCATGCTGGCCTGATTCAAGACCATTGCCACCCGCTTCTACACCAATTAAGCGTACTTCCTTGTCTTCAAGGAACGGATGGAACATACCGATAGCATTTGAACCTCCACCTACGCAGGCAACAACAGCATCAGGCAACCTACCCGTTTGTTCAAGGCTTTGGCGACGCGCTTCACGGCCCATGATGCTTTGAAAATCCCGTACTATTTTTGGGTATGGATGTGGGCCCGCAGCAGAGCCAATAATGTAATAGGTATTATCAACATTGGTTACCCAATCACGCATTGCCTCATTAAGGGCATCTTTTAATGTTTGGGTACCAGACGTAACACCCACAACAGTTGCGCCTAAAAGCTTCATCCGATAAACATTTTGTGCTTGTCGTCGAATGTCTTCAACACCCATATAAACCACACACTCCAAACCTAAACGAGCAGCCACAGTAGCACTGGCAACACCATGTTGACCCGCACCTGTTTCGGCAATAATACGAGGCTTACCCATATGCTTTGCCAATAGTGCCTGGCCAATGGTGTTATTAATCTTGTGTGCACCCGTATGATTCAAGTCTTCACGTTTAAGATAGATTTGCGCCCCACCATAAGTATCTGTTAAGCGTTTGGCATGATAAAGAGGCGATGGTCGGCCTACATAGTGCGCCATGTCTAAATCAAATTCAGCCTGAAACGCAGGACTTTGCCACAATAGATCGTAGGTATCACGAAGTTCATCTAGGGCTGCAAATAAGGTTTCCGATACAAAACGTCCACCATAGGGGCCAAAATGGCCGTCCGCGTCTGGCAATGTTGCTGCTTCAATCACTAGAGGTTCCTTTTATTTCAACATGGTTTAATAATTACGAAGGTAAATAAGATAAATAGGGTTTTGCTTGGCCCATAAAAGCAGCAATTTTAGCACGATCTTTAACACCTTTGTGGCTTTCAACCCCACCACTGACGTCAATCGCCCAAGGTTTAACTTGTTGTATCGCCTGTTGTACGTTATCAATATGAATGCCACCTGCCAACACCACATCCACAGCAATATCAGTAGGAATACGATGCCAATCAAATTGATCACCTGTACCGCCCGGCACACCAGATTTATATGCATCTAACAACAATCCTTGAGCTCGGCTATAACACTGTCTTTGCTGATGTAAATTGATATCTGGACGCATTCTCACAGCTTTAATCCAGGGTAGCTGGAATTGCTCACAAAACTGCGCTGATTCTTTACCGTGAAACTGTAATACAGAAAGTGGCACTTGAGAAAGGATTTGATCTATTTCGGCAGCAGTAGCATCTACGAACAAACCTACACAGGATACAAAAGGAGGCAACGCACGTGCAATATCGACTGCAATAGCAATATCGACAGCCCTAGGACTTGGCGGATAAAACACCAACCCTATAGCATCCGCACCAGCTTGAGCAGCAAAAACCGCATCGTCTGCTTGGCGAAGGCCACATATTTTTACCCGAGGTTGAGTCACAATGAGTCGCAGTTATTTATCGATAAAGTGCTAAGAGCTGAGGCCCAATGGTAGCAGATAAATCAGCCTTGTGAAGCACTATCTGGGTTTATTAAGAGACTCTTTTAGGCATTCATCCAAGGGGCCAAAAAATGCGGCCCCACAGGTTGTTGTGGCAAACCAAAAGCGTCGTCATATTCGGCATCCACGAAGTATAAACCATAGGGTGGTGCCGTTGCTGCACTTACCCGCCTGTCCTGAGCCATTAAAACTTCTAACGCCCATTCTGGTGGGGCTTCACTGGCACCAATTTTCATCAGTAAACCCGCAAGATTTCGAATCATATGATGCAAAAATGCATTTGCACGCACATCTAATACAATATAATTACCTGCGCCTATAACATTTAAATGGTGAATGGTACGTATAGGGCTGTTAGCCTGACAAGATGCGGCACGAAGCGAGCTAAAATCATGGGTGCCCAACAGATAGCCTGCAGCTTGTTGCATTTTACTGATATCCAAGGGGCGATAGTTCCAACTTACTTCCTTATCCATCAGAGCAGGCCGCATGGGATGGTTAAAGATGACGTAGCGATATCGGCGAGCCGTGGCGCTAAAACGCGCATGGAATTTTTCATCCACCGGATGCGCCCACTGGATAGCCACATCATCTGGTAAATTCATATTGCCCCCGTGGGTCCACGCCCGCAGAGGCCTTTGTGCCGAGGTATCAAAATGTACCACCTGTGCACTAGCGTGAACACCAGCGTCTGTGCGTCCTGCACACATCACCTTGATAGGCTCGTTAGCCACCATGCTAAGGGCATCCTCAAGCTTTTCTTGCACGGTAATATGCCCATGTGGCTGTCGCTGCCAGCCATGATAATTTCGCCCGTTATACGCAACACCCAAGGCGATACGCTGTTGCCCCAACGCCAAAAATTCAGATGCGTCGGCTTTAACTTGTGTGGTCATATAAACTTAGACTTTGTTAATGCTAGACAATAAAGCACTGGCTTGTGCTTGGTGTTCGGCATTACCTTGATCGAGCACTTCTTGTAATATTTCTTGGGCCTGTAGCACCTCTCCCATATCGCGATAGCTTTGCGCCAGATCTAGTTTGGTATTCATTTCTTCTTCATGAGACAAATATTCCACAGGCTCATCAGCCTTATTGTGCATTTGCCTTTGTCCAGTCAACATGGCCTCTACATCAGCCGACAAGTGCACCTGGTCATCCTGAATTTCTGTGTTGAAACCCTGCCCTGTTAATTGGGCTTCATCTTGCTCTTGCTGCCTCAATAACTCTTCAATAAAACTACGCTCTGGCATGCCACCTTGCATTTTTTTTGCACCTTGTTGCAAATCAGCTGCTTTGGCGCTTGGCTTAGTGTCGTAATCTGCCAAAGGATCAAGGGTAATTGGTTCCTCATCAGCTATTTCTGGTGGGGTTTGCTGTACTGGCAAAACCCTTCGGCCACGCCTGATAATCCACCAAAAAAGCCCCAACACCAATACAATAGGCACCAACAAAAACGCTAACATTGGCCCCATACTTAACCACTGTGCGATCTGCTCATCTTTGCCATTTAACACCTTGCTTTGTGCAGCTATGTCTATATTCTCTTGTGTTGTAACTAGGGCCTGCTGAGCACTCGCTAGCTCCTGTTCCGTTTGATTAAGATCAGCTTGGGTAGATTCAAACTTTTGATCTAAAGTTAGCATATTGGTTTCTAACTGAGCTCTCTCTTCGTGCAGACTTTTAATATCCTGCTTTTGCACGGCCACACCTTTGGCAAGATTTTTACTAGTTTTAGCAAGCTGCTCTTGTTGCGATAGTGCTGCACTGTTATCGGCTTGCAAGCCTTGCACTTCGGCCTGCAGCACTTCGGACTGGCTTGCTAAACCATTAAGTTTATCCTGCTGATTTTGTACTTGTTGCTGCAATTTAGCGCCTTGTGAAATTTGCTGCTCAAGTTTAACTACTGCAAGCTGTTTTTTTGGTTGCTTCTTCTGTGTTACTTTTACTAGTGTAGGAACTAAAGCCTGGTATGCAGCCTTTGCCTGTTCGACAGTACGCGCACTAAGCTCTTCTGGCGTAGGCAAACGCAACCGACTGTTAGCCATTACTTGACGAATATCACCATCCTTGAATGCCGCAGGGTTTGCCCTGTATAGGCTAATCAATGTTTGCCAAGGGCTAATGCTTTTGGGAGTATTATTATCAGCAATACGCCATAAGGTTTGACCCGGTTTAACAATTACCCAGGCTGGAGCCACTGCTTCAGGTTGTACAATAGTGATTTCACTCTGAGAGTCTGACAACTGAGCTATAGTTTCCTCAAGCACGTTTTCTGCATCAAGGGCTTTTACTAGAATCTGTGGCTCTTGAGCAGGCTGCTCGTTAGTTTGTTCGTCAGGCTTCTGGGTTGCCAAAAATGCAGGCAATATAACAGCATATTCTGCTAACAACCGACCACCTAAATAATCCACTTCAAAAATAAAATCAAGCTGCGACTGTTCGACAGGTTGTTGTCCCAGAACCTGTACAAAATAGCTACCCGCGTTATCAACAATGCTGACATCTAGTTCAGAGTACCATTCTAGATAAGGTAAACCTGCGGCCAGAAATTGTGCAGGCCCTGCCATTCTAGCAGCCATCGAGCCTGGCAGAACGCCTTCTATTTCAATCAAGTCAACTTGCAGTTGGAGTGGCTGTAACAGCGCCGAATTGACTTGAATTTGTCCTAAGGCAATGGCCTGAGCGTTTGCGCTTAAGAAAATACTTGTGAAGCCAAGAAGACATAAAGCCTGCTTCTTTTTTGTAGATATCATGTGTACTACTACTCCAACCATTTGATCTGCTATTGTCGCAGCCTTGGGCCCACAAAAAAAGGCGCCTAAGCGCCTTTTTTAACAGGTTGCTATATTTATGTTTCTAGCAAAATTCGCAACATACGGCGTAAAGGCTCAGCGGCACCCCATAAAAGTTGATCACCTACGGTAAAGGCAGACAAATACTCTGGCCCCATGTTGAGCTTCCGTAAACGACCCACTGGCACAGTCATGGTACCAGTAATCTTAGCTGGAGTAAGTTCAGCCATAGTAACATCACGATCATTAGGTACAACTTTAACCCAATCATTAGCATTGGCGAGCATATTTTCAATTTCATCCATCGGCACATTCTGCTTCATTTTGATGGTGAAAGCTTGGCTATGACAACGCATTGCGCCTACGCGAACGCATAAGCCATCTACTGGAATAATATCAGTGGAGCGACCGAGGATTTTGTTAGTCTCTGCTTGAGCCTTCCACTCTTCACGGCTTTGACCGTTGGTTAGCTGAGAGTCGATCCATGGAATCAAGCTACCGGCCAAGGGTACACCAAACTGGCTAGCGTCGTTGTCACTAGCGTTAATGGCTAAAGACACCTTGCGATCAATTTCTAAAATTGCTGAAGCAGGATCAGTTAGTTCACTAGACACAGACTCACTAATGTAACCCATTTGCTTCAACAGCTCACGCATGTGACGAGCGCCGCCGCCAGAGGCTGACTGATAGGTCATGGCTGACAGCCACTCAATATGATCACCAGCGAACAAACCGCCCAAGGCCATCATCATCAAACTTACTGTGCAGTTGCCACCAATAAAATCGGTTTTACCTTGGGCCAATGCTTGATCAATGACGCCACGATTAACAGGGTCTAGAATAATCACACTATCATCTTGCATACGCAAGCTAGACGCAGCATCAATCCAGTAGCCTTTCCAGCCGGCGTTACGCAAAGGTCCAAAAACGCGATCTGTGTAGTCACCACCCTGGCATGAAATTATAATATCCATGGTTTTAAGGGTGTCAATATCGTGGGCATCTTGTAATACTGGCGCTTGTACACCGAAATCAGGCGCAGCTTGGCCAGCTTGAGAGGTGGTAAAAAACACTGGTTCGATTAATTTCAAATCGTTTTCTTCCTGCATACGTTGCATCAATACTGATCCAACCATGCCGCGCCAACCTACCAGTCCTACACGCTTCATTTCTTTAAACCTTTTCTCTTAAAAATACTAAAATTAATGCTTCTTAATAAGCCGCTATATTAACCGTTAACCAGCGCAGAAACTACCGCATCACCCATGGTTTTTGTATCCACTGTTTGCATGCCGTTGGCGCTTATGTCGGCAGTACGTAACCCCTGATCTAACACCACGCTAACAGCGGTCTCAATAGCATCTGCTGCCGCACCTTCGTTTAAGGTGTAACGCAACATCATAGCGGCCGACAAGATGGTCGCCAATGGATTCGCTTTGCCCTGACCTGCAATATCTGGAGCTGAACCATGGCAAGGTTCATACATACCCTTACCTGCCTCATCTAAAGAGGCAGAAGGCAACATGCCAATAGAACCCGTAAGCATAGCTGCCGCATCAGACAATATATCGCCAAACATGTTACCCGTAACCATCACATCAAACTGCTTAGGTGCGCGTACCAGCTGCATAGCAGCGTTATCAACATACATATGACTTAGCTCCACATCTGGATAATCTGTTGCCATCTCATCCATTATTTCACGCCAAAGCACGGTTACTTCCAATACATTGGCTTTATCTACGGAGCACAATTTACCGCCACGGGCACGAGCCGCTTCAAAAGCCACCTTACCGATACGGCGAATCTCTGATTCTGCATAAATGTATGTGTTGTAGCCTTGCCGCTCGCCGTTGTCTAAAACACGAATACCACGTGGCTGACCAAAATAAATACCGCCCGTTAGCTCGCGAACAATAAGGATATCTAAACCCGATACAATTTCAGGTTTTAAGCTAGAAGCATCCGCCAACTGTGGGTATAAAATAGCTGGCCGTAAGTTACCAAATAGCTTCAAGTTAGAGCGTAAACCCAGCAAGCCTTTTTCGGGGCGAATGGCCATATCCAAGCCATCCCACTTAGGGCCGCCAACAGCCCCTAATAAAATAGCATCAGCTGCTTTAGCTGCATCTAGCGTGGCCTCAGGTAATGGACCACCCGTTACATCGATGGCACTACCACCAACCAAAGCGCTGGTAATGTTCAAACCCAAATTAAACTTAACATCTGCGGCTTGTAGCACTTTTTCAGCTTCAGTTACAATTTCTGGGCCTATGCCATCACCTGGTAAAACTAAGATATTGTGTGTCACTATTATTGCCTTTTAAAATGTCTATTTATTAATGACAGCCTTAGTTAAACAGCCAAGGGGCCTGTTGCTGACGTTTTTGTTCGTAACGCTTAATACTGCTGGTTTGTTCCAAGGTTAAACCAATGTCATCTAAACCATTCAACAAACAATGCCGTCTAAAGCTATCTATAGAAAAAGCAATATCGCCTGCACTAGAACCACGGATCACACCTGTTTCAAGATCTACCGTCAATTCAAACCCTTTGTTAGCTTGCGTGTCTTCAAACAACTGATCTACCTGTTCACTTAAAAGGGTAATTGGCAACATGCCATTCTTAAAACAGTTGTTATAAAAAATGTCAGCAAAGCTTGGGGCAATGACACAAGAGATACCAAAATCCAACAAAGCCCAAGGCGCGTGTTCGCGACTAGATCCGCAACCAAAGTTATCCTTTGCTAAGAGTATCTTTGCTCCTTTGTAGCGTGGGAAGTTCAATACGAAGTCTGGGTTAATAGGTCTTTTACTTGCATCTTGATCTGGCTGACCTTCATCTAAATAACGTAACTCGTCAAATAGATTAGGGCCAAAGCCAGAGCGCTTAATTGATTTTAAAAACTGTTTTGGAATAATCATGTCAGTGTCAACATTGGCTCTATCCAAAGGTGCGGTAATGCCTGTTAACTGTGTAAATGCTTGCATCTTATATTGCTCCGCTATCTGTTATCAATTAAAGGTGCGTACGTCTACAAAGTGACCAGCAATCGCAGCTGCTGCAGCCATGGCTGGGCTCACTAAATGAGTGCGCCCACCAAAACCTTGACGGCCTTCAAAGTTGCGGTTAGAAGTGGATGCACAATGTTCACCAGCACCCAACTTGTCAGCATTCATGGCTAAGCACATAGAACAGCCTGGCTCACGCCATTCAAGTCCCGCATTGGTAAAAATGGTGTGTAATCCCTCTGCCTCTGCTTGCGCCTTAACCAAACCAGAACCAGGCACAACCAAAGCTTGTTTTAAGGTTTTAGCCACTTGATGGCCTTCTACTACCGCAGCAGCTGCACGCAAATCTTCAATACGACTATTAGTACATGAGCCAATAAACACTCGATCTAACTGAATATCGGTAATCGCCTGATCTGCGGTTAGGCCCATATACTCAAGGGCACGAATAATGCCAGAGGCTTTAACGTCGTCTTTTTCTTTAGCAGGGTCAGGTACGTTGGCAAACACGGGAAGCACCATTTCTGGCGAGGTACCCCATGTAACTTGAGGCGCAATGCCTGCACCATCTAAAACCACCACATGATCAAACTCTGCGTCCGCATCAGAATGTAAGTCTTGCCACGCAGCAACAGCTAAATCCCAGTTAGCACCCTTTGGAGAAAAAGGGCGGCCTTCAACGTAATCAATGGTGGTCTGGTCTACCGCCACCATACCAACCCGTGCACCAGCCTCAATAGCCATGTTACACACGGTCATGCGGCCTTCCATAGACATGCCTTCAAATACCTTGCCACCGAACTCAATGGCGTAGCCAGTGCCGCCAGCGGTACCAATGACACCAATAATGGCTAACACCACGTCTTTAGAAGTCACGCCTTCACCTAAATCACCATCCACACGTACTAACATGTTCTGGGATTTTTTTTGAATAAGGCACTGAGTGGCCAATACATGCTCTACTTCTGATGTTCCAATACCGTGGGCTAATGCACCCAGAGCACCGTGTGTGGCGGTATGAGAATCGCCGCATACAACCGTCATGCCTGGTAACGTTGCACCCTGCTCTGGGCCAACTACATGCACAATACCTTGTCGCTCATCTTGCATTTTAAATTCAGTAATACCAAACTCATCACAGTTATCATCCAAGGTAACTACTTGAATTTTAGATACAGGGTCTTCAATGCCTTCCACACCAATAGCACGTTCGTCAAAGGTAGTAGGTACGTTATGATCTGGCGTAGCCAAGTTAGTGTCTATGCGCCATGGTTTTCGGCCTGCAATACGCAAGCCCTCAAAGGCCTGGGGTGAAGTCACTTCATGCAGAAGATGGCGATCAATATAAATCAGACAGCTACCATCGTCTTGCTGTTTAACAAGATGGGCGTCCCACAGTTTGTCATATAGAGTTTTGGCAGCCATTTCTAATCCTCAACGTAGGTAAGTAGAGGACTATTATACCTAGCCCATATCAATAACTCTAATTCCAATTTATTTACTTTACTATTCCATTTGGCTATTCCAATGGATGATACGAATAGGTATTCTTCACCTATGGATAGTCTCGCATTAAAGGCCTTTATGGCTGTCGCTGAACAGGGTTCGTTTTCACGGGCTGCAGATGAACTGTTCCTCACCCAACCTGCTGTAAGTAAACGTATTGTTAAACTTGAAGGCCAGCTTAAAACCCGTTTATTTGATCGTATTGGGCGTAATGTGTCCTTAACCGTTGCTGGCCAGCACTTACTGCCCAAAGCCAAGTCCATATTAGCAGCCATGGAAAATACTGCGGACGAGCTAACTAACTTATCTGGCCGCATAGGTGGGCGTCTGCGCATTGCCACCAGCCATCACATTAGCTTACACCGCTTACCAGAGCCTCTAGGTAAATTTATAGCACTCTACCCTCAAGTGGAGCTTGATATTCAGTTTGCTGAGTCTGAGGTTATTTACGAAGGTGTGTTACAAGGTCGATGGCAGCTAGGCATTATTACTCTTAACCCAGAACCTCACCCTCAGTTGCAGCAGCAAGCCATTTGGCAAGATACAATGCAATTTGTGGCAGCGCCAGAGCATCCTCTTTGTCGACAGGCCTCTGTTAACTTATCTCAATTAAGCAGTTTTCCTGCACTATTGAGCAAAACCAACACTTTTACACGGCGTATTGTAGAACAAGACTTTGCAGCCCAGAGCCTTGCTCTTAATGTAGCCATGTCAACCAACAATTTAGATACCATTAGGATGATGGTAAGCATTGGAATGGGCTGGAGCATTCTGCCCCAAACATTGATAAATTCAAAGATAAAGGTAATCGATACACTATCTAAACCTGTTGTTAGAAAATTAGGGTGTGTATGGCACCAACAACGAAGCTTATCTAATGCTGCTGAGGCATTTATAGAGTTGCTGCAAACCCCTTTAACTCGCTAGTTATTCACGACAAATAATGCTTGGCTACTTTGCTCTAAAAATATTCTCCAACAGGTGATTATTTTGTTCCCAACAGAGCAAACGTAGTTTAGAATGCGACGAATTCTATTAGGGATAATAGTCTTACTATATTGCTTTTCGTTAGCCCATTTAAAATAATAAAGAGGCAGCCATGTCCGAAAAAAAACCTATTCGCTACGCTTTTTTGCAAATCCCTAATTATTCTATGGTGACCTTCTCGTCTGCAGTTGCTAGCCTACGTGGAGCTAACTACATCAGCAAGCAAGACTTATATGAATGGGAAGTTGTCTCAATGGACGGTGCTCCCGTTACAGCCAGTGTTGGTTTTGAAGTGACACCTACCATCCACATTAATGACCTCAACTTAAATGGCTTAGAAGCACTAATCGTTTGTGGTGGCACCTACATAGATCGGGCCTATGATAAAGGCACCTTAGCGTATTTACGTAAGGCAGCTAATGCTAAAGTCAAGATTGGGTCTACCTGCACAGGCAGTTACTTATTAGCCGCAGCTGGTTTGTTAGATGGCTACAAATCTACGATTCACTGGGAGAACCTAGCCAGTATGCGCGAAGAGTTTCCTAACGTATTGATGTCATCTAATTTATTTGCCATCGACCGTGATCGTTTTACCTGTTCTGGTGGTAATTCCTCTTTAGATATGATGTTGCAGTTTGTTAGCCACCATCATGGCCCAGAACTGGCAGCCGCCGTTTCTGAAATGTTCATTATGGAACGTATACGTGACCACCACGATACACAACGTATTCCACTGCGTTTGCACCTAGGTAATAGCCAGCCTAAGCTGATTGAAGCCGTGGCACTGATGGAGGCAAATTTAGAAGAAACCATTAGTTTGGACGATTTGGCACAGTATGTAGGCGTCTCTCGTCGCCAGCTAGAGCGTTTGTTCCAAAAGCACCTAAAGTGCGTGCCATCGCGTTATTATTTAGAATTGCGCCTTAACCGCGCTCGTCAGCTTTTATTACAAACCAACCTATCTATCATTGATGTGTCTTTAGCTTGTGGTTTTGTGTCTGCACCCCACTTTTCTAAGTGTTACCGAGACTTTTTTGGCATTCCACCAAGGGAAGAACGTCGTCGTTTCTCACCTGGTCAAAGTGTTCGTGCCGCTGAAGAAAGTGTTAAAGAACAATTGATTAATGGTACCGAAGAAGGTTTTAGAGAAGATTTCGATGGCACTATGAACACCAATCTCCCAAATGACTTGCCAGATCAATAGCTAGCCAATAAAGTTCAAGCGTTAAGAATAGCTATGGCAAGCTCACTGCCTGGTAACTCTAAGGCAGCGATCCAAACCATCATGCCGATCAGTGCTGCTGCTGTGAGCAGATACCAGATTAAGCTAAATACAATGCCATACAGGTTGAGTTTTAGCTTTGGGTCCTGATCGAAGCTATTCCAGTCGGCTAACAAATCAACCAACCCCATAATGCCAAAGAAGCCAATTAGGGCGAATCCGTGGGTAAAACTATAGCCAATCAGCAACCCAGAAATCACCACCAAGCCTACGTAGATGAATCGACTACGACCTGAATAAACCAGGGCTTTCACTACGCGGCCACCATCCAACGGATAGATTGGCAACAGGTTGACCAGATTAACCAACGCACTGACAGAGGCAACTAGGCCTATAAAGTGGTTGTCTGTAATAACAAAGCCTATAAAAAATGCCACACTCATGGCTAAGCCAAAAACAGGCCCCATCATGGCAATATATAGTTCCTGCCAATGAGTTTTGGGGCTGTCACCTACTGCAACACCACCAACAAACGGAATGATGTAAATGCCCTTTGTGGGGATGCCAAAACGTTTCATGGCACGAATATGACCGTATTCATGGAACATTAAAATAGCCAACAAGGTCACTGCAAATTCAAAGCTGAGCATAATGGTCCAGCCAGACAGCGCCATAGCCACAAGAGCCGCCTTAAAAACTTTAACGCTCTTAAATAGCTTTAGGGCGATGCCTATCATCACCCCCATACGTGCACGATTGGTAGTTTGCATGCTTCTAGTTATCCCTTACGACGGCGGCGTTTCTTTTCACCCCCTTCAGTTTCAGCTTTAGCTTCCTTAATCGGTGGCAAGGTCACTACTTTTTCCAACTCTGGAAACGCATCTACCTTATTAGGAAATGCCATGGCATCTATAAATAACTGTTGGAAGTTTGGCTCTACCGCAGTTTCTATTTTTTCAATGTTACGCACTACTTGTTCAATTTCTGCTCGTGATTCTGCATTAAGTAAAGCGATGCGAGCGCCGGTGCCCGCTGCATTACCTGCAGAAGACACTTCATCTAAAGCGCAATCTGGAATCAAACCTAAGACCATGGCGTACTTTACATCAATGTGGCTGCCAAAAGCGCCAGCGAAACGAATACGATCCACCTTATTTATCTGCTGATATTGCATCAACAACTTCACACCAGCATACAACGCAGATTTAGCTAACTGTATAGCACGGATGTCATTTTGCATGATTTTAACAGCACCACGAGTTTCTGTGGATGGCATAATTTCGTATGAAAAGGTGCGGCCGTCTGGCTGAATGCGAGGATTAATGGCAGCTAGGTTACCATCTACAACGCCGTCTTGGGTGATAACGCCAGATAAATACATTTCTGCCACAACTTCAATAATACCAGAACCACAAATGCCAGTAATACCTGTTTTTGCTGTAGCTTCGTCAAAACCTGCTTCATCAGACCACAATTCACAGCTGATAACCTGGAAACGAGGTTCCAAGGTTACCGGATCAATACGAATACGTTCGATGGCACCAGCGGCAGCACGTTGGCCACAACTAATTTGAGCACCTTCAAACGCTGGACCCGTTGGACTTGAGCAGGCAACCAGACGATGGCGGTTACCCAATACAATCTCAGCATTGGTGCCCACATCTACCAACAGGGTCATTTCATCGTGATTGTAGGGCTCTTCTGCTAATACCATACCTGCGGTGTCTGCACCTACGTGGCCAGCTATACACGGCAACAAGTAGGCACGAGCCTGTGGGTTAAGTTGTACGTCTATATCACGAGCCAAGGTGTTTACAGCCATGTCTGTGGCTAAAGCAAACGGTGCGCCTCCAAGTTCTACTGGGTTAATGCCCAATAATAAGTGGTGCATGATTGGGTTAGCAACAAACGTAATTTCTAATAAATCCGTCTTTTCGCATTCAGCCTGCTTCACAAGGTCTGTCACTAAGCCATTAATAGCTTCTCGCACGGCATTAGTCATGTCGACTTCGCCGCCTGGGTTCATCATCACATAAGACACACGACTCATAAGGTCTTCACCAAAACGAATCTGTGGGTTCATAACTCCTGAACTGGCCACTACTTCACCACTAGATAAGTTACACAAATGAGCAGCAATAGTAGTGGAACCCACGTCTACAGCAACTCCGTAAATAGTGTCTTTTAGACCAGGCCAAAGGGCAACGATTTGTTCACCTTGGCGTACAGCAACAGTTACACCCCATTTTCCTGCCCTTAAAATGGGTTGTATAGTAGCCAATAGTGCTACATCATATGACAGATTAAGCAACTGCCAATCGGCTTCTAAAGCGTTCAGCAAGCGCCTTAAGTCACCTGACGGATCATGCATGTCTGGTTCTTGCACTTCTACGTAGTACAGGCGTACTAGCGGGTTGATATCAATATCGTGGTGCTCTGCGTCTTTACGCACCATTTGGTGATGCACTTGGCTCTCTGCTGGCACATCCACTACGATGTCATTAAGCACCTTGGTGTGGCAGCTTAAACGACGACCAGGCTTAAGCTCTCGGCGTTCGGCGAACTTGAGTTCTGGCGCTGTAATGGGTTCTAAGCTATCTGCACTAGAGGTAATTCCAAACTTGGCAAATTCACCTTCACTTACAAAGATTTGGCAACGGCCACAAATGCCCCTAGCACCGCACACAGAGTCTATATCAACATTAAGATAACGAGCCGCTTGTAACAAAGGCGTACCCACAGGGAAACGTCCACGCTTACCAGAGGGAGTAAATACTACTAAAGCATCATCGGTATTAGTTTGACTCATAGGGCCATCTCAATATTTTTATGACGGGGCTAGGTAAAAATTAACCCCACATAATTAATGTTTTAATTTTGCACAAAAAAGGGCCCCTAAGGCCCCTTTAGTTATCTATCACGCACCAATACCAACCTATGCGCTACGACGACGGCCACCAGCACGGCCACCGCGAGCGCCAACACCTACTGCATTTGGATCACGGTAGGCTTTAATCCAATCTTTACACTCTGGATCGTGGCCCATCATTAGGTTACCACCACGTACACCTAGCATTACTTCTGGGTGCATAGGGTTGATGATAGCAGAAGTCATGCCTGAGGCAACAGCGCAAGCAATAAACGCACAGTTGACGCCATTACGGTTAGGCAAACCAAAGCTAAAATTAGAAGCACCACAGGTCGTATTCACTTTAAGCTCTTTACGCAGTCGGTGCACCAGCTCCATCACCTGACGGCCAGAAGTATTGATTGCACCCACTGGCATTACCAATGGATCTACCACAACATCTGATGCTGGAATGCCATAATCGGCTGCCCTCTGAACAATTTTTTTAGCCACTTCAAAACGCACATTGATGTCTTGGGAAATACCTGTCTCATCGTTTGAGATAGCAACCACTGCTGCACCGTACTTCTTAACTAAGGGTAATACCCGGTCCAAAGACTCGTCTTCACCCGTTACTGAGTTCAACAAGGCTTTACCTTTGTATACCGCAAGACCAGCTTCTAAAGCCTCAATGATGGATGAATCAATACATAATGGCACATCAACCAAAGACTGAACCAATTGAATGGTTTTGGCCAAAATAGCCGGTTCGTCTGCTAGTGGAATACCAGCGTTAATGTCCAAAATGGTGGCGCCAGCAGCAACCTGTGCTAAAGCGTCAGCTTCTACACGGCTAAAGTCACCATTCTTCATCTCTTCAGCCAACAACTTCCGGCCAGTTGGGTTAATACGTTCACCAATTACTGCAAAAGGACGATCAAAACCAATCACAACTTCTTTGGTAGCGGAGCTGATAATAGTATCAGTCATGTAAAATTCCTGCTTTAGTGTCTAATAAAGACCAGTAATCTGGCCCAAAAAATAAATTAAGAGTTAACGGTGAAACTTTTGCCGTTCAGTTCAAAATAGCCATCTTGCACTTGGTACATCCAAGCAGCAGATTTCTTTAAGCCACCTAATGGGTACAAGTGACATTGGGCAATCAAACAATCTGGGTCGTTATGAATACCCCTGACTAAATCGCGCATCAACTCACTTGGCTCTGAGGAAGGAGCATTAACATACTTGCCCAAGAATGAGTCTTTAAGGCCTAACTTCACCATATTCATAGGATTACGAGTTAAGAAACGTACAGATGCGCCCACACCACAATGGGCCGCATGACGCATAAGCGTCTTAATGGTTGCAAGGCCTGGCACACCAATGTGAATAGGTAATTCGTTACCAGCAGCACGAATATTGCGTTCCCAAACAAAAATCGGTTCTGCTTCAAACACAAACTGTGTGGCTAGATATAAACTCATGTCCGTTTGTTTAGCAAAATCGTTCTTTTCTTTAATAGCTAGAGCGCAATTATCTGGGCTGATGTCGGGGCTACCTTCTGGGTGCCCTGCTAAACCCATCTTCAAAATACCGTACTTTTCAAACAGACCCGTTTGAAGTACTTCTATCGATGAACCAAACTCTCCAACCGGTGTGTTTACACCTCCACCAATCAACAAACCTTCAGTGACACCTGTTTCACCTTGTAGTGAGGCAAGATTTTCTTCCAAGAACTTGGCAGAAGGTATAGAACGAGCAGCAAAATGTGGTACTGGGTTAAAGCCTTCATCTTTAAGACGACGGACCGTAGCCACGGTGTCTGTAAAGTCTGAACCTGGCAAAAAGGTAACGTATACAGTACAGCCTGGACGTAACAAGTCTCTAAAGTCAGCAACTTTAGCAGCGCCCCCTGGAGTGACTTCTACGGTAGTTTTTTGCATCAAGTCGATAATAGCTTGTTTTTCTGCAGCGGCATTTAGCGCCATGGGTACTTCTCCAAAAAAGGAAATAAAGCGTGCTTGGCAGCCAATTATTCAGCAATACCGCCAGCAGCAACTAATACAGCTAAGCGCTCATCTGTATAGTCAGTCTGTATCTGCTTCACAGTAGCTTCTAATACAGCTTCCAAATCGTCTCCACAGGTCGTGGTATCACGACGCCACTCTGACAAGTAGCCATCACTACCATAAAGACCAGAGCGCATGGCAGCTTTATCCACAGCCTTTTCAAAACGTTCTTCTAGTGGCCGTTTGGCGCTAGTACGACCTTGTTTAACAATGACTTGGGCGGGAATGTCGCGCCACATAACGATGGTTAGTTTTGCCATTTGATTACCTGTTCAGTGTAGTTACTGTAATGAGCGCTCAGTTCTTCGGCCATTTGGCCATAACCTGTTTCCACTCGCTCATACTTTAAACCCAGTTTTTCTGCAGCCGCTTCGGCAAAATGATCAAGTTGCCTATCCGGTTCCTGAACTAGGTAAACTAATTTTGTATAATGAGCAAACATCAGTTCAATAAGTTTAGGGTGTTTATTTAAACCCATACCTTCCATAATGAGCTGCTCAAAATGTTTGGCGAGGTAGTCAGTTAGGTAAAAGGAACCTATTTCCTGCTCCGCCATGGCGGCAAAGTTTTCACTA
Source organism: Oceanospirillaceae bacterium ASP10-02a (assembly GCA_905182035.1). Classification (GTDB taxonomy): domain Bacteria; phylum Pseudomonadota; class Gammaproteobacteria; order Pseudomonadales; family Balneatricaceae; genus Njordibacter. The sequence continues at coordinate 84,641 of CAJIZL010000012.1, read as the reverse complement.
CCACTATAAAATTCATAACAGTGAGAACCTGATAAACGTTGAATATTGTACCTATCCAACACCTTATCAAGTTGGCCTCCAGTGCCACAATCACCAAAAGCTGCAAACACGTGGTCGTAATCCCCTGCATAGGCTGCCAACCGTTCTTCAACAGCCGCAGGAATTTGGTCTGGCCTATTATGTAATTCAGCCGGTATCTGTGTCACTTTTAAATGTTTCCAGCCACTACTCTTGGCAACCGCCATCACTTCTCGAGCAATGGCGCCACAGGTAATGACGAGGAGACTTGCAGGTTGCATGAGTTCCCCTATACCTTAACTAAGCCGTGCTAAGCCGCACGCTTTGCAGCAATGAACTTCTTCGCTGTTTCTACAGCGACTGCAGCATCGCGACAATACGCATCTGCACCAACAGCATCACCAAACTCTTCGTTAAGTGGTGCACCACCAACAAGAACTATGAAATCGTCACGGATACCCTGTTCTTTCATGGTGTCGATAACAACTTTCATGTAAGGCATAGTAGTGGTCAGTAGCGCAGACATGCCAAGAATATCTGGTTTATGTTCTTCTAAAGCTGCTAAGTACTTGTCTACAGGGCAGTTGATGCCAAGATCGATTACTTCAAAGCCAGCACCTTCCCACATCATGGCAACAAGGTTCTTGCCAATATCGTGGATATCGCCTTTAACTGTGCCAATAACGGCTTTACCTACAGGCAGCGCTCCCGTTTCAGCAAGTAACGGGCGTAGTATTTTCATGCCTGCTTTCATTGCATTGGCGGCCATTAGCACTTCTGGCACAAACAAAATACCATCACGGAAATCAATACCTACAATGTTCATCCCACCCACAAGGGCGTCGTTTAGCACTCTGTCTGGCATCCAACCACGACCTAGCAAGATTTCTGTACCCTCTGCAATTTCATCTTCCATACCATCATAGAGGTCGTCATGCATCTGTACCGTAAGGTCTTCGTCACTAAGACTATTCAGATCGAGGTCTTCTTCATACTGGTCATCGGACATAGATTCTTCTCCTACAGGAAAGTGGCATTACATTGAGGCTTCAAAGAATGGCAATATCAGGGCGCTAGATTATCTAGGATGGTGATTTTGAGCTAACTTGCCTACGACAAAGCATTATCGAAACGCGACCGATTATGCATCTTTAGACTAGACACTAAGGATCTATCATACCACTAGCAAACCCTTGCGTTACGTGAGTTTTACCCATGCAGCCTGAATCATATTCAAGTCAAGCAACAAACACATTCACATCATCACCGCCCACTAATAACAAGATGACCTAACATGCTGATCGAAATTAAGATAAAATGCTCGTCGAATTAGCAAGTCTATTATCGAGCAGCTCCCAATTGGGCTGTTTTCTATTACTAAAATGAGCTATCCCATAATGGCACACCTTATCGACGGCAAGCAGTACGCTGCTAAACTACGTGAAAAAATGACCGGTCAAATTTCTTCTATGAAAGCAGACCACAACATCGTTCCCGGCTTAGCCGTTGTGCTAGTAGGGGAAGACCCTGCCAGCCAAGTTTACGTGCGCAGCAAGGGCAAGCAAGCCAAGGAATGTGGCATCACATCTATTGAACACAAACTAGAAGACACCACATCGGAAGCGTTTTTGCTTAATCTGATTAATGACATGAACAACGACCCAGCTATCAATGGCATTTTGGTCCAACTGCCATTACCCAAGCACATTGACTCAGCTAAGGTTCTTGAGGCTATTGACCCCGCCAAAGACGTCGATGGGTTTCACCCAATTAACGTCGGTATGTTGTCTACTGGTGGCGAAGGCATGATTCCATGCACCCCTCTTGGTAGCCTTATGATGCTGCAAGATTACCATGGTGATCTAACAGGCATGAACGCTGTTGTTGTAGGCCGTTCTAACATCGTTGGAAAGCCAATGTTTAACCTTTTGCTTCAGCAAAGCTGTACCGTAACCGTTGCCCACTCTCGCACCAAGAACATCGAAGCTGTTGTGCGTGAAGCAGACATCGTTGTTGCAGCTGTAGGCGTTCCTGAGCTTGTTAAAGGTGACTGGATCAAACCAGGTGCAACTGTAATTGACGTGGGCATCAATCGTATTGAAACCGCTGATGGCAAAACCAAGCTAGTGGGTGACGTCCATTTTGAAAGTGCAGAAAAAGTAGCTGGCGCAATCACCCCTGTGCCAGGCGGTGTTGGCCCAATGACTATTGCATGTTTGCTGTATAACACAATGGTTGCTACCTGCCGCCATAACAACGTTGATTTGCCAACTGCATAACTGCTTGATTGCTTCGCCCACAAAGACACATAGCAGTTGTTGTGAGGAGCGAAGCGACAAAGTAACCCAATAAAAAAGGCCTCAATTGAGACCTTTTTTATTGCTTATCACTTATTAATGACGAGTATCAGGAACGTAGTTCTGTCCTACAGAACTGGCACAAATCCGGCTTAAACGGTTGAAGGAAAACCCAGTTTGTTGACGCCAATCGTTAAAGCAACCTTGTACCTTAGTTAAGTCGCTTTTATTTGAAGGTTGATTGGCAACGTCTAGCCCTGCACCTTGTAAGCATGTCACCACATCAGCACTAAGCATAAATGTATCCAGACCCATTTGGCGCAACATGCGAGGTCCACTCATACCTCCCAAGCGGCAACCAGCAAGCTTTAGATGCCGATACAGTCCCACCAAATCATCTTCTGGCCACTGTTGCAAAAAGGCTGCATAACTGCCAAATTGATGACTTTGGTCATTAATATAAGCAGCATTTTGCGGTACGGTCAGTATTTTCGTCATATGACGTACAATACGTTTGTCACGACCAAATGTTTCTAATTGCTCAGGGCTGAGAAGAACTATCTTTTGCGTATCAAAACCAAAAAAAACTGTTTCAAAATTGGGCCATTTATTCTCTATGACCCGCCATATAGATCCAGCCTGAAATACCACTTTGGTCATCATGGATAAAAACCGATGGTCAGCTTGGGATGCAAACACTGCTTTGGACAAGGGTTCTGCAATCCGAACCTCTAACCCTCGCTCTCCACCCTTGCGCTGCAAAGCCCGGTTAAGAATGGGCTGGAAATCCACCATGAATTACCTCTCTATTTAACTTCGTGTGAAACATTATAACTAAGTCAGCTTTGCATTGCTTCGCTTCAATCCCAAAAACAGGCTTAGACATTAGGCCTATAAACTGTCAGAGAAAGATGCATAAGGGCAAAGAAATCTAACAAATTCCAAACGGTATCCACAAAAAAAGGCCTCAAATGAGGCCCTTTTATTTACTTACAATAGCTTATTTATAAACTGGGAAGCGTGCACAAAGCGCAGAAACTTTGCCACGCACTTCTGTGTTAACTGCATCATCTTCAATGTTATCCATCACGTCACACATCCAACCTGTAAGATTACGCACTTCTTCTGGACCAAAACCACGGGTGGTGATTGCCGGCGTACCTACACGAATACCAGAGGTCACAAAAGGTGATTGTGGGTCGTTAGGGACAGAGTTCTTGTTTACAGTAATGTGGGCGTTACCTAACGCAGCATCGGCAGCCTTACCAGTAATACCCTTAGCAATTAGGTCAACCAACATCAGGTGATTTTCCGTGCCACCCGAAACGATCTTGTAACCGCGCGACTGGAATACCTCTGCCATTACCTTAGCATTGACACATACTTGGCCTTGGTATTCAGTAAATGAAGGCTCTAACGCTTCTTTGAAGGCTACCGCTTTAGCAGCGATAACGTGCATCAAAGGACCACCCTGCTGGCCTGGGAACACTGCCGAGTTAAACTTTTTCTCAAGTTCTGGGTTAGCCTTAGCAACGATTAAACCACCTCGTGGACCACGCAGGGTCTTATGGGTCGTGGTAGTGCAAACATCTGCATACGGCACTGGGTTAGGATAATGACCAGTAGCCACTAAACCAGCAACATGAGCCATATCAACAAGAAGATAAGCACCAACGCTATCAGCGATATCACGGAACTTACTCCAGTCCATCACCTGTGAGTATGCAGAAAATCCTGCCACGATCATTTTTGGCTGGTGCTCAGTAGCTAGACGTTGAATTTCATCATAGTCCAAAGTACCTGCTTCATTCAGCCCATATTGGATTGCGTTATAGTTTTTGCCAGAGAAGTTTACATGTGAACCGTGAGTTAAGTGACCACCGTGAGCTAAACTCATGCCCAAAATTGTATCACCTGGTGTAATCAAGGCTTGGTATACTGCAGCGTTAGCTTGTGAGCCAGAGTGGGGCTGCACATTAACGTAGTCAGCACCAAACAACAGCTTGGCTCGCTCTATAGCCAATACCTCAGCCGTATCTACATGCTCACAACCACCATAGTAACGCTTGTGAGGATAACCTTCAGCATACTTGTTGGTTAGGCCAGACCCTTGAGCTTCCATTACGCGGGTGCTAGTGTAGTTTTCTGAAGCAATCAATTCCACGTGATCTTCTTGGCGCTGCTCTTCTGCTTGAATACTGGCCCAAAGTTCCGGGTCAAAGTCACTGATACGATCGGACTTGTTAAACATTACTTACTCCCAAAAAATGAATTCCCAACAAAGGGACATATAATTGCTAAAACTGTAAAATCTATACGACCAATTAACAGACCTTTGTGCATGGCCAAACTAAAATATTTTCAATCGTGCATGATAGCGACTATGAGTTAGTCCACTTAGTTTGATACGACACTGCGTTGTGTGGCAGCGAATTATAACCGTTGTATTGGCTCTATATAACCACAAAGAGCCAACAAATGTAGTAAAGCCAGCGGCTCAAGCCATCAAATTTAGATATGTTTGTTATTTGTTAAATCTATAAGACGACTAGCACCGCAAGTACTGACGAGACATCACAGGATTGGCTTGCAACCCATATACCCAGCTTACAAAATAGCCTTAAAAATTTGGGTAGCTTGGGGGTTTTATAAACGATCGCTTAACCGAATTCAATAACTGCAACACTACCCTATTATCGTTTGAATTCGAGTAGCAAATCGGTTTAATTCCTCGGCAGACTGATACTTACCTATGCACTACAGCAGATATTATATTACCTACGCTTATTGCTATTGGCTTGTATATTTGACCCTATCATATTAGCTTTTTTTGGTTTCAATATCATTACAGTCACCTTAACCCCAACCATATCGACAACCAGATACTTCGACCAACCATGATAGGCTTTAATGATATTAGTCACGGTTTTTTATAGCCCTGATCACCAGTCCAAAGCCTGGCCTTTAGGCTAAAGGGATTAATCTTTTTATACGCCTGCTTTACCGATTAACAACACCATTTCTCGGCTGCCTATCACTTTAACCTGAGTACCAGCTGATAAATTGGTTTCAGATTCCACACGCCATAAGGTGTCTCCCACCTGCATCTTGCCTTGGCCACCTGTCATATCTTTGGTTAGGGCAAACTCGCGACCAACCAACTGAGAAGCGCGATCATTTAATTTAGGTAAATCTGTTTCTTGGTTAAAGCCCCTGAAGCGATACCAAAACCAAACCGAACATAACAGGCCCAATAACGCAAACAAGGATATTTGTTTCTGCCATGATAAGTCAGGCCAAATGTAGCTAATGAGAGCTACTTCCAAGGCTGCCATTACCGCACCTAATAAGAAACCAGCAGCGCCTAGAGCTTCGCCAGCAATTAACACAATAGCTAAGATAATCCAGTGCCAAAACTGCATGGCTTCAAAAAATTCGATCATTAGGTTTTATCACTCATTTCTTTAACAAGTTCACTGATGCCCGCAACAGAGCCAATCACACTGCTGGCCTCTAGAGGAATCATCATCACCTTGTTGTTATCAGATGCCGCTAGTTTACCTAAAGCATCAATGTATTTCTGGGCAATAAAGTAATTAACCGCCCGTGAATCACCATTTTGAATCGCTTCGGACACCATTTGAGTGGCTTTAGCTTCTGCTTCTGCTAATCGTTCACGAGCTTCAGCTTCGCGCTTAGCCGCTTCTAACTGACCTTCAGCTTTAAGGATTTCAGACTGTTTCTGGCCTTCGGCTATTTTAATTGCCGCTTCACGTTCGCCTTCTGCTTCCAAAATTTGTGCACGTTTCTCACGTTCAGCCTTCATTTGCCGCGCCATGGCTGTGACCAAATCTTGTGGTGGCGCAATGTCTTTAATTTCGATACGGGTAACCTTCACACCCCACGGGTCCGTAGCATCATCAACCTTTGCCAACAAATTGCCATTGATACGTTCGCGGTTAGACAACATTTCGTCAAGTTCCATAGACCCCAATACAGCACGGATATTGGTCATTACCAAGGTTTGCATCGCTCGTTCTAAATCGTTTATTTCATAAGCTGCTTTGGCTGCATCCTGAATTTGAAAGAAACACACTGCATCCGTCATCACTTGGGCATTATCTGAGGAAATGATTTCCTGTGGGTCTACATCCAGCACCTGCTCCATCATATTGAGCTTTTGACCAACAGCATCTATGAAGGGCACTAATAAATGTAAACCTGGGTTGAGTGTGCGGGTGTATTTACCAAACCGTTCAACGGTCCAATTATATCCTTGGGGCACCATGCGGATACCTTTAAAGATGATGAGCACGGCCACCATAGTAAAAAACAGTGCCGTTAAACTCTGGCCCAAATCAGCAATTGTCATAAACAAACCCTTATAGATAAATATGAAAGATTAATCATAGCCTTAGTTTGATAAAAAAGCATGATTTATCCCATACAATTTAACCACCCTACTGTTTCCTGACCAAAGCGCATGTGCGAGAATAGCTATAGTTTGTACTTTTGCTATACCCGACTTCAAACAAGGAAACACCATGCCCAACAGCTTGTCGACGAGTGCCCGCCAAAATCAGCTCACCACTCATTACGCCAAAGGCGCGGCAGAAGCACTTTCTGCATTGAGCCGCAAGCGGTCAAGAGTACACTGCATTACTAGCACGGTGGCACAAGACATTTCCTCAGACGTCATATTAGCCGTGGGTGCTGGCTCATGTTTCACCATAGGGGTAGAAGAAATTACCGAATTGGTATCGGTTACTAATAGTCTTGTAGTGAACATAGGCACACTTGATAGCAACCGCAAGGCTGCCATCCGCCCCGCTATTCAAGCAGCCAATGATTATTCAAAACCTTGGGTTTTAGACCCAGTTTCGGTCCACGCCTCAAAGAAACGCTGCGCCTACGCCATGGAACTGTTGCACTTTAGGCCCCACGTGATTCGCGCTAATGCTATGGAAATTAAGGCTCTGGCTGGTTCATCCAGCCCTATGGCCGCTCAGGAACTAGCCTTACAACAAGGCTGTGTAGTGGCCCAAACAGGCGAAACAGATTTAGTAACCAATGGTGTAAAAACCATCATGATCGCCAATGGCCACGAAATGCAAACCCGCATCTCAGCCATGGGGTGCGCTACTACAGCATTTATGGCGTGCTTTATGGCCGTAGACCATGATGCATTTGATGCTGCAGTTCAGGCATTACTAACCATGGGTGTAGCGGCAGAACTAGCCGCAAACAAATCCTTAGGCCCAGGCAGTATGCACATGAACCTTTTGGATTCTATTTATGCCATTAACGAACAAACCCTCTCCCGTTATGGCCATGTGTTAGAACTGGAACCTTCTAAATAGCACTTTATTAGGAACTAAGGTGAGCAAACGCCCCTTTTAAATTCGCCACCTGAGGGCTTTGGGTAAAATCACAACCTTCTGCTATGTGGCCCAAATGGTGGGCCATTAACGTCTGGCCTTGTGCTTCGTCACCTAATCTTACGGCTTCTAGCAAGTGGCTATGTTCATCCCTAGCACAGGCATTACCACCACCATGGTTGTACATTGTGATAATGAGGGATGTCTGAGAAATTAACCCGCGTAACGCATGAACAAAAGGCTGGTTACCCGCTACAATAGCTAGCTGTAAGTGAAACTCTCCAGAACGCCGCAACGCCGTGGCCATATCACCTTGGTCAATGGCACTTTGTTCTAGGTCTATCATGTGCTGCAATTGCTGCACATCGGCCAACTTACAGCGCTGGCATGCCAACCTCACAACGGCTAGTTCAATGGTGTGCCGAGCTAACAAAATTTGTTCAGCTAAATCAGGCGTTGGTGCGGCAACAAAGGCACCTCGATTCTTATGAATTTCTACTACTTGCTCCAGCTGCAAACGTTGTAATGCTTGCCTAATAAGAGTGCGGCTTACATTAAACAACAACGTTAATTCCACTTCATTAAGCTTGGTACCAGGCGCAAGGCGCTGGGACAGAATGCCATCGAACAACTGTCGGTAGGCATCCATTGGAGCATCTTGCTTAGCCAAAGATAAAGACACTAGGTTAACTACCTCGATAAGTGGAATAACTGTATGGCGAAACCAGCAATGGCACATGGTAATGTTCGCCTGCTTCAGCAATGCCAAAGCGCAGAGTAACCTCACTCAAAAATGCTGGGCTTGGCTGCACAACATTAGCTTGCTTAAAATAAGCTTCAACACCAAACTCAAGTTCGTATAGACCTATGGAGAAAGATTCATCCTGTAACAAAGGCCCATCGCAGCGGCCATCGCTATTGGTCATTTGCTGGCTTAACAATTGGCGCTGGTCATCCAAAATCCGATAAAGGCTTACAGACATGTTACTACCAGGCACACCCTGGGCCGTATCTAATACATGTGTAGTTAAAAATCCCATGACATCAATCCTTATTTTATGTTCGCACCATCTGCAATCCAACGACCTAGCTGATCACGCTCGTCTTGAGTCATGCCTGTGCTGTTGCCCAATGGCATGATATAACTGGCTACAGATTGTAAATAAATACGATCTTTATGGCGCTTAATTTGCTCAATTGAGTCAAACATCAAACCCGCAGGTGCTGTAGAAAAAGCTGCATGGGAAGGTGAAGCTGAGTGGCAAGAAGCGCAATGTGTCGCCACAATAGCGTGAGCTTGTTCTGGCGTTACACTGGCAACAACTTCAGTTCCTTCACCGGCGGTGCTTTTAGCACTAGCACCTGGAATATGCGGTACCGTTACATAAGCCATCACCAATAAGGCTAATACCGCTGCAGGCAACGCCCAAACAAACTGCTGGCCATTATGGCGGGTATTAAAGTAATGACGAACAGCTACACTCACAAGGGATAAGCCTAACAAGATCACCCAGTTCCACTCGTGCCCATAAGTACTTGGGAAATGGCTACTGATCATAATAAAGATTACTGGCAAGGTGAGATAGTTATTATGTCGTGAACGCAGCAAACCGTTCTTAGGCAAGGCTGGATCTGGTTCAGTGCCCGCTTCTACGGCACCTACTAAGTTTCTCTGAGCAGGCATAATTATAAAAAATACGTTACCCACCATCATGGTACCTATCACAGCGCCTACGTGCAGGTAAGCCGCACGTCCCGTCATAAATTGGCTAAAGCCCCACGATAAAAGAACTAAGAAAAGCATCAATGCCAACCCTAACAAAATTGGCTGGTGGCGCAATGAGCTCTTACACAACAGATCGTAAACAAACCACCCAATCATCAAGCTACCTAGCCCAATGGCTACACCTGCTGCAGGAGCTACAGGAGAGCCTGGCAAAATCAAATAAGTGGCAGCATTAAGATAATACACAGTGATTAAAAGAAGCACCCCAGAAATCCATGTGCTGTAGGCTTCCCACTTAAACCAATGTAACTGTTTGGGCATGGTGGTTGGGGCTAACTTGTACTTTTGCAGGTGATAAATACCACCGCCATGAATGGCCCATAACTCACCGGCTAATTCTTGGTTCTTCACTTGGCGGTCTAGGTTATTCTCTAACCAAACAAAATAGAAAGAAGCACCGATCCAAGCAATACCCACAATCACATGCACCCAACGGATGGTTAAGTTCAACCACTCTAATAAATGAGCTTCCATAATTATTCTCTATTGTTAATTACTATTGTTAGCTTAAGCGGCTTAAATCATTAATAAGATCAGTCACGTCTAGCTGGCCACACTGGTCTTCATTAAACATTACCTCATTGAGGTTATTGCCTTCCCCTGCTCTATCTACCACCAAAAAGTTTTGTTCTGGGGCTAAGATCAATAACGGGTGGTGCCATACGCCAGTACTGTAGTTGACGCCCTGCTTACCATTAGATACAAAGGCTCTAATATCGGCTAATTTTGGTTCTGGTCCTGCTTTGGCAACCACTACTAAAAATGGCGTTGCGGTCAACGGCATAAAAGCTTGGCTACCTAATGGATGACGCTCCATCATGGTAATGGCAATAGGTGCAGGCCTGCTTTTACTGCTAAATATGCTAATAATCGCATCATCTTTAGGTTGATCCGTTTTCACGGTAGCCAACTTATGGTGACGCCAAGTATAACCTTGGTTAATGCCAAATCCATCGCCCTCATGGGCCTCTATCACGTCGCCAAAATCAGCAAAGGCTTCTGCTGTTAAGGCCTCAATTATAATCGACGCAGCCATTAGGATGTTTTTCCTTCAGCTACGATATGGCCTTTAATACGCAGTCGAGAAACACCACCATCTGGGAAAATATTCAAACGCACGTGGGTTACAGGGCCAAGTTTCGCCACCTCATTGGTGTAACCATGTATGTGGTGCATGCTTAGCTTTTGAGATGGTAATAGTTCAGGCCAGTATAGGCTTTGGGCTGCCATTTGTTCATCACTACCACCTTCTACAAAGGCTGCTTGAATAGAGCAAGAATCTGGAAAGTTGCCCTTAAAGTGTGCGGTGTCGACTTCAATTTCACTCACAGCACCCGCGTGACCTAGAGCAATTATCACCCAATCAAAGCCTGGAATACGACGGCGAGCGGTTTCCCAGCCATCACCCATGTTAATGCCACGGCCCGGGGCTAAAATATTATCCATAGTGCCAAAGTGTTCATTGCTGCACAGCAACGCACGTCCTCCGTTACCCATGGCCGCAAGATCAACTAAATTATTGGCTTCTTCTGCCCAATCTTTAACCACCTCACCATAAATGCGCAAACGGGCAACACCACCGTCCGGGTACATATGGAAGCGCACATGGCTGAATACTTCATCACAGTTAATGGCTTCAATATGGTGGCTGTCACCTTGAAGGTTTAACGCAGGCAGTACTTGTTGCCACTTAGTATCATCTGTTGGGTCACCTTCTGCCATGTAACACGCTTCCAGAGACACGCTAGGTGCATAGTTACCGGTAAAGAAGCTGGTATCAATGTTAAGACCACGGATACGGCCCGGCAAACCTAAACGCACGGTGCAATGGTCGTGGCCTTGTTGGCGCTTACGGCGAGATTCCCAGCCATCCATCCACTTGCCATTATCGTCATAAACCCCTTCTTTCCACACAGGATCGTGGCTTTGTAGCATACGGCTCATTTCGGCGAAAAAATCATCTGTACAATGAATAGCCTCAGCACCTATGCGTGCGTCGGCCAAATTAGTCATACGAGCGTAGGGGTTATTCGGTCGTTGTTGGTCAGTCATGGTGTGTCCTATTAATAAATACAGATTACATATCGGCCATGCGAAAGCTGGCGATTTTGTTAATTTCAGTTAGCGCTTGAGCAAATTCAACGTCTGCAACGTGATGAATACGTGTTTCAAATGCCCCTAAAATTTGATGCCTATCACTACCTTTCACGGCCTTAATAAAGGGAAAATCAAACTTGGTTTTATACGCTTCATTTAATTGCGTAAAACGGGCAAACTCTGCTGCAGTGCATTCGCTAATACCAGCACCAGCCTGTTCAGAAGTAGACGCAGCGGTAAGGTCGCCACGAATAGCGGCTTTGCCAGCTAAATCTGGATGAGCACAAATCAGCGCTAGCTGTTGGTGCTTAGTCGCTCCCAACATAATCTGTTGAAATACCGCTAAAAGTGCGTCGGCATCATTTAAATTCGCAGGCAACCCTAAATCAAACACCTCTTCAGCAACCCAAGGCGAATGCTCATAAAGGTCTTTAAAGTGCTCAACAAAGTCCTTTCGAGTCATTTGGCTAGGCGTACAGGTGGATAATAATCTCATGTTAGTTTTACACTTTAATTTTAGCGGCACTATCAGACGCTGGATGATACTGCTGCCAATGACGTGCGATATCAATGCGCCGTGCACACCAAACATCGTCAAACTGACCCACATACTCTAAAAAGCGTTGAATGCCCTTAAGCCTTGCTGGGCGGCCCAACAAACGACAATGCATACCAATAGATAACATTTTAGGTGCCGTGGCACCCTCTTCGTAAAGTACATCAAAAGCATCTTTCAGATATTGGAAGAACTGTTCACTGGTATGGAAGCCTTGGGGTGTAGCAAAACGCATGTCATTAGTGTCTAAGGTATAAGGAATTACCAAATGAGGCTTACCTTCACCGCTGGTACCGCGGCTCCAAAAAGGCAGGTCATCACTATAATCATCAGAATCGTAAGCAAAACCACCCTCTTCCATTACTAGGTCTCGGGTATTGGGACTATTGCGCCCTGTGTACCAACCTAAAGGACGTTCGCCAGTAACTTGGGTGAGGATGTTAATAGCCTCAAGCATGTGCTTTCGTTCTAGCTCAAGGTCCATGTATTGGTAATCGATCCAGCGTAAACCATGGCTACAAATTTCATGGCCACGTGAATGCATTTCTTGCACTACTGCCGGGTGGCGTTGAGCCGCCATAGCAACAGCAAAAATGGTAAGGGGTATATCGTGTTTTTTGAACAGATCTAAAATACGCCATACACCTGCACGGCTGCCGTATTCGTAAATAGATTCCATGCTAGGGTGGCGCACTCCCTGGTAGGGCTGCACACCAATAATTTCAGATAAAAACGCTTCAGACTCGCTATCACCATGCAATACACAACGTTCACTACCTTCTTCATAATTGAGTACAAAAGACAAAGCCAGACGGGCTTTATTGGGCCATTCTACTTTGGGTGGTTGGCCATTATAGCCAATCAGATCTCTAGGATATGCGTCGGTCATTGAGCTTCCATTTTTATTGTACATAATATTGTATACAATATAAGTGAAGATGAACAAAAATGCCAGCTTTAAGGGAGCTAACTAGGATAACAGTGACTTATCGAAACTCAATATTAACTGTTTCAGATGTGGCCAAATTCACTTGAGCATTGCAGTTAACATTGTGTCTCCATATTAAGATGGTATTGTTTTTACCGTATTTTTGGCGTCTGTCATTATGGTAGGCGGCATATAACACGCCTTTTTAAAAAACCTGTTATATGCCGTAATCCCATTCTACTTTTGAAAAGTAGCACCTTAAAACATTTATACCAGTAGTTATGACAGGATTTTTGAGCGTCTAGGTGCTCTGCGTTCGCTTTCCAGTGTTTAATCGACTCTAGATCTGCCCAGTAGGAAACCGTTATACCAACATCCGCTCTTGCTGCTTCCACCCCCAAAAAGCCAGGTTGTTGTTCTGCTAGCTCAACCATCCTATTGGCCATTTCATCATATCCATGATCACCATTTGTGCGTGTAGAAGTAAAAATAACAGCAAAATAGGGCGGTTGGGGGGGTATTAGCAATAATCAACGCACCGCAACCCAAACCCTTACTGCTATAATGGCCCTCACTCTCTTTACGACGACCTATCCGGGCCTCTATGCCATTTTTAAACCTTGGATTGTGTAAACCTATTGTACAAGCTATTGAAGACTTAGGTTATACAACCCCTACCCCAATCCAGAAACAAGCTATTCCCATCATTATTTCTGGCAAAGACCTCATTGCCACCGCTCAAACTGGTACCGGCAAAACCGCCGCGTTTGTGCTACCGATATTAGAAATATTTAACAAACAGCGTCAATTGCGTGGTAAACGCATACGCGCACTTATCCTTACCCCTACACGGGAATTAGCGGTTCAGGTAGCTGCCAATGTTGCTGACTATAGTAAACACCTAACCCTAAGCTCCATGGCTGTTTATGGCGGCATTGACACGGAGCCACAAAAGCAGCGCTTAAGCGAGGGCATTGATATTTTAGTGGCCACACCTGGCAGGTTACTTGATTTGGCTCATCAGCGTGCACTGTATTTTGATGAACTTGAAGTACTGGTATTAGATGAAGCAGACAGAATGGTGGATATGGGTTTTGGTGCTGAGATCAACAAAATTATTGAGCGCTTACCTGAAGCCCGTCAGAACCTATTGTTTTCTGCCACTATGAGTGACGAGGTTCTTGCCCTAGTCGATGGGTTTTCTGATGGTGCAATGAGCAGCACAGCTGTTGAATTGTCTATTTCGCCAAAAACAACCACCGCACCCAATATTGAACAGTGGCTGATTACCGTAGATAAAGACAGAAAGTCTGCATTGCTTAGTCATTTAATTACCGACCAAAAATGGGATCAGGCGCTTATTTTTATCGAGAAAAAACACGGTGCTGCTAAACTAGTAGACCAGCTTTCAAAGCGTGATATCGTAGCCGATGCCATCCATGGTGATAAAAGCCAGGCATCTCGCGAGAAGATTCTGGCCGATTTTAAATCTGGCAAACTAAAATATCTAGTCGCCACAGGCGTTGCCGCACGAGGCATAGACATTGGTGAGCTTAGCCGCGTGGTTAACTATGACATGCCATTTAAGCCAGAAGAATACATTCACCGAATTGGCCGAACGGGCCGTGCAGGTGCAGCGGGCGAAGCTATCTCCTTTGTAGCCTGGGGTGATTTTAAAAATCTATGTGCCATTGAAAGTCGTTTAAACCACGTTATAAACCGCAAAGAAGTTGACGGCTTTCCGGTTAGAAAGGTGGTGCCTGTTTCAATTTTGAATTATGTCCGAAAAAGCAAACCACCCCAGCCTAAATACCATTCTCAAGACAGAGCACCAAGCAATACCTCAGCCACCAAAGCAGAGCATGGACCAGAGACTAGAAAGAACAAAAACATTTGGGGTTAATAACATGAAGGGGGCACTACCCCTTTATAAAACACTTTAACAAGCTATCCTGTTTCAACAGGCAGAGAATGACTCATACCCCATTCAGCCCAGCTGCCGTCATATAGAAAATGGTCTCTCTTTCCGGTTTGTGCCAATGCTAAGTTTAAGATAGCTGCAGTGATTCCTGATCCACAACTCGTAATCACTGGTTTACTGATATCAACACCGGCTGCTAGAAAAGTGGCGCACAGTTCATCTGAACTTTTCATAGTATGGTCATCGTGCAAAAGTGTTTTAAAAAACAAATTTTTTGACCCTGGTATATGCCCTGATCGCAGTCCTTTGCGGGGTTCTGGATCTATGCCTGAAAATCGTCCAGGTGCTCGTGCATCTATAATTTCGTGGTCGTTAGATTTTGAGGCTTCCGCAACTTGGGTGGCATCCTTCATCATCGGTCGTTGATTACATTTAATGATGTGACAACGCTCTGGCAGGATGATTCCATTGTCTGTCTTTCGCCCCTCAGCCCTCCATTTTGGTAGGCCGCCATCTAGTACAGACACACTATCTAAGCCCATTAATTTAAAAAGCCACCAGACCCGCGCAGCCGAAAAAAGACCAGCCCCGTCATAGACCACCACCTGATGTGAATCACTTATACCCATTGCACCCAAGCAAGCGGAAAATGTCTTTATTGATGGGGCCATATGCGGCAAATCGGACGTCTCATCACAGATTTTATCAATGTCAAAAAATAGTGCTCCCGGAATATGTGACGCACTATATTCAGCATAGGCATTACGCTGCATGTTAGGTAAATACCAGGACGCATCTAAGAGTTTTAAATTAGCGTCCTCAATGTGGGTATCTAACCACTGAGTGGAAACAACTGCTTGAGTGTCATTGTAGAGCATATAAATCCTTGATATCTAATTATGAAACCCTCCCCAAGGTTGCTGCCGAGTTTGAGGAAAATCTACTTCGCCCCTTAGCTGTGAGAAACGCTGGAAGCAAAAATCATTGACGTAATACTATAAGCATACAACATCAATATCTAAAACGATCCTAGCCTTGGGATATTGAATAGTTATACGCCATTCGAGTTACAAAAAGGCAGGCCCTAAGTTCACTTCATTAAAAATACCGGCCATGCTGATATTAGAGCCTGTGATAGACCATAGCTAACGTCGGGCTTGGCAGCGAGTGATGCCGACAACAGCACTGTGTCATTCATTAGCCGTCGCGCTTTTTTACCATTTCTGCACTTTCTGCATGCCCCATTGGATCGCCTATTGTATCTTCGTTTATACGGCGAACTCCAAAGGTTATTGTTGGGGGGATGCCCATTCCAAGTTCTATGTCACTAACTCGATAGTTCGACCCTTTATCCTGCAATAATAGATTGACCTTTTCTTGTTTTTCGACTGCCTTAATTATTGTATTTGCTATTACCTCATCGCTACTAAAACTAGTAACCGACTCACTAACTCTGCCGCTGATTTCTTTAGCCTTATCCAAAATTCCCATTTGATTTTCCTTTATTTTGTTCTCAACTAAACGTTGAGTTTTTATTGCATAACGCCGCCAACATAGGCGCGCCGGAGCTTCAGATAAAAGCAAAAATGCTTTGCCTCGTTAAGATGCCCTTATGAGGATTATGCCTAAATTTCTGCCTTAGGGTTAACTCCATAAATATTTCTTCCGCCGCTATCTTGAGCTAAGAAAAGGATTAAAATAATGAAGCCAATAAGAGGAATTAAAACTAGCAACTGCCACCACCCAGAGCGACCTGTATCATGCAGCCTTCTTGTCGTAATGCTAATGCTTGGAACAAGCAGCACAAGACTGACTAGCGCTGAAATTACATCCAAACCAAATACAACTAGGGTAATATTGATCATCATATAAATAAGTACGAACGTCCAATATTCTTTTCTACAAGCTCGGCCAGTAAAATCAGCATATTTTTTTAATGCGCCTACAAAATAATCCATTTTTAAATCTCTATGTGGTTGATGAACCGTTAGAACCTAACTAACTAATTATTTATGTAACTGTGCAGTTCTCTTAAGCCTTTGAAAAGTATAGGTGTTGATTTCTGAATTGCCAGCCCAGTTGTAAAAAAGAGCGCCTAGCGCTCCTTAATTTTATAAACAGGCTATGCTGTATGCATATACCACATCACCACCACACCCTAAAATGAAGATCCCGGTTGACTTAAAAACTCAAGCTCTTCAGGTGTTGAATGCCTGCCTAAAATGTTATTACGGTGTGGATAACGGCCAAAGCGGTCAATTACGGCTTTGTGCTTAAGCTCAAAGTCATAATTGTTTTCTAAGCCGGGCTGATTGAATAGTATGACTGCCTGCTGGTGTGTAAATGTAGATTCACTGTGCATTAATGGCATGTACATAAAACACTTTTGTTCTGGTAATAACGCTAAGTCTGCACTCTGTGCAATGGCAGCTTGACATAACGTAAGGGCTTGCTCATCGCATGCAAAGGCTTTAGGCGAATCTCTAAATAGATTCCGAGAGAACTGATCTAACACAATAATCTCTGCTAACTTGCCCAATGGCTCTTGCCTCCAATGAGCCAACTCCCCTGCTGCCACTTTTTGATGGATATTACTGAAACGTCGTTTGAGCATGGTATCGAATGCCAGGTCTTTAATAAACCAGTTGCGTGGTGGTATTTCTGTGTACCAAAAATGAATAATATCTGTGTACGACATCCTAAGCACTCGTGAATTTATAAGCATGATTGAAGGTAAGTCTAGTCCATTTTTTGGTAATTGATAGGCCCCAAAGATTAAATAATATGGTGCGCCAAAAGGACAGCCCTATCTATCCAAAACAATAGCTTTTTTAAGGTTAAAATTGCTCTACTCTAGGCCCCATTAAGGCTATAATCACCCACATATTGATTGATTATTTTAGTTGCAGTCACACTCTAATGGAGTGTCTAAGTGACATCAATCCCCTACCCTAAGTGCCACTAAGTACCACTAAGTACCACTATGTCAAACGTTATACCTAACTTAACCCCTCAACCAAGTGTCACATCAGCGTCTAACAGTAGCGAGTTCCTGCAGGGTGCCAAAGCCACTATCCCTATGATTATTGGCGCTATTCCTTTTGGCATTATCTTTGGTACTTTGGCAGAATCCAGCGGCTTGTCCATCTGGGGCGCTATGGCCATGTCGCTATTTGTATACGCTGGTTCATCGCAGTTTATTGCTTTGGGATTGCTGGCTACTGGTGTAGGCCCTATTATCATCATCGCCACAACATTGGTGGTGAACTTACGTCATTTACTCTATGCCACAGCCTTGGTGGATAAAATAAGTCACTTGTCTCATGGGTGGCGAGCCCTGCTGGCTTTTGGTTTAACAGACGAATCGTTTGCTGTTGTTAATGGCCGCTATTTAGGCCACACAGATACAGCCCGTGCCCATTGGTTCTTTTTGGGATCTATTGTGGCCATGTATAGCAACTGGCAGTTATGTACTTGGCTGGGCATTGGTTTGGGTGAACTGTTTCCAGACATGACCAACTGGGGTTTAGACTTTGCTATGTCGGTGACTTTTTTAGGTATTGTCATTCCTTATCTACGTAATAAACCCATGTGGTTAGCCGTGATAAGTGCTGCTACCTTTGCTATGATCCTGCGTGACCTACCCCATCAGCTCGGTTTAGTGATCGCTGCACTATCTGGTGTTTGTATCGGCTACGCTAGCCAACAAATTGAACTCAGGATAAAACCCGCAAAAGTAGCGAGCACGGCGACTAATACCGAGAGTACCAAAACCACGAATACCAAAACAGGGAGCACCAAACCATGAATGAAACCATGATGATTGCAGGCATGGCCCTTGTTACATTTTCTGTGCGTTATGTGATGTTTGCCATGGCTGGTCGTATTCGTTTTCCACTGTGGTTTAAGCAGGCCTTAACTTATGTACCACCTGTGGTGCTAAGTGCCATTATTGCACCACTTATTCTGATGCCAGAAGGATACTTAGACATAAGTTTAGCTAACCCTTATTTTTGGGCAGCGGTAGTAGCGGCAAGCGTTGGCTTTTGGCGACAACACTTGCTAACAACCATTGTGGTGGGTCTGGTGAGCTTCGTATTAATTAAATGGATGATGAGCTGATGACAACCTGTGCTTTATTTACCTCGTATGAATCTACAGAACCCTGGTTACTAGAATTTAATCGTCAGTTTCCCCATCTAAATGTACAAGATTGGCAACACATTGCTGATCCACAACAAGTGAAATACGGCATTGTTTGGAAACCTACAGAAGCCTTCTTCAAACGCTTCCCTAACTTAAACACCATGTTTAATATGGGCGCCGGTGTGGATGCAATCCTAAATAACCCTGCAGTGCCTAAACATATTGATATCTACCGTATTGAAGACGGTGGTATGGCCGCCCAGATGAACCAGTATTTTAGCTATTTTTTGCTGCACTATTTCCGCGACATGGATCTTTACCAACAGCAGCAACCCCAAAAGCAATGGCGAGTTCAGCCCTTTAGGTCGGCATCTAGTTTTAGTGTAGGTATATTAGGTTTGGGGCAACTCGGGGCTCAACTGGCCCAACACCTTCAAAGTTTTGGCTTTGATATCACTGGTTGGAGTCGCAGCAAAAAGCAGTTAGACGGCGTGACAAGTTATACAGGTGCTGAAGAGCTTAAGCCTTTTCTTAAACGTACCGATGCGCTCTGCTGTTTGCTTCCTCTTACACCAGACACCCAAGGCATTTTAAATCACCAAAACATGAGTCAACTACCTAAGGGCGCAGTAGTGATTAATGCCGGCCGAGGCAAACATTTGGTAGTGGATGATTTACTAAAATTACTTGATGAAAACCACTTGCGTGGGGCAGTGCTAGATGTGTTCGAGCAAGAGCCCCTGCCAGCAGAACATAAACTTTGGCAACACCCTAAAGTGATGATGACTCCCCACAGTTCCGCTCAATCTGAATATGCGCCTTGTGTAAAGAAAATTGGCAACATCCTGCAGGCTATTGCTGATAGCAAAACCCCAAGTGGGCTAGTAGATCGTAATAGGGGCTACTAAATATGAGC
Organism: Oceanospirillaceae bacterium ASP10-02a; assembly: GCA_905182035.1. GTDB lineage: Bacteria > Pseudomonadota > Gammaproteobacteria > Pseudomonadales > Balneatricaceae > Njordibacter. The sequence continues at coordinate 64,598 of CAJIZL010000012.1, read as the reverse complement.
ACAAAGCCTATGCCATCGAATGAATTGAAGCCTCGTCTAGACCACCGCTTTAGCGTAGCACCTATGATTGACGTAACAGACCGGCATTATCGCTACTTAGCTCGTTTATTAAGCCAACACGCCTTATTGTACACAGAGATGATCACAACGGGAGCTATTCTTAATGGCGACCAAGACTACCTATTGAGTTATACAGACCAAGAGCACCCACTAGCTTTGCAGTTAGGTGGCAGTAATGTTGGTCAATTGGCTCAGTGTGCACGCATTGGCGAAAGCTATGGCTACGATGAAATTAACCTCAACGTAGGCTGCCCAAGTGATAAGGTGCAAAATAACATGATAGGCGCTTGCCTCATGGGCCACCCAAAACTCGTCACAGAGTGTATGCAGGCTATGATTGAAGCGGTAACCATTCCCGTTACCATCAAACACCGTATTGGTATTGATGATATAGATAATTATGATGTATTGGCTGAGTTTGTAGAGCAGGTGAGCAGCAGTGGTTGTGATACCTTTATTGTGCATGCCCGCAATGCCATTCTGAAGGGTTTATCACCTAAACAAAATCGAGAGATTCCACCGCTACAATATGACAAGGTGTATCGTTTAAAAGCCGACTTTCCTGATTTAGAAATCATCATCAATGGCGGTATCAATAACCTGGCCGATTGTCATCAGCACTTAACTCAGGTGGATGGCGTTATGTTAGGCCGTGCTGCCAATCACAACAGCGCCCTACTCACCCAAGTAGACCAACAGTTCTTTGGTTGCAACCTGCCTATGCCAGAGCGTCACCAAGCAGCCCTTACTTACTTTGCCTATATGCAACAACAACATGAAAAAGGCACCTCCTTACACCACATGAGTGGGCATATTATGGGCCTTTTTCAAGGAATACCTGGTGCCCGTGCCCTGCGGCGCCATATTAGTGATAATATCCATGGCAGCAACGCCAACATACAAGTGATGTACGATGCGTTAACCCTAATTCAAACAGTGCCAACACCAATAAAAGAGATAACAAATCAGCAATGAACAAACTGCAACAACTTAAAACCATGACCACAGTCGTAGCTGATACAGGCGATTTAGAAGCTATCAAACAATACCAGCCACAAGATGCCACCACTAATCCATCTTTGGTGTTAAAAGCGGCACAAATGCCTCAGTATGCTCACCTATTAACGAAAGCTAAGCAATGGGCAGCTGCACAAGGTGGCGATAGCCAAGTGCAGATGGATAACACCTGTGATTACCTAGCCGTAGCCATTGGTAAGGAAATCCTCAGCGCTGTGCCTGGCCGCATTTCCACAGAAGTAGATTCTCGTTTGTCTTTCGACACAGATGCTACCGTTGCCCGGGCGCTCAAGATTATTGGCCTATACCATCAACAAGGTGTGAGCAAAGACCGTGTATTAATTAAGATTGCATCTACATGGGAAGGCATTCAAGCAGGCAAGGAGCTTGAAGAGCAAGGTATCAACTGCAACCTAACGCTATTATTTAGTTTTGCCCAAGCCATTGCCTGCGCAGAAGCAGGTGTTTACCTAATCTCGCCATTTGTAGGCCGCATTATGGATTGGCACAAAGCCGCAATGAAGGTGGAAGGTTTTGCCCCTGCAGAAGATCCTGGTGTAATTTCAGTAAGTAAAATTTACCACTACTACAAGCAGCACGGTTACAAAACTGTGGTAATGGGCGCTAGTTTCAGAAACACACAAGAAATTGAACAATTAGCCGGATGTGATCGTTTGACTATTAGCCCTGCGCTAATGCAAGACTTAGCGGACAATACGGATGAACTGGTTCAACAACTAGACAGCAAAAAAGTATTAGAAACACAACCTAAGTTGAGCCTTAACCAAGGGGATTTCCGCTGGATGCATAATGAAGATGCCATGGCGACTGAGAAGTTAGCGGAAGGTATTCGTAATTTTACCCGAGATCAAGAAAAGTTAGAGGCTCTGTTAGGTTAGGTTAAATCACACAATGAGACTCTAGTACATCTACCAAGTTTTTAAACTCTTGGTGGTTTTTTTGGTTCATGCCCATCAAGGTTCGGTGGGCTTCTAGTACTTTTTGCTGCACCGTAAGGTCAGAAAAGTCACCCTGTACCAACTCTTGCATCGGTTCTACATGCTCATTTAAGTGTTTGACCAATACAAACACTTTATCAAAACCCATACTCAGTAACACACGGGTTACATTGTCATTAATGGACACTACAGTGGGCACAAAACCCATTTTTTTCTTCATGCGGATGGACATTTTAGCTAACATGCCAAGAGTTGTGGAATCAATACCTTCTGTTTCTGTTAAATCAATGAGAATAGTCTTAAAGTGGCGACTATTAAAGATGTTATCGAGGTACTGATCCAAAGCTGGGCAAAGGGTTAGTCTGACGTCACCCAAAAATTTGATCACGTGGGTACCATCCTGATCAGCTACAATGATTCGCCCTTTAAGCATGGGCTTCTCCACAAATACTCAATAAAGCAATATCATCAGGAACAGCATCAATGTCATTGATATTTAAAGCGTCTACTAAGCCCTCTAACCGACTGTTACTTTGTTGCAAAATTTTGCGTAATTGTTCTTCTTTGTCTGCAATTTGATCACAAGGCAGTATTTCAAAAATGCCGTCAGAGCTTAACAACAACTTAAACTCTGGTTCTAGTTGCTGTGTGAGGTCCGTGTACTCAGCATCGTCAAACAACCCCACAGGTAACCCACTACCTAAACCAGGTAGATATTGTACCTCATCATTTTGTGATAGCAGTGGCATGGGTAGGTGGCCACCCACACAATAAGTGAGAATGTGACTGTTTCGGTCCAACATACCCATGAATACAGTCATGTGTTTATCAATATCAAAATCAAGTAATTCACTGTTTATTTGAGCCACAACTGCAGCCGGCGAAATCACGTTATTGGCATCAGATTCAAGAAATTCGCGAGTAAGGCGATTGGTAATGTTCTTAAGTAAAACAGATAAGAATGCAGAAGATGCTCCATGGCCAGACACATCCGCCAGATAAAACAAAACACAATCTTCATCCAAACGAATATGGTCGATAAAGTCGCCACTCAAATAGAGGGAGGACTTCATGTACCGATGCATACTCAACCCGTTAATACTGCACTCTTCAGGCGGCATCATACGTTGTTGAATTAAGCGTCCAGCAATCTGATCTTGTTGCAATTCAGCAAGGTTTTTATTCACTTGCCGATAAACAGTTTCTAATTCTTGGCGGTACTGTAAATTTTCATAAAATAACGCAGAGCGTTTCACATGACGCAATACGCTCTGGTCTAATTCAGGCATGGAATCTAGCGGCAAATTAAATACATCAGTTACGCCCAAACGCAGCATGTTGGTGATGTTTTCTGCAGCATCGATTTGGGTGAGTACAATAAGAGGAACTTCGGCACACTTTTCCAGCATATCTTGCAATAACGCTGTTAAAGTCGGTTCGTTTGGATGATATTGAAAGAGAACCAAATTCACCACTGCATTAGTAAGAAAGTCCAACGCGTGCAGCGGATCGTTAGTGGCAGTCACGTGGAAACTACGTGCTGCATAATGTTGGGTAATTTTATGTTTAAGGTCGAGATCGCTAGCAACGATCAGGATCTGACTGACGTCAGGTTCCATAGTAAAACTTACTCCAGACCCATTAATGGGGGTCTAATATCGCAACAATATGCTCTTTAAGGCCTGCTGACAAGTAGGACCTTAGTCTCAGGCATTAAAAATCATCAAAACCGTCATCATCACTTGGAATACCGTCTTTTATTAAGTGTTCTCGACGTTGTAAATAGGCCTCACGAATGAATATATAGGGGTCTCCACTAACGAGCGAGTCAAAATCACCAAGCTGGCGCCTGAGGTCTACGACTTGTAAAGCAGATATATATAATCGGTCAGCTGCTGGATTATAGCGGTCTATTGGGTTTGGACTTGGATTAATTATTATAGCACCCGTATCCCTTAGCGTACTGGGGCCAAGGAAAGGCAAAACAACATAGGGGCCAGGGCTAACGCCCCAGAAGCCCAAAGTTTGACCAAAATCTTCAGATTCTTGGTAAATACCTAGGTCAGACGCTACATCAATAATGCCACCCAAACCTAGGGTCGTATTAATCACCAAACGGCCAAGATCTTTGGCAGCTTTTAAAGGCTTAAACTGTAACGTGTGGTTCAAAAAATTGCCCACTTCACTTAAGTTAGAGAAAAAGTTACCTATGCCCTTTTCCAAACTGTCTGGTGTCACGCCTGCGTATACATTAACCACAGGCATCAAAAGGTTTTTGTCCACCACGTTGTTAAATGCATGGACCTTACGGTTAAGGTTTTGAAATGGATCCCTAGGATCTGACTGAGTCTCAATGGACGCGCCATTGGGAACGCTTGAACATGCTGTTAACAATACTAAACTAAGTATTAAGCCAATTTTAAGACGCCCTAACATGTGCTTTTCCTTGTTCTCTTAGAATCTTTGTTTGTGTTACCACGCCATTACCTGCTTAATAAAGGGTATGGTGATACGTCGCTTTTCGTGCCATGAGGCTGAATCTAACAAATCTAAAACTGCCAACAAGTTTACCAACCCCCTAGGGCTGCGTGAAAAAATATAGGCTACTTGCTCGTTGGTTAGCTGTAAACCCTTTTGTTTGGCTTTAGCCTGTAACAATTGACCACTAGCCACCTCATCTAAAGCGCTCAGTTGAAAAACATTGGCTAACTGCAAGCGTGAACGCAAATCGTTAAGTGGGCAGTCTATCGCCCTTGGGTTAGATACGGCAGACATAACAAGGCGACTACCCTGCTGCATTAACTTGTTATAGACATGAAACCAAGCATGAGCCCAGTCACTATCAGCAAGCAAACAGTCTATGTCGTCAACACAGATCAAACCATTTTTTTCTAGGCCTACCAAACATTCATCAGCTTGATAGGTAGGTATTTTCACTAGCTCACTACAGCTAATGTATACCGCTTCCTGGCCCATTTCTTGAGCTTGAAGTACACACCCTTGTAGTAAATGGCTTTTACCCACGCCTTGGGCACCAAACACGTACACGCTATCGGCCTGTTCATTAAGCAGCAGTTGATCGACAGTTTGAGCCAATGCAGGTGCGCCATTAAAACAAAAATTACTCAGCTGTTGCTGAGCATTTAAAGTCACACCTAATGTAAGTTGGCTAGAACCAAGTTGCTGAGGCGTATCTTTTACAGCATTTGACGTCATTCACTATCCTGCTGGCCATACAATGGGCTGTTTATATAGCCCGCATGAAGATGGCGCAACAATACCATAATCACAGCAGCAATAGGTAAAGCTAACAAAATTCCCATAAACCCAAACAGTTGGCCGCCAGCTAAAATTGCAAATATAACGGCCACCGGGTGCAAGCCAATGCGATCACCCACAAGAAGGGGCGTTAAAACGAAACTCTCTACCATTTGTCCCACGGCAAAAACTACAAACACCAAGACTAGTGGCAGGTAGCTGTCAAACTGAAAAAAGGCAATAATCAGCGCTGCAGCAATACCTACAACAAAACCTAAATAAGGCACGATACTGGCCAAACCAGCCAAAATACCAATTAATAGTGCGTAATTTAAGCCCACAAAACTAAGCCCTAAAGCGTATATAACACCTAAGCTCAACATTACCAACAGCTGGCCTCTCATAAACGCAGCCAACACGTCATTACTCTCAAGCGCCCATGCACTAGCACGGGGCTGAACATTAACGGGTAGTAAAGCTTTAACCCGAGCAGTAAGAAGATCAAAATCCCTTAGCATATAAAATGCGACGACTGGTATCATAGCCATAGAACCAAAGGTGGCAATTAAACTCATACTCGATTGCGTGGCATATTTAACAACTCTAGAAATTACTCCACCTGCCTGCTTCCACTCAGCCGAAAGTCCTTCGGTGACCAAATCTAACTTCATACTCTTAATATCTAAGCCTAGGGTCGACTGCAACCATGGCAACAAGGTCGCGTTATACCAAATCTCAATATGAGGTAGCATTTGTACCAGGGTTTGAATTTGTTTCACTAACAAAGGCACAATGCCTAAAATCATGGCTACCAGCACCAAGGTTAACACTACAAACACGATAACGGTTGCCATGGTTCTACTCCAACCTCTGGCTTCTAAACGATCCGCAAAAGGATCTGCCAGGTAGGCTATACCGATACCCACTAAAAAAGGCGTAATCACCGGCTGAAGAACATACAATAAACCTGCCACGATAAGCCCTACAACAATAAACAACCATGCCTGAGACTGCGTCATTAGAAACCTTCCTTATGTTAATTCCACTGATAATGCCACAAAGGCCTGTCATCAGGATCAATACCTTGATCTGCTGCAGTACCATCCACAGCCTGTAATCGCCGCTTTAAATCAACAACCGATTTTACTTGAGCAAGATGAGATGGAGCAAATATTTGAAATTCCAAAGTAGAGCCAGAAGCACTGTGCAACTGCACCCTTTGTATACCAGCAATGGCTTGCAATATTGATAGTAATTCAGCGTAGTCTTCAAGCTGAGTCACCTTATCTACTCGCAATATGGCGCTTTGGCGAGCATCATCAGTTTGGCTTTTAATACTATTGGCTAAGGCAAATTTTTCCACTAAACTGGATGACAAACGGTCTTGCAAAGGGTCTACCAATGCAGCCAAGTCGGAGCCTTCAGAAGACCATTTTTGTTCAACCTCATCCAACCAAAAACTCCATTCCACCAGCCATAATTGTTGGCTATCTTGGAACATCCGACCGACTAGCACGGCATCGGCTTGGTAACGATTAGAGGCACTTTTAATAGCATCTCTAAACAATCCCCACAAGGCACCAGCGTTTATAGATACTTGGTCCTCTAAATCTAACAAGGGCCATAACAGAGGCATTCCACGCTGTTCTGCTTGAGACATAATTTGTGCCACCATAGGGTGGCCATCATCATTCACAATCTGCCTTGTACCCTGTTTGTCTTCCACTAACCATACTAATACTGCTGCTCGATCTGTGCCCCAAATAGGTAGGCCAGAATCACGAATCAACTGATTAATCTGCAACCTGTCAAACGCCAATTCCATCACCGCTTGCGGTTGATCATTTTCCAACTGTGTAGCAAAGGAAAAGCGCTGTAAATACGACTCCGGTTCCACTAGCGCAGCACGTACACGATTATTATTAAGACTCTGAGTTTGTCCCGTGACCTTAACTAGCACCCGAGCAAGACCCACTTTTTTCGCCCTTAACACCTGCGCAGACGATTGGTCTTCAATCACCACTTTGGCACCATAAAGGCCATCTACCGTCAAACTAAACGCAGGTGAAGCAAGTAGCAACAACAACACACAAATTATTTTTTGTAGCGGCTTAGCCACTATTTTAAGCAATATTAACGCCATACAATATCTTTGGTAACCATGAGATTAAGTCATTTTCTATGTCTACCGTAACTATAGACAATATGCTTCAGTGCTGCTAGCAAGAAAAGTATAAAAAACCTCCAAACTTCCTCTATAAGCGCGTGATGAAACGTCAGGAGAGTGATAAAATGTGCCTAGTTTAATTTAATCGCCTAAGGTCACCCCCCTGCCATGAGCACTGAAGCCCCTACCAATTCCCTAAGTTATAAAGACGCTGGTGTCGATATTGATGCAGGTAACGCCCTTATTGAACGAATAAAAGGTGTCGCTAAACGTACCCGTCGCCCAGAGGTAATGGCAGGCCTAGGCGGTTTTGGCGCATTATTTGAATTACCTAAAGGTTATGATGAACCAGTACTTGTCTCTGGCACCGATGGTGTAGGTACAAAGTTAAAGCTAGCCTTAGAGCTTAACCGTCATGACCACATCGGTATTGACCTAGTAGCCATGTGCGTTAACGATTTAATCGTTGCCGGTGCTGAACCGTTATTCTTTTTAGACTATTACGCCACAGGTAAGCTAGATGTGGAGATCGCAACACGTGTAGTAACTGGAATCGGCGAAGGCTGTGAGCTCGCAGGTGCTTCTTTAGTGGGTGGTGAAACGGCTGAAATGCCAGGTATGTACGAAGGTGAAGATTATGATCTTGCTGGTTTCTGTGTCGGTATTGTAGAAAAGAGCAAAATTATAGATGGCAGCAAAGTTGCTGCAGGAGATGTGCTTATTGGGTTACCCGCTTCGGGTCCACACTCTAACGGTTACTCATTAATCCGTAAAATTATTGAAGTAAGCCAGGCAGATTTACAACAAGACATTGGCGGCACCAGCCTAGGTGAAGCTCTAATGCAGCCTACCCGCATTTACGTAAAAGCCTTATTAGAATTATTTAAGCAGGTGGATATAAGAGCCTTATCCCACATAACTGGTGGCGGTTTGCTAGAAAATATCCCACGGGTATTACCGGCAGATAGTGTTGCTGTAATTGACACTAACTCCTGGCAGCAGCCAGCCGTATTCAAGTGGTTACAAAGCAATGGCAATGTTACCGATACCGAAATGTACCGCACTTTTAACTGTGGTGTAGGCATGGTGATCGTGGTGGCTGAAGAAGACCAAGCTGAAACACTATCTTTACTCACTAAAGCAGGTGAAGCCCCTTGGATTATTGGCCATATTAAACAAAACAGCGGCTCCGAAGAAGCTGTTGTATTGCGTTAATTCAACGTCTGGACACTTTAATGCATCAACAATCATTACAACAAATACCACGGCTTGTGGTACTTATTTCTGGCAGTGGTAGTAATCTACAAGCACTTATTGATGCCATTACTGCTGGAACTATTGTCGCTACTATCGAGTTAGTCATTAGCAACAAACCAGAAGCTATGGGTCTAACTCGGGCCAATAAGGCTGGCATTGCAACTCAAGTAATTAATCATCTTGAGTTTGGCAGCCGCGAAGCGTTTGATCGAGAGTTAATGCACGCCATTGACGATAAACAACCCGAGCTTGTGGTTCTGGCCGGTTTCATGCGTATTTTTACCCCAGAATTAACACACCACTTCCATGGCCGCATGCTTAACATTCACCCTTCATTGTTGCCACAGTTTAAAGGGACTAACACCCACGAACGCGCTATAGAAGCGGAAGTGGACCAGCATGGTGCCAGTGTACATTTCGTTTCTAGTGAACTTGATGGCGGTCCTATGGTCTTACAAGCATTGGTTCCTGTTGAAGATCTGGATTCGCCCAGAGTATTAGCCGCTAGAGTTTTGGTACAAGAGCACGTAATCTACCCTATCGCTATAAAGTGGTTTTGTGAGGGTCGCTTAAAACTACAGAACAACTTAGTATTAATGGATGGCCACCGGTTACCTGTAGAGGGAATGAAGTTTCAATCCTAAATTGAGCGTCTAATATTGATGCCGCAAGGAAGTACAATGTCCCATTTGAAGCAAATGTTATGTAACCTCTCTAACTTAGCTGGCCTATCCTTACTGTTGCTATGGAGCAGCAGCAGCATGGCGCAAATACGCCCTTTTCAAGCTATTTATGCTAGCCAATGGGATTTAGGTATCAGCCTTTCTGGCAAAGCAGAACGCAGCCTTATTAGGAACGATGACGGCAGTTATCGCCTAACTACTGAAGCTAGCGCCATGATTGCCTCACTCACCGAATCCAGCTTATTTAGGCTCATCGGTGATCAAATTCAACCTAGCCACTATCGATACCAACGTAAAGTTTTAAACAAAACACGCGACGTAGAAGTGGCGTTTGATTGGCCTAACCAAAAAGTTAAGAACACCGCAGAGGGTTCTTCTTGGGTTATGGATATTGTGCCCCACACGTTAGATAAACAAAGTGTACAACTGCGCCTACAACTTGATTTAGCTGCAATTCCAGCAGTTGATGGGCAAGCCTATGCCTATGAAGTAGCCGATGGTGGTTATCTTAAAACCTATCTTTTTATTGCTGAGGGCGAAGACCTTATTGAAACACCACTAGGCAAATACATGTCTGTGCGTATTAAGCGTGATCGAGGCGAAAGTACTGACCGAGAAACATGGATTTGGTTTGCACCGGAACTGGATTACACCATCGTACGTATTTTACAAAAAGAAGCCGATGGCAAGCGTTACCAACTCGATCTGAAGCAACTTACCTGGCTCAATAATTAACCATAAGAGTTTTCATAGCCTCATTCTGCAAAGCTTGGTAAAGCTATTAGCACCTAGTCACGGATTTAGTTACACTGCCATCCATAAATCAGTTATTTAAGGATCCACCTTGGCCTCTTCACACCGTCTTGCTGCCTTCATTTTAACCGCCACCACTGCAATAGGTAGCCATGCCAACCAGTTTCAAGAGCTTTTTCAGTTCGCACAGGCTAACGATCCAAATTACCTATCTGCCCAGCATACGCTTGACTCTAAACTACAAATCATCCCTCAAGCAAAGAGTGCTCTGATGCCACAGGTTAGTGGGACCTTTAATCAAAACCTGGCGCTGGATGCAGGATCTAACAAGCACAATTATAATGTGCAAGTAGCATTACCCTTAAGACTAGATGCATACTATGGCATGAAAGTGGCAGAACAAAGTGCTGCTGGAGCTCGTATTAACTTCGAAAAAACTCACCAAAGCCTTATTTTCTCTGTTATTGAACGTTATATAGCAGTGATAAAACAACAGCATCAACTGTCTTCAAGCATGGCCGAAGTCACCGCCATAGAGCAACGTTTAAAACAAACTCAAAAGCAGGTAGAGCTGGGCATAAGCAGTAATATTCAGTTGCAAGACGTGCAAGCGAACTTTCAACAATTGCAGGTGGCCTTATTGCAAGTTCGGCAAAATTTAAGCTTAGCTCGTGCTGATCTTGAAAACTTAACTAATCAAGCATTACCAGAGCAGTTGCCTGCTCTAGCAAGCAGTTTTAACGCAGCTAGCTTTGTGCAAACTGACTCCCTAGAAAATTGGTTTGTGTTGGCACAAAATAATAATCTAGATCTTGCTAGCAATGGTTTCGCCAGCCAACAGGCATACCACAACTACCAAGCCAAAGAGGTGGGTACGTATCCTCAAGCAACTCTTACAATGTCACAGAGTTACACTACCACCACCGGTGATAGCAAAAAGTTAACTATAGGCTTGTCTGGAACTTTTTATGATGGAGGCCTTAACACAGCCCAGACTAGAGAAGCCAAAGAAGCCTGGCATGCCAGTCAACAGCAAGGCCAAGCCCTGCTAAGAGCAACGCAACAAGAAGTTAGACGTTGGCATCAAGCCCTAGATACTAGTCGCCAACAAATTCAAGCGCTGGCACAATTACGCACTGCAGTACAAGCTTCTTTAGCAGGCAAAAATAAAGAGTATGAGTTAGGCTTAAGAGACATCAGCGATATACTGGATGCTGAAAAACTAGTTTTTTCCGCACAAAGGAACTTGGCCAATGCACGGCTTGATTTAGTGTTAAACCAATTACGCCTAAAACAAACCAGCGGCCTGTTAAACACCAATGATTTATCACAACTAGACCAATGGTTTAACTGATCCCAGCGATCAGTTCGGCAACCTTGGCATTGGGGTTCTGTTCAATAACGGCCAATAAATCCAATAAGGTTTTAATCGCTAAACGGGGATTAAGAAAATACTGTTGCCCATGTGTAGCACGGCATTGAAGCATAAACTGCCATAACGCCATGTCATCTATTAAGTAATTCTTAGCTATGCCATAAGCCTGCACATGGCGCAGTTTGTGCAACAACTCATCTATCTCCACTTCTTTTAGTGGCTGCAGTTCTATGACTGGACCCGATACGTCTGTCAGACCGTCGGTCGCTAAACGGTTGAATGCCAGCCTGCTCTTGAGAGCCGGCATACTGTACAGACCCTTTTTATCATCATAAACAAATTCAGATGTGCCTAGAAATACGAACCCCATTCCGTGAACCTGTCCTTGCAGGCAGTCGTTAACTATATTGAGAATTTCATTGAAGTTGTTGATGCGCGTCTGTTTATGATTTAATTCATGCAAGGCCACCATTTCATCTAAACAGATAAGTAACCCAGGGTAACCAGCCATACGGACGAATTGGCAAAGCATTTTTAAACCACTAAAAAAGTTACGGTAGTCAATGATGCTCCGCACTCCCAAAGCGGTTTTTGCGTCGGATAAGTTAGTAAACTCACCTCTTAACCATCTCAAGGCAGTACTTTTTAATTCATCATCTTGATTTTCTAGGCCCTGACAATAACACTGAATAACTTTAACAAAATCAAATCCCCCCGCCAGCTCTTCAAAATCCCTTAGGCGATGCGCAACATGAGCTTCTGGAGTTACATTATTGACATAGGCTTCCCGTAACGTAGTTAAGATAAAGCGCTCTACAATGTTAACTAAAGCGGTACCGTTGGGCCTTGCCTTGGTACTAAAAGAGCGCACTAAGGCTGAATAAAGATTTCGTGTTTCGCCAGTTTTTGCCTGTAAGCGTTTATCGGGCGACAGGGCCGCAGTAGCCACTACCAAACCTTGCTTAATGCCATGTTGGCGCGTTAGTTCACCAATAAAGGTCTTACCACTACCGTAGTCACCCGTAACAAAACGCACACTAGAGCCGCCTTTTGCAATGTGCAGGATATCTTTAGCTAAAGTCGCTTGTTCGCCCACCCTTCCCACCTGAATCAGGTCGATATCATCAGCAGGTACCACGCCCGCTCGTAAAGACTTTAGCACTTGGTCACATTGCATGATGGAAAGTTGATTCATTGTTTATTCTTCTACTTAACTATCTTGGTCAATACGGCTAGCTACTGCACTTTGTTGATGTTTGTATTTCGCGTCTACTCGTTTGTTGTAAGGCCGTAGGGCTGGGCTCGACAAGGTTTCGAAATTAATAGCACCAATAGTCATGTTAGGTTTTAACGCCAAGGGCAGCTTGCCACTGTTAAAACACTCCAGCACAATAGCACCACTCCAACCAGGATCGATACGGTGCGCCGTAACGTGCACCATAAGCCCTAAGCGCGCCAATGAAGAGCGCCCATCTAACCAGCCAACATGGTCATCAGGAATAGTGATAGATTCCAATGTCACCGCTAACGCCAACTCGCCAGGGTGCAGGAAAAAACTTTCGCCTTTCTCAATGACAATCTCTTCGCTCATAATAGCTTCGAGGGTACTATTAATTTCTTCGCGGCTGGCACTGACGTCAACAAACGGTCGAGCATGATCCTTAAACACGCGAAAGCTGTTACCTAAACGCAGGTCTACACTGACGCCCGTAATTACACTATCGTCAGGCCGTGGCTCGATGCCAATTTTGCCGCAATTTAAAGCAGCAATAATATCTTTATCACTTAAACGCATAGTGTTTAATCTTCATCTATACTAATACTAGGCATGGGTTGGCTAGTTCCATCAAGCTTTGGCACAAGCCTATGGGCCAACTGCACGTAGGTTTGTGCTGCAGCTGATTGCGGCTCTGCTACCACTGTTGGTGTGCCGCTATCAACGAGCACCCTGATGGCCATACTCAAGGGTAAGCTGGCAAGCAATTCAGTGCCATACTCTTGAGCTAATGCAGCACCCCCACCAGCACCAAAAATCGCTTCTTCGTGGTCACATTGGCTACATACATGAGTACTCATATTTTCCACAATACCTAGCACAGGCACATTCACCTTGTTAAACATTTCAATACCCTTGCGGGCGTCGAGCAACGCTAAGTCCTGTGGCGTAGTGACAATGACTGCACCAGACACTTGCGCCTTTTGGCACAAGGTTAATTGTATATCACCAGTGCCAGGAGGCATATCGACAAATAGGTAGTCCAACTCACCCCAATTCGTTTGTAACAACATCTGCTGCAGTGCGCCCGCTGCCATTGGACCACGCCACACCATAGGCGAGTTGGCATCCACTAAAAAGGCCATAGACATCACACTCACACCATGAGCTTGAATAGGTACAAACCACTTTTCTTCCATAGTTTCTGGGTGGCTACCTTCTGCAATCCCCAGCATCAAACCTTGGCTTGGACCATAAATGTCGGCATCTAATACACCAACTTTAAAGCCCGCTTGCGCCATGGCTAAAGCTACGTTGACCGTAGTGGTAGATTTGCCTACACCACCCTTACCCGATGCTACAGCAACGATGTGTTTGATTTTTTGAAGGCCTTCTGGTCTTGTGTCACTCATTATATGTCCTATAAATTACGTTTATGCAATACCACGCCACATTCAGCGTGGTGGGTGTATGGAAATTGGTCGAATAAAGCCCAGCGTTTTAAGTCGTGGGTTTGTTTAAGTACTTGTAAGTTGTCCAACAGTGTTTCGGGGTTACAGGAGATGTAAACCACCTGATCAAATTGCTGCACTAATGCTAAAGTGTCTAGATCTAATCCAGCCCTTGGCGGGTCTACTAAAATAGTACCAAAATCAAAACTGGTTAAGTCTACATCGACTAAGCGTCTAAAGGGACGAACACCCGCCAAGGCCTGAGTCATCTCTTCACTCGACAGACGCACAATAGTAACGTTACAAACATCATTTTCAGCTAGATTAAAGAGGGCTGAGTTAACCGACGATTTAGCAATTTCGGTGGCCATTACTTTACCAAACTGTTTCGCTAAAGGTACAGTGAAGTTGCCATTACCGCAGTATAACTCCAGTAAGTCTGGTTTAGTTGTGGGGCCAAAACGCTCAACACTTTCGCACGCCCAAGCGATCATTTGTTCATTGACGCCCGCATTAGGCTGAGTAAATGCATTCTCTACCTGCTGATAGTGATACTGGCAACCTCGCACGTGCAGCGTTTCCATAATATAACCCATGCCCAGCACATGTTTTTGTTTGCGCGCACGGCCAATAATATTAATACCAAGGTCAATACGCAAGGCCTCAGCCAGAGATAACCAATCGTCCCCTAGTTGTTTGTGGTACAACAGGCTAACCAAAATTTCACCACGTTGGCTGCTCAAAAAATCCACTTGAAATAGCTTCTTACTCAATACAGAAGATGACTTAATGCCTGCCAACAAAGGCAGCAGAAGAGCATTAATACGCTCACTAGCTTGAGGAAAAAAATCGATACGAATAGGCTGATACTTATTACCCGGCGGAAACATAGCGTAAAACAGATCATCTCCCTCATGCCACATACGAAATTCTGCACGCATACGATAATTTTCTGGCTTCGATGGAAATACTTCTAAGGCAACGTCCGAGGTAAAACTACCTAACCGGTCAAAACGAGATCGAATTTGTGCACTTTTGGCATCTAAGAGCGCATGGTATTGTTGCGGTTGTATAGGCTCGAGGACCAAAGACCTACTCCTTAAACTGGGTACTGATATCAGACTGAATTATAGCAGGGCAAACAGGCATAAATACATAATCCTGTACTCCCTAGTAGAGAAACTATAGGCGTACAGGCCAATGTTTTGTACAATGGTGCCTGAATTATCAAATCCACTAGTTCGCGCTCCATTTAGCGCCCTTAAGACACTCGAACCTAACCCATGACCAATACAACTACTCGCGAAATACTTGTTACAAGCGCCTTACCTTATGCCAACGGATCCATTCATATTGGCCACATGCTGGAGTACATTCAAACTGATATCTGGGTAAGATTCCAGCGCCATATTGGTAACACCTGCCATTATGTGTGTGCTGACGATGCCCACGGCACAGCCATTATGTTGCGTGCCGAACAAGAAGGCATTACCCCAGAGCAATTAATCGCTAATGTACAAGCCGAACACGAACAAGATTTTAGTAATTTTAACGTGTCTTTTGACAACTTCTATTCTACCCATTCACCTGAAAACCGTGAATTTTCAGAATACATCTATAAAGCCTGTGAGGCCAAAGGCCATATTGCCTCGCGCACTATCACCCAAGCTTTTGACCCAGAAAAGCAATTATTTTTGGCCGACAGGTTCATTAAGGGTACCTGCCCTAAGTGTAAAACAGAAGATCAGTATGGTGACAACTGTGAAGCTTGCGGTGCCACTTACTCTCCCGCCGATTTAATTAAGCCTAAATCGGCCATTTCGGGAGCAATACCTGTTCAAAAGGACTCCACCCACCTATTTTTTAAACTCCCTGACTTTGAAAAATTGTTGAAGGATTGGACCCGTAGCGGCAGCCTACAAAGTGAAATTGCCAATAAACTAGCCGAGTGGCTAGATTCTGGATTACAAGAATGGGACATCAGCCGAGACGCTCCCTACTTTGGTTTTGAAATTCCCGGCCAAGAGAACAAGTTCTTCTATGTATGGCTAGATGCACCTATTGGTTATATGGCTAGTTTTAAAAACTTATGTGATCGTACAGCAGGGCTAGACTTTGACTATTACTGGAATAAGAATTCCAGCACTGAGTTGTACCACTTTATTGGTAAAGACATCATCAACTTCCACGGCTTATTTTGGCCCGCCATGTTGTATGCTGCCGAGTTCCGCACTCCTACGGCTGTCTACGCCCATGGTTTCTTAACTGTGAACGGTCAGAAAATGTCTAAATCCCGTGGCACCTTTATAAAAGCAGGCACTTATTTACGTCACTTGCATCCAGAGTACTTACGTTACTATTTTGCGGCCAAACTGAATAATAAAGTTGATGACTTAGATCTAAATCTAGAAGATTTTGTGCAACGAGTTAACTCTGACCTAGTTGGCAAGGTAGTGAATATTGCCAGTCGCAGTGCTGGTTTTATTAGCAAGAAATTTAATGGCAAACTAAGCACCGCTGTGAGCGAACCCGAGTTGCTAAACGCCTTTGCCAGTGAGCAGCATACCATTGCCGAACATTATGAGAATCGTGAATTTGGCAAAGCCATTAAGGCTATTATGGCCTTAGCCGATCAAGCCAACCAATACATCGCTGATAAAGAACCATGGGTATTAGCAAGACAAGAAGGTTCCGAACAACAGGTCCAAGACATCTGCTCAACAGGCCTCAACATGTTCCGCATGCTGATGATCTATTTAAAGCCTGTTTTACCAATGATGACCGAAAATGCGGCTAACTTCCTCAATGATGACCTTTCTTGGTCCGGGCTAAACACTCCCCTTGTTAGTCACGGTATCGAGAAATTCAAACCTTTGATGATCCGTATTGAAGCGAGCCAAATAGAAGCTATGCTTGAAGAATCTAAAGTGGAAGTTGCCAAGGAGCTGGCGCTCAAGGAAAAGCAAGGCTAAGTATTTAGTAAACCTTCCTTCAACACACAAAAAGGCCACCCTAGGGTGGCCTTTTAAATGACATCACCAACAACAGCTTAGTTCCAGCCAGTTACTTCTTTTAGTGCTTGACCAATGTCGGCTAGAGAACGAACGGTTTTGACACCGGCATCCTCTAAAGCAGCAAACTTTTCATCCGCAGTACCTTTACCACCAGAAATGATGGCGCCAGCATGGCCCATACGTTTACCAGCAGGTGCAGTAACACCAGCAATGTAAGACACAACTGGTTTAGTAACGTTCGCTTTAATATAAGCTGCAGCTTCTTCTTCTGCAGTACCACCAATCTCACCAATCATAACGATAGCTTCTGTTGCTGGGTCTTTTTCGAATAACTCAAGCACGTCAATAAAGTTGGTCCCAGGAATCGGGTCACCACCAATGCCTACACAAGTAGATTGACCAAAGCCGGCATCCGTTGTTTGTTTAACGGCCTCATACGTCAAGGTACCAGAGCGAGAAACAATGCCCACCTTACCCGGCAAGTGAATGTGCCCGGGCATGATGCCAATTTTACATTCGCCTGGAGTAATCACGCCTGGGCAGTTAGGGCCAACTAAACGAGCACCAAGTTGATCACAAATTACCTTACATTCCAACATATCTAAGGTTGGAATACCTTCAGTGATGGCAACAATAAACTTAATGCCTGCGTTAGCAGCTTCTAGAATGGAATCCTTACAAAAAGCAGCTGGTACGTATATGACAGATGCCTCAGCACCAGTGGCTTCAATAGCTTCGCTTACCGTATTAAACACAGGGAGACCAAGGTGAGTTGTGCCACCTTTTCCTGGTGTTACACCACCAACCATTTTAGTGCCATATTCGATAGCTTGTTCAGAATGAAAAGTGCCCTGACTACCAGTAAAACCCTGACAAATAACCTTGGTGTGTTTGTTAATTAAAATGCTCATGCTTCACCTCCAGCTGCAGCAACCACTTGTTGTGCTGCACCGCTTAGACTGGTGGCGGCAATAATATCAAGGCCGCTTTCGGCTAGCTTTTGACTACCTAGCTCGGCGTTGTTACCTTCCAAGCGCACTACTACTGGTACACTTACACCTACTTCTTTAACGGCACCAATGATGCCTTCAGCAATCAAATCACAACGTACAATACCACCAAAAATATTCACCAAAACAGCTTTAACACGCTCATCTGACAAGATGATTTTAAAAGCTTCAGTAACACGTTCTTTAGTTGCACCGCCGCCAACATCTAAGAAGTTAGCCGGGAAACCACCATGCAATGCAACAATATCCATGGTTCCCATAGCCAAGCCAGCACCGTTAACCAAACAACCTATGGTACCGTCTAAAGCGACATAGTTTAAATCCCAAGAAGCGGCATAGGCTTCACGCTCATCATCTTGACTTGGGTCGTGCATGGCTTGAATGTCTTTGTGTCGATACACAGCATTGCTGTCGATCACTACCTTGGCATCCAAACAGTGTAAATCACCTTGCTCAGTCACCACCAATGGATTGATTTCCAACAAGGCTAAATCCTTATCTTGGAACAATTGAGCCAAACCAATAAAGATTTTAGTAAACTGACTTACTTGCTTACCCTTAAGGCCTAACTTAAACGCCAATTCACGACCTTGGTATGGCTGGGCGCCAGTTAATGGATCAATTTCTGCCTTTAGAATCTTTTCTGGAGTCTCTTCAGCTACTTGTTCAATTTCTACACCACCCTCAGTGGAAGCCATAAACACTATACGCCGACTACTTCGATCAACCACAGCGCCAAGGTAAAGTTCTTGTGCAATATCAGTACAAGGTTCAATATAAACCTTAGAAACAGGTTGGCCATCGGCATCTGTCTGATAGGTCACCATGCGGTTACCTAGCCACTTATTGGCAAAATCAGCAGCTTCTTGCTTAGAAGAAATCACCTCTACGCCACCTGCTTTGCCGCGGCCACCAGCGTGAACTTGTGCTTTGATTACCCAGCGATCACCTGGAACTTGATCCAGTGCCGCCATGGCTTCTTCTGCTGTATCTACGGCAATACCGCTAGATACGGGCAAGCCGTACTGAGCAAACAATTGTTTGCCTTGATATTCATGGAGATTCATTCTATTGCCTGTTTATTTAAATTTAACCTAAATACCTATTTTCTTTTTTTCCTGTTGGCCATATGGATGGCATGGCCATCTACGGCTAAAGCTGCTTCGTGTATTGCCTCACTCAATGACGGGTGCGCAAATACTGTAAGAGCTAGGTCTTCAGCGCTTGAGCCAAATTCCATTGCAATTACGGCCTGAGCAATGAGCTCAGATGCGTTACCACCGAAAATGTGACAACCTAAAATACGGTCTGTGTTGGCATCAGCAATCAACTTTACAAAACCTTGAGTATCGTTTGCGGCCATGGCACGACCTGAAGCTGCAAATGGGAATTTACCCACTTTAATTTCAACGCCTTCTGCTTTTAATTGTTGCTCTGTTTTGCCAACCCATGCAATTTCTGGATGGGTATAAATCACCCAGGGAATGCAGTCGTAATTAATCAACGCCTTATTGCCGGCAATTATATCTGCAACCATCATGCCTTCTTCAGAAGCTTTGTGAGCCAACATCGGACCACGAACGACGTCACCAATGGCATATACCCCAGGAGCATCGGTTTTACAACGCAGGTTAACATGAACAAAACCACGTTCATCAAGGCCTACGCCTGAGTCCGCTGCCAACAGGCCCTCAGTGTACGGTTTACGACCTACGGCAACAATCAACTTATCGAAGGTTAGCGTCTCAGAGTCGCCATCGGCCTTTTTAACGACGACTTTAACTTCGTTATTGACAACCTCTGTGCCGGTAACTAGAGCTCCAAGACGAATATCCATACCCTGCTTCTTTAAAGACTTAGCAGCTTCTTTGGATAAATCCTTATCAGTTGTGCTTAAAAAAGTGTCCATGGCTTCTAGTACGACTACTTCACTACCCAAGCGTTGCCATACTGTGCCCATTTCCAAACCAATCACACCTGCGCCAATAATGCCAAGGCGTTTTGGTACTTCACTAATGTTTAGTGCACCAATGTTATCGATAATGATATCTTCGGTTAGTGGTGCTGGTGGGATGTTTGCAGCCACCGAACCAGCAGCCAAAATCACACTACCAGCCTTCAGCTCACTTTCACTACCATCGCCGGCAGTCACTTTGACCACACGATCTTTTTGTAGTTGGCCAGTGCCATGAATTAATGTCACTCCATTGGCTTTAAATAAACCAGCCACACCCATGGTAAGGTTGTTCACAATGGTGTTTTTACGAGCCAACATAGTGCCCACATCCATAGATACTGCACCAGTGTTGATACCGTGAACTTCAAATTCATGTTTAGCGTCATGGAATTTATGGGTCGAGTCCAATAACGCTTTTGAAGGGATACAACCTACATTCAAGCAAGTTCCACCTAATACTGGAGCACCTTTGTCATTGGTCCACTTTTCTACACAGGCTGTTTTTAAACCAAGCTGCGCACCACGGATTGCCGCAACATAACCACCAGGACCGCCACCGATGACGACCAAATCAAATTCTTGGGACATAATATTTTCTCAGATTGTCAGCTCACGTTGGATCACAACGCGGACTTGGGTTAACACGCGGGCTTATATCTCAAGCAATATTCGCGCTGGGTCTTGCAGCAATTCCTTAATGGTAACTAAGAACTGAACTGCTTCCTTGCCGTCAATCATCCGATGGTCATATGACAAGGCTAAATACATCATTGGGCGAATGACCACTTGGCCATTTTCTGCTATTGGGCGATCTTGAATTTTATGCATACCCAAGATGGCAGTTTGTGGTGGATTCAAAATTGGCGTGGAAAACAAAGAGCCAAAAATACCACCATTTGTTATGGTGAAGGTGCCACCCTGCATTTCTTCCAAGGTTAGCTTGCCTTCTTTGGCTTGCGTCGCTAACTCTACAATACCTTTTTCGATATCGGCTAAGGTCATCGCTTCTACATCACGTAATACTGGCACTACCAAACCACGATCTGTAGACACAGCAACACTCACATCTTGATAACCGTGATATACCATGTCATTACCGTCTAACGACGCATTCACCGCTGGATAGCGTTTTAGAGCTTCTGCTGAGGCCTTAACAAAGAACGACATAAACCCTAAACGCGTACCGTTGTGGGCTTTTTCAAACTGAACTTTATATTGATTACGCAGCGCCATAATGGGCGACATATCCACTTCATTGTAGGTGGTCAACATAGCTGCTTCGTTTTGAGCAGACACTAAACGTTTGGCAATGGTCGACCGTAAGCGAGTCATAGGTACGCGGCGAGACGTACGATGTTGAGGGCCAGTGGAGGGTGCCACAGTTTCTTTAACTACAGGTGATGATGCCGCCACTACCAGAATCGGGGCTGAGGTAAGCGGTGTTGGGTTCTTCAAGTAATTAAGCACGTCTTCTTTTAGTAAGCGACCACCTTTACCTGTGCCAGTAACCTGATTCGCGTCTAAATTATTTTCGTGTAGCAACTTGCGAACAGCAGGGCCGCTAACTTCCATCTGATCGGTATCAGCTGCTTGCGTTTCATTAACTACAGGGGCTGCTTCTGCGGCTCCAGTAAAACGAGCAATAACCTCATTACTCAACACTGTACCTCCTTCAGCGACAATAATTTCTGACAAACTACCATCAGCCGGTGCAACCACTTCCATCACTACCTTATCGGTCTCAATATCAACGATCAAATCATCACGCTTGCAAACCTCTCCTGGCTGTTTGTGCCAAGTGGCAATAGTGCCGTCTGCGACTGACTCAGGAAAAGATGGGGCTTTAATTTCAATAGACATGGTTTATCTCTTCGCTCTAATGATTGGTAGGGTTTGCTCAATTAACCCATTCATGATTCTAATCCCAGTGCTTGGGCTACTAAGTAACGTTGCTCTTCTAGATGCACAGACATGTAACCACATGCCGGTGCCGCCGAGGCGGGTCGTGAAGCGACAATCAAATTGAGTTTAGGACGCCCTATTTGTATAACTTTACGCATGTGATGCTGGCTAGAATACCAAGCACCTTGGTTTTGTGGTTCTTCTTGACACCAAACCACAATTTCCAAATGAGGATACTGGTCTAATACGTCTGCTAAATGCTGTTCAGGGAACGGGTACAGTTGTTCAATACGAACTATAGCCACATGGTCTAAATGGCCCAGACGACGCTGCTCAAGTAAATCGTAGTACACCTTACCACTAGTCAGTACAACACGTTTGACTGCACTTTTTTTGTGATCATCTACATCATCAATAACGACCTGAAATTCTCCCTGAGCTAACTCGTCTAAGCTCGAAATAGCCATTTTGTGACGTAACAAGCTCTTGGGCGACATTACCACCAATGGCTTACGCATGGGCCGAATGACCTGACGTCGGATCAAGTGAAATATTTGCGCAGGCGTGGTAGGTACACAGACTTGGATGTTGTGCTCGGCGCACATCTGTAAGTATCGCTCTAAACGAGCAGAGGAATGTTCTGGACCTTGACCCTCATAACCATGGGGTAGCAACATCGTTAAACCGCACATGCGGCCCCACTTATGTTCACCACTGGTGATAAATTGATCAACCACCACTTGAGCGCCATTAGCGAAATCGCCAAACTGCGCTTCCCAGATCACTAGACCTTCTGGTGACGTTGATGCATACCCATACTCAAACGCTAGCACTGCTTCTTCTGACAACAAAGAATCAAAAATAGTAAATTCAGGTTGTTGTGGTGATAAATTTCGCAAAGGAACGTAAGCACCGCTGCCCTTCTGATCATGTAATACAGCATGACGATGGGAAAAAGTACCACGGCCCACATCTTGTCCTGTTAGACGAATAGGATAACCTTCCTCCAGCAGAGAGGCATAAGCCATCACTTCGGCAAAACCCCAATTAATTTCTGCTGCACCAGATGCCATCTTTAAGCGGTCATCAAGAATTTTCTTCACCTGACGCTGTACTACAAAACCTTGTGGCACCTGATCTAAACGTTGGCCTAAATCCTTTAATACATCGCTGGCCACTCGTGTATCGCCGGCCGCTGTCCATTCGTGACCTAAGTAGGGTTTCCAATTCACAAACGAACTTGTGTCAGGCGTCGTAACAAGTGATTTGGCAACGTGCTCACCATTATCAAGGGCATTACGATAATCGTTTTGATAAGAGGTAATGTCTGCCGCTGTAATAACGCCTTCGTTTACCAATTGTTGTCCATACAACGTAGCCACCGTTTTTTTAGCTTTAATGGCGTTATACATCAATGGTTGTGTACCAGACGGTTCATCGGCTTCGTTGTGACCGCGACGACGATAACATACAAGATCTATAACAACATCCCGTTTAAATTCATTGCGATAATCTAACGCTAGCTCCGACACGAAGGCCACAGCATCTGGGTCATCACCATTGACGTGAAAAATTGGAGCGTCGATGAATTTCGCAACATCAGTACAGTAAGGGGTAGTACGTGCGTCTTCTTTTTTACTGGTAGTAAAGCCCACCTGATTATTGATTACAATATGGACCGTACCACCAGTTTTATAGGCACGGGTTTGGGACATTTGTAACGTTTCCATTACTACACCCTGACCTGCAAAAGCGGCGTCCCCATGTAAACAAATTGGCAATACGGTATCGCCTTTAGTGTCATTGCGACGATCTTGACGTGCTCGTACCGAGCCTTCTGCCACTGGATTAGCAATTTCCAAGTGAGACGGATTAAACGCCAAGGCCATGTGTACTTCTCCACCAGGAGTGCTCACATTGGTGGAAAAACCTTGATGGTACTTAACATCACCAGAAGTATTCAAAGGTTGCTTACCTTCAAACTCCTCAAACAAATCGACTGGATTTTTGCCAAAAATATTAATCAATACATTTAGCCGACCACGGTGGGCCATACCTATGACAATTTCTTTAGCTTTGTTGCTACCTGAGCGCTGTATGATGTTATCCAACATTGGAATCAGAGTTTCACCACCTTCAAGGCCAAAGCGTTTGGCACCAGAAAAGCGAGAAGCAAGGTATTTCTCTAGACCTTCAGCAGCGATTAAACGTTCAAAAATATGCTGACGTTTTTCTGGCGTATGTTCTGGATGGCTGCGTACTGACTCCACCCGCTGTCTAATCCATAGCTTTTCATCAGTATTAACAATGTGGCTATATTCACAACCCACGGTTGAGCAGTAGGTCTCTTCAAGGCCAGCAATAATTTCCGATAAAGGCATTTCTTCTTTGCCTAAGTAGGAAGCGCCTACTTGGAACACAGTGTCTAAATCAGCTGCAGATAACTCGTGGAAATGTAAGTCGAGGGCTTGCACCACTTCTTTAGCTTTAAGCTCTAAAGGGTCTAAACTGGCTATCTGATGACCGTGCACACGATATGCATTAATCAGACGCACCACCCTAACTTGTTTACGCTCATGGTCACTACTTAGAGTTGCAGTTCGTATGGGGTGGGATTTGCTTTGATTTTTACCTAGAAGGACAAAGTGTTCTTTTATAGTAGAGTGAGGCACATCCCCACTAATGGAGTCTGGTACTCGAGGCAGTTGATCAAACTCTTGCCGCCATTGCTCTGGAACAGCATTGGGGTCACGTAAATAGGTTTCGTACATTTCTTCAATGTACGCAAAGTTGCCGCCAGAGAAATGAGACTCACGCCTCTGTTGCTCCATTACGCTGTCATGCATTCAGTATCACCGATTTCCGATTGTGGTTAGACTTAACCAAACGCGTCCAGTATAACCCGTAATGCGTCACATGGTTAAGCAACATAGTCACATTTTACTAAACAAATTAGCGTTCAAGACCCTTAAATAACGGCCTTGAACTCATTCACCGTTAAACTTACGTGGCTCTAGTCAACAACATGTTCCGAATATGTCCAATAGCTTTGGTTGGATTTAAACCCTTAGGACAGACAGTGACACAGTTCATAATACCATGGCACCGAAACACACTAAACGGATCGTCTAAATCAGCTAAGCGTTGATCCGTCCCCGTATCGCGGCTATCAGCCAAGAAACGATAGGCCTGAAGCAAGCCAGCTGGACCAATAAATTTATCTGGGTTCCACCAAAATGAGGGACACGCCGTTGAACAACAAGCACACAGAATACATTCGTATAGTCCGTCTAACTTCTCACGATCTTCAGGAGACTGAAGACGCTCGATAGCAGGGGCTGGAGTATCGTTCAACAAGAACGGCTTGACTTTTTCATACTGCTTATAGAACTGATCCATATCAATGACCAGGTCACGAATAACTGGTAAAGCAGGCAACGGGCGCAAGGTTAACTTGTTGTTTTTCACACACGACGATAATGGTGTAATACATGCTAAACCATTAGTGCCATTGATATTCATACCATCAGAACCACATACTCCTTCACTGCATGATCGGCGATAAGTGAGGCCCCGATCTCGTATTTTCAACAAATTCAAAACATCTAATACCATTAGATCTTTACCTTCAGTATCAACCTGAAAGTCTTGCATATAAGGCTTCGCATCGAGTTCTGGATGGTAGCGATAAACACTCACTGTTAACATAACACTACTCCTTAATAAGTACGAATTTTAGGTGGGAAGGCATCCACAGTTTTGGGTGAAAAGTTCACATCTCGCTTGCCAAGGCGTTCTTCGGTGGGGTAATACACTGAGTGTTTTAGCCAGTGTTCGTCGTCACGTTCAGTATAGTCGTTACGCGCATGAGCACCACGACTCTCCTTACGTTGTTCAGCAGAAAACGCGGTAGCAAATGCTACTTCAAACAGGTTTTGTAACTCTAGGGCTTCTATACGATCGGTATTAAATGCACCGGTTTTATCTTGTAGATGAAGGTTAGATATTTTTACCCGAAGCTCACGCAAAAGCTCTAGTCCTTTGAGCATGTTTTCGCCTTCACGAAACACACCAAAGTATAGCTGCATAGTCTTTTGAAGCTCTACCCGAACTTCAGGAATACTTTCACCTGATTCAGAATTATTTAATGCATTCAGGCGTGCCATGGCTGCATCTAAATTAGCTTGGTTTGCAGGTTCAGCACGATAACCTTCTCGCATCGATTTTTCAATCTGAATACCAGCTGCTCGACCAAAAACAACGAGATCTAACAGTGAGTTGCCACCTAAACGGTTTGCTCCATGCACTGACACACAGGCGGCCTCACCACATGCATATAAACCTTCAATTATACGCGTTTCTGATTCTGATTCTGGGTACAACACCTGGCCACCAATATTAGTGGGTAAGCCACCCATCATATAGTGGCATGTAGGCACCACAGGCACTGGTTCAAACACTGGATCTACATGGGCAAAGGTACGAGACAACTCACAAATACCAGGCAACCGACTTTCCAATACATCTTCGCCTAGGTGATCGAGCTTCAGCAGCACATGGTCGCCATTTACGCCACAACCACGGCCTTCTAATATCTCCAATACCATAGACCGGGCCACAACATCACGGCCAGCTAAGTCTTTAGCATTAGGCGCATAGCGCTCCATAAACCGTTCGCCATCTTTGTTAATAAGGTAGCCACCTTCGCCACGACAGCCTTCGGTCACCAGGGTACCAGCACCAGCTATACCAGTAGGATGAAATTGCCACATTTCCATATCTTGCACAGGCAAACCCATACGCAAACCCATACCCACACCATCACCCGTGTTAATTAATGCGTTAGTGGTGGATTGATAAATGCGGCCTGCACCACCCGTAGCCAAAACAGTTGCCTTAGCTTCGATATAAACGGTTTCTCCAGATTCAATACAAATGGCAACCACACCAACAACAGCGCCATCGTCATTTTGCACCATGTCTACAGCGAACCATTCATTTAAAAAAGTGGTGCCACCTTTTAAGTTACCTTGATACAAAGCGTGCAATAGTGCATGCCCCGTACGATCTGCAGCTGCACAAGTCCGGGCAGCTTGACCACCCTCACCAAAATTCTTAGACTGACCACCAAAAGGACGCTGATATATACGCCCCTCTTCAGTGCGGGAGAAAGGTAGACCCATGTGGTCCAATTCAAATACCGCCTGCGGCCCCACACTGCACATATATTCAATCGCGTCTTGGTCACCAATATAGTCGGAGCCTTTTACGGTATCATACATGTGCCAGCGCCAATCATCGTTCGGATCATCACTAGCAATGGCGCAGGTAATGCCACCTTGGGCCGACACTGTATGAGAACGGGTAGGAAATACTTTAGTAATACATGCGGTCTTTAAACCAGATTCCGTGAGCTGCAGGGCAGCTCGCATTCCGGCACCACCGCCACCAATGACGATAGCTTCATAGGACATTTTACGTAAGGTGTTTGACATGACTTATAGGCCCCACAGCAACTGAACACCCCAAACGGTGTAAATGAACATTAATAAACCAACTACCATTTGGAATACAAAACGCAGTGTAAACGGCTTAAGGTAATCGGTGGAAATAGACCAGAGGCCAATCCAGCAATGTGCACCCAAAGACAAAAGTGCCATTAAACTGAAGATACGCATACTGGTCATACTGAATAAGGCGTGCCATTGAGCAAAATCTAACTGAGGGTTTACCAACAGGTAAACCACCATAAATACGGAATAGACTGCTAATATTAATGCACTCACTCGCTGCACTAACCAATCAGAAAGCCCACTACGCCCAAAACTTGTAACTGTGGTTACCATATCCAAACTCCTGCCAATACGGCTAATATAACCGTTAAGCCAATAACAAATTTTGCTGCTTTGTTGGCTGTTTCTAGCTCTTCACCATGACCTAAGTCCATGACGAGATGCTTCATACCAGCGCTAAAGTGAAATCCTAAGGCAGACAACAATCCCCAAGTCACAAACTGGGCAAAAAAGTTCTCTTGTAGTAAGGTTTGTGCAGAAGCGAATTCTGCCGCATTTTTTAATGAGGTATCGAATAAATTAAATAAAAATACCAGGCCCACAAACAAAATAACGCCAGAAATGCGGTGGCTGATAGAAACCACAGAAATTAAAGGGTGCTTGAATGTGCCTAGGTCGAGATTAACGGGTCTTTTATCGCTCACGGTTACCTACTCTTGGCTAAAAAATGAGTTGAATTAAGGCTTGGAACACTACGCCAAATCGACACTCACTTAGCTGTAAGCGTCACGCAGGTCGCAAGTATAGTGATTTGAACAGCAGAAAACAACGCAACTTTTGTAGTATATGTGTTCTTTTATTTTGCATAGACATGCATCAAGAAGCACCCAGTGCGTGGCTTAGACTTAACACCAGCTCTTTACAAACGCCCACGACAAGAGGATGATATAAACCTAGCGTTATAGCAACCCCCCTCCATATCACTTGTAATTATACCTACAATCTATATGCCGAATCTTTTCTATGCCCTTTCGAGGGTAAGTCTAAGGTAAGATAGGGTCCAGTTTTTGGAGGTGCCTGACTTATGCTCGCTGTTTTAAATGGTGCACTAACGTTAAATTGCCGCTTTATAAGCCATCCCTCCCATCACATTTTTTAGGAGCCAATACATGTCCGAAAGAAAAGCCACTCTTCACGTAGAAGGTATGGACCCAATAGAACTGCCGATATACTCAGGCAGCACTGGCCCCGATGTTATTGACGTACGTCAATTAGTGAGCAAAGGCCTTTTTACCTACGACCCAGGCTTTGTGTCTACGGCTTCATGTGAATCTAAAATCACCTACATCGATGGTGATAATGGCATTTTATTACACCGTGGTTATGCGATTGAAGATCTAGCTGCTAACTCATCCTATCTAGAAACCTGTTACCTTTTAATCCACGGCGAACTTCCAACCACCGAACAGATGGATGAGTTTGAAAACCATATCACCCATAACACCATGGTGCATGAGCAGCTTACGCATTTTTTCAATGGTTTCCGCCGTGACGCCCATCCAATGGCGATCATGTGTGGTGTAGTAGGCGCACTATCTGCGTTCTATCACGATCAACTTGATAACGACAATCCTCATCACCGAGAAAAAGCGATTCACCGCTTAATCTCTAAAATGCCTACCCTTGCAGCCATGTGTTTCAAATACTCCATTGGCCAGCCATTTATTTTTCCACGTGACGACCTTAATTACGCCGAAAACTTCTTACACATGATGTTTGGCAAACCTACTGCAGAAAGTAAAATAGACCCAGTTTTATCTCGCGCCATGGATAAAATCTTCTTGTTGCATGCAGATCATGAGCAAAATGCATCAACTTCTACAGTGCGTTTAGCTGGCTCCTCTGGTGCCAACCCCTTTGCTTGTATTGCTTCGGGTATTGCTGCCCTATGGGGCCCAGCCCACGGCGGTGCCAATGAAGCCGTACTTGATATGCTTGAGGAAATTGGCGATGTTTCTAATATTGATGCATTTGTTGCCAGAGCTAAAGACAAGAACGACCCTTTTCGCCTTATGGGCTTTGGTCACCGTGTGTATAAGAATTTTGACCCTCGCGCCACGGTAATGCGTGAAACATGCGACGAAGTATTAGCCTTACTCGGTGTAGAGAATGATCCACTATTGCAAATAGCTAAACGTTTAGAGCAAATCGCCCTAGAAGACGAATACTTTATCCAGCGTAAGCTATACCCAAATGTGGATTTTTACTCTGGCATCATCCTTAAAGCCATTGGCATTCCAACCTCTATGTTTACGGTCATTTTTGCCGTAGCACGTACGGTAGGTTGGATTTCTCACTGGCATGAAATGCTTAATAGCCCGTACCGTATCGGTCGTCCCCGCCAATTATATACTGGTGAAACTAAACGCCCTTACCCTGCTAAATAAAGCACCACAATTTTGGCATTGATAAAAACCACCCAAGGGTGGTTTTTTCTTGCCTGAACTTATGTGCTGGCACACTCTTTGCTTTATAACTAACAGCGGGATTATAGGGGCTCAAATGCAATCTATTAGTGCATATTGCACCACTAATAAGCAGTTCGTTTTCAAACCGCCTCAAAACAGTGCAAAGATAAATTTAAGGAGTTGTAGTGGAATCCACAATGAGCGCAGTCGCCACCTTGGTGCAAAGTTCTAATACCCTGTTCATTCTTATGGGAGCCATTATGGTGCTTGCCATGCATGCTGGTTTTGCCTTTTTAGAGGTGGGTACAGTTAGGCATAAAAACCAAGTTAACGCCTTAGTTAAAATTATGACGGATTTTGGTTTCTCCTGCCTTGCGTATTTTTTTGTAGGCTACTGGATCGCCTACGATCAACACTTTTTTACCAGCGCCGAGGCTTTAAGCGCTAATAATGGCTACCAGCTGGTGAAATTTTTCTTCTTAATGACCTTTGCTGCAGCTATTCCTGCCATAATTTCTGGAGGTATTGCTGAACGAGCGCGCTTTTGGCCATTGCTTGTTGCCGCTGCGTTAATCGTAGGTATTGTCTATCCCTTATTCGAAGGTATCGCCTGGAATGGCAACTATGGCTTCCAATCATGGCTAGAACAAACCTTTGGCGCAGGCTTTCATGACTTTGCAGGCTCCGTAGTAGTGCATGGCATGGGTGGTTGGCTCGCACTTGCAGCAGTATTGCTCCTAGGCACTCGCAAGGGACGTTATCGTAAAGGGAAATTAGTGGCATTTGCGCCTTCAAGCATTCCCTTTTTAGCCTTAGGTTCATGGATTCTAACGATTGGCTGGTTTGGTTTTAACGTGATGTCAGCTCAAACCCTAGATGGCATCAGTGGTTTAGTGGCCGTCAACACGCTAATGGCCATGGCTGGCGGTACTATTGCTGCATTGGTCATTGGTAAAAATGACCCAGGGTTTGTCCACAATGGACCATTAGCTGGCTTAGTGGCTGTGTGTGCTGGTTCCGATTTAATGCACCCTATTGGTGCTCTAGCCGTAGGCCTGATTGCAGGTGGCCTTTTTGTTTACACTTTCATGATGACCCAAAATCGCTGGAAGATTGATGACGTGTTAGGGGTGTGGCCACTACACGGACTGTGTGGAGTATGGGGGGGTATCGCTGCAGGCATCTTTGGTTTAGAGGCCTTTGGTGGTTTAGGTGGTGTAAGCTTTATGTCTCAGCTGCTTGGCACCCTACTCGGATTAAGCATTGCCTTAATCGGTGGATTTATTGTGTATGGTGGTGTGAAGAAGTTTATTGGGCTAAGACTCACGGAAGAAGAAGAGTTTAACGGCGCCGACCTAAGTATTCATAAAATCGGCGCTACGTCGTTAGACTAAAACGAATTAGTCTTTTTTCAACCAAGGATTAAAGTCTGCCTGATCCTTGGTTGTAGGTTTAGATACAGGTTTAGATTCTGCATAGTCTGCGTCATAAAACTCTGAAGTGATGGCCACTTCAGGCTTGTACTTACGGATTTCCCAACAGCGATGAATCTTCTTATTGCGATTAAAGTCTTTATCTAAGGTCTCGTCACTGATGTCAACTACATGATTGTGTTGCAGTACCTTTTCGTCTAATTCAAAACGGCGATAGTTAGTAGAGAATATTAACAAGCCATCTTCTGTTAACAAGTCCATTACTTTATGAATCATCCACGCATGGTCACGCTGTACATCTAACACACCTACCATCTTCTTAGAATTAGAAAAAGTAGGAGGATCAAGGAAGATCAGGTCATATTCACCCTTGTGGCTCTTGATGAATTCCATGCAGTCGTGCTGTTCAAAACGGTGTACCTGGTCGCTAAAACCATTCAAAGCAAGGTTCTTTTTACCCCAAGACAAATAGGTAGCCGACATGTCTACACTCAATGACTTATGTGCCCCACCGTGTACCGCATGCATGGTCGCGGTGCCGGTATAACAAAATAGGTTTAAGAAGCGTTTACCATGAGCTAGATATTGAATTTTTTGACGGACAGGTCGGTGATCTAAGAACAATCCAGTGTCTAAATAATCGTTAAGGTTCACTAGCAGTTTACAACCACCCTCTTGAACCTGAATGTATTCACCTTTTTCATCATGGGTTTGATACTGATCCTTGCCCGTTTGCTGGCGGCGCTGCTTTAATACAATGCGTTCCTCTGGAATTTGCATAGCTTGCGGCAATGCCAGCATCACTTCTTCTAAACGGCGCTGAGCTTTTTCGGCATCAACAGTCTTAGGCGCTGCATATTCCTGCACATGCAGCCAATCACCATAAATGTCGATCGCTACAGCATACTCTGGCATATCAGCATCATATAAACGGTAACACTCAATGCTTTCCTGCTTTACCCATTTGCTTAACTGCTTGCGATTCTTCGCAACGCGGTTTGCAAACATTTGGGCACCTTCACTGAGGGCTTGTAATGGAATTTCACCACTGGCTTGGCGTCGATCTGCGAAGCGGTTAGTAGTTTCTAGAGTGTACATTAACAGCTGGCTTTTAATGGCACCATTATAAAAAGAATACTGCTTGTGGGAACGTAAACCCACCGCCTTACCTAATTCAGTATTGCCGGTAAACACGCCTAATTCCCAGCCAATAAAGTCTTGGCTCAGACGCTCTCCCAAATGTTGATACAAATACTGGATGTCTGCTACTTCACTTAATCGCTCCCCATATGGAGGATTAGTAATCACCAAACCCGTTTGTTGTTCAGCGTTGTGTGTTAGTGGCTTTAGGTCTTTGAGCTCTCTGTGACTCACACGGATGCGGTCGGTCATGCCTGCTTGTTTTAAGTTTTCACGGCATTTAGACACTGCTTTTGGTTGACCATCGTAACCATGGATTTCGCTGGTGGCAGCAGCTTCACCCGCTTCTCTGCGTAACTCAGCAGCGTCCCAAACTTCACGCCACAAGTCTACATTGTGCTGCTTCCACATTTGCAAACCAAAACGCCAACGTAATAAGCCTGGCGCAGTATCAGACGCCATCATTGCCGCTTCAATTAAAAAGGTGCCAGAACCACACATAGGGTCCAGTAGTGGCTTACCAGCCGCAGCCATCGCCGGCCAGCCTGCACGAATCAAAAGAGCTGCAGCTAGGTTTTCTTTTAGCGGCGCCATACCACCTTCACGACGATACCCACGCTTATGTAAGCTCTCACCAGACAAATCTAAGCTAATACGTACACGGCCTTTAGTGATGAATACGTTGATCCGCACATCAGGCTCTTGTTTAGCTATGTTGGGACGTATTTCACCTTTACTGCGAAATTGATCAACTATGGCGTCCTTTACTTTAAGAGCACCAAAGTGAGTGTTGTCGATGCCACGCATACGGCCAGCATAGTCCACTAAAAAGGTTTGATCGCTGTCAAAATGCTCAGTCCACTCAACTTTACTTACGGCGTCATAGAGTTCGTCAACACTATCAACGGCTTCACTGTGTAATAGCAGTAGCACGCGGTTAGCCAACCGGCTCCACAAACATGCGCTGTAGCCTACCTTTAAGTCTCCATTAAAATAAACACCACCTTGGGTTAGCTTAATGTCTTCCGCCCCCAAAGGGCCAAGTTCATCTGCCAGTATAGGTTCCATGGCTTTGGGACAGGTGGCAAAAAAGGCGTAGGTCATAGGTAAATACTGCAGCAATCAAAAGGGCGCGCAGTATAGCACCATTGACAATGCAGAGGGGAAAATGGTTCCAGCAGAAATTAAGGAGGGACTTGGTAAGTGCACCGTGTCAATGCAGAAAATGCATTACCACAGTGCTCAAGATTTTTCCATTAGCAACAGTTGAGTGTTAAACACGCTAACACCATAGTTCCAACCTATCTGAGTAATGCCAATAAAAAATGACATGAATGAGGGTTTTAGGGGAGACCTATATTCAGCCACAACTAGATAGGAAAATAGTGATCTACCAACAACAACACGAACAATAGCATAAGGTAAATAATAGAATACCAAAACGTCTTCATGGCCGCCTTGTCATAGGCTCCTCGATACAAACACAGGGCCCAATATAGGAACCGAATATTCAATAAGGTCACACCTACTAAGTAGATAAATCCACTCATACCCACAATATAAGGCAGCATGGTAGAAATAATCATCAACACGGTATACAAGAGAATTTGTAAGCCAGTGAACTCTAAACCATGGGTCACAGGCAGCATCGGAATCTCAACCTTAGCGTATTCATCACGCTTGTGGATAGCCAAGGCCCAAAAATGAGGCGGCGTCCAGGCATATATAATGAGTACTAAAAGCAGCGCATTGGGGTCGACAGTCCCAGTCACTGCAACCCAACCCAAGAGTGGCGGCATGGCCCCTGCAAGACCGCCAATGACAATGTTCTGGGGCGTGGCACGCTTTAGGTAGCCAGTGTAAATAAAGGCATAGCCGATTGAAGACGCTAAGGTTAGCCATGCGGTCATCGGATTAACCAATATATACAATATAGCAAGGCCGATAACTGCCATTACAGCCGCAAAAAAAAGCGCATGGATTGGTTTTACTTTGCCCTTCGCTACTGGTCGGTTATGGGTACGGCCCATTTGACCGTCAATGCGGCGATCAATGACATGATTAATGGCGGCTGAAGAACCAGCCGTCATGGCGATACCCAAGTTACCCCAAATTAATACTGGCCATGGCACCATACCAGGAGTTGCCATGAACATGCCTACTAAGGACGTCAGCAACATGAGTAAGACCACATTGGGTTTACACATCTCATAATAATCACGCCAGTTAATAGTACCTGGCGTTGCTGTGGCTTCAAAGCTCATTGAGGCGACCTCGGTCTGAAAAAACTATATAAATAAGACTAAAAGTAAGTGCAAACAAGGATGCGCCACCAAAGTTATGTGCAACAGCAACTGGCAAGGGTAGGAAGTAATAAATATTAGCTACGCCTAAACAAAACTGCACTGTAAACAACACTAAAAAACCTAAACCAAACTTACGTAAACGACGATCCTCTTGCGCGATAAGACGATAGCTCATAAAAAGCAAAAATAGGCCTAAAATAAGCGCACCATATCGATGTAGTACATGAATAGCCTGACGGGCTTCGCTATTCATCAAACCACCCAAATAATTTGGACCAATGGACTGAGTTACATTAAAACCTTCCGAAAAGTCCATTGTGGGCCACCAAGAACCATTACAAGTTGGCAAATCAGTACAGGCTAAGGCAGCATAATTGGAACTCATCCAGCCACCAAGAAAAACTTGGCTAGCAATTAAAATTAAAGTCACAATTGCCCAAAGACGCAACCTGCTTGGGCTTAAGTTGGTCAGCGCTAGCAATTTAACCTGCTGCCCCATGCGATGCAGTTTTATCAATAAAACGGCAAGCAAGCTAGCAGTAATAAAGCCACCCATCAAGTGCGATGTAACCACTTGCGGCCACAACTTCCAGGTCACTGTCCATGCACCAAAAGTACCTTGCAGAATGACCATAGCTAATAAACCTTGGGTCAAAACAAAAGGATAATTCAAACGTCTTCGTTGCGACCAAGATCCGACGGCTAACACCAAAATAACAAAACCTAGCATGGTTGCAAAGTAGCGGTGGATCATCTCTAACCACCCTTTTTGTATCTCTACTGGAGCTTCTGGGTATAAGGCTTCAGCGTTAGCAATTTCTAGGGCGGTTTGGGGCACAACAAGAGAGCCATAACAGCCAGGCCAATCAGGACAGCCTAAGCCAGCATCAGCCAAGCGTGTCCAAGACCCTAAAACGATGACACAGGCCACAATAGCAAGGCACATATAAGTTAGCAACAAACTCCACTTGGGTGCAGCAGTACTAGTATCCATAATCTTTGTTACCCTATATTTGAGTTTTTGAGTAATTTCTTAAGGTCTTTTAACAATTGTTTGCCCACAAAATCTTTAGCGTAATACATCATGATATTACCTAAAGGATCGACCAGATAAATACCTTCACCCATTGCAAAAAATTCTGTTGCTTGGCTCGTGAGCTGAATCAGCGCAGGATAGTCTTTTTTTAACTGCTCGTTATATGCACCCTTTTGATTCACTAGAAAGCGCGTAACACGGTGCGCCTCTTTGCCCAGAGCAACATTAATTTGACGCAGTAAATAGGTCGCCTCTTTGCACGCCTTATCACACTCTTGGGGCGTTAAATAAATTACCAGCCATCGCTTATCTGCATCTTCCTGAGACCAAGGTACAGCTTTTTCGTTAACTAATTGAGTTTGTTTGAGTTGATTAGGTGGTAGCAGTAACTGGCCAAAATTGGTGCGCCCATCTGGCACTCCCCATAGATTGAAGTACATCACCATAGCGATAGCTAATGGCACAGCAGTAACACAAAACACAGCGTACAAGGTCAAACGGTTAGTCTTTTTAGTACTCATTAATCTACCTTTTTAGCATCTAAGGGTGAATAAAATACGCGATAAATATATAAAATGATAAGGGTTAAGGCAAGGCCAAACCATTGCCACGCATAAGCCAAATGTTTTGCATCAGTCATAGTGCTAGCCCGCCAATGTGGCGTTAAGGTTGCATCACCTGGTTGATCAAGCATAAGCACCCAGGGCAACAGTGTGCCTTGTAACGAAGCTTTTAAATGAACAGCTAATTCAGGCGGCAAAATGGCCTGCACGAGCTGCGGATATTGGTCAGTATAAACATCTGTGCCTAGTTGGTAAGGATTAGCTTGAACCATAACCAGGCGCCCTGTCAGAGACACCTCACCATCAACCCAGTCGGTGGCAGGCAAGGGATTTCTTTGGCCATATGACGCAAACCAGCCACGATTAACAAGCAATAAATCAGTGCCTAACCCAATCAGGCCAACGGCGTCATAACCCACTTTACCGTTTACAACTTGATTATCTTTTAACCAAATAAAGGGCTTGATAAAGCGACTATTCAGTGTCACTCTTTGGAAGTTCTCTAGGGCACCTAACTGGAGCTCTTGTCCTTGAGCAAGCGTAATAGGTTGCTCTAAGGAAGCCAAACTTGCCTGCAGCTGTTGCTTTTGATCGGCTCTATCTAGTTGCCAAAATCCTAAGCTAATAGTTAATGGCAAAAAGAAAAGCGTGAACACCGAGATTGCCCAATAGTGCTGCATTCGTTTAATCATTATTTTAGCTACACCTAATTAACGTATTTAATGAGACCCTTTATATGTTCAAAATCGTCATCGTCATAGTGTTACTCTTAGCCCTAATTAGCCTAGCAAGTGGATTCTTTTTCTTAATGAAGGACGGTACAAAATCAACCCGGTTATTAACGTCATTAACGTACCGTATTTCCTTAATTATACTGCTGATTTTACTAGTTACCTACGGATTTTGGAGCGGTCAACTTGTGACTAGCTCGCCATGGGCTGCTATTCATTAATTCTAAAAACCATCACTAGAAACAGAAAAGGCAGCCATTAAGCTGCCTTTATGGGTATTACAATAAAGCTTATAAGATATAGACGAATAAGAACAAGCCTACCCAGACCATATCTACGAAGTGCCAATACCAAGCAGCGGCTTCAAACCCAAAATGCTGATCTGGTGTAAAGTGTCCTTTGCAGATACGGATCCACATAATGAACAAGATAAACGCACCAATGGTTACGTGCACACCGTGAAAGCCTGTCAACATAAAGAAGGTAGAACCATAAATGCCTGAGTCTAACGTAAGGCCTAATTCAGTATAGGCTTCAATGTACTCCAACACCTGATAATAGACGAAGATGGCACCTAAAATAACCGTAACAGCTAACCAAAAAATGGTCTTACCACGGTGCATTGCCCTAAGAGCATGATGAGCAATGGTTAAGGTTACGCTAGAAGACATCAACAACACTGTATTCAATAATGGAATATGCCAAGGGTCGATCACAGCTTTAGGGCCAGGAAGGTCTGCACCTGCTGGGTTGTTAAACATAGGCCAAGCGTAATCAAAATCAGGCCACAACATATGTGAGGACCCTTTATCACCTTGGCCATCTAACCAAGGGCCTGCCCACTGGCGTACATAGAGTAATACACCAAAGAAAGCAGCAAAGAACATGACTTCTGAAAATATGAACCAACCCATACCCCACCGGTAAGACATGTCCATTTGTGGGCTGTACATGCCAGCCCTACTTTCTATGATTACTTTACTAAACCAATTGAAGAGTATGAAGGCTAGTAACAAAGTGCCCACTAAAAAGACTAAATGAGGAAAGGCATAACCTACCCCACCAGAACTCATGTGGTTAATCATACCACCCGCACCGGCAGCCATGCCTATGAGGCCAAAGCTTGCCACAATTGGAAAGTAACTACTCTCTGGTACGTAATAACTGGATGTTGTCATGTATCGCTCCTTCGTCGAAGACTTGTTATCGGGCCGTATTATACGACTTAAATTATATATACACTGTTGCTATTCAGCAAAAGCGCCTGCATCAAATAACGTATAAGACATAGTCACCTTACGAACATGAGCCGGAAGTTCTGGGTCTAAGGAGAAAATGAGCGGCATCTTACGCCCTTCCCCAGCCTTTAACTTCTGCTGATCAAAACAGAAACATTCTGTCTTTTGCACGTATTGGGCTACCTCAGATGGAGATACACTTGGCACCGCCTGCCCTACCATGTCTTCTGTGGTTGGGTTTAGCGCCCAAAACTCTACCTGAGTCCATGCGCCTGGATGCATTTCCACTTCTTCTTGCAAAGCTTCAAATTCCCAGGGCATACCCGCGTTATTAGTTGTTATAAACTGCACCGTTATAGTGCGACTTGTATCAACCCACTGCTCAACTCTTTCCACCGGACCCGCAGTCTTACCATTAATCCCTGTGATCTCACAAAATACGTCATACAAAGGTACTAAAGCAAAACCAAAACCAAACATAGCTACAGCGGCTAGTACTAACTTTAATGCCGTGTTTTTCGGCTTAATGCCAGATTGGTTATCTGGCTTTGATGAATCAGATTTCATATGGCTTTAAATTTAACCTTACTTAACGTGAGGTGCCTCAGCAAAAGTGTGATAGGGGGCTGGTGACGGAATAGTCCACTCCAAGCCTTCTGCACCTTCCCACACTTGATCTGTAGCTTTTTCGCCACCGCGGATAGTCTTGATCAATATGAACAAGAAAATAAGCTGAGAGAAACCAAAGATGAAGGCACCAACAGTAGCAATTGCATTAAAGTCCGCAAACTGCAGCGCGTAATCAGGGATACGACGCGGCATGCCTGCTAAACCAACAAAATGCATCGGGAAGAAGGTCACGTTAACGCCGATGAAGGACATCCAAAAATGGAATTTACCCAACTTCTCATTGTAGTAATTGCCTGTCCATTTAGGTAGCCAGTAATAAACACCTGCAATAATACCAAACAGTGCACCCGGTACTAGCACATAGTGGAAGTGAGCCACTACGAAATAGGTGTCATGGTACTGGAAGTCTGCAGGAGCAATAGCAAGCATTAAACCGGAGAAACCGCCAATGGTAAATAGCACCACAAAGGCCAAGGCAAATAACATGGGAGTTTCGAAGGTCATAGAGCCTCTAAACATGGTCGACACCCAGTTAAAAACTTTCACTCCCGTGGGTATAGCTATCAACATGGTAGCGTACATAAAGAAGAGTTCAGTCTGCAGCGGCATACCCACAGTAAACATGTGGTGAGCCCATACAATAAATGACAAGAAGGCTATGGACGAAGTGGCATATACCATTGAAGCGTAACCAAACAGCGGCTTACGAGCAAAGGTAGGAATGATTTGCGACACAATACCAAAGGCTGGCAAAATCATAATATACACTTCTGGGTGTCCGAAGAACCAAAATACGTGCTGGAACAACACAGGATCACCACCACCAGCTGCATCAAAGAAGCTAGTACCAAAGTGAATATCCATCAACATCATGGTTACTACGCCTGCCAAAACAGGCATTACCGCAACGAGCAAATAAGCCGTAATGAACCAAGTCCACACAAATAGTGGCATTTTCATCAAAGTCATGCCTGGCGCCCGAAGGTTTAAGATAGTAACAATAATGTTGATGGCTCCCATGATGGAGGAAATGCCCATCATGTGCACACCAAAGATGAAGTAGGTCACACTACTGGGTGCGTATGTAGTAGACAGGGGTGCATAAAAAGTCCAACCAAAGTTTGGCGCACCCGCTTCAGTGAATAACGTGAACAGCAGCATGCCAAAAGCAAACGGCAATATCCAAAAGCTCCAGTTATTCATGCGTGGCAAAGCCATATCTGGCGCCCCAATCATGAGTGGAACCATCCAGTTAGCAAGGCCAACGAAGGCTGGCATAATAGCACCGAACACCATAATTAAACCGTGCATGGTAGTCATTTGGTTATAGAACTCAGGTTCTATAAGCTGCATACCCGGCTGAAATAATTCAGTGCGAACAATAAGCGCCATAACACCACCAGTAAGAAGCATGGTGAAGGCAAACCAAAGGTACAAGGTACCGATGTCTTTGTGGTTAGTTGTTAATACCCATCGCATGATGCCCTTCGCAGGGCCGTGATGGCCATGATCATCGTGACTAGCAGTCGCAGTTGTCATAATTTAGCCTTCTATTTTTTCGCGTCAATTATCATTTGTGGAGTCACTGTTTCGCCCGTATCGTTACCCCAAGCATTTCGCTCATAGGTAATAACAGCGGCGATCTCAACGTCACTAAGCTGAGCACTAAATGACTGCATGGCCGTACCAGCCTTACCATTGAGTACAATATCGATGTGACCAGCCATATCGTTAATAGCAATTGGGCTACCCGCCAATGCTGGGAACACACTACCCATACCCTGCCCTTCAGTACCATGACAACCCGCACAACTGCGAGCGTATACTTCAGCACCCTCAACCATGAGTTCGTCATAGCTAAAGTCACCTAGTGCAGCGGCGGCTTCTGCGATTTTACCGGCACGTTGATCGTCCAACCATGCTTGATACTCGTCTGCGGTCACTGCTTCTAGCACAATGGGCATAAAACCGTGTTGCACACCACAAAGTTCGGCACACTGACCTCTATATAGACCTTCCTGACCTTCTGGGATCAACGCCCAAGATTCGT
The DNA here is from genome assembly GCA_905182035.1 of Oceanospirillaceae bacterium ASP10-02a. GTDB lineage: Bacteria > Pseudomonadota > Gammaproteobacteria > Pseudomonadales > Balneatricaceae > Njordibacter. Next base: position 23,411 of record CAJIZL010000012.1, on the reverse strand, counting down.
TGATGTAACCTGGAATCGCATCTTTTTTAACTGCGATCTCTGGTACCCACCAGGCATGAATCACATCGTTAGAGGTAATGAGGAAGCGTAGCTTTTGGCCCGTAGGTACGACAACATGCTTATCAACTTCAAGCAGGTAGTTTTCACCTTTTTCAGTACGGTTATAAATTTCGTCTGTTGTAGTGGATAGGTTACTAAAGAAGCCCACATCTTCGCCAAGGTAGTCATACTGCCACTTCCATTGATGACCGGTAATCTTAATATCCACGGCAGAATTTGTAGTGTCATACATTTGTATCAACACAGTTGTAGCTGGCACAGCCATAGCTATCAGGATGACCGTTGGCACAGCAGTCCATAATAATTCTAAACCAAGGCTTTCGTGAAACTGAGAAGCAACAGCACCTTTGGACTTTCGATGCTTGAAAATGGAGTAAAACATGACGCCAAAAACGACGACACCAATCCATACGCAAATCCAAAAAATAAGCATGTGTAGTTCGTAAATAGATTGACTTACTTCTGTGATGCCTCGAGGCATGTTCAGTTCCCAATCTGCCATTGCGGCGGGAGCTGATACCAAACCCAAGACTACAGAACTCAGGCGTTGCCAAGCTCTAGAAAACATACCTACCCTCCAATTGATCTTTTAGATCGTGGATATTAATTAGTGCCCAAACAAGACTTAATTTGAGCCGCGGTGATTATCGTCAATTAAGGGGGTATTTAGCAAGTATTATTTTGGTATTATATTGAATATTTGCCCGTGTTATCAACTGGGAAGGACGCTATTGACCGCAGTAACCACAATGATTACGAATACTACCAGGGTACCTAGGCCTACATAGATCATCCGCTCTAAACCACCTTCATTAAGGTCTTCTTCACGTTTCTGATTTGATTGTATGCCTACTAAACCCGCAAGCACGCTTTGACCGTAGCTTAACAGCGTGCGGAGGATTGATTTTTGTTCGCTCATAGCTCTCTCTTTAGGTTTTGGCTTTAACATTTAATAACACTTTAGCAGGCGTTCACACATTGTTTAACCAAACCGGGACCTTGATAGATTAAACCGCTGTATACCTGCACTAACTTTGCGCCTGCAGCGAGCTTTTCTACAGCATCATCGCCACTAGCAATGCCACCCACGCCAATAATAGGTACTTGTTCACCTAGAATAGCGAACAAATCAGCGATAGTTTGCGTTGATTTCTCTTTTACTGGCGCACCACTCAAACCACCCGCTTCATTAGCAAATTCAAGATCAGCCACACCATCTCGGCTTAAGGTAGTATTAGTGGCAATCACTGCATCCATTTCTTGTTCTAATACACAACGGGCTAAGTCCTGTAGCTGCTCGTCATCCATGTCTGGCGAAACTTTTACAGCTAGGGGTACATATCGGCCATGAATCTTTGTTAGCAATGCCTGCTCTCTCTTTAGAGCTGCTAGCAACTGTCTTAACGACTCACCATACTGTAAATCGCGCAAACCTTGGGTATTTGGGGAAGAAATATTAACAGTTATATAGGTCGCATGAGCATAGACTTTTTGCATACAAATGACATAGTCAAGTGCGGCATCTGATATGGGCGTATCGAAATTTTTCCCAATATTGATACCTAGTACGCCCTTGAATTTAGCTTTTTTAACGTTTTCAACTAAATGATCTACACCCTTGTTATTAAAGCCCATACGATTAATCATAGCGTTAGCTTTAGGCAGTCTAAATAGACGAGGCTTGGGGCTTCCTGCTTGAGGTTTTGGGGTGGTAGTGCCCACCTCCAAAAAACCAAAACCCAATGCAGCAAGGCCATCGATAGCGCTGCCATTTTTGTCCAAACCTGCGGCAAGCCCTACGGGGTTTGGAAACTCGATACCCATCACAGTCACTGGTAAATTAGGCACTTTGGGGGCTAACGCCGGTAACAAGCCTAACCGCGCTCCTGCCGCCAGACTTTCTAGTGTTAACTCATGGGCAGTTTCTGCCGACAATTGGAACAATATGCTACGAACAACAGAATACAAAGACACACCTCATAAATTTAACAACAAATACATATTCAATAAGTAGTATACCGTATGCCCTCAAAAGGATACATTTTCATACATAAGAAAAATGCATATGAACGACTAGGCGTCATCGGCTATGGGTAACCAAGGAGCGCAACTCATTGAGCGTTTTTAGGCGCTTTCCTTGTTCAAAACAAGCGTCTGCTTGAGGGTAAATACGGCCCAACAACTTAAGCCATTGCTTTATGCGTGCATGTTGAAACCTGACTTCAACTTGCGCCGCTACCAAATCGATAAAATAGAGCACAGTAGGCACTAACGCACTCCAATCCCATTCTTGTGCCGGGTGGCCTATTTGCAGATGACAAATTTGTAACGCCAAATCTGGCTTCCATACCAACCCACGGCCAATCATGACATCATCACAGCCGCTCACCTGTTGACATGTCGTGTAGTCCTCTGGAGTCCACACTTCACCGTTGGCAATGACAGGAATAGACACCTGCCGACGGATTTTTTCTATCCACTGCCAATGGGCAGGCGGACGGTAGCCCTCTACCTTGGTTCTTGCATGAACAGTAAGCTCATTAGCGCCAGCACCTTCAATTCCCTTCGCATTTTCTATAGCTAAGTCTTTAGTGGCAAATCCCAAACGCATTTTGGCACTTAACCAAGCGTCATCACCAATCGCTTGCCTTACCGTAGCTACAATATGGGCAACCCTTTGAGGCTCTTGCAACAATATCGCCCCACCCTGGCTGCGATTAACAGTTTTTGCTGGGCAACCAAAATTTAAATCTATACCAGGAGAACCCAGCTCTAAGGCCCGCACAGCATTGGCGGCAAGCGCTGCAGGGTCACTACCAAGCAATTGAATACGTACGGGTATACCCGCAGGTGTTTTACAGCCGTTAGCGAGCTCTGGGCACAAACGCTTAAATACTTTCGGTGGTAATAGTTGAGTAGTTACTCGAATAAATTCCGTGACACATAGATCAATACCCCCTATACGAGTGAGGCAATCACGCAAAATATCGTCGGCCAAACCTTCCATAGGCGCCAAAATGATGCGGCTCACAACTTAAACTCTACTTCACAGCCGCTTCTCGCTCGGCTAATATAGTGGGCTATAGTTTTTCTAATTGCCGTTCTAGTTACTATCAGGTAAATCATGTTCACTGGTATCGTCCAAGGCCAAGGCCAAATTAAATCCATTGCTGAAGGTAAAAACCAACGCAGCTTTGTTATTACTCTTCCCAATGCCATTAGTCTCAATGTAGACATTGGTGCCAGTATTGCTATCAATGGTGCCTGTCTAACGGTGACCACCCAAAATAGCAACCATTTTAGTTTTGACGTCATCGGCCAAACTCTAAAGCTGACCAACTTAGGGCTGCTGCAACAAGGCGATTGGGTCAACGTAGAACGTTCATTAAAATATGGTGATGAAATAGGTGGCCATATCATTTCTGGGCATGTGTCTGTGGCAGTGACCATTAGCCGAATCGAATACCAAGGCGACAATACAAGCATTTGGTTTGCCTTACCCCATGCCCACAAAAAACATGTATTGCCCCAAGGTTTTATCGGCCTTGATGGTTGCAGCCTGACTGTAGGCGCGGTCACCGAGTCTGAATTTTGCGTGTGCCTTATCCCAGAAACATTACGTACCACAGGTTTTGGCAAAGCCAGCATAGGCACTCAGGTGAATATGGAAATTGATCACCAAACACAGACTATTGTTGCAACAGTGGAGCGCGTACTAGCCTCCCAAAGCTAGCATTACTATGGCTAAGACACACCCCCTAAGGCGATGATATACGCCTGCATAGGTCAATAATCCCATCCCTGTGTATGCTGTTTAATGAGTTTAGTGAAGAGTTTAATATGATCTTCACTATCATTTAAACATGGAATATAGTTATAACTCTCACCACCATTCTCCATGAAATAGCCTCTATTCTCCTCACCAATTTCTTCAATTGTTTCTAGGCAATCCGCACTAAACGCTGGAGCAATAATATGAACATTTTTAACACCTTTACCAGGTAACCCTTTGAGCACTTCGTCTGTGTAGGGCTGCAACCATTCAGCAGGACCGAAACGACTCTGGAATGTAGTCATAACGTCTTCCTCTTTTAATTGCATATGCTCCTTTACAAGGCGCGTAGTTGCACGACAGAAACAATGATACGGATCACCTTTATCAAGGTACGCTTTAGGAATTCCGTGATAGCTAAACAATGTTAAGTCAGGCTTACCGTGCTCTTTACGAAATGCCTTAATGCTGTTTGCAAGGGCTTTAACGTAAAGCTCATCTTGATAATATTCGTTAATAAATCGCACTTCAGGAATCCAACGCCACTTTGTTAGCACTTCTGCTACCTTGTCAAATGTACTTGCCGTAGTCGCAGCACAGTATTGTGGATACATCGGAAAAATTAAGATCTTACGTACACCTTGGTCACGCATGTTAATAAGTTGGCTTTCGATACTTGGATTGCCATAACGCATTGCTAGCCCGACTACTAGGTTAGGTAATGCTCTAGCAAGTTCTGCCTGTTGTTTCTTAGCAATGTCATAAAGCGGGCTGCCATTGTCTGTCCATACGGTTTTATATGATTTGGCACTTTTTGCTGGCCGAGTATTGAGAATAATCCCGTTTAAAATGATTTGCCAAATCAGCTTTGGAGTTTCGATAACCCTAGGGTCGCTTAAAAACTCTTTAAGATACGGACGTAGTGCTTTTTTAGTTGGAGCGTCAGGTGTTCCTAAGTTTGTTATTAGTACGCCTACTTTAGCTTCCATACCGTGTTCATAGTCTTTTTCACCTACAAATTTCATTCATACTCTCCTGCGTTCTCCCAAGGATATATAGGCCATGTTTTTTAAGACATGGTGGCAGAGCCAAGTTAGGCACTTACATAAAATAAGACACCCACCTTTGAAAACTGATTTTGATTAGTTAATTTACTGCCAAAGCCTTAGTGACCACTTCAAATACATCTTTACTAAGCTCAGCTTGACTTAGACGTTGCAGTTGTGCCTGCATTAATTGTTGACGACCAAGTGTGTGGCGCTTAAAACGGCCTAAGGGTTTGGCTAGATTTGCAGCTATCATAGGGTTGATAGGATCCAAAAGTAGCACCATATCCGCGACAAATTCATAGCCACTGCCATCAGCTGAATGGAAGTTAATGGCACTACGGATAAAGCTGCCAACCACACTACGCACCTTATTGGGGTTGCGAATATCAAACGCCGTATGTTGCAGCAGCGCTTTTACGTGAGGCAACCGACCCGCTAAGTTGGCTCCAGCTTGCATAGCAAACCACTGGGCAACCACCTGCGCATCACCCTGCCAACGCTGGTAAAATTCTGCCAACAACGGCGTGGCTAACTCTAAATTATCTTGGCCAATTAAAATATGTAAGGCCGCCCCCACATCTGTCATATTGGCCTGTAACGCATACTGATCTTGGGCCATGGTTTGATACTGATCTTTAGCTAACGCATTGAGGTAGGCCAGGCAGGTATTCTTAAGGGCCCGCTGGCCTATGGCCTTGCCTGTTTGGCTAAACAGCCCAGTATCATGACAACGCTGGTAACAGGCCAGCAGTTCACTTTCTAAAGCCGAAGCAATAGCAAGGCGCATGGCTTCACGACCTGCGTGAATTAGATCCACATCAACAGTGGTTTGGGTTTCCGCCAAATAAGCTTCACTGGGTAATTGTACAAGCTTGGCAACCATCGCTGGGTCTAAGGTTTCATCCACCAAACTACTACGTAACATGGTCACCAATTCATCAGCCAGTTGATAGCTAGCAGATTGGGACATGGCCTGCTCCGTCGCTTCAATCAACAAACGTTGGCACGCCTCCCAGCGGCAAAAACCATCTTGGTCTTTGCTAGCGAGAAACAACAACTGCTCTTGAGTATAGGCATAGTCCAATTTAACTGGTGCAGAAAAGCCCCGCAACAGCGATGGTACGGGGTGTTCTGCCACGCCTTCAAAAACGAAAGTTTGCTGTGCCTGAGTAATGTTTAGGACACAATTATTGCCTTGCACAGACTCAGAACCCTGCAACTGCAAAGCTATCTCCCTACCCTTGGTATCTAACAAGGCCATACGCAACGGCAAATGGAACGGTAGCTTTTGCTGACACTCTGCTGTTGCTGGTGTGGCTTGTCCTACAGTAAGGCTATATTCTTTGTTTGAAGCGTCGTAGATATCGGTCACGGCCAAGGTAGGAGTGCCAGCCTGACTATACCAGTGTTTGAATTGACTCAAATCGATACCACTGGCGTCACTCATGGCAGCAACAAAATCATCTGTAGTCACGGCTTGGCCGTCGTGACGATCAAAATACAGATCGCTACCCTTACGGAATAGTTCATCTCCGAGTAAAGTGTGAATCATACCTACCACTTCTGCACCTTTCTCATACACAGTCACTGAATAGAAATTATTAATTTCAATATAGGATGCAGGCCGTATTGGGTGAGCCATTGGGCCAGCATCTTCCGCAAACTGATGGGTGCGCAATAGGGTAACGTCATCAATACGCTTTACAGCGGCAGAGTATGTATCTGCTGTATATTGCGCATCACGGTAAACAGTAAAGCCTTCCTTTAAACTAAGCTGAAACCAATCACGACAAGTGACACGGTTACCAGACCAGTTATGGAAGTATTCATGGGCCACGATGCCCTCTATACGCTCGAACATCGCATCACTGCTAGTGGCTGGGTCTGCTAATACACAATCAGAATTAAAAATATTGAGGCCTTTGTTTTCCATGGCCCCCATGTTGAAATCATCCACCGCAACAATCATGAACAAGTCTAGATCATACTCTCGGCCATAAGTCTGCTCGTCCCACAACATAGAACGTTTAAGAGATGCCAGTGCGTGGTCACACTTATGGCTGTTATGAGCTTCTACAAATATTTGTAAATCCACTTTGCGGCCAGACCGGGTAGTAAATTCTTCGTCTTGGCGCACCAAATCGCCAGCTACCATAGCAAACAAATATGCCGGTTTAGGGAATGGGTCATGCCACACAGCAAAATGCCCGCCATTATCTAAGTCACCCTGCCCCATAGGATTACCATTAGCCAATAATATAGGATAGCTGGTTTTATCTGCACTGATACGAGTAGTGAATACAGACAAGGCATCTGGGCGGTCTAGGTAATAGGTAATATTCCGAAAACCCTCCGCTTCGCACTGGGTGCAATACATACCACCAGACTTGTACAACCCCTCTAAGCTCGTATTCAACTGCGGCTGAATCAGGCATTCCGTAGTTAATTCAAAGGCTTCTGGACACTGATGGATAGATAGCACAGTACCCTCTAGGTCGTAGAGTGAGTCATCTAGAATGAGCCCATCCATCATCACTTCTTGCAGCTTAATGTCTTTACCGCCTTGCAATACGAGTTCTGACGAAGATTGATTAGACGCCGGATTACGACATATTTTTAGGCAGGCGACAACAGAGGTGTATTCATCACCAATGTGAATATCTAGGTCTGTGGCTTCGATAATAAATGCTGGAACCTGATAATCTTTTAAGTAGATTACTTGAGAGTTTTTAGTCATGAGCTGAATTGCACCAAATAGGATGAGTATTTGCGGACGTTAATCACCGCGGTATCAAAAATAAGGTATTGGCCCTTAATACCCATCAATTTGCCTTCTAATACAGGTTCTTTATCAAGATTATGGGAATTGATTTTGGTTGGATACTCTAATACTGGGTAGCGCATACTGATGGCCGCCGTATCTAACCATTGATAATCTTGGTGGCTTAGCCCACCTAACAAGGCTTCTAGATCATCTTCCGATTCATTCAACAATAGGTTTGCTGCTTGAGCCATATCAATGGCTTGCACATCACTTTGTAGCAGTTTTCTCCAATTGGTTTTATCGGCTACATATTGCTTAAGGACGGTCTCCACATCTCCAGACAATTTGCGGGTAGCTACCTGCATGATAGGCATAGCTTGGGACGCACCTTGATCGAGCCAACGGGTAGGCATTTGATTGATCCGAGTGATACCTACCTTAAGGCCAGAAGAATTGGCCAAATAGACAATATGTGGTTGCATACAAAATGCTTTCCCCCAAGCTTCATCACGGCAGGTTCCAGCATCAAAATGACACCGCTCCGGGCTCATAATACACAGGTCACATTGGGGTAATTTTTGCATACAAGGGAAACAATAACCTTGGCTGTAACTCTTTTTCGTTTTACGACCGCAATGACTACAGTTAATCTGCCCCAAATGTTCTAACCGAATAGTTTGGCCTATTAGCGGATTAAGGTGCAACTCTTGATCTCCCAAAGTGAGTGTATATTGCACTTGGGCGTGAGGCACGGCATCAATGTGGGTAGTCAGCTTTGCTAGGTGCCCAGTAAGCACGTGAGGTGTTTGCATAATTAGTGTATTTTAATGACTTGTTCGTCGGTTTTTTTAAGCGTCGAGCCAGAGCTAGACGCACACTTGTCAGGCATATGTCCTGAGTGCTGTTTGGCATCAAGCTTCATAGATTGGTAACGCAAAACAGCTTCCATACAGGAGGCTTTTTGATCTTCACTGAGCACCCTACCATCTGGCCATTTGCCAGTCTCAACAGCAGTCTTCAAACGCAGGTAGACTGCGGGTGTTAGTTGGGCAATGAGTTGATTATATTCCATCAGCCACACCTCTTAGATAAAAACTTGGAGCAAAATAATAGCATAAATCACCATACCCACCGACTCTTTTTTACCTATTGTTAGATCGAATACGCCATAACAAGGTGTGCAAAAAAGCCCATACAACTCCCGCCACTAGGCCACCTAAGTGAGCCATATTAGCCATGGCCCCAAACCCAAGCGCTGAAAACAAACCACTGACACCCAACAGCAACCATAACAACATGAATATGAGGATGCTTTGTGGTAGGTGATATCGTGGAGCATTATAACGATCTATCACCCATATATAGCCCAACAAACCGTAAATAACTCCTGATAGGCCACCAAACAAACTCGCTTCTTGCCATGCTTGAGCTACATTAGCCGCAAGGCTGGTGACCAATAACAAAGCCACTAAAAGCAGCTTTGATTGATGTTCTATACGCCGGCCCAAATCCAGCCACCACAACAAATTAAAAACCATATGCAACCAACCAAAATGCAACAGCATTGGGCTAATTAAGCGCCACGGTTGTTGCCATAAGTGCTCAAACCCGTTGACAAGGTATGCTTGAGTATCCAACACAAGAGGAAAGAAGCTTAACCAGGCAACTGCTTGTAAGTCGGTACCGAGTTGAGAAAACAGCGCCACCAATACGGCAACTAAAAAAACCAAAAGCGTTATAGGGGTTAACCTAAACCAAGCCTTAGCATGAGCCAATGAGAGTGCCGCAGCGCCCATAAAAGACGAGTTAACTTGGTCTGATAAAATGGAGTGGGCAGGCTCTTCTCCAGCGTTACCCTGCAACACCTGCTGCATTAGCGTCTGAGCAGCACCGTGTTGCGCAGAATCTTGTAGCCACAATTGCTGTTCACTTTCTACAAAACGGACACGATGAGGCATCTTATGTTGCCACAGAGCTTGCGTGATCGGTGTGAGATCTACGTTAGCGGGGAACCTTTGCAGAAGAATCATTGGCCATCTTCACTAGCACGAGCATGCCACCCTAACTTACTGCGGCAACGGTCGTAAAAATGATGGCCTAAGGGATGTAACACTTTGAGTCGTGCTTCATGGCGCTGTATATGCACCCTATCACCGGGTTCACAGGCAATGTGCACTTGCCCATCACAACTAATAATCGGTTGTGTACTGTTGTCTTCACCAATAAGAATCTCCAGTTCTGCATCTGCCGCCACCACTAAGGGCCGACTACTTAGATTGTGGGGGTTCATGGGCACCAGAGCAATTGCATCTAAGCCAGGGTGCATAATTGGCCCTCCAGCTGAAAGTGCGTAGGCGGTCGATCCTGTGGGAGTAGCTATAATCAAACCATCGGCTCGATCAATATAAACAGCAGTGCCATCAATTGATAGATCATAAGCCAGCATTCGGGCCGATTTACCAGGGTGTAATACGATGTCATTGAGACCACTACCACGGCCTATTTCCTGACCATTACGCAAGACATGGGCAGACAACATAAACCGATTGCTAGTTTCAAACCGTCCAGCTAGTACAGCCTCAAGAGAAACTTCCACCTGGTCTGGTGCTATGTCTGTTAAAAACCCCAATTTGCCACGGTTGATACCAATTACCGCTACACCATAGGTAGCCATAATACGTGCAGCAGAGAGCATGCTGCCGTCTCCCCCTACCACGATTACTAGGTCACATCGTTGTCCCAAAAAATGACGATCGCCAGTACCATAAGCGGCACTAGTGAGCTGATCACTATTTAGAGAATCAGCAATGCGTTCATCTACCCACACTTTGCATTGGCACCTACTAAGGCACGTTATAACCCGGTGTAAGGTTTCGATTACTGCAGGGCTGTGAAGCCTTCCAATAAGACCAACTTGTTTGAATTGTGTCACAAAATCCCTCTTTTAAATTGAGGCAAGTGGCTAACTAAGATAAGGTTTCTTGCACCAAACCCATGAGTTCATCCTCATGATTAAAACGCTCGGTAAGCACTTCACCTAAACGCGACAAGCGGCCACTAAAGTGCCCAACATCTTGAATAGAAAGTTTTTCGACAGCACCATATTCATCATCAAAAATGACAATTTTGTCTGTTGTATCGTGGATTTTACCTAGTACGATACGCGCATTGTCTGCGTGTTGACCATTGTGTTCGGCTATATGCTTTAATAACTGCTCATAAACATTAAAGTGACCACGGGAACTGTAATCCACCATCGCCTCACAAAAACTGTGTAGCTCCTGGATCACGTTATCTGTGACACTTAATTGAGGCAGAGCTACAAATTGAGTTAATAACGCCTGTCGCTCTATTAACCATGCATCAATAATGGCATCAAAAGCTTCATCTAAGCTTTGACCTTGTTCCTGCATCATCAGATGGTCTCCGGACAATACGACAGCAAAAACAAAAGGGTACCTTGTTACTCTTCCGTGAACAAGGCTATTTTTCAAGAGGACTAGAGCACATGATCGTCAAGTGGCTCTGACCCTGTTAAAAAAAAAGCCGAGGTATTTACCTCGACTTTACTTTAACTACTTATAAAAGTAGTTGTATGACTTAACCAAACTGGTTCATGGTGTTGTCTTTACCTGAAGCCTTAAGGGCTGCATCGCCAGAGAAGTACTCTTTGTGATCATCACCCATGTCGGAACCAGCCATGTTTTGGTGCTTAACACAGGCAATCCCTTGACGGATTTCCTTACGCTGTACACCGGCTACATAACCCAACATGCCTTGGTCACCAAAGTACTCTTTAGCCAAGTTGTCCGTAGACAAAGCTGCAGTGTGGTATGTAGGCAAGGTAATTAAGTGATGGAAGATCCCAGCTTCACGAGCCGAATCAGCTTGGAAGGTGCGAATCTTTTCATCAGCTGATATAGCCAAGGCAGAACCATCATAAGATTCGCTCATTAGTTCAGCGCGCTTGTAAGCAGAAACATCGTCTCCTGCAGCAGCCATGGAGTCAAAAATTTGCTGACGGAAGTTCAAAGTCCAGTTAAATGATGGAGAGTTGTTGTAAACCAACTTAGCATTCGGAATCACTTCACGAATACGGTTTACCATGCCACCAATTTGCGACACATGAGGCTTTTCTGTTTCGATCCACAAAAGGTCCGCTCCATTTTGCAAAGACGTAATGCTGTCTAACACACAACGGTCTTCACCAGTGCCCTGGCGGAACTGGAACAAGTTAGAAGGTAGGCGCTTAGGACGCACTAGTGTGCCGTCTCGGTTAAGCACAACGTCGCCGTTATTTAAGTCTGCAGCTGTAACTTCATCGCAATCTAGGAACGAGTTATATTGATCACCCAAATCACCCGGTGTGTTGGTGACAGCAATTTGCTTGGTCAAGCCTGCACCTAGTGAGTCTGTCCGAGCAACGATTACACCATCGTCTACCCCTAACTCTAGGAAGGCATAACGTACGGCACGAATCTTACCTAAGAAGTCTTCGTGTGGCACGGTTACTTTACCGTCTTGGTGGCCACATTGTTTTTCGTCAGACACTTGGTTTTCTAACTGAATACAGCATGCACCTGCTTCGATCATACGCTTAGCTAGCAGATAAGTTGCTTCTGCGTTACCAAAACCTGCGTCAATATCAGCGATGATAGGGACCACGTGAGTCACAAAACCATCAATTTTGTCTTGGATTTTTTTTTCTTCAGCAGTATCGTTATTGTCACGAGCCGTGTCCAAAGCACGGAACAGACCGCCCAATTCGCGGGCATCAGCTTGACGTAAGAAGGTGTATAGCTCTTCAATCAAAGCGGATACAGATGTTTTTTCATGCATAGACTGGTCTGGCAATGGACCAAAATCTGAACGTAATGCCGCAACCATCCAACCAGAAAGGTACAAATAACGACGATCCGTATTATCAAAATGTTTCTTAATAGAAATCATCTTCTGCTGACCGATAAAACCATGCCAACAGCCTAAGGATTGAGTGTACTTGGAACTGTCTTGGTCATAGGCATCCATGTCTGCACGCATAATGCCAGCTGTATAACGGGCGATATCTAGACCAGTTTGAAAGCGGTTTTGAGCTTTCATACGAGCTGCAGATTCTGGGTTGATGGCATCCCAAGCGCTGCCCTGGGCAGCCTTAAGGTTAGCAACGGCGTGAATATCGTCTTGGTATTGAGACATGACATTTCCTTGGTTTGTGTGACTATTATTAGACTATAGAATGAGTCAATACATTGGGGCTGTATCCTCTCAGTAATGGGGCCAGTTTAGAGCGGTCTTAAGGGTTATAACAGCCATCAATAGTTATGCCTACTATTCACAAAACAAATAGCAAAATAAAACACATTCGCTATAAAAGTAAAAGCCTCGACAGCCTGTGTTTCCCATGGCATAATTTACACAAGCTATTGCATAAGACTTTAGTATTGTGCAAATGAATAACGCCCTGAGCATCCACCTATTGGTGGACTTGACCTTTCTGGAGTTGAACATGAGCATTGATCGCGTTGACCTTAACTTATTGGTTTATTTAGACGCCCTTTTAAAAGAGCGCAACGTCACAAAAGCTGCCAATCAACTCGGCCTAAGTCAACCGGCCATGAGTAATGGTTTAAGACGCTTGCGAGAAGTGTTTGAAGACCCTTTACTCATTCGCACCAGTGACGGCATGACGCCAACGGAACGAGCCCTTGGTCTCCAAGCGACTATCCGCGAAGTATTGGCCACCATCGACAAGGCTGTGCAGCCTCAAGCGGCATTCGATGCACTTACTTCTACCCGCGTATTTCGTATTATGGCCAGCGATTATTCGGAACCAACTCTCATTCCTCCTTTGGTAGAACGTTTACGTAAAGAAGCGCCAGGGGTCAGCCTAGACATTATGACGCCGTCTGATGTGGATTTTTACGATGTAGAGCAAGGCAAGGTAGATTTAGTCATTAACCGCTTCGATTCTATGCCACAATCTTTTCACCAAAAAATCCTCTGGCGAGACCAGTTTATCTGCCTGATGAATCGTAACAACCCAATGGCCCAAAATTTCACCTTAGATAGCTACTTAAAGGCCCACCATATATGGGTAAACAAGACCGGCATGGGTGCTGGAGTCGGTATGAACCCTAAAGATGTGCAGCGCCGAGGCTGGGTAGATAACGCTTTATCTGAGCTTGGCAAGACACGTAACATTCGCGTCTTTACTCGCCATTACCAAGCAGCGGTGCAATTGGCCAACCAAAAAGACCTTATTGTGACACTACCACGCAAAGCCACCTTACAAACCATGCATAACGATGACGTAGTCATGTTAGACCCGCCCTTCCCCATACCTGAAATGACCTTAACCATGGCCTGGAGCCCTTTGTTGCAGCATAACCCTGCTCACCGCTGGATTCGTGGACTCATCACCGAAGTAGCACGAAAAATCGACGAGGCTTAAACTCTCGTGCCACTGCAAAAACCTGTGGCCCACAGCAATCCATAAACTGCACGCTTGGGTTGCTTTACTGCGCTTGCAATGTCATGAGCAGGGTTAAAATAAATACCAGTGTCCTCGCAACGAAGACACCAACTATTTCCATTCCAAATAACCAACATATTCCCATACGACTAAAGACTTATCAGTCATTCCTATTGTTTCCTATATAATGATTTTGTACACTATAGGAAATATTTGGCATTATTATGCATCATAGGAGCTTTGGTATGAACGCGCACATAGACGCCAGAATTGGTAACGCTAATCTGTCTATTGATACACAGCTATATACTTTGGTTGAGCGAGAAATTCTGCCAGGTTTAAACCTCAGCAGCGATCAAGTCTGGCAAGCCATGGCTACCTTGCTTGATGAGTTTCAAAGCCGCAACCAAGATTTGCTAAACACGCGCGAAGAGTTACAAACCACACTAGACCAATGGCACCGTAACAATCCCTCGGCAGACCCTTCCAAATATAAGAGCATGCTGCAGGATATCGGTTACCTGTTACCTGCTCCTGAAAAAGTCCAAGTGACTACCAGTAATGTGGATATCGAAATCAGCACTGTGGCTGGCCCTCAGTTAGTGGTGCCTATCAACAATGCTCGTTACGCCCTCAACGCAGCCAATGCACGCTGGGGCAGCCTGTACGATGCCCTTTACGGCACAGACGCGTTAACAAGTGAAAAGGTCTTAAAAGGGTACGATGCCAAACGCGGAGAAAAGGTTATTTCTTTTGCGAAACAACTACTTGACACACACCTACCCCTAGTTGAAGCTGGCCATAGCCAAGTGATAAACTATGCAATTAACGATGGACAATTGGTGTGTAGCTTAGAAAATGGCCACTTCGCCCTACTGGCAGATTCAAGTCAATTTATTGGCTACCAAGGCGATGCTGCTGCGCCTAAAACCATCTTGCTAAAGCATAACAACCTTCACCTTGAGCTTCACGTAGACCGCCAACATATTATTGGCTCTAGCGACCTAGCTGGCATTAAAGACATTGTAATGGAAGCGGCCGTGTCTACTATTATGGACTGTGAAGACTCAGTTACGGCAGTAGATGCAGAAGACAAAGTAATTGTGTATCGCAATTGGTTAGGCCTTATGAAAGGTGACTTGTCTATTGAACTACAAAAAAATGGCAACACCATCACCCGCAAGTTAAACGGTGATCGACATTACCTGGACCCAAAAGGCAACGACTTCAGTTTGCATGGCCGCAGTTTATTGTTCATACGTAATGTTGGCCACTTAATGACCAATAATGCCATTTTGAATAGCCAAGGTGCAGAAACACCGGAAGGTATAATGGATGGCTTTATCACTAGCCTCTGCGCCTTGCACGACATACGTGGCGCATCGGTTAAAGGCAACAGCCGCACTGGCAGTATTTATATCGTAAAACCCAAGATGCACGGTCCAGAAGAAGTGACCTTCACTTGCGACTTATTTAGCCGCATAGAAGAGTTACTAGATCTCCCGAAGAACACCCTAAAAGTGGGCATTATGGATGAAGAGCGCCGTACCAGCATCAACTTAAAAGCTTGTATTGCTGCTGCTAGTGAACGTGTAGCGTTTATTAATACCGGCTTCTTAGACCGTACTGGTGATGAAATCCATACCTCTATGCAGGCTGGCATCATGTTGCCTAAAGGCATTATGAAACAACAGGCATGGATCGCTGCATACGAAGACAACAATGTTGAAACTGGCTTAGCCTGTGGCCTGCAAGGTCGCGCTCAAATAGGTAAAGGCATGTGGGCCAAGCCAGATTGTATGGCAGAAATGATGGCCACCAAGTTAGAACACCCCATGTCTGGCGCCACTACTGCATGGGTACCATCGCCTAATGCAGCGGTATTGCACGCCTTACATTATCATCAGGTTTTGGTGCAGGATCGTCAAAACGAACTCACCGATATAGCCTATACGGTAAAGGTGGAACAAGATGATTTACTCGCCATTCCTTTATTAGGTGAACACAGCTTAAGTGCAGACGACATTACCCGTGAACTAGATAACAACTGTCAAGGTTTATTGGGTTACGTGATTCGTTGGGTAGAGAGCGGTATTGGTTGCTCTAAAGTAGCCGATATTAACCAGGTAGGTTTGATGGAAGACCGGGCTACCTTGCGAATTTCTTCACAGTCATTAGCTAACTGGTTAGAGCATGGTTTTGTAACTAAAAAAATGGTCATGGACAGCTTAAAGCGCATGGCTGCTTTAGTTGACGAGCAAAATGCAGGCGACCCAACCTATCGCAACATGGCGCCAGATTTTGACTCTAGCGTCGGCTTCCAGGCCGCCTGTGAGTTAGTGTTTGAAGGCACAGTTCAGCCCAGTGGTTACACCGAACCTGTGCTGCACAGACGTCGCCAAGAAGCTAAGCGGGTTTACGGTTAATCATAGCCCACTTCATCTTCTTGCAAAATGGTGGTTTCTGCTAAACCTGCGGCAATCCAAGCCATTACCGCGGGGGTACCTAGTATGGTGTCCATATAACTCTGAGTAGCAGCATTGACAGCCACCTTGTAGCCACGTAAACGCACAACAACAGGGGCAAAAAAGGCATCGGCAATGGAAAATTCACCCAATAAGTAGCCTTGATTTTGGCCCACCTTGGCCGCTGTAGACATACACTCAGCCCATAAGGCCTCAACTTTATCGATATCACTTCTACACGCCAGTGTAATCACTAATAACCGTTGGTTGGCACGGCAATTCATCGACATTTCACCACGCAAAGCAAAAAACCCACTGTGCATACACGACACTGCGTTACGGGCCATAATTTTAAGCGCAGGATCACTGGGCCACATAGTTGGGTAGCTGTCTGCTAAGGTTTCTAGAATGGATAAACTATCTGTGGCAGTGCCGTTTTCAGTAATTAGTACCGGCACTGTTCCAGCACTAGAGTGTTGGCTAATTTCCTCCACAAAGGCGGCAGTATCCAGTTCAAGCTTGGTTTCTTTAAAGGGGATACCAAAATATGTCATGGCCACCCAGGGCCGCATGGACCAAGAAGAATAGTTTTGATTACCAATAATGAGGTGCATATGTACTTCCTTAATAATTAAAGAAGTACTCACTATAGACCAGCAAACGGAACTTTGCCCCCCCCTTTTGCCGAGCTTACAGCCTATCTAGAACGTCTCATCTTCTGTGCTCGAGGCGATGTATGCTTGGTCAAACCCTGCTTACCCTTAGCAGCCTTGGGTGCAGACCTGCTAGCTTCAGCATGACTTTCTGCAGGCACCAAACATTGAGGGCCTTTACCAATAAGCTTTCTCATGCCCATGTCTATTAAGGCTTCACGTATTTGTGCCCAGTTTTTAGGGTCGTGATAACGCAATATGGCCTTATGCAAGCGGCGCTGACGAATACCCCTTGGAATACTCACTCGCTCACTTTCACGAGTCACCTTTTTCAAGGGGTTAACCTCTGTGTAATACATGGTAGTGGCATTACACATCGGCGACGGATAGAAGTTTTGCACTTGATCTAGGCGGAACTTATTGGTTTTTAACCACATGGCTAAATTCACCATATCTACATCACGAGTGCCTGGGTGGGCACTAATAAAATATGGAATCAGGTACTGTTCTTTGCCCGCTTCTTTAGAATACTTCTCGAACATGCGCTTAAACTTGTTATAGCTACTCATGTTAGGTTTCAGCATGTGCCGTAAAGGCTCATCTTCAGTGTGCTCTGGGGCAATTTTTAAATAGCCACCCACATGATGAGTCACCAATTCTTTCACATATTCAGGGTCACGTATGGCTAAGTCATAGCGTAAACCCGATGCAATTAATACTTTTTTGATGCCAGGCAGAGCGCGGGCACGACGGTACAAATTGATAAGCGGCTTATGATCTGTGCCCATGTAGTCACATATTGTAGGGTGCACACAGGAAGGTAAGCGGCACGTTGCCTCTACTTTTGGGTCTTTACAGTGTAAACGGTACATGTTCGCTGTGGGGCCACCAAGATCAGACACCACGCCAGTAAAACCAGGCACTTTGTCGCGCATGTCTTCCACTTCACGAATAATAGAATCTTCGGAACGGTTTTGAATAATACGGCCTTCGTGCTCAGTAATGGAGCAGAAGCTACAGCCACCAAAACAGCCTCGCATAATATTGACCGAGAAACGAATCATGTCATAGGCTGGAATTTTTTCATCGCCATACATAGGGTGAGGCACGCGCGCAAAGGGTGCAGCAAACACGTAATCCATTTCCTCTGTGTCCAGTGGCATGGCAGGAGGGTTAACCCACAAGGCCTTATTTCCATGTTCTTGATACAATGCCCTTGCACTACCCGGGTTAGTTTCGTGGTGCATTACACGGCTTGCGTGGGCATACATAATAGGGTCTGACTTTACCACGTCATAACTTGGCAACTTGGCATAGGTCTTAAACCAAGGCTGGCCCTTAACCGGTTCGTAAGCTGCCATTGGTTTAATGGACAAGGTTTGCACCGCATCCTTATCTGCCACAACACCCAGTTCGGCGTCATTGCTCGCCTCACACTGGCTAGTTGTGGTGGTATCAATATAGGGGCTGGTGATTGCGTCGATCACGCCTGGCGCATCGAGTGTGGTTGAGTCTTTACCACGCCAGCCTACCAGTGGTTGCTTCACCATAATGGCCGTACCACGAATATCTTGCATCTGCTCGAGGGTTTCACCATTGGCAATACGATGAGTCACTTCTACTAACGGCCGTTCGGCGTTGCCATAAATAAGCATATCAGCCTTTGAGTCAATCAACATAGAGCGGCGCACTTTTTCTGACCAATAGTCATAGTGGGCAATACGTCGTAGGCTAGCTTCGATACCACCAATAATAACCGGCACACCTTTAAAAGCCTCTTTGCAGCGCTGGGTGTAGTGTAAGGTTGCACGGTCTGGCCGCTTTCCGCCAACGTTGCCGGGGGTATAGGCATCGTCATGGCGCAGGCGCCTATCTGCTGTATAGCGGTTAATCATGGAGTCCATGTTGCCAGCCGCTACACCAAAATATAAATTGGGCTTGCCCAAAACCTTAAAAGCCTCTGCACTGCTCCAATCTGGTTGGGCAATGATACCCACGCGAAATCCTTGAGACTCTAACAAGCGGCCGATAATAGCCATACCAAAGCTAGGATGATCTACATAAGCATCGCCGGTAACCACAATCACGTCACAAGAATCCCAACCCAGTTGGTCCATCTCTTCGCGGGTAGTGGGTAAAAACGGGGCCGCCCCAAAACACTCCGCCCAATACTTAGGGTATTCGAAGATACGTTTTTCTGGCGCCAAGTATGAAGACATATCAGAAGCAGTATTGGGGTTGGACATTGGCGGACCTTTTAATCAGTTATAGCTCCGCTCAAAGCGGTGGCATATTATAGCACAACCTTAGTGGTTACGAGGAAATCTATCCAGCACTAACCCTCCCCGTCCTTGTTAGCTGCCCTGCGCCATTTTTAGCGAGCGCAGCGAAGATATTCAGGTCCAAACCTATGGTCTAACACCTCACGTCGTTCCTCGTAATGACAAGTCAGAGGTGCTAGAATGCCGCCTCAATTAAGGAGCCTCCGTGACTACAGCCACCCCAGCAGCACCCGCCATTACTTTTGCGGATCAAGCCTACAACCCTCGCTTACAAATCAACATAGCCCAACAAGGTTTTGAACAAGCCACTGATGCCCAGTGTCATGGGCTTCCCGTTGCCCTGGCTGGCAAAGATCTATTAATGAGCGCCGACACGGGCAGTGGCAAAACCTTGGCCTATGTCATCCCTGCCCTTAATCAAATACTCAATACCAAAGCTGTAGGCTTTAGTACCCGCTGCTTAATCCTAGTGCCAACACGGGAATTGGCTCATCAAGTACTCAGCCTTACCAACAAGCTTATCAAAGGCACAAAGCTGCAAGCGGCTTTAATACTGGGCGGTGAAGACTACCACTACCAACAGGCCCTATTACGTAAGAATCCTGACTTAGTGGTTGCAACACCTGGACGTTTTATGGAGCACCAGCGCAAAAACCAAACAGACACTAAACACTTAGAGCTTTTGGTGATTGACGAAGCCGACCGCATGCTAGAGCTGGGTTTTTGTGAGGATGTAGAAACCATCGCCGCGGCCTGCAATCCTAACAGGCAAACGTTGTTTTATTCCGCCACCTTACACAGCCCTAAAGTTCAAGAAATGGCCCAAGTGTTACTTAACAACCCAGTAGATATCCGCCTTAATGATGCTACACAGGTGCAAGCAAACATTAAGCAAATGGTTGTGGTGTGTGATGAAATAGAACACAAAAAACGGGTATTAGCATGGTTGCTTGCCCATGAGCCTGCAAAGAAGCACCTGATATTTTGTAACAGTCGCAAACTCAGTGAAGATCTGGCTAATTTTCTAAAGAGCCATAACGTCAATGCCGTAGCCCTGCACGGAGAACTACCACAAGATTTACGCAACGACATCACGCGCCAATACCGCCAGCACAGCTTCAATACCTTGGTGGCCACAGAAGTAGCAGCCAGAGGGTTAGACATCGACGGCGTAGAGCTGGTGATTAACTTTGATATGGCTCGCAATCTAGACGACTATTTGCATCGCACAGGCCGCACAGGCCGAGCAGGGGCACAAGGCAAAGCAATTAATTTGGTGAATATAACCGAGCGTGGATTACTGTTAAGCGTAGAGAAAGCCCAAGGCAAGACCCTAGAGCGCATAGTGATTAAAGGTCACGAGGCCAAAGAGCACCGAGACACAGTAAGCTTAGCCAAACAAACCACCAAAACAAAACCCAAGAAAACTACTACGCTCAGCAAAAAAGAAGCAGCACAAGAGCGCAAAGCCCAAACCAATGCCGCCAGCCTATGGGGCGACGGCACCATGCCGTTTGGTAAAAAGAAGCCTTAAGGTTTAGCTCAAACTGTCATCGTGGGCACAGAAAAGCAACCCCAAATTGCGGCCTATGGATCACCACAGGCCGTCACCCTTCGTAATGGCAAGCCATTCTATAACCATTTCTCAGCCTAGCCTAGGTACTCTTCAGGAATGTACAAATCATCCAACAAGGGCTGTAACGCATCACCGTAACGCTTCCACAAATCAACAGATTGATTATGCATGGGTTGGCGTACCTGAAAGACACTGGCCGTCTTCACCTTACGGTCTGTTTTATAAAAGTCTAAACACGCATCCTGCCACTCCAAACCACAGTATTCAATTAATTGGCGGCTCTCTTGTTCTTGATTAGAGGTTAATTGCTCATAAGAAACTTCGTAAAAACGCCCAGGTAGCACCTCACGCCAATGTGCCATAAGGTCTTCATACAAATTATGGTAATGGGCTAAGTCTTTTAAATTATAGGCATAAGAATGGGAATCTTTAGCGCCAAAATAAGCCTTATAAAGCGATAAACAGTTTGCCACCGGGTTACGCTTGCAATGGATGATCTTAGCATTAGGTAACAACTTGCTAATCATGCCAATATTAAGGAAGTTATGGGGCATTTTATCGGTAATGTGGGCCTTACCTTCATCATAGCCATTGAGGCCTGTTAAATACGACTCCGCTATTTCACGCCATTGACCTTCATCCATGTTGGGTTTAAAAAGCTTGGCTTGCTCCCCCATATAGGTTAATTCACCTGCACCAGTGACATCAGTATGGCTGGCGATAATTTGCTCTACCAAGGTAGTACCCGATCGAGGCATGCCTAATATAAAGATAGGTTTGTCTTCATTTAAACCACTACTAGACGCTTCTGAGAGAAATTTTTGATTATAGGCTAACTTGATACCTTTAAATTGCTTATTGCTTGTGTGCTTATTATATTTATTCTCCTTACTCTTAATATCATTACCTTGCTTATAAGCAGAAAAAGCAGCGGGGTAATCTTTTTGCCCATCATTTACCTTAGCCCAGGCAAAAGATAAATGCATACTGGACTGTGAGTCCATATTTGGCACTTCAAAACCAGCTTTCACAATCGTTCTGATGTCAATGTCATCACTAGCATCTACATTAGTTATTTCAGCAAGGTGGCGATAAACAGAGCCCATTGCAGGATTCAATTGAATAGCCTGTAAGAAGGCTTGTTGTGCATCACCTATGCGCCCCAATTGCTGTAACGTAGTGCCGAGGTTTTGGTACAACTTTGCACTAGCGCCGTGTTTCATACAATCTTGATAAACTTCAAGAGCCTCTTGATGACGCTCTAACCCAACCAACGCATGGGCTAAACTGAGACACGCTAATTCAAAATCAGGCTTCAAAGCTATGGCTCGTTGATGGTGAGGTATAGCGGCCTCTGCGTCCCCCAGTGTTTGAAGTGCACTGCCAAGGTTGTTGTGTGCCTCGAAATGATCTGGTGCCAGCTTAATGACCTGTTGGTAACCCAATTTAGCTTCTGATATAACACCCAGCTGAATCCGTGTATTAGCTAACAAGAATACCGCATCTGCATATTCAGGCTGCAACTTCTCCGCCCTAGAAAAAGCGGCCAGTGCCAGGTGGAGCTTCTGTTGATCTAGGTAAGCCTTGCCTAAGTTGTAATGGGCTGGCGCATAATTGCTCGCATACTTGGTTGCTTTCAATAAATGTTTTTCTGCTAATTTATAGTTTTTTGTTGCCACATAGACTGCACCTAATAAGTTATGGGCATCGGATTGTTTCTTATCAATGGCCAATATTTTTTGATACAGCAAAGCTGCAGCAGATAAATTACCCTGCTGATGTAGCGCAACGGCTTGTTGCAATATTTGATTCACGTTTTGCATGACAAAAATAATCCTGTATAGATAACCTGCTAATTTTACTCGAGTTAGTTTTTAAAAGGCAAAAAAAAGACTCCCGAAGGAGCCTTTTAGACTAAAAGGTTAGCTTCTAATTAAATTAGAATGTTACTTTGTAAGTCAAGTGGCTGTACTCATCTGCTGTAGTAGTAGCACCAACACGACCAAGAGTTAGGTCGGCGTTGCCATAGTCTAGAGCAATAGAGGCATCAGTAGTTCCATCGTCAGTCTTAGCCACAGTAGCAGTCATGTCGCCGTCTGTGTAAGTGCCTGTAATAGAGGTTTGCTTACCTTTATCTACTTCAGTAGCAACTGTGAAAGCGTCAGATAGAGCATAGCTCAAGTCAATTTGATAGTCGCCTGATGGCGAGCTGTCCGCTTGTGCTGTGATAGTCAATGCTTCTGCAGTAATAGTATAGGTTGCAGAGATAAGCGTATCTACTGTCGTAGTAGCAGCATTGTTATAGTTTACCTTACTAG
>CAJIZL010000011.1 GCA_905182035.1 Oceanospirillaceae bacterium ASP10-02a | reverse complement strand
AATAACCTTGAAATCAAGGGAAAATTTGATGATTATTTCCAACTGTTTATTACTCTGAGTGATGATACAAGTTCAATGAGCAGTGATGGTTTAACCATGACCGCAAGCAGATATTCTGGTTATGGGTCCCACAGCAATAGCTATGGGCATAAGAAGAAGAACTTCCAATTAGTTACCAATTCAACCAAAGCTAGGAGGGGGGAGAAGTATCAACGATTTGAAGTTGGCGATGGCGACTGTTTTGGTGATGATAAGTGGAATGATTGTGAGACTGATAGAGAGAGGGTTGAATTCACAAGCAGTCTCGCTACTACTAATCAGCAACCAACGGGAAACCAATGCTTTGCGTTTAGTATCATGCTTGATGATAGCTTTCAGAGCGCATCACCAACAAACACAACTCTTGGACAAATACAGCAAGCAGGAGGGCCAAAAGGCACTATGCGAGGCCTTAAGTCTGTCCCACCAATTATTCAATTCGATGTAATCAATGACTATTATAATTTAAATTGGCACATTCTTAGTGGCTCTGCAACCAATGTTATTGACTCAGGGGTTTATTTGAAACTGATACCAATAGATGATATGAAGGGTAAGTGGACTGATATTTCACTCTGCCTTGATTTTGCTGATAAGAATGTCTCTGCTTGGGTAAATGGCAATAAAATAGTGGATATTGACAAGTCACCAATTAATGTCAAATTCATACCCACTGCAATTTTCTTTAAACACGGCGTCTACAGAAGCTTCATCTCTAAATACAAAGCCAGCCACGGCACAGATGTCATGCCAACTCAAATAGTATATTACGATGAAGTAAGGAGAGGTTCTTCCATTAATGAGGTGGACTTTAATATTAACCCAAGTCTAGAGATTGTTGATTAACTTGTTTGGCTTTTTTATCCTTTGAATTAACGCAAATTAAAACCCACTTAATTGTCGGTTCAATGACCATCACTTTTGTCTGCGGTAAGTAAGTTAAAGTTTAATAAAGAAATAGTACGCAACTGAAATATTAGGATAAAATAAAAATTATGATACCAGTCCAAGTTCTAGAAATTCCTCTTATTGAGGCAACCAATGAGTCCTTAAAGGGATATGGCTATTTAGTTGACTCATATGAGCATAGTGACATTGAAATAGTTACTTGGCCTAAACAAGGTTGGCGTGAAATTGAGCAAGGTACAGGAAATGAGGGTGGCGTTACGGAAGGATCTTTTGATACGTGGTGGGATGGATCAATACTTTATGGTCAAAACAATGCCGTACAGCATAATAGTGAATATGAAGAAGAAGGTGGTAAGTATATTTTAGGCTATTCGTCACACCCAGATACCCTTGCCGAAAACACCAAATATACATCTCCCACTGAAATGTATGTTTGGCATGTCAACTATCACCCAGACGGAGGCCAATTATTTTTTCCTACAAAACCTGGGGCATTTATATCTCATCTTGCCTTACCTGGCGATGATATTGCACCTGAAGACTTTAAGGCCTTTTATTTTGATGGGACAAAAGGATTGTATATTCATCCTAATATTTGGCACGACGGTGTGTTTCCAGTTCAAGAAAAAAGTTCATTTATGGGGCGCCAAGGAAAGGTACATGCACGCATTAGTGTTGATTTAAAAAAAGAATTTAATACATATATACATTTTAAAACTAGTATTTAATAGCTATTTACTAGGCATTTTTATCATCTATAATATTTTACTATTCTAAAAATTATTCAGTTTTTTGACATTCATATTCATTCAGGTAGTATTCTGCACTAACAATTTATTTAGATATAAAAGTGTAGGCAATGGAAGTGCTATATAACAGAGTAGCTCGTGGTGTGGGAGTGTCAGTTGCACTAAACTCGCCAGTATCAGCTAATAGTTTCTTCAAAGTCAGAAAGATCCTACTTTTACCTAATAACAATGTTTGTGTACTTGGCGTGCTCATTCACTTACGCAATTTCGTGCACCAATTAACTAAGCATTTACACAATCATTTGCTCACAACTATTACCACAGAACATGTCATCAATGAATAATACACACCCAATTCTTAGAGCCGTAGGTGTATACTTTTTTCTAAAAGCCATTGTAAGTAATAGGGTTGTTGCATGCGTATAGATAAAGTTTTAATAGCTGTGGCTTTATCCTTTTCAATACTATTTGCTAGTGGAGTGGTTGTCGCTGATTATTCTAAGGGATGGAATGCATACAAATCAGGCGATTTCAAAACTGCTCTAGCAGAGTGGAGTCCTTTAGCTGAGCAAGGGAGCTCTATTGCTCAAAATAATCTTGGGGCTATGTACAATAATGGTCAAGGCACCAAAGAGGACAATAAGAAAGCCTTGAAGTGGTTCACCTTAGCTGCTGAGCAAGGCCATGCTATGGCTCAATATAATCTGGGAAGCATGTACAACGATGGTGAGGGTACCCTAGAAAACCATAAGACAGCTGTTAAGTGGTACACCTTATCAGCTGAACAGGGGTTCACTAGAGCTCAATCTGTTCTGGGGGTGATGTACGATAATGGTGACGGTGTCCCAGAGAATGATGAGACAGCCGTGAAGTGGTACACCTTAGCTGCGGAGCAAGAATATGCTACGGCTCAATATAATCTGGGATTTATGTACATGCTTGGCGAAGGCGTTCCACAAAACGATAAAAAGGCTGCAAAGTGGTACACCCTAGCTGCGGCACAAGGATATGCCATGGCCCAACATAATTTAGGGGTTATGTACAAGAATGGAATGGGTGTTCTCACAGACTATGCACGCGCCTATATGTGGCTCGACTTAGGGGTCCGTAACGGCAACACTAATGGCAGCCAAAATAAAGAATCAATCGCTAAGGAAATGACTCCCGCTCAGATAGCCAAAGCACTGGAAATGTCTAGCCGTTGTTTGAAAAGTGGGTACACAGATTGTTAAAGGCACTCTCTGGCTAGGGCAAAGTTATCTGGAGTAGTAGATGAATAAACGAGAACTCGTCATTGAAGTCACCCGCGGTAGGTTTGTTGAAAGTCGCCATCAAGTTATTGCGGTAGTTTGCGACACCAAAGGCAAGCGCCACAGCCAATGGGGTAATGTAGATCAGCAAGTGTTCCCGCGCTCCACAGCCAAACCGCTGCAAGCCCTGCCACTCATGCTTAGTGGTGCTGCACAGGACCTTAACTTGACCCAGCGACAGTTGGCTATGTCATGCTCAAGCCACAATGGTGAAACCCAGCATAGCGATGTAATCACTGCTTGGCTTGACCAATTGGGCATGGGCTCTGAACAGTTGGAGTGTGGCAGCCATTGGCCTTTATATCAGCCTGCTACCGTGGCCTTGGCTCAGTCTGGCAAGCAGGCTTGCGCAGTGCACAACAACTGTTCGGGCAAGCACTGTGGCTTTTTGAGTTTTGCTCATCATCAAGGTATTGATCCAAAGGGCTATATTGACCACCAACACCCTGTTCAGCTAGCAGTGAACGATGCTATGGGCCGTATGATGGACCTTAAGATTGCCAACCATCCTATGGGCATTGACGGCTGCTCCATCCCTACCTATGCCCTGCCCTTGCCCAATTTAGCCATGGCCTTTGCCCGCTTTGGCAGTGGTGAGGAGCTACCTGACGGTTGGCAAAAAGCTTGCCACAGCCTATACCACGCCATGGTAAATGAACCCTTTTATGTAGCTGGAAGCAAACGTCACTGCACCAAAGTAATGCAGGCCTACGGTGGCCAAGTTGCCTGTAAAACCGGTGCTGAGGGTGTGTATGGCGCTGCTATACCTAGCCTTGGTCTAGGCATTGCGTTAAAAGCCCTCGACGGCACTACCCGCGCGGCAGAAGTTGCACTTAATGTGCTGCTCGATTACCTGCAAATCAAGCCAACAGAACCACAATTTGAGCAACACTTAGAGCTACATAACTGCAACAAAATTCATGTATCTGACGTGCAACTAACATCATAGTTGTCTGTTAAAACAGAGTAGGCTGGCCCTCATCATCTTTACTGTCGACACTAGAACTTGGATCAAGTAGTACATATCAGTGGAGCAAGTCTAATAAACACGCTAAAACTTTAATGGGAACCCATTGCGGCCAGGGAATTCAGGGGCCAGCTCTCGGGCGTTGGGCATCTTTAGCCACAGGCGTAACAGTTTGCGCCGCTGGTCTGCATGTTCATGATCTTCAAAACTATTACGAGAGTGCAGCACGAGGTAGTTATTGGCAAATTGCATGTCTCCTGGCTCAAGCATCATGTCCACCCGCATGTCTTCTCTAAGCATAGTTTCATCAAATATATCTAACGCTTGGCGCTCAACTTGGCTCAATGGGTGGTCCATCATTTCGTGGCCCAGCTCAATATATTGGCGTAAATAACGGCAGCTAAGTTTACCTTTGTGGTAGCTAAATAAAGGCGATAAAGTTGGTCGCTGCTTGCCTAGGTGAGCATAATAGTAAGTATTGTAGAACAGGCCTAAGTATTCTGGGTACTGGCTTAGTATTCGGTTGTAAATGGCTGCTGAACTCACCAAACTACTAAGGCCTCCTTGCTTGGCTTTGCGCAGGGACAGTAACCCAAACACATCAGAAGGATCGGTATGGTAAGGGAGGAAGAGGTTGGTCTCATAGACACGCGTTTGTTTGTCATTAGGGTCCCCCACATTTTCCACGGCACCGAGTATATCGCCTCTTGGATTCTGTGCCACTGGAATACCTAGGTGAAGGCCGATGCCAAAATAGATCGCGTAATGCTGTTCTGGGGTAAACTGTTCTAAAGGCAGGCCACGCAACAAAAAGAAGCCTCGCCCATTTTCTAGGTCATCTGCAAGCTGCACTAACTTGACTGCTAAGTGCTGCAGTGGGAAGTCCTGCTTGTTGAAGTGAGGAAATGCTTTGCCATGATTATTTAGCAGTTCTAGACCAGCTTTGATGTCAGCCAGGTCCTGCGCCGTTAGGTGATGGATATAGCTGTCATCGCTGATATAGTCTTTGGCTGTCCACGCAGATGGCCCAGTGATGGGATGTTTGAGAATTGTACTCACGTGCTGCCGGCCTCTTGCCACTTGTATCGTCCCATTCAGCAATAGTCAATTACCAATACAACGATACATGTATATTACAAAATGTATCAGCTTATAACGGCACAGTGAACCGCAACAGCTTATTAATACAAGCTTTGATTACCACCCCAAGTTAATCCTCTTTCTGTACCTTAAAGAAGCGCATTTTGGTGATCAGCTCTTTGGTTTGGTCATTGAGAGAATAACTGGCAGCGGATGATTCTTCCACCAACGAGGTGTTGAGCTGGTTGACGTTTTCCAATTGAGCCACAGCGTTATTAACTTGATTGATGACAGATGATTGTTCATTAGTGGCGGTGGCTATTTCCGTCACAATGTTGTTTACCTTTTCGATGGATTCAGCAATGGAGTTAAGTGCACTACCCGTTTGGTCTACCAATTGGCTACCTTCTTTCACTTTGGACGAGCTGTCTTCAATGAGGACTTTAATTTCATTGGCTGATTCTGCAGCTTTTTGTGCCAAGGAACGCACTTCACCTGCGACTACCGCAAAGCCACGGCCATGTTCACCAGCTCTGGCAGCTTCTACAGCAGCATTAAGGGCTAGCAAATTGGTTTGGAAGGCAATGCCATCAATGAGGTTGATAATGGAGGCTATCTTTTGGCTGGCCTCATCAATTTGGCTCATGGCCTCAACGGCCTTTTGCACTACAGCCACACCGCCAGTGGCTTCTTGTTTACCTGAAGCGACCAGCGTTCCCGCTAAGTTGGCATGGTCAGCATTAAGTTGAATGGTGGCAGCCATTTGCTCCATAGAGGACGATGTTTCTTCTAGGGAGGCACTTTGTTGATTAGTACGTTCACTTAGCTGCTCTGAACCGCGGCTAATTTCTCCAGCATTAGAGGCGATGCTTTCGCTGGCCACAAGTACTGAACCCACGGCCTGATCCATCTTGTCTAAAGAACTATTGAGGGCGCCTTTAAGTCGCGCGAGGCTTCCTTGGTAGTCCCCATCAATACGCTGTGTAAGGTCGCCTTGAGCCATGGCCTCGGTCACCTCAACAGTTTCTCTTAGGGCTGTAGCAATGGTTGAAATAGAGCTATTAACCCCCGACTTCAGCTTTTCAAGATCACCCTTTAGGGGGGTACTAACGCGTAAGTCAAAGTCGCCTTCAGAGGCTGCTTGCATTACTTGATTAATCTCCCCCATGGCTTGTTCCATAACATCAAGGGTGTTTTCCATCACACTGCGGAACTCCCCAGCCATTTCTACACCGTCTAAGCGATAACCAAAGTTGCCATTAGCAATAGCTTTCATAACCTGTTCCAGGCCATCCATGGTACGTTGCACACTGCTGGCGGAGTCGTTCACCCCTTGCTTTAAGCTGAGTAAGTCGCCTTTAAAATCTTCTTCAATACGGCTATTAAAACGGCCTTCGGCTACATCAGCTACCACGCGAGTAGATTCCCCAAGGGCGGTTTGCATAGAGTCCATGAGTCGGTTTACCGCATGGGCCGCTTGGCCCACCTCGTCTTGATCACAAGGGATCCAATCCACACGCATATTAAAGTCGCTGGTTCGTTCAATGCGGGCCACTCGACCGGCAAGGAAGCAGATCGGCAGAGCAAAAGCGCGGGAAATATAGTAAGCTGCTAATAGGAGCAAGATGGCAGCAGCACCACCGATCCAATACATTTGGAAATATAAATCCATGAGTGTGCTTGCAGCATCAATTAAGTCTCTTTCGACCATCAAAGCCCACTGGACACCATATATGTCTATCAGAGTATAGGCTGACAAAGTCCAAATATCTTTGTCCCTTAAGCCAAGAGTTTTCCCCCAAGTCGAACCTGCGTAACTTTCAATTCCAGAATAGCTTTCGTGGAATTCCCCTGTGTAAGTTTCACCACCTAAGGCTGCGAGCACCATGGCAGTTTTGATGGTGCCTGTTTCTGGATTTGCGAAGGAGGCTGCCACAGTGCGCTGTTCTGGGTCTCTAAAAGAGTCAGATCGCATGAGGTGGTCTGGTCCTACCAAATAAGATTCTCCCGTTGTACCCATACCGTAACGTTTGGTCATAATGGCGTTAATGCCATGGATAGGCAGTTGCAGAACACCCACCATAGTAACTTGGTCTTGGTCGTTGAGCATAGGTTGAGCAATAAAACTCACAGGCCCCTCAACATTAGGGGTGTCATTATTAGGGTTATAGAGAGAAAAATCAGCAAAGGCAAGCTGCTGGGTTTCTAGAGTTTGGCTAAAGGCTTGGCCTAAACCTGTGTCTGCCAAGGGACCAGTGACTACATTGGCAAGCTTTTGTGTCTGTTGTTTGAGGCTATAGATCATCTGTCCTTGGGGATTGATGAGATAGAAGTCATTATAGCCATACTGGTCAATCTGATTCGTTAAGGTTTTATTAGCATGACTTAAATTTCCTCCTACCGTTAATGCTTGTCGTCGCAACATCATGGCGGTCGCAGTCAAGGATTCTAAGTTCTGCTGTACCGTGGTGAAGTACTCACTGATTTGATCTGTTTTAATCTCCCGCGCAGATTCTAGCTGCACGTATGTTTGCAACCTTGCGTTGTCGAAGGCGCTATTGATGGACCACCAGCATATACCCCAAAAAGGAATACCCGCCAATAACAAAAAGGCAGTCATAAGCTTGTAACGAATGGAAAGATTCTTAAACCAAGTGACCATTAACTGCTCCCAGAGACTGATTATTGTGTTTCAAACATGCCTGCTATTAAACTCAATTGCTGATGCCATTTCAACTACTGTTTCTGTGATAGCAGTGGCAATGGTTATTGTATACTATATTTTATATGTGAGTTAACCACCATCATTTTTGGAGCATCATGAAACTATATCAAGCATTAAAAAAGGCAAATGAGGAAGGTGACCACGAAAAGGTAATGAGTTTTTATCATGAAAATTTTGAGTTTATACGGCACCAAACTGGCACCACTGTAAACAAAGCTGAATTCTCAAAATTCGTGGCTGAAGGCAATAGTAAATCTACCTCCAAGATGGCCATGGCTCGCTGTATCTATGAAAATGACGACATTATGGTCGACCATTCTGTTATGCGGTTTCCTGATGGTTCAAGGGAGTCCATCATCCGTGTACGCATGATCGAAGATGGCAAAATAATACGCATGGAAACGGGCGCTACGCAGATGAGCGCCTAACCATTGATCTAACGAGGGTTTGAGTTCACTTTAACTTCCGCATATATCTGCATTAAAATAGTAAATAACTCTTAAAGAAATCGGTCCTAATGAAAGACCTGTAAGCTATGCATTCATGAGACTGTGGATGACAAAAATTATCCAACTGGGAGACTTTCCACTTGCGGAATCAAGGCCTTATATGAATGCAGCTAATATAGCACTTACGCCCATGAGCGCGCGCAAGACCTTGGCGTATCGGCAAACCCATGTAAATCAGCCATCACGGAGCTTCTATTTACTTAAAAGTGATAAGCACTCACATTGGGCTATTCCCTACCCTCGCTACATTGCTTGATTTAGCACAGCCTGAAACAATACATTACAGCCTGCAGTAAGGTGCTCTTGCTTAGCATCCTCAAGCTCATTATGGCTAATTCCATCCTTGCAGGGAACAAACACCATCGCCGTAGGCGCAACACGAGAGATATAACACGCATCATGGCCAGCACCACTAACGATGTCACAGTGGCTATAACCTAAGTCAACAGCAGCTTGGCGTACCGACGCCACACACGATGGGTTAAATGGAACCGGTGGAGAATACCAGATTTGTTCAAACGCCATAGTTAACCCTTGGCTTTCAACAATGGCATCGCAGCCTGCCCTTAACTCCTCATTCATCGCCGACAAAGTAGCATCATCAGGATGGCGAATATCTATGGTAAAAAACACTTCCCCTGGAATAACATTACGTGAATTGGGAAAAGACTGAATCAAGCCCACTGTAGAACAAGCCAAAGGCGCATACTTCAGACCTATTTCGTTCACTAGGGTGATTACTTTTGCAGCACCCACTAGTGCGTCTTTGCGGGTTTTCATTGGCGTTGGTCCAGCATGAGACTCTTGGCCAGTTAACGTAAGTTCATACCAACGTTGGCCTTGAGCATCCGTCACTACGCCAATGGTGAGGTCTTCATGCTCCAGTATTGGCCCTTGTTCTATGTGTGCTTCAAAAAAGGCTTTGATTGGACGTTCACCCATGGGCTCTTTACCATCATAGCCAATACGCTTAAGCTCCTCGCCCATGGTTAACCCGTCTAGATCAGCGCGACTTAGGCCATATTCTAAGTCAAATACACCGGCAAATACGCCGGAAGCAACCATGGCTGGAGCAAAGCGCGAACCTTCCTCGTTAGTCCAGACACTCGCTTCAACAGGGGCTTTGGTGGTAATTTTTTGATCATTAAGGCTGCGGATAACTTCCAACCCTGCCAATACACCATACACACCATCAAATTTTCCACCCGTAGGCTGAGTGTCTAAGTGGCTGCCCATAACCACGGGCGCCATGTTGGGATCACTGCCTTCACGACGAGCAAATATGTTGCCCATTTGGTCAACTTTGATGCTGCAGCCCTCATCTTGGCACCAGCTGACAAATAAATCTCGGGACTGTTTGTCTAAATCGGTCAACGCTAGACGGCAACAGCCACCTTTTTCAGTTGCGCCAATTTTGGCCATTTCCATGAGACTATCCCATAACCTTTGTCCATTTATTTTCATATTAGACATTATATCGTTCCTATAATTATTGGTTGCTAAATCCACCACTATTATCAACTACACCATGGTGTTATTAGGATGCTGGGTCCAGTTTTGATAATCAGCACTCACCATCTCCCTCGTTCGAGTATCTACCTCTCCCGTATCAAGCTCACGCAAGGTGATACAGTTTTCAACAGGACAAACAACAACACAAAGGTTACAACCTACGCAGTCTTCATCCTTTACCTGGAAACCACGTTCTCCATTAATTTCAGTACTAATGGCCTGATGGGAAGTGTCCTCACAAGCGATATGACAGCGACCACATTTTATACAAGAATCTTGATCTATTTGAGCTTTTACCACATAGTTCAAATCTAGCTGATTCCAAGTGGTTACACTAGGTGTAGCGGCTCCAATCAATTGATCTACTGAGGTCATTCCTTGTTCGGTTAAATAGCGACTTAAGCCATCAATCATATCCTCAACGATGCGGAAGCCATAGGTCATTACCGCTGTGCATACTTGAACATTGGTAGCACCCAAGGCCATAAATTCAGCTGCATCACGCCAGTCAGTAATACCACCAATACCAGAAATAGGAATGCCTTTACATTCTGCATCGCGTGCTATTTCACTTAGCATATGCAAGGCAATAGGTTTTACCGCTGGGCCACAATAACCACCATGGGAGCCTTGCTGGCCCACCGATGGAGACATTTTCATCTGATCTAGATCAACACCCATAACCGAGTTGATGGTGTTGATAAGCGACACTGCATCAGCGCCACCGTTCACCGCACCCCGTGCAGCAGTGCGAATATCAGTAATGTTAGGAGTGAGCTTTACTATAGTTGGTAGATCAGAATATTGTTTGCACCAGGCAGCTACCATTTCCACATATTCAGGCACTTGGCCAACAGCTGCACCCATGCCCCGTTCAGACATGCCATGAGGGCAGCCAAAATTCAGTTCGATACCATCAGCACCAGTATCTTCCACTCGCCTCAAAATATCTATCCAAGCTTGCTCTTCACAAGGCACCATAAGAGAGACCACAACCCCACGATCAGGCCAGTCTTTCTTTACTTGAATGATTTCGGATAAGTTTATTTCTAGGTCTCGGTCGGTAATCAGCTCAATGTTATTTAGGCCCATAAGGGTACGATCCTTACCGTGCCATGCACCATAGCGAGGGCCACTCACGTTCACTAACGGGAGGCCTGCTTCGCCTAGGGTTTTCCACATAACCCCACCCCAACCTGCTTCGAAAGCACGGTTTACGTTATAAGCCTTATCTGTTGGCGGCGCTGATGCCAGCCAAAAAGGATTGGGTGTTTGAATACCGATAAAATTAGATGTTAAGTCAATCATGGCTGGCTCCTTTATGCTTGGCTTTGGGTTAATGTATTATGAATTGACAGGGCAGCGAGCTTGCCATCTTGCACAGCACTTACGGCCAAATCATCACTCCCCGCAACACAATCTCCACCTGCCCATACCCCTGGTAGTGAGGTGCGTAGTTCGTCATCTACTTCATACTTACCATAACTTTTGACAAACTCAATGGTTGCCATATTGATAGGAGTTAAACTCTGTCCAATGGCTTTAAATAACATATCAGTTGGCATAATGTATGTTTCACCACCTTCGATGTTTGCCTTCTTAAACTCAACGCCAGTGATTGTTCCCTGCTCAGTGTGCAAGCTAACAGGTTGAGCCCAGTGAGCTATATGCACCCCTTCATTGAGAGCAAATTCTTGCTCTTCAAGGCTAGCATTCATATGTTCTTTGCCACGCCGGTATGCCATGGTGACATTGGCTGCGCCAAGGCGTTTAATTTGTATGGCGATGTCGATGGCAGTCATGCCACCCCCGATGACCACTATATTTTGGCCTACAGATAGTTTGCCTAAATCTTCAGCTTGCCGCAGTTGATGAATATAATCCACCGCATTAATGACCCCAGAGGCTTGCTCACCATCTAGCTGCATGGCTTTGCTAGTGCCTAAGCCCACTCCCATAAACACGGCATCATAATTAGTTTGTAGTTCTGCGAAGCTAACGTCTTCTCCCACTTTGACACCATGCTTTATGATAATGCCACCAATGGAAAGGATGTCTTCGACTTCTTTTTGCGCATAATCCCCAGCCATTTTATAGGCTGCAAGACCATATTCATTGAGGCCTCCAGATTTCTCTTGGGCTTCATAAACAACCACTTCATGCCCCAAAGTGGCTAAGCGGTGTGCACAAGATAATCCTGCTGGACCAGCGCCAACAATCGCCACTCTATGGCCAGTTTCAGGCTCTCGGGTAAAGAACTTGGCACCCAATTCACTCGCCCGATCAGTAGCAAACCTTTGTAATAGGCCAATTTGAATCGGTCGGTCGTCTTCGGTATTCCTAACACACGCATCTTCACACAATGTTTCCACAGGACAGGCTCTGGCACATGTGCCACCCATAATATTCTCAGATAAAATTACTCCTGCTGCACCTACCTCATTTTTTTGACCAATCATGCGAATGAAGCTAGGCACATCAATGCCTGTTGGGCATGCAGTCTGACAAGGTGCTCCGTAACAGTAATAACACCTGTCCGCTTCAACTACAGCACTACGGGCATCGAGGGGGGTATGTATATCAGCGAAATTAGCCTGATAATCTGCTTCGCTTAGGCGTCGGCCTGCAGGCACAGATTGGCCAGAGCTGTTGGAACTAAATACAGTCACAATAGTGATCCTCAATTTTATTATTTTTAACACTTGGGCAAAAAATCAGCCAAAGTGTTGCCAACGGGCAGCCCAATGGAAGCCCTGATAGTAATCCGTTGTACAATTTTTATTTAACTATTACGGTCAACAGAAAATGGGGGGTCTAGGTCGCGCATTTTGCCTATCGCATCAAAATAAGGCGCGAACGGTGGCCGTTTAATGTAATTACCTGCCCCGCGTTCAACATTGAGCTTGCCGTTGCAATACACAAGCTTACCCTGACTAATAGTGTGAGAAGGTATGCCAGTAACTTCCATACCTTCAAAAATGTTATAATCCACATTTTGATGGTGAGTTTTGGCTGAAATTGTTTTTTTGCCTTTAGGATCCCACACAACTATGTCGGCGTCAGAACCCTCGGCAATAGCACCCTTACGTGGGTACATGTTGAAAATTTGCGCTGCATTGGTGGAAGTTACTTTGACAAATTCATTCATGGTTAAACGCCCAGTATTAACCCCAGCGTTCCACAACACCTCCATACGGTTTTCCACCCCACCTGTGCCGTTAGGAATTTTAGTGAAATCATCTTTACCCGCCGCTTTTTGATCTGCACAGAAGCAGCAATGATCTGTGGCAGTGGTTTGCAAGTTACCCGACTGCAGTCCTTTCCATAGGGCATCTTGGGCTTTCTTAGGCCTAAAAGGAGGGCTCATGACATGGGCCGCAGCCACATCAAAATCTTTATTTTTGTATACCGAATCATCGATCAAAAGGTGGCCAGCTAATACTTCACCAAACACTCGTTGACCTTCATTTCGTGCTCGAGTGACCGAATCTAGGGCCTCTTCTGTGGATACATGCACTAGATAAACAGGGGTCTTTAAGGCTTGGGCAATACGGATTGCTCTATTAGCCGCCTCTCCCTCTACTTCTGGAGGCCGCGATTGTGGATGACCTTCTGGGCCAGTGATGCCCATAGCCAACAGCTTTTTCTGCAGCTGGTACACGAGCTCTCCATTTTCAGCATGTACAGTAGGCAAGGCTCCCAATTCCCAAGCTTTGCTAAAGCTGTTCACTAAAATCTCATCATCAGCCATGATGGCGCCTTTGTAGGCCATGAAATGCTTAAAGCTATTAACACCATGCTCTTTTACTAAGGTCTCCATGTCTTGCGCAACACTTTCGTCCCACCAAGTTACAGCCACATGAAAAGCATAATCAGACACCGACTTTTCGGCCCACTCGCGCCATTGGTGAAACGCTGACATGAGCGAAGTCCCTGGGGCTGGGATAACAAAATCAATAATGCAGGTTGTGCCACCGGCAAGTCCAGCAGCAGTGCCTGAGTAAAAATCTTCACTAGCCACAGTCCCCATAAACGGCAGTTGCATATGGGTGTGTGGGTCAATGCCACCTGGCATCACATATTGGCCCACTGCATCGATGACTTCGGTACCACTTGGAACGTTTAGATCTGCACCCACTTTGGCTATCTTGCCATCAACACAGTACACATCAGCAGCAAAGCTTTGGTCGGCAGTGACAACTGTGCCACCTTTTATAAGTAAAGACATAATGAAGCTCCTTAATCTTTAACGTTAGTGTTGGTCATTAAATGGACTCTTCACTAAGTTAGATTTTTTATTGTTTAAGCGATGCCCACTAAAAAACAGTTGTGGCAGCGACTGTTGATTCATTTTTAACAATATTTTACCAAATGATCAAGCTTTAATTGACCCTTTGGTAAAATTTAATTAAAAATTCAATATTTGGAGGCCATTATAGTAATCTCTATAATAGCCCCCACAAGTTTTTAAATTAAACTAACCGCTTAAAAAGCTGCATCCCAAACTTTGTGAGTCCAGGCACCTTTTGGTGCAGAAGAGATCACAGGGTCAGAACCACCGTTCATTAAGGTCTCAACAGTGCGCTGATAGTCAGCTACAGATAACTTACCACCATTAGCGGTGAGTTTATTAACCTCGGCCATCATGCGACGCTGGTGCTCTTCTGTTTGCGCGCCTGTCTCATCGTTTTCTAACACGATATCAGCAGCGGCATCAGGATTAGCTCTAGCCCACTCCCAGCCTTTCATGGAGGCGCGAACAAAACGAGCCATTTTATCGACGAAGGCAGCGTCAGCTAAGTTCTCCTCAAGCACATACAAACCATCTTCTAAGGTAGCTACACCTTGGGTTTCATACTTGAAGTTTATTAGTTCATCCGCATCTAACCCGGCATCAATGATTTGCCAATACTCGTTATAGGTCATAGTCGACACACATTCCGCTTGTTTTTGCAAAATGGGATCGACGTTAAACCCTTGCCTTAATACGCTAACTCCGCCGTCACTGCCGTCGGTAGCCAACCCTAACTTACCCATCCAGCTTAAGAATGGGTACTCGTTACCATAAAACCAAACACCTAATGTTTTATCTTTTAGGTCAGCTGGCGAGCTGATACCACTGTCTTTGCGACAGGTGAGCATCATGCCTGAGCTTTTAAACGGCTGAGCAATATTCACCACTGCTAAACCCTTCTCCCGAGCGGCTAGAGCTGAAGGCATCCAGTCGATCACTACATCTGCACCACCACCAGCAATCACCTGCTGAGGCGCCACATCTGGGCCACCTGGCTTAATAGTTACATTAAGGTCTTCTGCACCATAAAAGCCTTTATCTTGGGCTACAAAGTAGCCAGCGAACTGAGCTTGGGTAACCCACTTAAGCTGCAGTGTCACATCATCTGCAGCATGCAGTAAGCTGCTTGACGCAGCGAGGGTTAGTCCAGCTATTAAACTGCTTATTTTATACTTATTTTTCATTACTCAACCTCCAACGGTTTATAAACTTTACTCCAAAAGAGCATATTTAGTCATTGACCTACTTGATAAAAACTACTTTTTAATTAGTGGTGGGCCTTCCTAAAAGAGGCGTGCCAAAAGGTGATCCGTCTTTCTAACAAGGCAAGAACGCCATAAAATGTTGACCCGGCCAGGGCAGCAACAGCTATGGTTGCCCATACCATTTCAATATTCATGCGCCCCACTTCGATAGATATACGGAAGCCCATACCAACAATAGGGGTGCCGAAAAACTCAGCCACAATGGCGCCAATTAAGGCTAGGGTTGAGTTTATTTTTAATGCGTTAAAAACAAATG
The DNA here is from genome assembly GCA_905182035.1 of Oceanospirillaceae bacterium ASP10-02a. Lineage (GTDB taxonomy): Bacteria > Pseudomonadota > Gammaproteobacteria > Pseudomonadales > Balneatricaceae > Njordibacter. Next base: position 144,801 of record CAJIZL010000011.1, on the reverse strand, counting down.
GAAGCGCATTAGGTAACCGCAGCTTAAAGAAGCTTTGCCAATAAGTAGCGCCATAAGATCGCAGTAAATCTTTTTCCATGGCATCTGACTGACCCAGCCCCGCGATAGTGTTCACCAGCATGGGGAAAAAGGTCATGATGACCACAACCGCCACTTTAGATTGCCAATCAAAGCCAAACCACATCACCATGATGGGTGCGATACCCACTATGGGAATAGCACTAACCAGGTTCCCCACAGGAAGTAAACCACGTCGTAAAAACGGTATTTTATCGGCCACAACAGCAACGCTAAAGCCAACAAAATTACCCAATAAAAAGCCGGGAATAACTGCTTTAATTATTGTTTGATTAAAGTCTGCAGCCAATGTGGGTATTGATGAAGCAATAGCTTCTCCTACTAGACTAGGAGCAGGCAACAGCACATGAGGAATAGCAAAGCCTATTGTTGCAAGCTCCCATAAACTTATGAGCCATGCGCCTAATAGCGCCGGAATCATCAAGTTAATCAGGCCTTGCACCTTGCTATCAAAGAGCCTGATAGCCGTTAAAAATTTCATGCTAGCCCATACACAAAGGCCTATTGCAATGACCAATAGCCAGAAGCCTAACTGTGTTTGCCCGGCCAGATCAGTGTGCTTAACAATACTTGTGACTTGCCATAGGGCTAACAGCGTTAATGCTGTGACCAATAAAGCCCGGGGTAATAATTGATTCACAACGACAACCCCTGCCAAGGCGCACAATGTTACTGTGACCGACAAGGTTATCCAATCTGCTTGCTGCCAAGCATTCACATTTGCCACTTCAGCGGAAGTAGTTGCCCACGGTAACAATAATGCCAACACTATGAGCACCAGTGCTAAGACGCTGGCGGAACCAAAACGATGCAAAATCGAACTAGAGTTCATTACTAATCTCCTGCCCGCCGGCTAGTCGGTAGCATACTCTGCGTTCAATCAAGCCGAGTATAGAGACCAGACTGGCAGACATTACTGCAGCTGCAATCAGTGACGCCCATATGAGATTAGTTTGTCCATAATAAGAACCAGACAGTAAACGCGCCCCTAAACCAGCCTGTCCACCCGTTGGTAATTCGGCCACTATAGCCCCCACTAAACTTAAGGCAATGGCAACTTTAAGGCTGGCGAACAAGAATGGCACTGCAGATGGCAGCCGTAAGCGCCAAAACACCTGCCATTTACTGGCACTGTAAGTGTTGAGTAAATCCACTAGCATAGGTTGTGGTGAACGCAGGCCTTTTACCATACCCACAGCTACAGGAAAGAAGCATAAATACATTGATATCAACGCCTTGGGTAGCAACCCACTAATGCCCATAGCCCCAAAAACCACAATAACCATGGGCGCTAGGGCCAGTATGGGTATGGTTTGAGAGGTAATAATCCAGGGCATTAGACTTTTATCCAAGGTTTCAACGTAGACAATGCCAACAGCTAAACTAATGCCCAAACCAGCACCTAATGCAAACCCCAGCAGGGTAGACGACAAGGTAATACCAGCGTGGTATATCAAGCTTCGTTTCGAGGTAACATTTTTGTCAATGATGGTGGTTTTTAATTCCAATAGAATTTGGTGAGGCGACGGCAACACAGCACGCTTCATGTTCCAGCTATCCGTGGCTAGCTGGCTGAAACTCCAGTCTATGCCCTTCTTTTCATAACGGTCGATAATCTGTGGGCTATTAAGGTTTATAGCACCTACATACCAAATCATGATAATGGCTAAGATCACCGTGAGCACTGGCATAGTGGAGGTGGGCTTACGCCGTATGCTAGTCGTCATAACTATGCCCTGCCGCTAATCCAGCGCGCACCCGCTGGGCAATGGCTAAAAATTCAGGAGACTCTCGAATGTCCAAGGTTCTATCAGGAGGTAAATTACAATCTATGATGTCGATGATACGCCCAGGTCTGGGAGACATCACCACAATACGACTGGATAGAAATACAGCTTCAGGTATAGAGTGGGTCACAAATACTACGGTCTTTTTAGTTTGTTGCCATAAGCGCAGTAACTGGTCGTTTAGATGGTCTCGGGTAATCTCATCGAGAGCCCCAAAGGGCTCATCCATAAACAACAACTGAGGCTCCACACTAAGCGCACGTGCAATAGAAACTCGCTGCTGCATGCCTCCAGAAAGCTGCCAAGGGTACTTGGCCTCAAAGCCAGACAAATTAACCAGCTGCAAGTATTCCTGCGCCAATTGCTGCCGCTGATCCTTGCCATAGCCCATAATTTCTAAAGGCAGTAATACGTTGTCTTCTACAGTACGCCAAGGTAAAAGTGCTGGGGCTTGAAACACATAACCATAAGCTCTTTGTTTACGCGCCTCAGTAGGCGACATACCATTTACCAGCACTGATCCACTGGTGGGTGTTTCCAAATCAGCTAACACCCTCATCAAGGTTGTTTTGCCACATCCAGATGGTCCAATAAAGGAGACAAACTCGCCAGCGTTGATGCTTAGATCCACATTAGACAAAGCTTTAACAACACCGTCTTTTGTGGGGAAGTCCAAATAAACGTCTTTAACCTCGACAACAGTATTTGTCGCTGTGCTTGCGCTGGTTAAATTCAATGTAAAAGCTCCTTGTTATTATTAGACTTGAGCCAGATAACTAATTAATTCAAATCAGTCAGTGGAGTGTAGGTTTCGGGGCGGCGGTCACGAAAGAACTGCCAACCATCGCGTACTTCTCTAACCATAGCCATATCGATATCATGGATCAACAGCTCATCTTCTGTTGCGCTTGCTTGAGCTTCTATTTGTCCACGCGGATTTACGAAATAGCTGGAGCCATAAAACTCACCAATATTCCATGGTGCTTCAGTACCTACACGGTTAATAGCAGCAATGTAAACACCATTAGCAGCGGCCGATGCAGGCTGCTCAAGTTCCCATAGGTATTTGGACATCCCCGCGACTGTAGCGGAAGGGTTATAGATAATTTCTGCCCCTTTGAGGGCTAATGCTCGCCAACCCTCTGGAAAATGTCGGTCATAACAAATATAAACACCTACTTTGCCATAGGCTGTTTCAAACACTGGCCAGTTGGAAGCGCCAGGTTTAAAGAAGAATTTTTCCCAAAATCCACCAACATGAGGAATATGGGTTTTCCGATACTTACCAAGGTAAGTACCATCGGCATCGATTACTGCAGCGGTGTTGTAGTAAACCCCAGGCATGGCTTCTTCATAAATTGGTACGATAATAACCATCTGATACTTTTTAGCATATTCACACATCAATTTCGTAGTGTGCCCATTAGGAATAGGTTCAGCGGCGCTATACCAGCGTTTATCCTGGCTGGGGCAAAAATAGGGCTGGGTAAACACTTCTTGAAAACAGAGTATTTGGACACCCGCCTCACCTGCTTTGTCGATTAGAGGTCTATGGGCCTCTAACATTAGGTCACGAATTTTTTCAGGTGACATGCTGGTGTCACCCTTAAGACCCATTTGAATTAAACCTGATTTTATTATTGTCATGTACTTAACCCTTTAAAATTAGGATAGTTGAATAGTGATAAGCATCAACTAAGCTCGTATTACTTATAAATTACCACAAGCTAATTACTTTAATATTTGACAGTTGTTGGGGATGCTGAAATATTTTTTAACAAAAATAGACCAATTGGTCAACATATTTTTGACTAATAGGCATAATATTTGACAAGTTCCCAGCGAACTATGATGATCCTCAAGCTAGGCCGTTTGCCAAGCGCAGACCGGCCTGCAATGTAACTATTGCGCTGTCAAAAACTGGAATACCAACATCATGACTCAGTTCTTCTGACACTCTCGCTCCACGCATATTAGTACACATAATAAGAATGATATCAGGCTTTTTTTGGGCTACGTCTCGAACCATTTGTGCAATCAAATCCTCCTCAATAGTAGCAAATTCGCTGCTGATAGTACCCCCATAATGCTGCTCTGCCAGACAGGTAAAACCCATGGATCTATAATTTTTAATGATACGTTTCTGAACATCAGACGTGTACGGAGTCACCAGCCCAAACGTTTTAGCGTTGTGTGCACTAAAAAGACGATTCATTTCAAGGGTACAACTCCCTGAGGGGATGCCAGTGGCACTTTCAAGTAAACCGCAAAACTTTGCATCATGCTCCGCGCCAAGCCAGCTGGCAGATGTACCACCCCAGACAAGACTGTCGACACCCGCATCGCACAGTAGCTTTGCTGCAGCGATTTGTTTCTCCATACTGAACTGAGCATACGATTCCTGATTAAGGGTCACGTCAATGACCCTCAGCCGGGAGAAATGCACAGTCGATTCAATATTGGAGAACATGCTCGCCGACAAGGGTTCGAGCACAGTATTTGACGACGGGATCAAAATACCAATGCGCTTTACAACGTCGTGACGATATTTAGGGCTTGAATATATCAAATTATGGACCGACGCGACGCTATGCCCCCGTCAACAGTAAAGATAGACCCTGAGGTATAACCAGATCGAAAAGACGACAGGAAAACAATCAGATCTGACACTTCGTGCTTGTGAGCCGGGCGGCCAAGTGGGTAGTTTGCTTCCAGCTCATTAAATTTACTAGCATCACCTAAGTCGTTTGCTGCCCGTTTTTTTAGCATATTGTAAATGCGATCAGTATTTACTGGACCAGGATTGACACCAACAACGCGAATGTTGTCGTCTAAGCTGTGCCCACCAAGAGCACGGGTAAAAGCCATTAGACTCGCATTACCCGTCGTCCCAGCAATGTATTTGGGATCATATACCTCGCCACCATTGCCGATGTTGTTGATAATCACACCGTGGCCAACCTCCTGCATCTTCTTGTAAAACAACCTGCACAAGTTAATGTACCCCATGACTTTCAGATCCCAGCCTTTGCGCCAAGCTGCCTCATCCACATCCCAAAGAGTCCCACTTGGAATTGCTCCCGCATTATTCACAAGAATGTCGATGTGACCTACACTTTCCGACAGCGTTTCACAAGCGCCACTGAGAGTTAGATCGGCAAGATGGCAGGTTACGTTAACGCCATGGGCATCCTGAATTCGGGTTTGGAGCTCTTCAAGCTTATCAGCACTCCGGGCAGTAATATGTAAATTCACACCTTCAGATGCAAAGACATCCGCCAGATGCTCTCCTATTCCCATTGAAGCACCAGTGATTAGCGCTGTTTTTCCTGTAAGTTTCAAATCCATAATAAAGCCTTTCAGTAGTCCGATTTAATGGAAGTCCAATACTGTGCGCCCTTCAGCCTTGCCTGCTTGCAGGTCAGCAAGGGCAATATTGACATCATCAAGCGATCTAGTGCTGATCACACCTTTAATTTTTCCATTTGCCGCCAGTTGCAAGAGCTCACTCATTTCCTGCCGGTTTGATGCAGAACTGCCAATAACTTGTAGGCCACGCTCAATGAGTTCGTGGGCATAAAAAGCAAGCTGGTCTGCCGGAACCGCTGTCAAAACTATCTTCGCTCGCGGTTTACAAACGGCGAGCATTAAAGGCCAAGTGGCCCCAACTGGCGCAAAGTTCACACAACCATCGGCACCTCCAAGAGCCTTAATCGATGCAATTGAATTGCTATTGGCGACAACCGTTTCATCAGCACCCAGTTTTTGAGCCGTATCTAATTTACCCTTGTCGACATCGACTGCAATGACGTTCATTCCCGATTGTTTTGCAATTTGAATTGCATATTGGCCCAACCCACCAAGGCCAAATATCGCCACCGTATCACCAGCTTTTAGGCCAGTTTTCTTTAACGAGGCGTAGGCTGCAGAACCGGCACACATTAAGGGTGCGGCCTCAATAGCAGGTACATTGTCAGGAATAGCAGTGGCCCAATCTTGGCGAAGGCATACATATTCGGCAAAGCACCCACTGACCGAGTAGCCTGTGGCATCAAAATCGGAGCAATAATTCTCTCCACCGGTGTGACATTCTCTACAATGTCCACAGGCACTATATACATAGCCAATGCCGACACGATCTCCAATGTTAAACCGACCGTTGGGCGCTCCTACTTCCACCACTCGACCAACACCCTCATGACCCATAATCAAAGGTAGTGGATTGGGCGAAGCGTGATCCCCCCGGAAGATGTGCACGTCTGTAAAACAGACTCCACTGGCTTCAATCTTGACCAATATTTCGCCTGCTTTGGGGCTTGGACGTGCAACAGCTTTTACTTCAAGTGGGGCACCGTATTCGGTCAACAGCGCTGCTCTCATGGTTTTATTAGTAGACATCACGCTTTCCTTTTTTTATGATTGGTATACCAAAAATGCACATTAGGTATATTACACTAGCATATTATCTAAAATGCTGCTTACTACTTTAAAATTTAACTTATAACAGCCTATTTATACCCGTTATATTCTATTTGGTATACACTATGAGCTAATTGGCACATTAAATGAAATCTCTCTAAACCGTGTGGCCGCTACTCTGTTAACCAGAAGGAAAGGCAATGTCGAACATCGTAAAAGAATTTCTGATACCGGGGACAAACAAAGGTCTGTTCTACGGCGGCCAATTCCAGGCCTCGACCTCAGGATCCGAAATAACTGTTCTTGATCCTGCGAGGGGGACACCGTTTACGACAGTCCCCAATGGCAGTGCTGAAGATATTCGAGCTGCAGTGTCTGCAGCACGTACTGCATTTCCAGCCTGGGCGGGGTTAGATGCCTTGGACCGAGGCAGATACCTTCGAGCGTTTGCAGAAGTCATTAGGCAAAACATTCCATTACTAGCCGTGCTGGAATCCAGAATCACCGGTCGTGCTGTACGTGAAATGAATGCGCAAATGTCGCGCATACCAGAATGGCTGGAGTATTACGCAGGCATTGCTCCCGGGCTGGAGGGAGAGGCAAACTACATCAAGGGGGATTATGTAACCTTGACCCAATACGAACCCTTGGGGCCAACGGCTCTTCTCACACCGTGGAATCACCCTGTTCTTATTTTGGTAAAAAAACTCTCTGCTGCACTGGCAGCGGGCAATACCTGCGTAATTAAACCCTCAGAACTGGCCCCAGTGTCCCCGTTAGTCATCGCCGCTCTTGCGACTCAAGCTGGATTACCAGATGGCGTGGTCAATGTGATCACTGGCGACGCCACAACGGGTGAGGCACTTTGTGTAGCAGATGATATCCACTTTATTGATCTCACCGGGGGCACTTCAACTGGCCGCAAGGTTGCAAGCGTTGCAGGTGAGAGGTTAATTAGAACAACGATGGAACTGGGAGGCAAAACCCCCGTTGTTGTGTGTGAAGATGCAGATATTGACGCGGCAGTTGCAGGCGTCTTATTTTCTGCGTTCGTTGCGTCTGGTCAGACCTGTGTTGCTGGATCTCGCATTATTGTGCACGAGTCTATCTACGACGAATTTGCACAAAGACTGGCTCAAAGGGCGGATCAAATACGACTTGGTGACCCGATGGACGAAAACACACAAATGGGTCCAGTTATCTGTCAAAAATCCCTTGACCGATGCAAACAGTTTATCGAAACAGCGAAAGCCGAAGGTGCACGGCAGATTGCTGGACTAGACCTTCTGGACCTTGATAGTGAGTTGGCTAATGGTTTTTATATACGCCCCACTGTATTTGCCGATGTTAAAATAAACCACACTCTGTTTCTCGAAGAAGTCTTTGGGCCGGTTATCTCACTCACTCGTGTCAGCAACGATGACGAAGCAATTACCTGCGCTAATGCGGGTGATTTTGGCCTTGGTGTTTCGATTTGGTCCCGAGATATCGGGCGGGCACATAGATTGTCAAAAAAAATTAGAGGTGGCGTTATCTGGCTGAATGATCATCATCGCAACGACCCCAGATCCGTCTGGGGTGGAGTTAAGGATAGTGGGTTCGGTAAAGAAAACGGTTGGGATGCTTTGCGGGCCTATATGACAAAAAAATCTATCGTAATCAGGACTCAAGATGGCTACGATGACTGGTTTAAGGATGGGCAAAGGTATGGGTGACGCAACACAATGAGCAGCACTGAGAAACGTAAGGCAAAAATCATTGCAACCGCGGTTGAAGCACGGATTATAAAGCGTGAATTGAAACCGGGAGATCGCCTCCCTGAAAGGTTACTTGCCGAAGAATTTGGCGTTTCACGAACACCTGTGCGTGAAGCAATCAGACAGCTTGTTGAAACCGGCCTGGTCACTGACAATGGAAGGCGCGGGGCGCTCGTTGCTCATTTGAGCATTTCTGAATTACTTGACGCGTTCCTTGTCGTTGCAGAACTTGAAGGACTCGCTGCCAGACAAGCAGCAAAGCGGATGCGGCATGAACAAATTGTTAAAGCATTTGATGCAAATGCACATTGTCAAAAAGCTTCAGTAGTAAAAGATACAGAAACATTCAATGCCATGAATATGGTTTTTCATAACTTGGTTATTGAGGGTTCGCACAATGCAATGTTGCAGAGTCAACTGAACACAGCCCGCACAATCACCTTCCCGTACCGGCACTACGTGTCCAGTTTACCAGGATATATGGCACAATCGGTTAAGGAGCATGATGCCGTACTCAAGGCAATATCAAACTCAGAAAGTGACACCGCCTACCAACTAATGAGAGATCACGTAAGACTGCAGGGAGAACAAATTGAAGACGTTATTCACCACCTAGAAAGGCAGAATAGTCGCACCGCTGGGTAATGAAAAAATCTTATTAGTGAAGAAAACATTCCTGCAGCTGTTCCTAAAAGTTGACCGATTGGTCAGTTTATGCTTTAGTGAAGATGCAATAAAAATAAAATTTAAATGTGAGGGTTGTATTATGAAGTTAATGTATATGATGGCGAAAGCACGCATGCTTATAGCTGCAGTTGCTTTTGGTTTGATATTAACACCGGCCATGGCCGTTGCTGGCACTATTAAAGTAGCTGGCATTTTTACCCTGCCGGTTGAGCAACAGTGGATTAGTCGCATCCATATTGCACTAAGCGCTGCTGAAAAACGTGGTGAGATTGAGTATGTATATTCTGAAAACGTCTCCAATACAGACTACGAACGCGTTATGCGAGAGTATTCTGAGCAAGGGGTAGACCTTATTGTAGGTGAGGTTTTTGGTCTTGAGCGCGCGGCACGTAAAGTAGCTGCTGACTATCCCAAAACAGCTTATTTAATGGGTTCTTCTTTTGCACCACAAGCGCCAAACTTCTCTATATTCGATAACTTCATCCATGAACCTGCCTATTTATCAGGCATGGCTGCAGGTGCCGTTAGTGAGTCAAATATAATTGGCATGGTGGGTGGTTACGCCATTCCTGAAGTTAACCGGTTAATGCATGCCTTTATGGCAGGTGCCCGTGAAGTAAATTCTGACGTCACTTTCCTAGTCAACTTTCTTGATAGCTGGTACGACCCCCCAAAGGCTAAAGAAAGTGCTTTTGCGATGATAGATGCCGGTGCTGACGTTATGTATGCCGAACGCTTTGGTGTGGCTGATGCGGCCGTTGAGCGTGGTAAAAAAGCCATAGGCAACGTTATTGACACTGCCAGCGACTATCCTGGCACCATATTGGCTTCAGCCATTTGGCATATGGAAGCCACAGTTGATACAGCAATCAGTGCTGTGGCAGATGGCTCGTACGTTGCTGACGACTATGGCCAATACAGCTATATGGCGCATAACGGCGGCTCGCTTACCATTGACGAAACCTTGGTACCTGCCGATGTAGTTGCTGCTATCAAGGCTAAAGAAGCAGCCATCCGTGATGGCAGCTTTGTTGTTACCATCAATGACGAGACTCCTGTATCAGATAATTGATACTGATCTGTTTTGTGTATCAAAATCCTGTTGGGTGACTCAGTTCACCTAACGGGATTTTTTATCCCCTCTTCCTTCTAGTGGATGTCCCATATGATCAATGACACGGTGCTTTCTCTAAATAAATTGAGCAAGCGATTTGGCACAGTAGTGGCAAATGAGTCGGTAACCATCGACTTAAAACGTGGAGAAATTCTGTCGTTGTTAGGTGAAAATGGTGCTGGGAAAACCACATTAATGAATATGCTTTTTGGCCACTACATGCCTGATTCTGGCAGTATTCAAGTGGCCGACGCCGAGGGTAACCTAGCGCCTTTGAGCTTAGGCCACCCTCAAGCAGCGCTGAATGCGGGCATTGGCATGGTTCATCAGCACTTTACCCTTGCCGAGAATTTATCCGCTATAGACAACATTTTACTAGGCTCTGAAAATTTATTTGCGTGGCGTCGCTCAATGGATACCGCCCGCGACAAAGTTAAAGACATCATGCAGCGCACAGGGTTAAATGCCCCCCTTGATACCATTGTAGGCAAGCTCTCAGTGGGTGAGCGCCAGCGGGTAGAAATTCTAAAAGCGCTTTATCGTGATGCACGTATATTGGTATTAGATGAACCCACCGCTGTGTTAACCCCCCAAGAAGCGGACACACTATTTGCCAATATAGATGTGATGGCTAAAGATGGTTTGTCAGTGATATTTATATCTCATAAATTACGTGAAGTTCTGGCTTTTTCCCATCGCATAGCGGTGTTGAGGCACGGAAAGAAGGTAGGTGAAATTGCAACCAAAGATGCTGATGAGAAAATAATATCTCGTTTGATGGTGGGTGCTGATACACCGACATCCCCACGAGAGACTCTTTCTGTTGGCGCACCAGTGCTTGAGTTAATTGACCTCTCTGTGACGGGTATTAGTGCCCGCAGCAGCCTAGAACAGATTAATTTAACCGTGTATGCAAGTGAAATTGTTGGTCTTGCAGGCATCTCGGGTAATGGCCAGTCTACTCTTGCACAGGTAATATCTGGTTTAACGAGTCCAACTTCAGGCCGGCTTGAAATTGATAACCAACCAGTGCAAAAATATACCCCCGCTAGTTTGCTAAAAGCTGGGGTAGGCAGAATACCTGAAGATCGTCATCATGATGGCATTATAGGTGCTATGAGCGTAGCTGAAAACTTAGCTATCGAGAGTCTCGACAGCAGCGATATTCAAAAAAATGGTTTTTTGCGTCATCAAAAGCTCAAACTTAATGCCCAACACCTAAGTCAGAAATACGATATACGGGGACCAGGCATTGAGGCTGAGACACGACTGTTATCAGGTGGAAATATCCAAAAACTCATACTAGCTAGAGTTTTTGAAGCATCTCCAAGATTGATTTTGGCTAATCAACCCACCCGTGGTCTGGATGTGGGCGCTGCTAGTGAAGTGGGCAAGCGACTGTTACAAGCACGTCAACGAGGTGCTGCTGTTTTGCTGATTTCAGAAGATCTGGACGAGCTATTGGCTTTGGCAGACCGCATTATCATCATGCACAATGGTGAGCTACATGTGGCGCCTGGCCGTGACCGCGCTCAAATAGGATTAATTATGGCGGGAGAAGTTTCATGATTCGTATCGAACCTCGTGAAGCACCCTCACGTCGCTTAACCGTTGGTATCCCAATAGCGTCAGCGATGCTTGCCTTGTTACTTGCTGCAATACCCCTAAGTTGGGCAGGAGCCAACATTGGTGAAGCTTATCAAGAAATGGCTAAAGGTATCTTTGGCTCAGTGTTCGCATTTACAGAAATGCTTACCCGCGCAACCCCACTTATATTTACGGGTTTAGCCGCTACTTTAGCGTTTCGTGCCAAGCTGTGGAACATTGGTGCCGAGGGCCAGTTATATCTGGGTGCCATGGCTGCTGTAGCTGTAGGCACAGGTTGGATCACCGGGCCCCCACTATTATTAATTCCAATGATTTTGATTGCCGGAGCAATGGCTGGTGCACTTGGTATGGCTGGCCCTGCTTATCTAAAAACACGCTTTGGTGCAGATGAGGTGGTAACAACACTATTACTTAATTTTATCATCTTGATATTTATCCAAATGATGCTGGAAGGTCCACTTAAAGACCCTATGGGTATGGGATGGCCACAATCAAGCCCGGTAGTAGATAATGCCATTTTGCCCCAAATACTGCCGCGTATGCGCCTGCATTATGGCTTAGTGATTGCTCTTACGGCTGCCGTAATAGCCCATATCATGCTGTCCAAAAGTGTTTGGGGGCTAAAGCTTAGAGCCGTTGGCGAAAATGCGGCAGCGGCTTTGCACGCAGGTATTGGTGTGAAACGTACCTTAATGAGTGCAGCCCTTATTTCAGGTGCACTAGCGGGGTTAGCTGGTGTTAGTGAAGTAGCAGGCTTACGTGGCTACCTAACCACTGATTTATCACCTGGATATGGGTATACCGGTATTGTGGTGGCAATGCTTGCTGGATTGTCACCTCTAGGAGTGGTGCTTGCTGCGCTATTTATCGCTTCCGTATTTGTGGGAGCAGACACTATGAGCCGTGCCATGGGCGTGTCTAGCTACTTAGCAGATCTGGTTGTGTCTATGGCGTTAATCTGTGTATTGATCGGCGGCTTTATTGCCCGCTTCACTATCAAAATAACCCCTGCAAATAAAAAAGTATCCACCACAGACACTGGAGCAGCATAATGGAAATATTAGACATTTTGCTCAGTGAAAATTTCTGGGCTGCTGCGTTGCGTATTGCTACGCCATTAATTTTTGGTGTTTTAGGCGCCCTCATTTGTGAAAAGTCAGGTGTTTTAAACTTAGGTATTGAAGGCATTTTTGCTGCTGGTGCTATGGCTGGATGGATGGCCGTGTGGTTGGGTGCAGACCTTTGGGGTGGGTTATTCTTTGCGGCTTTGACAGGGGCTTTTTTTGGCCTTATACACGCCATTTTGACCGTGCCATTAGGGCTATCGCAACACGTTTCCGGATTAGGCATTACTATGTTTGCCACTTCTGTGAGTTACTTTACCTATCGCACCGCATTGCCACAAGTAAGCACACCACCACGTATCGAGCCATTCCAACCACTTGATATTCCGATACTGTCAGATATCCCTTTTCTTGGAACGGTGTTATTTAAACAAACAGCGATGACTTGGTTGGCACTTTTTCTGGTAGTTTTAGTGTGGTGGGTATATAACCGTACACCTTTGGGCCAAGCCCTCCGGGCTGTAGGGGACAACCCTGACGCAGTTGATGCTCAAGGCTTATCAGTATACGGTCTGCGCATGGGCGCTATTGTTGCTGGTTCTGCATGTATGGCTTTAGGCGGGGCCTTCCTCACCATGTCAGCTTTTGACGCCTTTTTCTTTGGTATGGTTAATGGACGTGGCTGGATCTGTATAGCCCTTGTTATCTTTGCCAGTTGGCGGCCAGGAAAAGCCCTACTGGGGGCTTTATTATTTGGGGCTTTTGACGCTTTTCAAGTACGCTTACAAACTGAGGTGGGTGCCTTTGTACCCTCTCAAGTGTTCTTAATGGCGCCCTACATACTATCAATTATTGCCCTGGTGATAGTAGCTCGTCGGGCAGAATATCCCCGCGCTCTGCTCACCCCATGGTTCAAAGGACAACGCTGATGAATTTTGATCTTCTAATTAAAAATGCTTGTTTGCAAGATGGCCGCCGTAATATTGACGTGGCTTGTTCCAACGGCACTATACTTGCGGTTAGGCCCAACATTGAAGAATCGGCCAGCGTGACCATTGATGCCCAGGGCCAACTGTTAAGCCCACCGTTTGTTGACCCTCACTTTCATATGGACTCCACTTTGTCCCTAGGACAACCTCGTATGAATATTTCTGGCACATTGCTTGAAGGTATTGCATTGTGGGGAGAGCTGAAGCCAAAACAAAGTGTAGATGATATTATCAAACGTGCCATACACTATTGTGACCTCGCAGTAGCCATGGGCATCGGTGCCATTCGCAGCCACGTTGACGTGTGTGATGACGAATTGAAAAGTGTCACAGCTATGCTTGAAGTGCGTCGTCTAGTGGCGCCTTATTTGGACCTGCAGTTAGTCGCTTTTCCACAAGATGGTTTATTACGTGACCCAAACGCCCATGCAAACCTGATTCGGGCATTGGATATGGGTGTGGACGTGATCGGTGGTATCCCACATTTCGAACGCACCACGCAAGATGGCACATCATCCATCAAGATTCTATGTGAGCTGGCCGCCAACCGTGGACTGCGGGTAGATATGCATTGTGATGAGTCAGACGACCCCCACAGCCGCCATGTAGAAACCTTGGCTAGTGAAACTCTACGTCTGGGGTTGCAAGGGCGAGTTGCAGGATCTCACCTTACTTCCATGCATTCCATGGACAACTATTATGTTTCCAAACTGCTGCCGCTGCTAGCAGAAGCCGAATTACACGCTATCCCCAATCCACTTATCAACATCATGTTACAAGGTCGCCACGACAGCTATCCGAAACGCCGTGGTCAAACTCGAGTGCCTGAACTTAAAGCGGCGGGTGTTAATGTTGGTTTTGGTTCTGACTGTATGATGGATCCGTGGTACTCCATGGGCCGGGCAGACATGCTCGATGTAGCAAGCATGGGATTACATGTAGGGCAGCTATCAAGCCGGGCAGACATGGCGTGGTGTTTTGATGCAGTTAGTTATAATTCTGCGGCCATTATGGGTTTACAAGGTTATGGTATTGTTGAAGGTGGGCAGGCTAATATGGTTCTGTTGCAAGCCACAGACCCAATTGAAGCCATTCGATTAAAAGCCACACGCTTGATGGTCTTTCGTCAAGCTAAGTTGATCGCTCAAACACCAGCCAGCCATACCAAACTTGAATTACCAGGCCGGCCTAGTTTGATAGACCCAGCAAAACCATTGCTCTAGCACCATTTAGCAGCACGATAGTGCAGTATCAAAGAAATCTCTATTATGTCGATTACAGACGAGGTTTGAGGTCAAATCCACGTACGAGAACTTCAATGGCGAAACGAGTTGCTGGAGGGTATATTTCGCTATCATAGTCATTGGGTTTAATCACAGCCGCAATTTGTGATTCAAAGTCGGCATAGGTTTGTGTCAAAGCCCAAATCATAAAAAAAACATGCGCTGGTTCTATGGGGGCCATAAGCCCTTCATTTTGCCACTTCAAAAAAACTTGGCCTTTTTCCTTAACCCAAGCATGCAACTCGGTCTGAAAAAATTCCCCAATCACTGGTGCCCCAGCCATAATTTCCATAGCAATTAGGCGCGACGCCTCAGGGTACTGTTGAGACATTTGCATTTTTTTTGAGATATATTTGGTGATCACATCTATTGGCTGATCGCTACTTTGCAAATTACCAAGAGTACCCAACCAGCGCCTTAAAACCCGCACTATAACAACTTGATAGAGTTCTTTCTTTGTTTTGAAGTAATAAAGCATGTTGGTTTTTGACATGCCCGCTTCTTTTGCAATCTCATCAATGCGAGCACCTGAAAAACCTTTACGTGAAAAAACTTTAACTGCAGCTTCGAGCACTTTTTGTTGGTTTTTTTCACCAATAGATCCCGCTTTAAAGCGACTCGATGTTTCAGACGGAAGTGCATATGAGTGAATATTCATGTAAACAAAAATAGCCTAAATGTTATTATTATATTATAGATCAAGATACATGCTTGTTGTTGCACTGACAAGGCTATAAGGCCTAAAAAGGCAACGGTTTCCACCTAACTTTCTAACGGCGCAGAGCCTACTCAATTTAACAGGCTTAAGGTCAGTTTATGCTAGCTATTGAGCGCTAAATGCACCCATATACTGACACCATACTTAATAGCAGTTATGGACCTCCATTTGAGGTGGCCGCAGAAGGTGTGCCGCTTACTAAAAAGTATATCAGCTGATTATAGAGTGTTTAGGGCCGTAAATTGCTGAAAGTTGGAAGTAACAGCCAAGTGATAGTTTGTGTTGTTGCATATTACTGAGGTATAGCAATCACGCCGTGGTAAATTTTTGCCACATTGCTGATAATAGTATATCTCGAGGCGCCTAAATTCAGACCTTCGTTGCTTGAAATTAGTGCGTCACCTTGCCTCAAACGTTGCGACTGTTGATCCTCTATCCCGCTGTCCAACCTCACGTCACCCTCTATAACGTAGACAATATTGACTAGTACTTGGGGTGTATGGTCTCGCAAAAGTGGCAGTTGGAACAGCTCATCTAAGTTCATGTTTACAGTTTCTAACTGCAACACCCTATCGTTAACATAAACCTGTGGGTGGTGAATCAGGTTAGTGGCCAGAGCAGTAGTTGTGGTTAGCTTACATTTAAGTTGAGTGTCTCCAGAAAAATCAAACACCGTGCCGCTTTGGTCGATCAGTGTATTGTTATCTGAGGCATGTATCTCAAATACACATGCACCCCGCAATGTGCGGTGATGCCTAATGTAGCCGGGGTAAAGCGTGAAGTCAGACTCAGGGACTTCAATACTGGCCGTGGAAAACCGGACCATATAGTCTTTATCAGTAGCTGTTTCTGGAAACCGATAAATTTCACACACCTTGCCTGCGCCACCTCCCCAAGACTTAAGTGATGCTGGGTTGTGTTTTACGATACGAACATTCACCTTATTAGCCTCATTCCAGTCAAGGGTTATAAGTAAGTTTAAATGCAGGGTTTAGGCGTAGGCTGGTCTGCCTTACCTGCAATAACCCGGTCTAGGGTGCCTTGGCGTTGTTGTGCATTAACCACATCGGGCATTTCTGCAGCTAACTCCTTAATGCGCAAACGCTCAGCGTTAGGGAATAAACGCCCAGCGTCCTGCAGACCTTGATACCTTGGCCATGCTGCATATTTTTTTTGCATTTGGTGGGTTTGGTAAATACTCATGTGGTCTGGGGTGATGTCACGCTCAATGACTAATGCTCCAGCAGCACTGGCTTCGGCTAGCAAGGTGGTGCCTACCGTAGTTCGTGCGATCACCGCATTAGTGCCAAGATCTGTGGCACTGTCTTCACGGTTGGGCGACCCCAAAATCCATGTATCTGCTGCTGCAATATCGGCGGCTTCACCAATACCATCAGGGCAAACTTTACAACGAAAAGGCATGTCCCACATGCTCTCGTCGTCACCCCAAAAATCTAGATAATGAGCGTCTACAACCTTTTCTTCGGTAGTAATACGGGTTGGACCAGGGCAACCATGGCCACGATATCGCAGACCAGTAACCTGTTCTGGTTCCACTCCCATCCGTCGATAAAAGGCGTCAGTAGAGTCTGGTGGCAAATAACCACCACACACAGGGGTGAGCCAGAATTTAACCAGCTCATTAACCCGGTCATCTTCTTCTGCATAGTTGCGTAAACCAGCCAGATCACAGGGTTTACCAATAAAGGCAAAGGGTTGGTGTCGCTCTAGTACCTTCTCAATGGCTATCAAGGGTGCCGTGGGACCATAGCGTGAGCCAGAACCTTGTAGTACTTGTTCAGGCGTAGTACTGATATGCATTTCACCAAAGCTGGGCTCAGTACTGTGAGGTTTGGCATGCAAGATAAAATCAACTTGCTTAGAGGTCAGTAAATAGCAGGCAAGAGCAGTCAGCACCCCCGCTGTGGCACCGACATGACGTTGGTGGGCGTCTCCAGCCCAGGTTCTCGCCATACGTTGCCATGGGCCCCATACATTATCTACTTTAGCATCAGTGGCAATGAGCTTGGTTGGTAGACCTACAGGATGCACACCTGGGCAAATTCGGTGAACTAAGTCAGCAGTGGCGTGGTCTATGTCCTCACTTACAATAGGCACTAAATAGCCAGACGTGCCCTTTTGAACCTTTATTAAATGGTCCCCAGCTGCGGCCTGACAAAGGCCACAACCGGTGCACAACCCGTTTTCAACAATTTGGTCTACGCGTTGTTTTGGAGTGAGAGTCATAGGTAATCCTTGTGCACTTTAACTGTACTTTGGCCTGTATGTAGTAAAAAAATTAGTCTTTAAACCCACATTCGCGATATTTTACTCCCTAACTCAACTAATAAGACAGGGTTTTCGTAACCAAAGTAAATGCTCACTTACAAGCATTAACTATCCCAACATTAAGTCAGTAATATAGGGAAATTCTTGCGTATTTCTAAATCTATTTCTGGGTCTAAATAGCTAGGTTGGTGCTGCAGCAACTGCTGTGCCTTTACCTTTGCGCGATCCCAGTGATCCAAAGACCCCGACTCTTGCCAGACGATAGGCTCTTCACGACTTGCAAGTTTTGGGTAATAATAATCCCGCTCCATAGACATCATGGTTTCTGTCGCATCTATAAAATGGCCAGACCCAGCAACAGCTGCTTTAATAGATTCGAAACCTAAATCTTCATCTGTCACTTCAATACCACGAATGGTTCGGTGTACATGGGATAACATTTCATCGTCCATCACAAACGCTTCAAACGATGCACCTAACAAACTGGCCATCATGCCCGAAGATTCATACACCATGTTACCACCAGCAAGCCCACAAGCTAAGGCTGAGAGGGCTTTTTCCATACCCATTTGCGCATCGGGTGCTTTGGCGTCGGTCATACTAGAACCACAACCAGACGGCAGGCCTAAGCTGTTTGAAAGCTGCGCTGATGCCGCATTAAGAAGCGCCATTTCACCACCACCTCCACGAAAAGCCCCGGTGCGAAGGTCAATGACTAGAGGCCAGTTAGAGAATATCATCGGGTAGCCGGGTTCAAACACATTCACCATAATAAGTGCAGCTAAGGTTTCTGCTAAGGTTAAAGCCAAGGTGCCTGCCAATGGCGCGGGTGAAGTGGCACCAGTCATACCTGCAACGATGTTGCTCATAGGCACGCCATACTTCATACACTCCAAAGCTACCATCACCGCATCTTCGCCATACTTCAGTGGCGAAATAACAGGACTTATATGGGCTTTACAAAATGGCCTTTGTGCAAATTTACCCTTCCCACCCATGGCCATGTCGAACATTTTAATAATAGGCGCCACGTGTTCTGGCAGCGTAAAGCTTGTAGCCACAGGCTTGGTCGTACCTTTTAATAACGCATAAGCCGTATTGATGTCTAACTCGTATAAGTCTGGCACGTCAGTGGCCACACAACAGCGAGTAAACCACGCAACATTAGGTAACTGATCTACTAAGCGAGTAAAGTCATGCAGGTCGGTTAAGGTAGACGGCCTGTACTGACCACTGTGCAGATCAAGGGTTTGCACCGCAGCACCACCGGTGCCAAAGTACACTTTATCACCACCTACCTCAATGTCGTGCTTTGGGTCGCGACCATAAAAGGTGAATTGTTTGCAGGCACCAGCAATGATCTTCTCAACCATGGCGGGGGGATAGCATAACCTGCCCCCATCATTTAACTTTGCACCATAGTCTAAAGCCTTTTCAAGCAGCACAGGGGGCACATCAGCCATACCAATTTCATCTAAAATACGCAAAGACTCAGCATAAATACGTCGCACTTGAGCTGGCGTTAAGGGTTGATACTGTCCGCCAGATTGCCCTGGTGCACATGGGTTGGTAACTGGAGGTCTAGCCCGTTGAGCATGTTTTGCAGCTCGTGCAGAAGGTCGTCTAGCCACCGGTCACCTCCAGCTCTTTATTGCGTGGTTTAAGATTCTCTGGATCATATAAACAGCGTTCAATCACCTGCGCATCTCGATATGTGCCAATAATACGTACCGTAAATAACTGACCTGCCTGCGCGAATTCAGCTTCTACATAGGCATAGGCGAGGTTTTTGTCAACTCTGTGGCCATAACCACCAGAGGTGACTACACCTACCTGCTTACCCTGGTAAAATACAGGATCGCCTCCGTGGGCAGGTGCGGTCTCACATGCCACTTCCAAAGTAACTAATTTTTTAGAACAGCCTTTGGTAAGGGCTTTAATCAGCGCCTGTTTGCCAACAAAGTCAGATTTATTGAGCTGAACAAAACGGTCTAAGCCAGCCTCCATCGGATTAAATTCATCAATGATATCTGCCTTCCAGTGTAAATAACCTTTTTCCAAACGCATGGATTCCGAAGCATAGAGGCCAAACCTACTTAAATTAAAGGCTTCTCCAGCACTTTTTAGTAGCTGCCAAACCAAATACAGCTGCTCATTAGGCACATGTAATTCGTAGGCTAGCTCACCTGAAAAACTAACACTCATGGCCTGCACTTGGGCATGACCAATACCCATAGAACGCACCTGCATCCAACCAAAGGTTTGTGCACTCCAATCACAACGAGGCGATAATGATTGCAGTAAGTCGCGGGATTTAGGGCCCGCCAAAACCAAAATAGTGTGGCTGTTGGCCATCTCTTTGAGACTCACAGTGGCTGGCATACTGGTAGATAAATAGTCCCTATCATGCCATTCTGCAGCTGCTGCAGACCCATACCAGAAGTGGTTGTCACCTAACTTAGCAAGGGTTGCCTCGCACAACATATGGCCATTATGATTGAGTAGATAGCACAAGCGTACCTGACCCACATTTTCCGGTATGCCACCACACGCCAAATGATCTAGCCACTCTTCTACACCTTCACCCTTAAGTTCATAGCGGTTAAAGCCAGACACTTCCATTACGCCCACGTCTTTCTGAAGGGCGGCGATTTCTTGCGCTACTATGGGATGAGATTCATTAAAGCAATACGTTGCTGTTTCTTCAAAATCTGCCGTTGGTTTGAACATCAACACTCGTTCCCAACCATTTACTGTGCCCCACACTGCTCCTACTTGATCTAACACACTGTAGAGTGGTGTTGTACGAGCTAACCGCGCTGCTGGGCGTTGCTCATGGGGCATGTGATAGTGAAACTCATTTTGGTAGTCTTCTATGGCTTTAAGACACGTGTGTTCAGTATTCGCGTATTCAGTAAATCGGCGTGGGTCTGTGTACCAAGAATCCCACTCTGACTGACCTGACACAATAATCTCTGCCAAAATCTTGCCATGGCCACCACTTTCACCGATACCAGCACGCAGGCCAATGGCACAATAAGCATTTTCAATGCCAGGAATAGGCCCGATTAGTGGGGCGCCATCAATCGTATAGGTAATAGGGCCATTAATAATGGTGTGAATACCTACATTTTTTAAGGCTGGTAAACATTCAAAAATACCCTCCATATTGTCTAAACACCGATCTAAATCATCTACACAAAGGGCCTTAGTAAAGTCTGGGCTGATACCATCCATACCAAAGGTTTTACAGCCTTGTTCATAGACCCCAACCAATAACCCCTTTTTTTCTTGCCGGCAATAAAAATCATCCCGTGGGTCACGGATAATCGGCACCCTAAAATCCAAAGCCTCAAGTTCTACCATGGGCTCCGTAAGAAAATACATGTGTTCCATGGAGGTTACTGGATGCTGAACGCCCAACATGTTGCCTACTTCATTTACACGGTAGCCAGTGGCATTGACCACTTTTTCGCAGGTAATGTCGCCTTTGAGGGTATGCACAATGAACTCGCCATTAGCTTTACGGGTAATGTTTTCTACAGGATTAAAACGATACACCTTAGCCCCCGCTTCTCTGGCTTTACGCACCATGGCAAAGGTAATACCGGCTGGGTCGATGTCACCATCTAACGGGTCCCACCAAGCACCTAGCAACCCATCTGGGTTTAATAGCGGATGGCGCCTAGCGACTTCGGCTGGGTCAATAAATTCCATGTCGGCACCCATGCCATTAGCCATACCCACCATGTGCTGGTAGGTATCAACTTGAGCGGCTGTGTTCGCAAGGCGCATGCCACCAGTAATATGGTAGGAAAACGGAAAGTCCACATCATCTGCTAACTGTTTATACAGTTGAATACTGTGGCGCTTAAGGGCAATAGCAGTTTGATTAGCACCAAATTGGGTCACTTGTGCTGCCGCATGCCAAGTGGAGCCAGAGGTAAGCTCATCCCGTTCAACTAACACAATATCGGTCCAGCCGTGATCTATAGCCAAATGATAAAATACTGATGCACCGGCAATACCGCCACCAATCACCACCACGCGCGCGTGAGAATCTACCCGTTCGCTCATACTTCAACCCCAAAAAAATAGCCTGACTACATCAGTACTTTGCTTGAATATAACCCCAATTTACTCACCCAAAAGGCATCAGACAAGCAAAAACTATTGCATTATGGTTCAAAAATATTCAACAATAGGCTAATGAAACATTCCCTCCCCCCTCTGGATTCGTTAAAAGCTTTTGAAGCTGCCGCAAGGCGCTTAAGCATTACCTTAGCAGCCGATGAACTGTGCCTCACTAAAGGTGCAGTAAGCTACCAAATTAAACGCTTAGAGCAACACCTTGGGCACCCATTATTTAAACGAACAACGCGCCAGATTTTACTTACCGATGCTGGCCAAATGTTTTACCAAACCACCCAAAAAGTATTTGCAGACTTGTCCAATCAAATACGCCTGCTAAACCAACAACATCAACAAAATTTGGTCATTGCGGTGACTAGCTATGTTGCGTTGCGCTGGCTTTCCCCAAAATTGGCCAGTTTTTGTGCGCAGCACCCCAGCATTAATGTGATCATTCAGCACGCCATTAATCAGCCCCATTTTAGCAACCAAGGAGTGGATATTAGTATTCGTTGGCAAGAGTGTGGGGGCAGCTTAAACAATGACACTGGCATCCATTTACCTATGCCAATGTTTGCTGTAGCCAGCCCAAGCTTAATCCAACGATACCAATTGTTGGCGGGGGGTTTGGATGCGCCAGCAAATCTTGGCCAAGCACCCTGGCTCAGCATCCCTTTGTTATGTGAAGAGAGGGATTTAGACTTATGGCAACTCTGGTGCCAAGGACAGCCCTTAGCCAACCCCCACCACATGATCGAAGATGCCAATGTGCGGGTACAAGCCGCCATTGATGGCCAAGGTATTATGCTGGCAGATGCCTTAATGCAAACAGAGATTAACAATCACAGCCTAATCTCCGTGAGCACTCACCAATTGCAAGGATATGGTTATGTTATTACCCCCCACTCAAGTCATCCACAAGTGCAGTTGTTAATGCGGTGGTTACAAACTTTCGCAGACTCATTTTAACTAGTGTTATCAGTCAGAAAACTAGCTATAGTGAGCGATCGTTTTCCCATCATAGTTTGTCATATGCCTAGCAAATCAGAAAATCTCACCGGCATGTTTTACATGACCCTATCCATGGCATCATTCTGTCTAGCCGACTTAGCCTTAAAATGGGCTTGTGAACTACTACCCACAGGGCAGGTGATGTTCATTCTGGGATTGGGTTGCTGCGCCCTGTTTTGGTCTATCGTTAGCCGTAAACAAGAAAAAGTTCTAACCCGCGTATTTTTTATACCCGCAGTGCTATTGCGAACTGTGGGTGAAGCCGTTGCTGTAATCTTCATTTTTCTAGCATTGATAAACTCCGCCTTCACTTCTGTAGCGGCCATTTTACAAACCCTGCCTTTATTGATGACTTTAATATCATTTCTATTTTTGGGCGAAAAAGTGGGCATGCGCCACCTTTTGGCAGTGGTTGTTGGGTTTGCTGGGGTATTGCTTATCATTCAACCTGGCGCAGACAGCTTTGATGTATTTTCTCTCTACGCAGTGCTGGCAGTGATCGGACTGTCTATGCGCGATGTAGGTTCACACTTATCACCCAGTTCAATTTCTGCTTCAATGTTAGCCCTCTATGGGGCTATGACATTTGTGGTTATCGGTTTGGTAATGATGTGGTTTGGGGGGGCTAAAATGCCTTCATTGGAGGCAGCAGGTTATTTACTGGCGATGATTTTATTAGCCTCATCTGGCAGTTATTACACAACTAAAGCAATGCGTTTGGGCGAAATATCTGTCATTAGCCCATTACGCTATACGCGTCTATTATTCGGCATGATGGTGGGTGTGTTTATACTGCATGAAGAAGTAGATCAATACATGCTGCTGGGTTCAGCCATTATCGTTATGGCTGGACTTTATGTTTTGTTTAGAGAACAACGTTATAGGGTAGTGCATTAATCAGCAACATTGAGACTTCTTCGATAATGATAATTAATTTCAATAATATAAAGGCACTCACCAGCCTAGAATTAATTAATGGCGATGAGCCACATCAGTATGCTCCTGTCTAACCTTCACAAAGGCGCCCTGCTAATACTGCTTTCAGAGCTTGCATTAGTTCTCACAGGTGTAATGATTCATGAACTCACAAGACAGGTACCTACAGAGATTTTGGTATTGGCGCGTAATGCTATGGGTTTAATGTTCTTTGTACCGTGGCTTTTGCATAACGGTCAGCGCTCAATAGCAACCCAGCACCTACCCTTGCACTTAACTCGCTCCCTTATTGGTATCGTGGCCATGTATTGCCTGTTTTACTCTTGGGGACATTTGCCGTTAGCCCAAGCAGCCGTACTTAAACAAACAGCTCCCTTTTTTATCCCCATCGTGGGCTTTATCTGGCTTAAAGAACGCATTACTAGCTGGACCATAATGGCCATCCTAGTCGGTTTTATTGGTGTTTGGATCATCCTTAATCCCGAAAAACAAACTGAAATACCTTGGGTGGCTTTACTGGCTATTTTGGGTGCTTTATTAGGGGCCACTGCTAAAGTAGTAGTGCGCAAATTAACCATGACCGAAAGCAGTATCGTGATTGTGTTTTACTTATCCCTATTCAACACCTTATTTTCCTTAGTACCCGCTTTATTGGTATGGAATACACCCAGCCTGTGGTTGTTGGCTGGCATGGCGTTAATGGCAGGATTTGCGACCCTGGCGCAATTACTCTTGAGCAAGGGTTATCGGTACGCAGCTGCGGGACAATTAGGTCCCTTTACCTATGGTTCTGTGATTTTTGCCAGTTTATTGGGCTGGCTCCTGTGGGATGAATTGGTCACTTCAGAGGCCATGTTGGGTATGGCTCTAGTAGTGGGTTCTGGGGTGTTAGTGATGCTAGGTTCAGTTAAGGCAAGAGCCTCAAACAGTGAGCGAGTATAACTACTCCCTCACACCAAGCATTAGCTTTGCTTCCTGCGCGCTAGCTAGACTGCGACCCTGAATTTGGGCATAGCTTGCAACTTGAGCAACTAAAGTGTGATTATTGGCAGCAAGTTCACCAGATGGCAGCCACAAATTGTTTTCAAACCCAACCCTTGCATGACCGCCAATATCGATCGCATTAGTTATGCAGGCATGCTCGTTCTGACCAAAAGCACAGGCAAACCATGGAGATTGGCTTTTGGGCTTCATGAATTCATCTAAGTCTGAGGGCTGGGCCTGTAAATTTTCTCGATACCGGCCCAACACGTATAGTACACAGGCTTTTTTTCCAGGCAACACGCCAGCTTTTTGTAATTCATTGAGGCGCTTTAAGTCTGCAGCATCATAAAGAATAACCTGCAGCTGAACTTGGGCCTCGTTAGCCCAGCTAAAAAAATGCTTGGCCCCAACTTCGCTTGCAACAGTGGGCACCAACTCACGTAACGCCACACTAGCCATCTTGGGGCGCAGTTTTGTCACTAGGTCCATTTGCTGCTGGGTACTATATTGGCCTACCGCTTCCGTAGTAATTTGCACTAACATGTCTGGCACTTGATTTGACATTTCAGCTAACAATTCTTCATAAATGAAGGCATCCAAGCTGTGCTTACCTTGCTTATCTCGAATATGGGCGTGCAATATACAGGCCCCTGCTTGCTGACATGCTAAAGCTGCAATAACTGTTTGCTCTATAGTCATGGGCAAACCATGATGATCTTTCTCATTACGTCTGGCACCGTTGGGTGCCACCATAATCATCAACGGCAGATGCTTGCTCAATTAACTAATACCTTATTGATTGACTGCGATAGCTTGGCAACTAATTCATCTATTTGGGCTTCGCTAATAATAAACGGTGGTGCAAGCAAAATATGATCTCCCTGCATACCATCGATAGTGCCCGCCATAGGGTAGCAAATTAACCCAGCCTCAAAGGCAGCCTTTTTGACTTTGCCTGCGGTGCCTAGGTTAGATGAAAGAGGGGCTTTAGTATGGCGATCTGCAACTAACTCAATACCTTGAAACAACCCAAGGCCACGAATATCTCCCACATTAGAGTGTCCACCCAAGACATCACTGAGGGCACTGTGGAGATACTCTCCACGCAGCACTACCTGCTTTAATAGATCTTCATCAAGAATTTTACGAGTCACAGCCAGGGCAGCCGCACAGGCAACAGGATGAGCCATGTAGGTATAGCCATGTTGGAAAAAACCACTACCTTGCGCTACAGCTTGGTATATTTTATTACTTACAAGCATTGCTCCAATAGGCTGATACCCAGCACCTAAACCTTTTGCCATGCACAACAGGTCCGGAACTACCATATCTTGCTCGCAGGCAAAGAGCTTTCCTATGCGGCCCATGCCACACATCACTTCGTCTAAGATCAATAACACGCCATATTGATCACATATTTCTCGTATACGGGAAAAATAACCAGCAACAGCAGGGACTGCACCCATTGTGGCACCCACTACAGGCTCGGCCACAAAGGCCATCACGTTATCAGCTCCAAGTGTTAAAATTTCTTGCTCTAGCTCATTAGCAACACGCAGACCATAGTCTAGTTCTGTTTCACCACGCTGCTGATCTCTATAGGCATAACAGGGAGAAATATGACTTACCTCCACTAACAAGGGTAGAAATGGTTGGCGCCGCCATTGGTTACCACCCGCAGCCAATGCGCCTAAGGTATTACCATGGTAACTCTGTCGTCTGGCGATCACTCGGCTTCGCTGTGGTTGGCCTAGCTCAATAAAATACTGCCGAGCAAGCTTTAAAGCAGACTCAACCGCTTCCGATCCACCTGAGACTAAATACACTCGATCTAAGCCCGCAGGTGCATGTTGTATCAAAACCCGTGCCAGTTGTTCGGCTGGTTCAGAGGTGAAAAAACCAGTATGGGCAAAAGCAATCTGATCTAGCTGAGCTTTCATGGCATTGGTGACATCCCGATCACCATGGCCCAAACAGGATACCGCAGCTCCACCAGAACCATCCAAATATTGTTTGCCTCGATGGTCAGTGATGTAGCAACCCTGGCCACTCACTGCCACAGGTTTTTCGCCATGGCAGTGTCGGTGGAATACGTGACTTGATAGACTCTTAGACATGCATTTCACCTCCACTTAAGTTTAAGCGTCGACGACGCTGATTTAACCACACCAAAGCAATGAGCATAAACGCAGGTACAAATGCCCATTCTCGTTGTGGGCGATCCAAGGACTGCACATCAATGGCCGTCACGGCATCATAATAGTCTATGCCTACAGCTTCCGCTGGGCTCAAGTAGCTTAGATTCTGTACAAACCAGCCATCTTGCTCTTCGTAGGCCAGACTCATGCCTAAATTTTCTGCAGAGAATGGTCCAACGACGTTGACTGGAAACACGAATAACTTGAATCGATCGCCGTAATTGGTGTGCCGGGTCACGTGCAAGCGCACCTGCTGCCCCTGGGTCAGAACCAACTGCCCCTGCGTAAAGGTGTCAAATTCAACAGCTTCATACTCAGGCCAAATGCGATTCATGGCTGCATTAGGTAAAAACAAAATCCATGTCGCTAACAGTAATACAAGGCTTTCATACCAGCGGTTACGGATCAGTAACCACCCTTGCGTTGCAGAGCTAAAACTCAAAATAGCGACTAAGGCTACCAAGAACACACTGATACCATGCCACCAGCTGGTTATCCCTATGAGCAGCAACTGTGGATTAAAGATAAACACAAAGGGCAATATTGCCGTGCGGATATCGTAGGTAAATGCCTGTATCCCAGTTTTGATGGGGTCAGCTCGAGAAATTGCTGAGGCCGCATAGGCGGCTAAACACACCGGCGGTGTGTCATCCGCTAATAGGCCAAAATAAAATACGAACAAATGTACGGCAATAATGGGCAAGGTCAAGCCCGCAGCACTACCAAGCTCTACCAACACTCCAGCCATTAAGGACGCTACCACCAGATAGTTGGCAGTGGTGGGTAAGCCAATGCCCAAAATCAAGCACAGCAGAGCCGTGAGGCCCAGCAGCAGA
This sequence comes from Oceanospirillaceae bacterium ASP10-02a, assembly GCA_905182035.1. GTDB lineage: Bacteria > Pseudomonadota > Gammaproteobacteria > Pseudomonadales > Balneatricaceae > Njordibacter. The sequence goes on along the minus strand of CAJIZL010000011.1, from coordinate 116,912 downwards.
TATATATTATTGCCAGCAATAGCCTCCACCAAACCCACCATCGCATTATTGAGGCCTGTAGATGACACAGCACCAACAATAATACCTGCCGTAGCCACGGCCACACCGATGGTAATCATATTGCGTGTACCCGATACCATGCCCTGTATGACATCAGTGGCGCCAGATTTAAAGCGTGTCCAAATGGAATCTTCAGCTTTGTTAGGCCGCCAAAAGTGTTGTACAAGGATAATGCCCATAAGAAATAAAATGGAATAGAACACCGCACTTCCTGGAGTCCAGCGCTTTATCATGAGCAGGTAAACCAGCACTATTATCGGTAATAAATAATGCAGTCCACTAATAAAGGTTTTCCATAGATGCGGAATATCTGCTCTAGGCATGCCTTTGAGGTCTAGTTTCAAGGCTTCCAAGTGAGAAATATAGAGTAAGGCCATGTAGCTAATCAGTGCAGGCACAATTGCAGCCTTAACCACTTCCATGTAACTGATGCCAATGTACTCTGCCATTATGAACGCCGCGGCACCCATGATAGGCGGCATTAATTGGCCATTAGTAGAGGCAGCCACTTCGATAGCGCCAGCTTTAACAGCTGGCATACCCATTTTACGCATCACTGGAATAGTAAAAGTACCAGTAGTCACCACATTGGCAATGGACGACCCAGAAATTGTGCCCGTCATACCTGAGGCTAGAATTGCAGCTTTAGCAGGCCCACCACGATAGCGTCCCACCATAGCAAAAGCCAAATCTAAAAAGTACTTTCCTGCGCCAGCTCTTTCTAATAATGCGCCAAAAAGTACAAACAAAAACACGAAACTGACTGACACATCTAGCGGAATGCCAAAGATAGCCTCTCCACCCAACCAGTGGTACCCCACAAGCCGTTCAAGGGAAACACCTTTATGCGAGATCAGTTCAGGCATGGACTGACCAAATATGGAATAGATTAAAAACACCGAACTCACTATCACCAATGGTAAACCCAAGGCTCTGCGAGTAGCTTCTAGCAACAAGGCCACACCAACCACACCGATGATCATTTCAAGGGGCCAGTCGATACCCAGCCAGCTCACACTGAGCAACATACCATGACGTTCAACAATATTGGCATAAGCCAAGGGTACGTATAAGGTGACCGCCACGGCCAGTAATGCCAACAGCAAGTCCCACTTAGCAACATAATTACGCCTACTGTGGCTTTTCCTTGCGCCATATAGCAAAAAACACAAGGACATGGCGAACGCAAGATGAATAGCCCGCTTCGGCACATCAATTAAGATGCCCCAACCTAAACTGAAGGGTAAAGGTGACGCTATCCACAATTGAAATAGGCACCAAGACAAAGCTATTACAGAGACGAGTATAGCCCATGACCCTTGTAGAGGTTTGGATTTGAACTCGATCTCTTCAGCCAATAACTGAGGATCAGAAGTCATGAGGAGGACTCAAATTTGGTAATTGAAATCCTAGGCTGAAGGCCCATAAGCCCACAGCCCAAGCATGGGTGGTTACATCCAACCCTGTTCTTTATAATACCGCACTGCACCTTCGTGCAACGGCGCACTCAAACCATCACTAATCATCTGATCATGGGTGAGGTTAGCAAATGCAGGATGAAGTTTGCGGAAATCCTCTATGTTCTCAAACACCGCTCGCACTAATTCATACACTACATCGGCAGACACCTTAGCAGAACTAACAAAAGTCGCTTTTACACCAAAGGTAGTGACATCTTGGCTACTGGTTTTGTAGGTACCCGCTGGGATGGTAGCAAACGCATAAAAAGGGTTACTATTAACCAACCCTTTTTCAACATCACTATTCAAGTTAATAATACGCGCATCACAGCCATCAGTTGCAATGGAAACACCAGCGTTAGGCACACCCACAGTATAACCATAGGCATCAATTTTGCCATCACACAAAGCTTTGGACTGTTCAGAAGAAGTCAATTCAGTGGCAATTTTAAAATCACTGCTACTGATGCCATGAGCCGTCATTAAGACTTCCATAGTACCCCTTTGACCGGAGCCTGGGTTACCAATATTTACTCGTTTTCCAGCTAAATCTCCCCAGCTATTAATGCCAGAGTCTTTACCAACAATAATATGGAAAGGCTCAGGATGAACTGAGAACACTGCCCTTAAGTCACTTTGCTTTTTACCTTCCCATTTACTGCTACCATTAGAGGCATGATACTGCCAATCAGATTGGGCAACACCGAAATCTAATTCACCTTCACCAATTTGGCCAATGTTGTAGTTGGAACCACCCGTGGATGGGGCAGCACAGCGAATACCATGCTTGCGACCACTCTTACGGCCTTCTGCGGCTTCTTTGTGCACCATACGGCAAATAGAGTTACCTACCACAAAGTAAACTCCTGTGGGGCCACCAGTACCAATAGAAATAAAGGTATTAGCTGCCTGGGTTAGCGGAGACGTTAAGCTGATAACCGAAAGAGCCGCACCAACCACAGCACCAATGGTAATTTTTTTTATTGATTTCATGACGTATTCCTTGTACAGATGATTCACTCGCACCCATCTGCTCATGCTTATGAGTGTTGCGAAACCCCATTATGCAACCTTTTTTGCATTTAGCAACAAAAAAGGAATTATATTTGCTTTTGTGTTGGCCTTGATTGAGCGATAATCCCAACAGCGTTTTAACTAGGAGTATTTTAAGGCATGAATCAATCATCCATACTGCCAGCAGCAGATCTTCTGGAACTTAGGAAAGTGATCGCTGCCATTGCCGCCAAACAGAGTGCAATTAAACTTGGGCAACGCTCCTATGCTGTCTTGCTAGATCTAGCAAACAGTCCAGATACTGCAGCCCATAGTTCCATTAATCAACTGGCTTCCAATTTTGGAGTGAGTGCATCCACCCTAACTCGGCTCGCCACGCGGTTAGGGTATAGTGGCTTTAATGCCCTTCAAAACATCTTCCGTCAACATTTGGCAGAGCCACACTTCTACAGTGAACGAGCCCATCAATCTCAGGATCAAGAGTCCGATTCATTGGTGCAAGTTGCCCAAGAGGAAATCGCTAACATTCAACAAATGATGTCACAGGTATCTACAGAACAATGGCAGCAAGCCTTAGAATTGTTGCAAAACGCGCGCCATGTACGCACTTTTGCGCAGCGTCAGTTTTACTCAACTGCAACATTTTTCTCCTATTGCTTAGGACTTTTACGAGATGGTGTTGGAGTCTTAGGAGACTCAGGCCACGGTGTACCCCATGGTCTGGCACAATTGAACCAGCAAGATCTATTAATTGTATTTGGCAGCCACCCATACAGCCGTATTGCTGTGGATTGTTGCCGCCAAGCCAGGGCTATGGAAATCCCCACCATGGTCTTTACGGACACCCATGGAGCGCCATTGAGTAGTGATGCTAGCTGCCTATTTACCATACCTACAAGTGGTAGCTTTTTTAGCAACAGCACCGCGGCCTGGGTGGTACTCATTGAAGCTATACTCACTGCCTATGCACGCCGTTTGGGTCCAGATGCCATTAAAACCTTAGAACAACGAGAGCAAGTGTTTGAGCAGATGCAGGTTGCTTACTCATGACACGTAAAACTCCCTTGAGCATCAAGCAAATTCATCACTTAGTAGTTGAGAAAAAAACACACCCTCTCGCCCTAATTACTGACGCCTACAGTAAATTGCACCAACATCAACCCCAACTGCAAGCTTTTAGATCCATTGGAAAGCCACCGCCTTCAGTCCCTCAGGGGTTATTGGCAGGCGTCAGCGTATCCGTTAAAGACCTTTATGCTGTGACCGGCTTTGACACTTATGCAGGCTCACCTTTGGCATTACACGAATTTAATCACTCAGGCACCTTGGTTAAACGCCTAACTGATGCCGGTGCGCATGTTTGTGGTAAAACCCATACCGTAGAATTTGCCTTTGGTGGACTCGGTACCAACCCTCATTGGCCTGTGCCAGTTAACCCATTCGATACTAAACAACATCGGGTACCTGGCGGCTCTAGCTCAGGCGCCCCTGTGTCATTGTGGATGGGTGCCTGCCAACTGGCTTTAGGTTCAGACACCTCAGGCTCAGTGCGTGTTCCAGCGGCATTTTGTGGTACATTTGGCCTTAAAACAAGCGTTGGAAGGTGGGAGAAAGACGGTATTGTACCGCTGTCACCCAGCGTTGATACGGCTGGCCTTCTGGCCTTAAGTGCTGCCGATGCACTCTGGGGTTTTGCGGTGCTCGACCCAGCCACCAGTAATAATCCAAAGGCATTTATTGAGCAAAACACACTTACAAAAAAATCCATTCGAGGCGCTCGCATTGGTGTCATCACGGCACTATTTGAGGACTGTGAGGGTGGCATCGATAAACGGGTATTATCCGCCTTAGAGCAACTCGAAGCTGTTGGAGCAATTTTAGTAGAATTGGATTGGCCTTACCTAGAAGAAACTTACCAGCTGTTCCTGCAAGGTGGTTTCTCGGCGCTAGAGTTCCCAGCATTCATCAAAACTGAAGATCGCAAACCATGGTTTGATCAATTGGCGCCAAGCACAAAAATGCGTTTTGCCCACCTTACAGACGCGGACATGGCGGACGCACCAGCCCAAATCGCAGCCAAAAATGCGCTCATAAAAACGTTTAATCAAGCCGCAGAAGTGGTGCTAAAACGTGTCGATTTTGCTGTGTGCCCTACTTGCCCTATAAGTGCACCAACCTTGGCCTATGTTGAAACCAATATGGAACATTATAAAGAGCGAAACTTCAAAGCCCTACGCAATACTCAAGTGGCCAATTTACAACACCTCTGTGCAGCGACATTGCCGTGCGGATTGGATGATTATGATATGCCGTTGGGCTTACAAATTATAATGGGCCACGGCCAAGATCAACAGCTCATGCAGTGGAGCTGCACGGTGGAATCTATTATTGGTGATGCACAGCATCACTACAATTAAGCCATGTCGATGATCAAAACAGCCGGTCTTCAAGCCTATACTCTGCTCGCCGTTCAAGGGGCTGTGTGGGGTTCATCTTTTCAGGCTATAAAGTATGCCTTAGAGGGATTTGGGCCTATCAGCATTGCTGCTGGGCGCATACTTATTGCTGCTTTAGTGCTATTAGCCTACGCCTTAATGCAAGGGGACCGATTACCTCGATCTGCTTCTATATGGATGAGCTTTTTGCTGATTGGTTTCTTCAACTGTGCCCTGCCATTTTTCCTAATTCCTTGGGGGGAGCAATCATTAGACTCTGGTAGAGCGGCAATTTTTATGGCCACAGGCCCCTTAATTGCAATCCTTCTAGCCCACTTTACCAGTGCCAACGAACACATAACCCGTTATAAGGCAGTAGGTTTTATACTTGGGTTTATTGGCGTGTTGTATGTCATTGGGTTTGACACTTTTAGCACAGGGGTGGGAGACTTATTACCTCAGTTAGCAATTATTGTTGCCGCAGCATCCTACGTTATTTCAGGCGCCATGGTTAAACGGGTTAAAGGCATGAGTAGTGCCATGTTGTCTGCAGGCGTTCTTTTGGGAGGCTGCCTTATTACCCTGCCCGCAAGCCTGCTGTTAGAAAACCCCCTAGCCAGCAGAGAGAGCATACCTGATTCAGCAATCATTGCTCTGGTGTATTTGGGTTTAATACCCACAGGCGCTGCTTTTTTTGTGCGCTTTTACTTGATCAGAATGTACGGCTACACCTTCGTTGCCCAAGTGGGGTATCTAGTGCCCTTATTCAGTGTTTTGTTTGGTGTTGTATTGCTGGGTGAAACTCTGACCGAAGCCATGGTGTTTGGATTACTGCTCATTCTGGGTGGTATTGTACTGAGCCGCAGAGGCAATAAAGCTACTGAATCATAGACTTTAGCTTACAAACAATAAGTCATTACTGGCTCGCCTAGCACTTCCATGCGTGGCTCAATACCAAGTCCCGGAGTCTCTGGCGCAGTCACCCAACCATCATGTCGCTTAAAAGCACCCTTGTCGGTGGCGTCCGCTGTGGTAATAGTTACCATGTCTCGGGTATCAAGTATGCAGCGTAATAGGTGCGCAGGTATGGTTTGTCCTAAGTGGGCAATAGCTGCAAAAGCAATATCAGAACCCACGGTGTCTTGCACACTGAGACTATAGCCTGCGCTTATGCACATATCACGTTGGCGGCGACAAGGCGTTAAACCGCCATTTTTCGATATTTTGAGGCCTACACCTTCGGCCCCATCTTCACTAATGAGTTGAGCCACAGAGGCATCGTTGTTGGCTAGTTCATCCCACACCATTGGAATATCCGTACGCCGCCGCAAGGACATATGTTCCCGCCAAGTGGCGCAAGGTGCTTCAAGCACAATATCTGCATGGCGAGGTAACAGACGTAAGAACCGCAACGCAGTTTCTACGGTTAGACCACCATTGGCATCCACTAAGAAATATTCCCCCGCTTGGCGGTCAGCCAAACATGCCATTACCCTCTCCGCATCTAATTGCGGGTCTTCACCAATTTTAATAGAATGACCACGGTAACCTTGCAGCCGATGGGCTTGCACTCGTTTGCGCATGGCTTCTGGAGTGCCTGCATAGACAGACGATATTACGCCCATGGGCTGGAGAGTACGCCCGCCTAATAAGTCACATACAGGCATACCTACCGCTTTGCCAAACAAATCCCAGCAGGCAACATCTATAGCAGTTTTAGCGTGTCCGTGCCCAACCAACGCCCCATCCATAACATCATAAACTCGGTCTACTCGGCGTGGATCAAGGCCTAATATAGCCGGCGTTATTTCTGCGATGCCTGCCCTTACACCTAGTGCGTGGGCAGCAACATAAGTGGCGCCAAAGGGTGTGCTTTCACCAAAGCCAGTGAGGCCTGTGTCGCTGGTAAGCCGCACTATAGTAGCATCAAAATTAGCATATTCTCTGCCACCTGAGAGACGATAGATGCCCCCTGAATAAGGTAGATCCACTTGGTAAACATCAACTTGGCTTATTTTCACGGGCTTACCTTTTATTATTATGCAGTACTTAAGCAGCCCAACTTACGACTCAGGAATGAGCACTAACTTACCTGTAAACCCTTTATTCAAGAAGTCTGTTTGGGCTTTGTGAATTTGTTTAAGTGGGTAGCTTTGAGCCACCACTGGGCGAATTTCTTCTGCTTCGATATAGCTCACCAAGTTGCTAAATACAATGTGATCTTGAAACGTACAGCCAAAGAAAGTGAGGTCTTTTAAATATAACGTACGAACATCCAATTCAACCATAGGTCCAGCGATGGCTCCAGAGGTGGCATAGCGGCCACCCCGACGCAATACGTCGAGCAGTTGAGGCCAGTCTGGACCAGCCACCAAATCTACAACTAAATCTACTTCATCAGCGCCAATAGCAGCAACAAGGTCAACACCCCTAGGGACTAGCTGATCAGCTCCTAACGCTTTTACGTCATCATGTTTGGTCACGCCAGCAACGGCAATCACATATGCACCACGACGCTTTGCTAACTGCACTGCAGCAGAACCCACACCACCAGAAGCACCTGTGATTAATACCCGTTCTCCAGACTTTAAACTGGCCCTATGGAGCATGTTTTCAGCAGTAGAATATGCGCAAGGAATAGATGCCAATTCAACATCACTCCAAGGTGTATTTACCGCATATGCTTCATCGCTCAGGGCACAGGTATATTGCGCAAAACCACCATCATATTCAGACCCAAAGGTTACACAATCAAAGCGTTTTTTGGTCTGCGGATCTTGCTGCATAGTACGTACAAGAACGCGTTCACCTATACGCTCTGCATTAACACCTGATCCTACAGAAACCACTTCGCCACACACGTCTGCCCCTTGGATACGCGGCAACTGTAATGCGCTACCCGACCATGTGGCAGTGGTAGCATCAAGTTCATCATAACCTTGATCGGCACCGCTGTTGGTATCGCCAGTGACTTGTTTTGAGTACCAACCAATACGAGTATTAATGTCAGTATTATTTACCCCGGCTGCCAACACTTTCAGTAGCACCTCACCGTCTTTAGGTTGGGGGGTAGGAATATCATGACGATACACCAGCTGATCTAAGCCGCCATGGCCAATCAGGTGCACACCAGACATTGTGGTTGGTAGTTGGTTATTAGTAGGGTTCATAAGGTTTTGCTGTAACGATGGCAAGTGCCATGAATCTAGCAGTTTGATGCACGCCACACAAGCGACTTCTGAGCTGACAGTGATGAACGCTATTATGGTCAAGTATTGACCTGTTCTTTTATTTAGAATAGTTTAATACATTATTAATTGCCTTTAAATTAATCGCCTATAAAAAGGGCAGCACACCATGATCACACTCCTTACTCAGCCCCTTACCTATGGACTGAAAAACAATTCTCCTCAGCTTTTTCAGTGGCTACTACAAGTATTTTTTGTGGGGCTCATGTTGGGCACTACTCGTATAGTCATTACGCCACTAGCCGAGCAAGAATTTGGCTTAGCTAAAGATTCACTTTTACTACTCAGTACCTTTGTTATTGCCTTTGGTGTGGTTAAAGGTTGCATGAATTTTGTAGCTGGGTATTGGGCTGAGAAAATTGGTCGCAAACCTGTTCATCTTGCAGGTTGGCTTATTGCCTTGCCTATTCCGGTATTATTTTATTTTGCCCAATCGTGGGCCTGGGTAGTATTTGCCACTGTGCTTTTGGGTATCAACCAAGGCCTCACTTGGTCTATGAGTCAAACGGCCAAACTGGATATTACCGCAGCCGATGAACGCGGCCTCACCATCGGTTTGAATGAATTTGCAGGCTATACTGGTGTTGCTCTAGGTGGGTTAGCGAGCGCTTACATCAGCCAGTGGTTAGGACTCAAAACGGGTTTGTTAGTATTTGGCTTTCTAATCATTAGCCTTGCCTTTATCCTCACATGGTTAAACATTGTCGAAACCCGCCCATGGGCTTTGTATCAAACACAACACGAGGCGCCAACAACTGCCACGCAAACCGTGTCAACATGGTCTGTATTTAAGCGGATGAGTTGGAGCGATTCGCGGCTACTAGCGATTACCCAAGCAGGCTGCGTTGAAAAATTTGTTGACGCATTGGTGTGGATTGTATATCCCATCTACTTGTATCAAAAGACTCAAGATTTGCCATTAACGGGGTGGATTATTTCGATATATGGATTAGTTTGGGGCGCTAGCCAATTACTCACTGGGCATTGGTCTGACAAGTATGGCCGCCAACGACTTAACGTTACGGGAATGGCGCTAACTACAATTGGCGTACTCGTAATGCCCCTCAACGAAACGGTCTTGTGGTGGAGCTTCAGCTCCGCCCTTACGGGTTTAGGGATGGCTTTACTCTACCCTAATTTAGCCGCTGCCATTGCAGACTTTTCGCAACCCCAATGGCGCGCTACTGCCATTGGTATTTATCGATTTTGGCGCGACTTGGGTTATGCAATTGGCGCTTTATTATTAGGCCTAGCAGCTTATTTAACTCAAGACCTAACGGTAGCCTTCTGGGTTGTAGGAGGTTGCATGGCTATGTCTACCGCTTGGTTGGCAGCCAAAGGCTAAAACACAATTATAAATATTCCTGTCTATGTATCATCGGTAGAACTTAGAGACTGCGATGTCGACCATGATCACGACTCTCATGATGACCATAACAATGAGTCTTGCTATACAGTGTATTGGGGTATTTCGCCTACTTCTATAACACGCTTTAAAAAGGTTATGATGCCTCTTAAGTGAACCTATAACAGAAAAACATGCAACATCAGAAAAACATCCAACGAGAGCTTGCTAGCCTACGCCAACATCTAGTTTCGCTACTACAACTAGCCAGTAATCTAGATTCTGCTGGACTGAGCACCGTACATACAGTGATAGAACGATTGGGTTCCCGCAGTGATGTTGGCCGGCAAGCTCACCGAGCCAACCCTTTGTCTGATTTGTTACCTCAAATAAAGCGAGCCAATGGAATTTTACCTGAACCCTGCCAAAATATGGTTAACAGCATAATAGACCTAGCTGATAATCTGCCTTGGTACCAAAGGCCTGTGGCTAATAATCCAAGCTTCATGGAGAGCCATGTAAACGCTCAAATAATAGGCCCAGAAGGCATAGAAGTGCGGCACGATTTAATTGTAGGCGTGACTTTAATGCGCCCCGATATAGACTACCCCGACCACCAGCACGAACCAGAAGAAATATACGTTGTCTTGAGTGATGGCAGATGGCGCCAAGCCAGTGGCGATTGGCATACACCAGGCCTAGGTGGCTTAGTGCATAACCCTAGTGATGTAATGCACGGCATGAAATCCCTTAGTACGCCTTTGGTTGCACTTTGGTGTTTACCGCTAGATAAACCCTTTACGCCTTTTAGCGCAGCTATTAGCTCTTCTGCTAGATAGTCTTTGCCAACTTTTTAGCAGCACTTATAAAGTAGTCAACATCAGTTTCGTTAGTGGCAAAGCTGGTCACTAGGCGAACTATATTTTCACCCCACCTATCGCTGTAAAAATAAAAGCCTTGCTCAAGTAAACCGTCAATCATTGCCTTGGGCAGCTTACAAAAAAACATATTTGAAGCCGTCTTCCCTTGCATCTCTACACCCTCAATAGTGCGAAAACCTTGATCCAACCGCAGCGCCATTGCGTTGGCATGGCGGGCGTTATTAAGCCACAAATCCTGCTTAAAGTAGGCGTCTAGCTGCGCAGACATCAAGTACATTTTAGACATTAAATGACCAGATCGCTTGCGCCTCCATGCCATTTCTTGTGCTAATTCCTGGTCAAACAGTACAATTGCTTCCACTGCTAAAGTGCCGTTCTTGGTCGCCCCAAAAGATAACACGTCAACACCAGCTTGCCATGTCATGGCTGCAGGAGAACAATCCAAAGCGACCAATGCATTGGTAAAACGAGCGCCATCCATATGAAACTTTAAGCCATTGTCTCTGCAGATCCGCCCGATGTTAGACAACTCTTCTAGGCTATAAACGCTGCCTGTTTCCGTAGTTTGGCTCACACTCACCACAGAGGTTTGTACCGAATGCACATCAGCGATATTTGGTGTTGCCTTGAGTGCCAATGTTTTAGGGCAAAGCTTACTATGGTCTCCATCTATGAAAACCAACTTAGCACCGTGAGTGAAAAATTCTGGGGCACCACATTCATCAACATTGATATGGCTATGGGGGTGACAAAGTACGGCACCCCATGGCGGTGTCAACACACTCAGAGCCAAGGCGTTGGCGGCCGTGCCCGTAGCTACTAAAAACACGCTAACAGGACACTCAAAAATTTCTGCAAGGGCCTTCTCCACCTGCTCGCTATAGTGATCTTTACCATAGGGTTTTTGGATAGCTATGCCAGCGTCCATAATTGCCTGTAACACCGCTGGTGCTGCACCTACTGTGTTATCACTGGAAAATACTTTATTAATCATTACTTGGTCCTTACTGGGGGCCATTGCTACTCTCCATTAATTTGACCCCTGTGCCACTAGTTGCCATAAGGCACTAACCAAGGGTTTTTTAAGGTTCTTTTTAAGGGCAACCAAACCTACATCATAGGCTTCAAGTTGCGGTTTCACGTCTAATATTTGAATTCGCTCAATGGTAGGGCTGTTATCCAGAACGATCTTTGGCACTACGCCAATACCTAAGCCGAGGCTTACCATAATGACAATAGCTTCATTACCTGCCACTTGAGCGTAGATTTTTGGGGTTACATCCATAGCCCTAAACCAGGCGTCCGTGCGCTGACGAGACAAACCACCTTCTGCCAAGATCATGGGCACTTGAGACCATTCTTTAGGACTGGTTGGAGTGATTAAAGGTTGTTCTAGGTTACTTTGATCTTTGGGTGCGATAAAGACTAAGGGGGATATGGTAATCGGTTTAAAAGCCAACTCTCTGGGTAAGTTTTTTGGCCTAGCAACGATGGCTAGGTCCTCTTCACTAGAAATAACATGAGCAATGCCTTGGTCTGGATCACCAGTGTGGAGTTTGATTTCTATGTTCGGGTGATCTTGGCGAAAACGCTGAAACAGGTCAAACAACAAACTATACACTGCCGTAACAGAGCAATATAAACTTACTTCACCTTGGAGTTGTCCATGGGCATCTTGTACTTGGTTACGAATAGCATCCCATTCTCCTACTGCTGAGCGGGCATAGCTCACAAAGGTTTGGCCTTCTGAAGTGAGTTGCACGCTGCGGTTGTCTCGGTTGAACAATGGCGCCCCTAGCCCTTCTTCTAATTGCCTTATATTGCGAGATAACGCAGACAAACTAATGTGGCACGCTGCACTGGCTTTACCAAAGTGTAAGTTCTCTGTCAGGGCCAAGAAGTGCTTGAGGTGTTTTATGTCCATAAACTAGACTCTAGCATAGTTTCAAAACAATATTGCTATATATGGCTCACTATGTAGCATATATATCAATTTACGAAAACATCAACAAAGCGTATTATGATGCCAGCTTCACCAGACTCAAATTATTGATCTTACAACCACAGGGTTTCCCCATGTCTAATAACTACTTTAATACCTTGCCTTTGCGCGAGCAGCTTGAACAACTAGCCAAGTGCCGTTTTATGCACATGAATGAATTCACTGACGGGGTAAATGCCCTAAAAGGCAAAAAAATGGTCATCATTGGTTGTGGTGCCCAAGGCCTTAACCAAGGCTTAAACCTACGTGACAGCGGCTTAGACGTATCTTACACCCTGCGCCAATCAGCTATCGATGAGAAGCGTCAGTCTTTTAAGAACGCTTCTGAGAACGGCTTTACCGTAGGCACCTACGAAGAACTCATCCCCACTGCAGATATAGTACTTAACCTTACTCCAGACAAGCAGCACACCCCTGTGGTTACTGCAGTTATGCCGCTAATGAAGCAAGGCGCATGTTTGTCTTACTCACATGGTTTTAACATTGTTGAAGAAGGCATGCAGGTCCGTGACGATCTAACCGTCATCATGGTTGCACCTAAGTGCCCAGGTTCTGAAGTGCGTGCTGAATACGTGCGGGGTTTTGGCGTACCCACCTTGATCGCTGTGCACGAAAACAACGATCCACAAGGCCATGGTTTAGCTCTAGCTAAAGCCTACGCCGTAGGTACTGGCGGTCATAAGGCTGGCGTATTGATGTCGTCTTTTATTGCTGAAGTAAAGTCTGACCTTATGGGTGAACAAACCATCCTTTGTGGCATGCTACAAACAGGATCTTTATTGTGCTTTGACAAGATGATCGACAAGGGTGTGGATGCAGGCTATGCCTCTAAGCTAATCCAATACGGTTGGGAAACCATTACTGAAGCGCTGAAGTACGGCGGCGTAACTAACATGCTAGACCGTCTTTCTAACCCGGCTAAGATCAAGGCTTTTGACCTTTCTGAAGAATTGAAAGTAATCATGCGCCCTTTGTACAACAAGCACCAAGACGATATTATCAACGGCACTTTCTCTCGCACCATGATGGCAGACTGGGCCAACGATGATATTAATCTACTGGGCTGGCGTGCAGAAACAGGCGAAACTGCTTTTGAAAAGACCGTAGCTGGTGACGTGGAAATCTCTGAGCAAGAATACTTCGACCACGGCATTTTAATGGTAGCCATGGTTAAAGCTGGTGTAGAGCTAGCCTTTGAAACTATGACTGCCGCAGGTATCATTGCAGATTCTGCTTACTACGAGTCGTTGCATGAAACACCGCTGATCGCTAATACCATTGCCCGTAAGAAGTTGTACGAAATGAACGCCACTATCTCTGATACTGCAGAATATGGCTGTTACTTGTACAACCACGCCTGCTTGCCTTTATTGAATGATTTCATGAAAGACATCGACACAGACGTGATTGGCCGTGGCCTTAGTAGCGATGACAATGGCGTAGATAACGCCCGTTTAATCGAAGTAAACGAAGCCCTGCGTAGCCACCCTGTAGAAGCCATTGGCGCAACTTTGCGCGGCCACATGGCAGACATGAAGAAGATCATCTAAGCGAGATTCTTTATGATCCAGCTGCATAATTTGGCCGTAGAGTTTGATGAAGGTTTTCAACTTAAACACATTAATTGGCAAATTGAGCAGCACCAGCATTGGCTGATTACTGGCGCAAATGGCGCGGGTAAATCTGCCCTCGCCGCCGTGTTAGCTGGCTATGGAGAAATCCTAGCTGGCAACACTAGTGGCCTTCCTTGCAATATTGGTTGGGTGTCCTTTGAGGCCCAAGCTGAGCTAATTCAAGCCGAACTGAAAAAAGATGATGCCGACATCCTCGACGTCATAAGCCTCGGTACCCCTGTGCGCGAAATTATCTTTACCGCGGAAATAGATACAACTGTTGCACAGGGTTTAATTCACAAGTTCGAGTTAAATTATATACTCGATCGCGCCTTCCGAAAGTTATCAACAGGAGAATCTCGAAAAGTCATACTCATTAGGGCCTTGTCTTGTCATGCAGACCTGTTGATTTTAGACGAGCCCTTTGATGGCCTCGATAGCACCGCTCATACGCTGCTGCAACACCACCTTGCCGAAGTAGTACAACACACCCCAGTGGTTATGGTACTCAATCGTTTTGACGAAATTCCAGAGTTTATTAGTCACATTGCTTATATGGAGCAAGGCGAACTACGTCATCAAGTGAAGCGAGAAGACACTCAGGCTTATGCTGAGCTATACCAACTGTTACACCTTAAGACCACAGACTTGCAAGTTCCCGTTGCGGATACAGATAATGTAATCCCAGCGTTAGATCCACAACAACCCCTTGTGAAACTTAGCAACATTTGTATCAAGCACACCGACATGGTGTTGCTTAATGATCTCAATTGGAGCATAGAACCGAATCAAAATTGGCAACTCAGCGGCCCTAACGGCAGTGGTAAAACGGCGCTTTTGTCACTCATCACCGGTGACCACCCCCAGTGCTATACCAACGATATTTTTGTGTTTGGTTACCAAAGGGGCAATGGCGAAAGCATATGGCAGATTAAACAGTACATAGGTTACGTCTCCACTGCTTTGCAGTGGGAATACCGCGTGGGTACCAGCTTACGCAATGTCATCATTTCTGGTTTTTACGATTCCATCGGCTTGTATAGTAGAAGTAGCGACCGGCAAAAACAAATTGCCGATCAATGGTTAGCTTTATTAGGCATGCCAAACCGAGGCGACCAGCCTTTTAATAAGCTGTCTTATGGTGACCAGCGCCTGCTACTGATCGCTAGAGCTATGGTTAAGCACCCACCACTGTTAATTCTAGATGAACCTTGTTTGGGTCTAGACGATATCAATCGTCAGCTGGTTTTAGCCTTGATCGAAAAAATCTGCGCAGCTAGGGAAACTTCTGTCATTTACGTCAATCATCACGCACAAGATCGCATTGCCGGTATCGATAACTATTTAGCTTTAGAAAAATCTTCTGACAATTGTTAATTGTCTCGCATGGCAACCTATCATCGGGTAAAGTTCAGCTCTAAGTAATTCATATTCAAGGATTAGTAATGAAGAGCTGGTTTTTGCTATTTTTAGCCGTAATATTTGAAGTAGTCGGCACCTCAGCGATTAAGCAGTCTGCGGGGTTTACCAAGTTCTTGCCTTCTTTAGCAGTTGCTGTATGTTTTGTGGTGTCGTTTTATCTATTAACGTTCTCCCTCAAAGTACTGCCTATTGGCGTAGTCTATGCCGTGTGGTCAGGCATGGGGATCGTACTTATTTCGGTCATTGGCCATTGGTTCTTTAACGAGCGCCTCGATACGCCTGCCATCATCGGCGTCACCTGTATTCTTTCGGGCGTCATCATTATGCAAGTATTTTCTAAGGCCGTGGCTCACTAGATAAATCAGCAATAGGACTTCCTTATGCCAAAAGTGGGTATGCCAGAAATTAGACGTCCGCAGCTTATCAGAGCCACCATGGAAGTCATCAATCAAGTAGGCTTTCTCAATGCTTCGGTCGCCAAAATTGGCCAGCAAGCTGGTATTTCCCCAAGCATCATTAATCACTATTTTGATGGCAAAAGTGGCCTAGTAGAAGCCACTATGCGCAGCATTTTGAAAGACCTTTCAACGGGCATAAACTTACGTTTAGCTAAAGTACCCAAAGACGATATGATGGGACGCATAGAAGCCATAGTGGGGGAGAATTTTAGCCCCCACCAGAAAGACGAAGCGGTAGTGAAGACTTGGCTAGCCTTCTGGGCTCAAGCCATGCACGACCCTGCGTTAAATCGCTTACAGCGGGTTAATGAAAAACGCTTACTGTCGTACCTCAGATTTGAATTAAAGTGCCGTATGCCCCATCAACAAGCACAGATGGTAGCGACAAGTATAGCTGCGCTCATTGACGGAATTTGGCTGCGAAGTGCTCTTAATCCACAGGGCATAGATTCAAACCTAGCCCGTCAAGTGATTACAGATTATTTGTCTTTGTACCTAAAGACAGAGTCTTAGCGATTCACGTCATAACATAGGTCATTAAGCACTTTTCTGCCGCTTCTAACGCACCTTCAACTAAGCCACCAAATACCTCTGCTGCTTCAGCAGGCAAGAACATAGACCGGCCATGCCATGCATGTTCCAATGCCACTGGTACACTTAACTGCGAATACACTTGCTAACGACTCAAATTATACAAGGCCCAGAATTCATCAACCCGTGCACCGTCATAATGATCTGTGTATTCTTTTGGCAACAGTTGCAGGTCTCCATGGGTAGCCGGATGACAAATGATTTCAGTAGGCTGAGTAAGTTTAGCTAACTGCCGTTGCCATTGATTACGCAACATAAACTGTTTACGCCTTGGGTATCTAAAGGGAAGGTAGGTCAAACCGGCCCGTTGCACAGCACGCTTTGCTCTGAGGGAAAACCAACACAGTAAAAACTGAGGCTTACCCAATAAACTCCAATCGAGTACCAGCCTAGTGTGGCCTAGACCTAAGTTTTTGGCTTGTGGTGCGATACGGTCAATAATGCCGGGTAACAAGTGCACATGGTGATGGGAATCAAAATAGCTTAGCACCACCCCCTGCTGCTGTAACGCCTTCACTTGCAGGGTGAACTCTTCCTCAATGTCCTTGAGTAATGGCGCTGAAAGAGTGCGACAACCAAACCAACTCTGTTTAATTAAACGTAACAAAGGTGCAGTTTGTGCCAGGCCATCCATATGATGATGGCCAGTTTTTTGACCTAAAAGCACACCGTTAGTTAAGTTAAAGTGCAGGCCTAGCTGAATGCCAGTTACAGCTTTTAATTCATCAAGCAAATATTCTTTATGTAAGCTATTCGCCATAATAGACACACGTTTAATAACACCTAGCTGTGCCAGCTTAAGCATACCTTCGTTAACGGCTGGAGAAATACCCCAGTCATCGGAGGTAATTTGCAGTAATTCATTTTGGCTTTTACTCAGAGGTGATCGTGGCTGGTATTCACCACGATTTTTTTTGTATTTGAGGTGTATTAAGGATTTAGTGGAACGAATAAGCTCACCACCAAGACGCAGGGTAGATTGGTCATGGTCGTGTATTAGGGTCACTGGAATAGACGCCACCTTGTCACCTTGCCCTTGAGCCAATAAAAACATTTCTATATCGTAAGAGAAACCGTGACAGGTAAGGTGACAAAAAAGCTTGGTAGCAAACTCTCGTGTCATAAGTTTTATGCCACACTGGGTGTCCGATTGTTGAATACCAAATAACAGTCTAACTACTTGATTATAGAATAGGCCAAAAACATGCCGTTTAAATAACGATGGCAAGAGCTTTGTGGGTAAATGGACGCGACTTTTTGCCAAACGACGGTTGCCCACCACCAAACTAGACCCTTCCCTCACAACCTCTTCAGCTTGGGATAAGAAGGCCAAATCAAACGGAAGATCTGCATCGATAAAGGCAATTAAGTTGTACTGAGATTTTAAAAAAGCAGATTGTAGCGCAGCACCCTTGCCTGATGGAGCTAAGTGTTGATGTAATACAACACGTGAGTCCTCAGAAAACTTCGCCTCTAACATGGCATGAGTTTTATGAACCTCGGTTAACTCACCATTAACACACACAACCACTTCAAACAGACCGTGCCAGTGCAGCTGCAAATAATCCAGCAACCTCTCTACCTTGTTTAGAATAAACCCACCACTGGCTTTGGCGGGAATGATAATGGATAGGTCTCGATTAACCATAGCTTGGCAGGTATCTCTTAGAATAAGCGCAGCTAAATATTGTAATACAACCACCTCCCCCTGTCGTGACTTTTCAAGAGGGTAACAGCAACTTGAAAAAATTATTCTTTTATTGGGTCAAGGGTGCGTACTGGTGTGCCAGTGCGTTGCTGATCTTGCCATTGATCTGCGATCCACACGTTGACATTGGATGGTGTTAACGGTGCTTTACCTAAAATTAAGTCAGCAGCTTTCTCCGCCACCATAATAGTAGGCGCGTTTAAGTTGCAGTTTGTTATCACTGGAAAGATGGAGGAATCCACTACCCTTAGACCTTCGACGCCACGTACTTTACACTCGCTGTCCAGCACTGCCATAACATCATCATCTGCACCCATTTTGCAGGTGCATGATGGATGGTAGGCACTTTCAACATTTTCTTTCACCCAAGCATCGATCTCATCATCAGTTTGCACTTTTACGCCTGGCTGAATTTCTTCACCTTTAAACGGATCTAGCGCTGGTTGATTAAGCAGTTCGCGGGTAAGGCGAATACAGTCACGCCAATCCTGCTGGTCTTGTGCTGTGCCAATGTAGTTAAACGATATTTCTGGTGCGTCACTTGCTTTGTTAGTCACAATACGGATATGACCACGGCTGCTTGGCTTATTAGGACCAACATGAACCTGATAACCATGGCCATCAAAGGCTGCATTACCGTCATAACGCATGGCTGCTGGTAAAAAGTGGTATTGAATGTTTGGCCACTTAAGACCTGCACGGGAGCGAATAAAACCACAGGATTCAAAATGGTTGGTTGCCCCCAATCCAGTTTTAGTGAGAAGCCAGCGAGCGCCAATTAAACCCATATTAAAATAATCAAGCTTGCTATTGAGGCTTATAGGTTGATTACAGCGGTACTGGAAGTAGACCTCCAAGTGATCTTGTAGGTTCTCACCAACACCTGGCAAATCGTGCAGCAAGGGTACCTGAGCATCTGCCAATACTTGGGCAGGGCCCACGCCAGACAATTGTAATAATTGTGGTGAGCCTATGGAACCCGCACTCAATATCACCTCTTTGCTGGCGTGTACTTGTTGCAGTTGTGCGCCTTGCAGGTATTCTATGCCCGTGGCGTGTTTACCATCAAACAACACCTTTTGAGCCGTCACCCTTTTCATTAAAGTGAGGTTGGGTCGCTTAAGGGCTCTGCGTAAGTGGGCATTACTGGTACTTGCACGTACACCATTTTTCACGGTCATGTGCATAGCACCAAAACCTTCTTGTTGCTCACCATTAAAGTCTTTAGTGTATGGGTACCCAGCTTCTTGGCCAGCATCGATAAACGCTTGATATAGTGGGTTGAGACGCATGTTATTGCCGCCACAAGTACCTACTGGGCCGCTACCTCCACGGTAATCGTCTTCACCACCTTGCCAAGTTTCCGCCTGCTTAAAATATGGCAAGCAATCAGCATAGTTCCAGCCCGTTGCACCCTGTTCTTGCCACTGCTCATAATCCATGGCATGACCACGCGCATACACCATACCGTTGATGGAGGATGAGCCCCCCAAAACCTTGCCACGGGGGCAATGCATTTCACGGCCATCTAGCCCAGGTTCTGCTTGGCTGTGGAATTGCCAAGCGTACTTTTCTGTATTCATGGGGTACGACAAGGCCGTGGGCATTTGAATAAAGATGCTTTTATCTGAGCCACCCGTTTCTAACAAGAGCACTTGGTGCTGGCCATTATGGCTCAGTCTGTTGGCCAATACGCAACCGGCGGAACCTGCGCCAACAATAATATAATCGTATTTCTTAGTCATCTTTAAGCATTCCTTAATAGGGGGATTCTAAATCGTCTAAACGAACAAAAACGCTTTTCACTTGAGTGTAATGGTGCAGTGTTTCTGGACCATTTTCCCTGCCAACACCCGATTGTTTGTAACCACCTACGGGCATTTCTGCAGGTGAATCACCCCAGCTGTTGATCCAACATATACCGGCTTGCATCTGATTAATAACTCGGTGAGCTCTACTAATGTCTTGGCTAAACACACCTGCGGCCAAACCATAATCTGAATCATTGGCGCGAGCGATAACTTCGTCTTCATCGGTGAACTTTAAAATGGACATCACTGGGCCAAATATTTCTTCTTTTACATGTACCATGTCATCTGTACAATCGGTAAATACAGTAGGTTCAACAAAGTACCCATCCTTAGTAGCTGCAGACTGGTGACGATGGCCACCACAGGCCAAACGAGCACTGGTTAGTTTGGCTCCTTCAATGTAGCCCAACACTTTTTCAAGGTGTTCCGCGCTAATCAACGCACCCATTTGAGTGTCTAAATCTAGCGGATCACCTAGCTTAATAGTATTAGCGCGTTGAACCACTTTGGCGATAAACTCATCATATACACCGGCTTGCACAAACACTCGCGTGCCATTGGTGCACACTTCACCTTGGGTATAGAAATTAGCCAACATAGCACCCGCTACAGCATTGTCTAACTTGGCATCATCAAACACCAACATGGGTGACTTGCCGCCTAACTCCATGGTCACCTGTTTAAGGTTGGATGCGGAGTCCACCATGATTTTTTTGCCAGTACCAGACTCTCCAGTGAAGGACACTTTAACAATGTCCTTATGGGCAGTGAGCATTTGGCCTACACGGTAATCACCTTGAACAACGTTAAACACGCCATCAGGTAAACCTGCTTCAGTAAAGATTTCCGCTAATTTCATGACGCTCAAAGGGGTTTCTTCCGAAGGTTTAAATATCATGGCGTTACCTGCAGCTAGGCAAGGCCCTGACTTCCAACACGCAATTTGGATGGGGTAGTTCCATGCCCCAATACCCGCGCACACACCTAGAGGCTCACGGCGTGACATGAAAAAAGCATCTTTACCTAAGTCTTGCTGCGTGCCTTGCATACCACTAATGAGGCCCGCGTAATATTCAATCACATCGGCACCCGATGCAATATCTACACAATTAGCTTCTTGCAACGGTTTACCGGTATCTAATACCTCTAGCTCTGCAAGCGCATCATTACGTTCACGTAATATTTGCGCAGCCTTTTGCAAGATACGTGCGCGCTCAACGGGCATCATGGCAGACCAAATAGCAAAACCGGCTTGCGAAGACACCACTGCGGCATCCACATCTGCCTGGCTAGCTCGGTCTATGGTAGCTAATGACTGACCCGTGGCAGGGTTGATGCTAGTAAAGGTTTCATTGGAAGTTGCACTCTTATGAGCACCGTTGATATAGAGGTGTGTGTGTTGCATAGGATTAAGCCAAAGAGGTTAATTTCATTTTTATTGAATGATTGTTCGATAAAGATTTTACCTGAATGCATTACAATGTCAATAACAGGGAACTGGACGAAAAGCTGTGCAGACAAGTAAACTGCTACTTACTGACCTAGACATAACCATTCGAGAATAAACATGCTCAATTTTTTAATAAAAAGTATTAAATGGACTACCATTAGCGTGATTATTTTAGCCGTTGCTTTGGCTTTATTAATTTGGAGCATCACCTTTCACCCTGCCGCATTACAAAAAGAAGTGGTAGTTAACCAAGTCGGTGCACCGGTTTTGGAATCTGGCCAGCAGGTAAAGATTCTTAGTTGGAACTTGCAGTACATGTCTGGTAAGAATTATGAATTTTGGTACGACCGTTTGGATGGCGATGGGCCTGATATTCGTGCCAGCAAAGCTGATATTGATCAAACGTTTAATCAGGTTTCGCAGCTAATTATTAAACAAAACCCAGACGTTATTTTGCTACAAGAACTACATGATAATGCCAAGCGTACAGATTATGAAGACCAACTCCAGCGTCTACTAACCATGCTTCCTGTTGAATACAAAAACTACAGCGAAGCTTTTTACTGGCGAGCGAACTTTGTGCCTGTACCACAGATCATGGGCTCAGTTGGCATGAAACTAGCAGTTATTTCTAAGTATAAGTTGGCTGATGCATTGCGCCACCAACTAGCCATCATAAAAACTGACCCAATAACTGACCAATTTAACTTTCGCCGAGCAATCCAAGAAGTGAGCCTACCGATATCTGGCGGTAATGAGCTGACTTTAATGAACACTCACTTTGATGCTTTTGCTCAAGGTTCCAACACCATGCAGCAACAAGTATCTTATTTACAGCAGTTGTTGAGCGGCAAAAATGCAAATGGCGAGTCCTGGATTATTGGTGGCGACTTTAACTTACTGCCACCAGGTCAATATGAAAACATGGATGCCACCGCACGCAATTACTACCAACCCGATAGTGAATTTTCCCGCATCTATGCTCAGTTTAATGTTATCCCAAGTATCGAACAAACTAATGGTGCCGATGCCAACAGTTGGTTTACTCACTTTCCTAATCGTAAAGAGGTATCTGGCCCAGACCGCACCATTGATTACTTTGTGTATAGCGATCACATTCAGGTAAGTGACGCTCAAGTGCTACAACAAAACACGTGGCATATTTCAGACCACTTGCCCATGATTGCCACCATCAAGTTGCCATAGCCCGATTGCAGCCACTAATGACTGCAGGTGGGTATCGGAATGAGGACTTTGTCTGCATAAGCTGCTATATTGCGCGCCATGGAACAGTCAGAATTATTCGAAGCCCCAAGCCCTTGTATAGGCGTATGCGAAAATAGCCCCAAGGGTTATTGCAAAGGTTGTATGCGTTCACGAGACGAGCGTTTTGAGTGGAATAACATGAACACTGGCCAACAGCTTCAGGTGATGAAGTTGTGCGCTCGACGTTACCAGCGCATGTTGGAGCGCAGACGAATCAAGGCTAAAGGTGACACTAATCTAGAACTAAATTTTGCCGAACCCCAATCACCTCAAACTGATTTGATATAACGTATTTACAGCACAGGTGTCATGTGTTGTACCATGAGCTGTAAACTCTGACGACCACGAAACTCATTGATATCTAAGCGATACACTAAATCTGCCTGTTCACAAGTGTTGGGCCACACTGCCAAATCTATGTTGAAATAAATACCATCCACTAGCTCGCCCGTTTGGAAATGCGCCAATACTAGCTTTAAATGCTTTTCTCCTACGATCCGTTGTTGCACCACCATAAAGCGGCCATGAAAAGTGGGTTCTTCAAAGCCCTGCCCCCAGGGCCCTGCCCGTTGTAATGCAAAGGCTTGGTGAAGCTGCAATTCGTGGGCACTTAATTCACCATCAGAACGCCACTCTTGGGCTAATAAACTGTCGGGAAGGTGCTCCTCAGCATAGGTATTTAATGCCTCTTCAAAGGCGCTAAAGTCATCAGCCTTAATGCTCAAGCCTGCTGCCATGGCATGGCCACCAAACTTAATAATTAGGCCTGGGTTCTGAGCGTCCACCGCTGCCAGGGCATCACGTAAATGAAAACCAGCAATACTCCGACAAGAACCCTTGAGGGTATCCGCATCACCTTTAGCAAAAACCAACGCCGGCCGGTGCCACTTTTCTTTAATTCGAGACGCTACAATACCTACTACACCCTGATGCCAATCAGGATGATACAAGCACACACACTTAGGCATCACTTTATCTTGACTGACTTCTAAGTGCGTTAAAATATTACCGGCCTGCTGCTGCATATCCGCTTCTATATTACG
Source organism: Oceanospirillaceae bacterium ASP10-02a (assembly GCA_905182035.1). Lineage (GTDB taxonomy): Bacteria > Pseudomonadota > Gammaproteobacteria > Pseudomonadales > Balneatricaceae > Njordibacter. The sequence continues at coordinate 93,105 of CAJIZL010000011.1, read as the reverse complement.
CCTTTGGGCGTTGAGGTCATCCAATTCTTGGGCCAACTGGGCGGCAATCTGCTCACTGTCGCTCAACAAACACTCAATACCCAAACTCATGTCATCTAGCCTGCCTGCAGCATTAAGCCTAGGACCAACACTAAACCCTAGATCCGAGGCTTGTAGATTATGGTGCTGGCGTTTGGCTATGGTTAATAAGGCTAATAAACCCGGCCTAGCTTTGCCTGCACGAATACGTGCCACACCTTGGGCTACCAAAATGCGATTGTTATGCTCCATAGGCACTAAGTCTGCTACGGTGCCTAAGGCAACCAAATCTAAGTATTGTGCCATGTTAGGCGGCGCTATCTGTTGCTGGTCAAACCAACCTTGAATTTGTAATTGCCTTCGCAAGGCTGACATGACATAGAAAATCACCCCCACTCCAGCAGTAGACTTAAAAGGAAATTCACACCCAGGTTGGTTCGGGTTAACAATGGCATCGGCTTCGGGCAAGGTTTCGGCCGCTAAGTGATGGTCTGTCACCAATACTTTTATACCAAGCTCATGGGCTCGCTTAATACCAGCATGGCTAGCAATACCATTGTCTACAGTGACAATTAAATCAGGCTCACTAGCTTGCGCATAATCCACCAAAGCAGTGCTTAGGCCATACCCAAAATCAAACCGATTAGGCACGAGATAGCTTACATTTTTGGCTCCCATGGCGCCTAAAGCCAACATAGCAAGGCTGGTACTGGTTGCACCGTCACAATCAAAATCACCAACTATAACAATATGTTGCTGGGTTTCGAGTGCGTGTGCCAATAAGGCTACAGCTAAGTTTATACCTTTAAGCTGATGGTAGGGCAGGAGTTGTTTGAGTTGGTAATCTACTTGCGCGGGGTCACTAATACCACGGTGAGCAAGCACTCTGGCAACCAGGGGATCAAAAGCGGTGTCTAGGGCTACATTAGAACTGCCTACGCGCAAGCGGACTGACATATGCGCGGCGCTCTTAGAGCTGGTTCATCATGTAAGTTTGCACGGTAGCAAGGTCGTTATCCAACACTTCACAACGTTCTGGCCGCTCTAACAAATCTGTTAGGTGCATCGGTAATTTAGGTGCAGCTTGACCAGCCTTAATCACTGCATCAGGAAATTTCACTGGATGGGCAGTGGCCAAAGTCACCATGGGCACTTCCGGGTGTTGATTACATACCCGTCCCGCTTCCAGACCTATGGCACTGTGAGGATCAAGTAAGTAGTTGTGATGTTGAGCGGTTTGGCTAATCACATCACAGGTTTTTTCATCGTCCACTCGATGACTACTAAACAGTTCCCGTGCTTTTTCCCACCGTTGTGGTTCTAAGCTATTAGAGGTACCGTTATTAAGGCCTGTTACTAGCTCACTTAACGTTGTTCCATTACGATCGTATAAGTCGAACAGCAAGCGTTCAAAGTTGCTGGATACCATGATATCCATACTTGGGGACAAGGTATGTACTAAGCCCTGTTTCTGGTATTGGTTGGCACTAATACAACGGTGCAAGATGTCATTTTCGTTAGTGGCAACGATGAGCTGCTGAATAGGCAAGCCCATCTTTTTAGCTAAATAACCCGCGTAAATGTCACCAAAGTTGCCAGTAGGCACGCTAAAGGATACGGCGCGATGAGGACCACCTAAAGCAACAGCTGCATAAAAGTAGTACACAATCTGAGCCATGATACGGGCCCAGTTGATGGAGTTTACTGCACCTAACTGACCACCCTTCAAGAAAGATTGGTCAGAAAAGCTTTGTTTAACCATTTGCTGACAATCATCAAAATTACCACGCACAGCAATGTTGTGAATATTATCACCTATCAAGGTGGTCATCTGACGGCGCTGCACTTCTGATACACGTTCATGGGGGTGTAAAATGAACATCTGTACACGTTTACTGTGCTTACACCCTTCGATGGCAGCAGAACCCGTATCACCAGAAGTAGCACCCATAATCACTAAATTTTTTTCACGCTTAATCAGGGCATTGTCCATTAAACGGCCTAATAACTGCAGGGCAAAATCTTTAAACGCTAAGGTAGGGCCATGAAATAATTCCAGTACCCATTCGTTATGGTCTAACTGAATTAACGGCGCCACAGCCTTGTGGCTAAAACCGGCATAAGTTTTATCTACCATGCTTTTAAGTTCGCTACTGCTAATATCTTCTTCAACAAATGGCAACAAAATCTTGTGAGCCAAGTCAGCGTAGTTAAGCTTAGACCAAGAAGCAATTTCTTGATGGCTAAATTGCGGTAATTTTTCTGGCACATAAAGGCCACCGTCGCTGGCCAGGCCAGTAAGTAATACATCTTCAAAACTAAGGCTTGGGGCCTGACCGCGAGTACTGATATAACGCATGTTTGTTCCTAGCCGTCTAAGTTTTCTACACGAATTCGAGTCACTTCACCATGAACATCTGTCAATGCTTCAATGGCCGCAATTGCATTATTCATATGGCCTTCTTGCACCGGGCGAGTCAGTATGATGACAGGCACCTGCAAGGACTCATGGGTTTGTTGACGAATAGCTTCGATGCTAATACCTGCATCGCCAAGGATCTGAGTAATTTGAGCTAAAACACCAGGTTTCTCTGAGACCATCATACGCATGTAAAACGCAGTGACTACCTTATCCATCGGCAAAATAGGGCTATCAGACATGGCGTCTTGTTGAAACGCCAAAGACGGCATACGCACGTTCTGATTCACGGCCATATCTCGCACAACATCCACTAAGTCTGCCACTATGGCAGAAGCGGTTGGCTCTGCACCTGCACCCGCACCGTAATACATGGTGGGGCCAACGGCATTGCCTTCAACTAACACAGCGTTCATTACGCCATGTACGTTAGCAATCAGACACTTTTCTGGAATCATGGTTGGATGTACACGCAGTTCTACACCAGCTTCAGTGCGGCGAGTTAGACCTAAGTGTTTAATGCGGTAACCTAAAGATTCTGCATTGGCCACGTCTTCGGCAGACACTTTGCTAATCCCTTCGGTGTAACACTGGTCAAACTGCAATGGAATACCAAAAGCGACTGAGGACAAAATGGTTAGCTTGTGAGCGGCATCGATGCCTTCTACGTCAAAGGTAGGGTCTGCTTCTGCGTAACCTAGCTCTTGGGCTTCTTTAAGTACATCAGCAAAGGCACGGCCTTTATCGCGCATTTCCGTAAGGATGAAGTTACCTGTGCCATTAATGATGCCAGCCAACCAGTTTATGCTGTTGGCCGCCAAACCTTCACGCAAAGCCTTAACGATAGGAATACCACCAGCAATAGCCGCTTCATACGCCACTACAACGTTGTGTTTACGAGCGGCTTCAAAAATTTCGTTACCGTGCACAGCAATCAAGGCTTTGTTGGCCGTAACCACGTGTTTACCATTACCAATGGCAGTAAGCACAAGCTCTTTGGCCGGTTCATGGCCACCAATAAGCTCCACCAACACATCAACGTTAGGATTGTTGGCTACGGCAAAGATGTCATCTGTAATGGCTGTGTCGCCAGTATCGCAATTGACATTAGGGCGACGTTGGGCAATGTGTTCAACCACAATAGCGCGGCCCGTGCGGCGGGTAATCTCGTCGCAGTTACGCTGTAATACGTTAAACGTGCCGCCACCGACGGTGCCAAATCCACAAATACCAACTCTTACCGGTTTCAAGGTAAACCCCATTGCGCCAAATGCGCGTATCTAATTAATGTATAAAAACAAGCGAGATATTGTAGCTTAACAGGCCTTGTCTGTCAGCTTATAAGCGGCTAGACCTAGCCATTCTTTAAAGGCGTTATTGAGGTTACGTAAATGCTCTGCAAAGCCCCAATCAAAACGCAACAAATTGCCTTTTTGTGCGCGATAATCCACCGGGTAGGGCTGCATTGGCCAGCCTGCTTTACAAAACACTGCGAGGGATCTTGGCATGTGAAAAGCACTCGTCACCAACAACCAATGCTGACCAGGTTTTGGTTGCATCATGGCCTTAGTTAGCACCGCATTTTCCACTGTATTACGTGACTGTGACTCTAGTGTTAAGCGACTTTTTGACAGCCCCATAGACTGTACAAACTGCTTTGCAACTTCTGCTCCTGTGGTACCCTGTTGAACCATGCTGCCAGAGCCACCAGTAAATACTACTGGTGCCTGGGGATATGCATTGGCCAGCATTACCATAGCCGTCAAACGTTCTGCGCCATCACCCAGCGCAACCTGTTGCCAAGCATGACTTAAGCCAACAGCTTCACCTCCCCCAAGCACCACTATGCCATCAACTTGTGTGGGCAGCGAAGCAGGAAGGTGTTGTTGCTCTAGGGGGTAAAACAACCATTCGCCAAGCGGAAACAAGGCAATGGTCAGACATACTAAAGCTAAGTTAAGCAATAGCCTTCGGGCAGCGTTAAGCCAACCCATATACAGGCACAAAACTCCTAAGCCCAACCAAATAAGCAGCACACTATCTACCGCCACCAACAGCCAAGCTAATTTGGCGACATAGAAAAACGTAGAATCCATAGCCTGATTCCTAGTTAAAGAATACCTAAGCGTTTGGCTAATTCATTGGCTGGCAAATAGCCAGGCAAAAGCTCACCAGAATCGAACACGATGGCCGGAGTGCCATTAATGCCAATTTGTTGCCCCAAAGTATAGTGAGCCAACACTGGGTTTTCGCAGGGCTTTGGAGAGGCCTGTGGCGCTTGTTTATTGTGTGAACGCAACTTAGCCTCAGTTAAAAATTCATTGGCATTTTTGGCACACCAGGAGTCCACCAACGCCTGATAACTAGACGAACCTATGCCAGCGCGTGGAAACGCTAAATATTTCACTTCAATACCAAGGGCATTGATAGCAGGCATTTCCGCATGTAATTTTTGACAATAAAAACAATCTATATCGGTAAATATTGTGATGGTTGCTTTTCTCTCGCCCTGAGCAGGAAATACCCACGCCTGCTGTGCAGCTGGACTTCCCATAGCCACAAGCCTATCCTTTAAAGAACTTTGCTCTGTTATGTTCACTAAGTTTTCGCCAAAGGAGTTTTGGTACATAGTTCCAGCAAAGAAAAACTCTCCATCGGCACTCATATAGATACGATCACCATTGTTTAGTAAAATATTGTAAATGCCAAACATAGGCGTTACTTCGATGCTGGAGGCTTTCAAATCTGGATTAATTCTAGCCAAACTTGACTCTATTTCTGTGTATTCTCCTGCCCACACATGGGCCGCCAACAAAGCGAATATAAAGGTAAATGCGGTAGCGAATTTGGTAATCATTAAATGCATAATATAGCTCAACCCCTAGGGTGATGTTGTGAATGTAGGTTTTGTAATCGCTGGGTAGCCACGTGAGTATATATCTGTGTGGTGGATAAATCACTATGGCCTAAGAGCATTTGAATCACACGTAAGTCAGCACCGTGATTCAACAGATGGGTTGCAAAAGCGTGCCTCAGCACATGGGGTGAGAGTGGTTTTTGGATACCAGCCGTTAAACCGTGTTGCTTAATGCGGTGCCAAAAGGTTTGCCGAGTCATGTGCTGGCCTCTATTACTCGGAAACAACACACCACTAGCAGCTACTTTTAATAGCTGTGGTCGCGCTTGTTTGATGTATTTTTGAAGCCAGTTTTGAGCCACTTCGCCTATGGGAACTAGGCGCTCTTTAGATCCCTTGCCGAATACTTTGACAACGCCAGCAGATAAATTCAACTGGCTCATATCAAGGTTAACAAGCTCACTCACCCTCAAACCACAGGCATACAGTAATTCTAACATTGCTCGGTCACGTAAACCTATGCCTGTGCCCACATTGGGCGCTGCCAATAAAGCTTCAACGTCTGATTCTGTGAGTGATTTGGGTAACGGGCGACCCTGCTTAGGCGCATCAATTAAAGAGGCAGGATTGGCTGCTAAATAATTCTCACGAACCATGTATTTATAAAAGCCTTTAATGCTCGACAAATACCGTGCCAATGAACTAGCTTTAACTCCAGCTTGTGATCGATCAGCCAGAAAACTCATTAAGTCACCAGACTCTGCAAAGGCAATAGACAAACCGCGTTGAGCCAAATACTTATCTAGCTGACGCAGATCTCTAGCGTAACTTACAATGGTATTGTCACTCAGTCCTTTTTCTAACCAAAGCGAATCGGTGTATTTTTCGATGAACCTGATGTCGTTACTCATTGATAAACAAGAACCCTAGATCTATGTGCGGCAGCACTCAATAGGTAACAGTATAATATGTTAAACGAAAAACTTGTATCTACAAGTCGTGATTCATAATTGAGCATGGGCTAAGTTATTAAAATAATACCACTGTATTTATTAACACTCATTTATGGTTTTTCTTGCAAAAAAAACCTGCACCTCACTAAAAAGCAAGATGCAGGTTTTTATATTAGCTTAAGCTTAACGCTTGGCCAGTTTTTCCTTGATACGTGCTGCCTTACCAGACAAGTCGCGCAAGTAGTACAACTTAGCTTGGCGCACGTCACCACGGCGCTTAACAGACACACTGTCAACCTGGTGGCTAAAGGTTTGGAAAGTACGCTCAACACCCACACCGTGAGAGATTTTACGTACTGTGAAGGCAGAGTTTAGGCCACGGTTACGTTTACCGATTACCACACCTTCGTAAGCCTGAAGACGCTCACGGGTACCTTCTGTTACCTTAACTTGGACCACAACAGTATCGCCGGGGCCAAATTCTGGCATTTCTTTGTTCATTTGTTCAGCTTCAATTTGCTGAATAATCAAGTTTTTGCTGCTCATGGCACGCTCCTGTTCTTCACCTTTCGGATTGATCCGTTAAGCGAATAAATTCTGCTAAAGACTGCTCTTGTTCCTGCGTCAGTGTCATCTGTTCTAGTAAATCCGGTCGCCGCTGCCAGGTTCTACCTAACTGCTGCTGCATACGCCAACGGGCAATAGCGGCATGATCCCCACTTAACAGCACCTTAGGCACTGGCATACCTGCAACCATTTCTGGGCGGGTATAATGAGGGCAATCCAACAAGCCCTGAGCAAACGAATCTTCTTGTGCCGATTCTGCATGCCCTAATACACCAGGTAACAAACGTGAAACTGCATCTATAAAGGTCATGGCTGCAAGCTCACCGCCACTTAATACAAAGTCTCCAAGAGACCACTCTTCATCTATGTCGGTACCAATTAAGCGTTCATCGATTCCTTCGTAACGCCCTGCTACCAATACCAAGCTCTCCTGCTTGGCCAGTTCTACTACACCTGCTTGGTCTAACCTACGCCCTTGGGGAGATAAATAAATCACCTTAGGCTGGCCTAGTTCAGTTTTTGCTTGGCTGATGGCATCTCGTAAAGGCTGTACCTTCATCAACATACCAGGCCCGCCACCGTATGGCCGGTCATCCACTGTGCGGTGCTTGTCCTGGGTAAAGTCGCGTGGATTATATCCCGTAACTTGCAGCAAACCTTGCTGCGTTGCTCTTCCTACCACACCAAAATCTGTTAATGATTTGAGCATTTCTGGGAACAGCGTTACTACGCCTACTTTCACCTAAAACTCCGGATCCCAATCGACCCGAATAACACCTCCGAGGAGGTCAATCTTTGTAATCACTTGATCTGGCAAATAAGGTATTAAACGCTCGTTACGATCAATACTTTCTTCATTGCCTTTTACAACTAGCACATCATTAGAGCCCGTTGCGATCAGGTGGTCGACCTTGCCGAGTTTTACCCCTGCATCAGTCTCAACATTCAGCCCAGTCAGTTGTTGCCAATAATAATCACCATCCTCTAGGTTTGGTAATATGGCTCGATCTACCGAAATATCCAATCCGCAATATTCGCGGGCTTGGTCACGGCCTTCACAACCTTCTAGTAATGCAATTAATCCCTTGCCGTGGGTCTTCCCCTGTGTAATTTTCAATTCTTGCCAAACGCCGTCAATACAGGTTTGCCAAGGTTGATAATCAAAGATGTTTTTCATTGGTTCAGTGCTAGAAAACACTTTTACCCAGCCCTTCACACCGTATACGGTAGTGATGCGACCCAGCTTTACGCGTTGGTCTTGAGCCATGTTCAACGATCCTTACAACAATAGGTTAAAAACAAATGCTTCGTTAGCTATTATACAGCTACTTTGCGGGCTGCTTTTATCAGTCCTGCAACACGTTCACTTGGCTGAGCACCTTGCTCCATCCAAAAGTCAACGCGCTGCATGTCAATCCGAGTTACTTCTTCTTGGCCACGAGCAACTGGGTTATGAAAACCCACACGCTCAATAAAGCGACCGTCACGCGGATTGCGCTGATCAGCTACAGTTAAATGATAGAAGGGGCGCTTTTTAGAGCCCCCACGAGCTAAACGAATGGTTACCATGCGTTAGATCCCTTTACGTCGTGTAAGTTTTGAAATCACTTACTATTCATCAATGCAACGCGCCATTGTAGGCGACATCACGGAAATGGGCATTACCCCGCCTAAATTAATAGCATGTAACACATGCCTAATTCAGGGCGGATATTGTACGGTATTTATAGAGCCAAGACAATTAAATCGAACTGGAAGTTTTACCTAAGTTTGATGCCTGATGATGCGAAGTTACTACATGTCCTGTTTTTTCCGTGGGACCGTGGTTTCAATTTTCTCATCCAGTAAACGCTCTTCAAGCTCTTCTGCCGATATGTAGTCTAAATCCCAATGGTTACATATATCGTTTCTAAATCGCGTGCGACTTTTCTTGGTTGATTTAGTTTTGTAACGATCAAAGTAGTTGAGGAGTCTCTGGCTAATTTTCATCGTAATAATGTCCGTAACTTAGTTCATTGGCAGCCACCCATGCATGGGCGCAAGCAACCCTACCTAAAGTTACCAAAACCAATCTCTAGAGGCAATAAAGTTGCTGAGGCCGCCTTTTTCAATCAGCACAATCCAGCGATCGTAAAGACACTGTCAATGCACTGTAAATGCACTGTAAATGCACTTTCGGCCATGTATTTTAACGTTATGATGGCCCGTAAGCCAATACAGTTAGTTATATCAACGTAGACCACGTGGCTTTAACGATAAATTAATGTCGATCCAAACTCTGGCCACTAAAGGCACCTTCAGAGCTGCTTACTCGTGATCTGTACACGCCAGTTGAATTACCATGGCACTAGGATGAAATGCCTGCAGTAGTAGGTGTTGCCCTTAGTGTTGGGAATGCTTATTAAATCGTTTAGATGGCAAAATAACCATGCAACAACACAACATTGATTATCTACCAACTAGTTTAACGCCACTTTCTCAAACTCCTTCTGACCTACAGGTGGGTTGTCTTCTCATTGAGGAGCTGCAACAAGCTGCTAGCCTAGTAGACTTTAAAGAAATGCTCAACCGATCTGCCAAGCTTGCCACATTCGTCAAAACCTCGGTTAACCAGCTACTCTTGCTAGATGAGCTCACAGCCATGACCCAACAAGACACGCTAAGTAGCTTTTTAGCTATTGAGTCAGTGGCTGCAGTTCAGCATGAAGACGCCAGCAAGGTACTAATTGATTGTTTATCACATGCAGACATAAGTGTCCGCCGCCAGGCCACCTGGAAACTATCTGATAGGCGCCCGGCAGCAGCAGCCCTGACCCTGCTTTTGCAACAACTTTGCCTAGGTGGCATAGATACCATGCATGCCCATCAAACCTTGAGCCACTGGGCTAAATTTGAGCCTGAACTAATTACCCAAATGCTAAGCAAGGCTTTACTAACTCATGACGATGACATAGCGCGAGCTCGACTAACGGACCTGTTGGGCACCTTACATGCCGACAAAGTTAACGGAATGCTTACTCGTCTAGCCACTGATACCAACGAGTCTGTGCCAGCACGCGTGGCGGCCATTAGCGCTATGGGAAGCCGTGCGGACTCATTTAGCACCTTACTTCAGCAGTTAAAACAGCAGGACAACGACATTGGTGCGCATGCAGCTCTGGCCATTCATGACCAGAGAATGCTAAAACTCGCGCCACTCCCTCACCGAGGCGGTGGTTTGCGTATATGCCAACTGGTGCTTGCCAAGGTGGATAGAACCCTTAGCTCAGGTGGCTGTGGAGAAACCGGTGGAGTTGCCAGCTTACTAGTGTCTCTAGGGGACGCACTTGTGCGCCAACCAGGTATTGATCAAGTCCTGACTATTGGGCTTGGCAGTGTTGAAGAGGCCATTAGCAGCCTGAGCGCAAAAGATAACACCTCACAACCCTACCGTATAATTGCTGCTGGGGATGACATGCGGCCCATGAACAGCACAAATGCATGGGAACACTTACCTGTTCTTAAACGCAGCATCCAACGGTGCCTAGGTAATTTTGGGGCAGTTGACCTAATCCATCTTCGCATGCTGGATGCAGCCACTTTTGCAGCGGCAGATGTTGCCAACACGCTGAGCATCCCTATTTGCTTTAGCTTTGCTCCAGACCCTCAAAATACGGTGCAGGCGCTGCATGCTCGAGGGCAGTTTAATCGCCGCGCCTTTGTTGATGCTGATGCACAAACTAACCTCTGGTTCAGGGCTCGCATGCTAGAGCAGATGGGACGTAACGTGGGCCATGTGGCGCTCTTTCCTCAACCCAAGTGTAAGCTCTTACTGCAAGACATCCGCAAAGACCTGCGCCATCATAAACAACAATCGGTGACCATAGCGGAAGGTATCGACATACAACTCATTCGGCAGGCGGCGTTAGAGTCTGATGAAGCAAATTATAATGATTCTAAAGGCGTGATTAGCGACCTAGCTAACAAAATATGTGCAAGCCGCCGTCATTTACCAATATTGCTCAGTGTTGGGCGCTTTCACCCCATCAAAGGTATGGCTCGTATTGCCGAGGCTTGGGCGGCTGACCCACTGCTTTATAATAGCTGCAACCTAGTTTTGGTTGGGGGTAATTTGAACCACCCATCAGCCGTAGAAAAGAAGGTCATGGAAGCCATTGATAGTGCGGTACCCATCAAAGATCATCGCCGTGATGGACTCATTCTCGTGGGTGGCCGCCCACGGGCTGATATTGCTAAGCTTATGGTCGCCACTATGCAAGGGTGTTCAGACTACTGGGCGCAGGGTGGCATTTATGTAGATGGTGCCTTGAAGGAAGAGTTTGGCTTAGCCTTAATCGAAGCCCTTGCCACAGGTTTGGTTGTTGTTGCCCCCAGCACTGGCGGCCCCTCAACCTATGTAGACCACGGTGACACTGGCATTCTTGTGGATCCAGAACACGACCTTGGGCAAGCCATTCATCAAGGCTTTGCGCTAGTGGGACGCCCAGGCAGAAGCCTTAAAGCACGCAACATGGTTGAAGAGCACTACGCCATTGACACTATGGCCGAAAAACTTACCTCATTGTATTTAACGGTGCGAGATAATCAATGACTTTGCTGGTCATTAGTCCTGATTTCATTTCCCACTACAGCCCTTTGGCTGTAGTTGCCCGTGCCGCTAAGCTAGCAGGCAAACGCGTTATCTTTGCCACGGGAACGAGTATGGCACCCCGTGTGAAAGCAGAGGGGTTTGAATGGACCTTGCTACAATTAAGCCAAGGAGCCAATAGTGGCATTGTCAGTCAAAATCCCGCCATCAAGCGCTTTTTGAGCGCCACTCGAGAAGGTGCTTTAGCAACAATTCGCTGCCAGGCACTAGATAGAGAAAAAGATTTACTCTGGGAGCCAGTGCAGGTGGCAAGGCAAATTGCGCTGCTGTGTGAACAAATAAACCCTGATGACATTTTGGTTGACCATGTTTCTTTTGGTTCAACTTTGGGCGTATATGCAACAGGTAGAACATTCACCACCCTTGTACCTGGCCATCCCAGTCAACTGCCCGTAGGTAATGAACGTTATGGCATTCCTGCGGCTTGGCCGGGGTGCATGCAGCCTGATCCGGACCTGCTAACGCAACAAGAACACATTACAGACCGTGTGACCACAACGTTTACCGACCGCTGGAATGCGGCACTATCTGTGATTGCACCCACTATGAAACCCGTTAAGGATGCCTTTCGTGTCCACGGTGAGCGGGTACTCTATAATAGCCTAAAGCCGTATCACGCTATTGGCCGCCTGGAACACTTGCCCGCACATCACCATTTTATTGGACCACTAATACGTGACGAAGCACTTGCAGAGCCATACCGCCACTGGCTTGATCAGGTGGATGAAAGGCCACTAGTTTATGTTGCCCTAGGCACTTTCTTGTCACATCGGGCAGACGTATTGAGCAAAATATCAGAAGCACTTCAACAGGCTGGCGTACGGGTGGCTATGGCCATTGGTGCAAACCCTGTGTCAGTATTTGAACCTTTACCCCAGGGCTGGTTGATTGAACCAAGCTTGCCGCAGGTCGGTCTATTGCGTGGGTGCGATCTAATCATACATCATGGCGGTAACAATAGTGTTCAGGAGGCATTAGGCTTGGGTGTACACCAAATCATACTGCCGTTTTCAACAGATCAGTTTGCCAATGCCGCCGATTTAGAGCGCACCGGTCAAGCCACTGTAATCTCACCCAACCATATTTGTCCAAGCGCATTAGCTGAGGTGATAGCAACCATCGTAGCGTTGTCCAAGCCCAAAAAAGTCATGCCACTAAACCCCACTCTGTTAGCCAGCGCTTTGAACAGGCCCAAGCACACTATTTAATAGTGCTAATTAGTAGATTGGTTAATAGATTTAGTTAACAGTGTGGCTTAATTTTCTTTACGAGCAATAAAGCTATCGCGTATTAAACGTAATCGCACACCCCACCTCAAGATAGGCTGGGGAGGTAATCGGTTAGGCTTTGGCCGTGCTTGAATCATGGCGATCGCATCGGTCATATGACCGCTAGCTCGGTAGGCCATTTGTTCGCCAAATAAGGTGGCCAAGCCAATGCCACCACCGTTGTAACAACCAGCCACTAACAATTTTGACTCTAATTGGTCAAACACTTGGCCATTATTGCCACTAATGCAGGTGACACCGGCCCAACAGCTATCAAAGAGGTCAGTGCCTAATTCTGGAAAACGGCGCTTGAGGCCACGCAGGTGAATGCGCTTACGTTGGTTAAGCTGACTGGCCGACATGTTCATGGCTGGCCAGACTTCAGCAGTATTACGCACCATAATGCGCCGATCCTGAGTTAAGCGGACGGTAGCACCCATAGCTTGCGCAGACAGCAAGCCCCATGCACTAGGGCTGCCTATAGACGCATATTCAGAATCATTTAGCGGCCGCGTCATACTAGCTGTTAAGGTGAGTGGAAACGCGCGCTTACGCTTCAACCCAGCACTGGCCATAAAACCATTAACAGCCATCAATAATTTGGGGGTTTTAACTTGTCCCATTGGTGTTGAAACTAAAAAATCTGCGCCTTGTTTGCGCCATGTTAAAACTGGGCTGTTTTCATAGAGGGTCACATTGTCTGGCAACAGAGATATGTATGCACGAGCTAGCTTGGCGGGCTGCAACATAATACCGCCAGCTGTCCACAAGGCTTGGGTATAATAACCAGTACCTAGCCGCTGCTTCAACTCAGCACCTGAGATCAGACGATGCTCCAGTTCCAGCTCTTGCAGCAACTCACTAAAGCGCTGCAACTTAGGTTCATGTGCGGGCACTGCCGTGGCATGAAATTTTCCACTCGCATCCCAATCACAATCTATTTGATATTCATTGACTAGCCGACTAACACAATCTACACCTGCTTTATTTAGGGCATACTTTTCACGGTATTGTTGTAGACCCGTATCAGACATATGACCATCGTTAAGGGTTGAATCAACCAGATAGCCAGAGTTACGCGCACTCGCACCTTCTCCAGCTCGCTGAGCGTCAATAATGATGATTTTAGCATTAGGATTAAGCTGGGCAAATTTTCTAGCTGCCGACAAACCTGTATAACCAGCGCCAACAATAACAAAATCCGCTATGTGTTCGTCTTGTAAGCTGGCATTGGCCTGGCGTGAGGGTAGCGCCTGTGTCCAACCACAGGCCTGATCATTTACGGGTAATGGTGAGAACACCTTACTGTTCATTCGTTGCCAGACTCAAGCTGCCGCATGTACTCTGCAGGGTCGATGGCGATACCTAATGAACGTTTTTCGATGTAGAAACCGTTTTTAGATTCCCGGGCACGGAAACAAACATACGCACCCACCTCAAACTCAAGGGCTTTGTTTGCAGAAAAGTAGGCATACTCTTGTTCAGCAATCACTAAGGTGTGGATGTAGTATTCTGGCATTCCCAACCATTCAACATGGGGTCCATCGGTGGCAACCGATTGAAGATGTCCTCGACCTTGCAGGGCCTTAGCTTTGACGTAGGGCTTGCGAGCCATATATTTTCCTAAACGAGACGATTAAACTAACGCTATTGTATCTAGCTTAAACCTTGGCGTCAGCCAAAATACCGCGAATAAATCATCTAATCATGCCAATACCCACAAACTCACAGCTCTTTGAAGTAACACCAATAGGTATAATTCACTCATGCTTTAAGGAAAAATTTGCCGCCCCTCGCCAACCTGGCCTCGTGCCTGCTGCTTTAGCCCAAGTACAACTCCACTCACCTTATAACCAAGCCGATACAGTTGCTGGACTAGAGGAGTTCTCTCATATTTGGCTGACCTTTGTATTTCATCAAACAGCGCAACAAGGCTGGAAGCCCAAAGTACGGCCACCAAGATTAGGTGGCAATAAAAAGCTTGGTATATTTGCCACCCGGTCTACTTTTAGGCCCAATCCTCTGGGGTTATCATTAGTAAAACTTGAGTCCATTGATACTAGAAACGGCGTTATCCTCCACGTGTCTGGAGCAGATTTAATCGATCAGACCCCAATCCTAGACATTAAGCCTTACCTACCTTGGGTAGAATCTATAGCAGATGCCAAAAGCGGCTTCGCCAGTGATGACCAAGTTCTCCAACTACCCATTTATTATAGCGAACAAGCCCAGCAGGCTTTAACCAGCAGACCAGAACTCTCAGAACTCATTGAGCAAGTTTTACTACACGACCCTAGGCCAGCATATCAGCAGGACCCTGAACGTATTTATGGCTGTAACATTGCCGATATCAACCTACGCTGGAAAGTGCGTTTTGATCAAATAGAAGTGATTGAAATCAACCAATAACATTACTTAGCTATGCTAATATGTTACTAATTAGAGACAACATTTAACACTTATGACTCCTGAACAACTCATAGCCTTAGACCAACAGTACGTATGGCACCCTTATGCCTCCATGGATAACCCTCCGCCCTCTTACCCTGTTGTTGGCGCCAGCGGTGTGCGATTGACCTTAGCCAATGGCCAAGAGTTAATCGATGGCATGGCTTCTTGGTGGTGTGCGGTGCATGGCTACAATCATCCTCATCTCAACGAGGCTATGAAACTGCAAATCTCTGATATGTCTCATGTGATGTTTGGTGGTATTACGCACGAACCTGCAGTAACCCTCGCTAACCGATTAGTGGATCTCACACCTGCAGGCTTAGATAAGGTATTTTTTTCAGATTCAGGTTCTGTGGCCGTGGAAGTGGCCATAAAAATGGCCCTACAATACTGGCACTCCAAGACACAAGCCAACAAAAACCGCATGCTCACTATACGCAATGGTTATCATGGCGATACCTTTGGTGCTATGGCAGTGTGTGATCCAATTAACGGCATGCACTCACTATTTGCCAGCGTATTACCGCAACATCATTTTGTTGACGCCCCACCGATGGGCTTTGATCGCCCATTAATAGATGGCGACTTAGCAGAACTTGAAGACAAAATGTGCAAGTACCAAAACGAAATTGCTGCTTTAATCTTGGAGCCTATCGTGCAAGGTGCGGGTGGTATGCGTTTTTATAGCCCTGAATGGCTAAAAGGTGCAGCAGACCTCTGCAAGCAATATAACATTCTCTTAATCGCCGACGAAATTGCCACAGGGTTTGGTCGCAGTGGTGCGTTGTTCGCCTGCGACCATGCCCAAGTTAAGCCCGATATCATGTGTCTAGGCAAAGCCATTACTGGCGGCACCATGAGCTTTGCTGCAACCTTAACCACGGCCGAAATTGCCACCAGTATTTCACGTGGTGAAGCCAGTTGCTTTATGCATGGACCAACGTTTATGGCCAACCCTTTGGCCTGTGCCGTGGCCAACGCTAGTTTAGACTTGCTGGAACGCAGCGATTGGAAAAGTCAGGTCAATGGTTTAAATAAAGGCCTTAACATCCTATTACAACCAGCCAAAGCCCTACCCTATGTTGAGGATGTGCGAGTATTAGGTGCCATTGGCGTAATAGAAGTCACACAAGCCGTAGATCTGGGCATCATTCAAAAGATGTTCGTAGAAGAAGGCATATGGGTGCGGCCATTTGGCAAACTGGTTTACGTAATGCCCCCCTACGTAATGAGCCCACAAGACTTAGCTCTGCTGTGTAGCGGGATGTTAAGCGTGCTGGAGCGCTATTTTAGGCAGCACCATGCCACAAGCTAAAATAGACCCTAACTTTACTGTGTTATTTGCTTGTAACCTTCAAGTAAGAGTGGCAGATTTAAATTATGGCAACCATCTGGGTAATGACCGTATTCTGAGCTATTTTCACGAAGTTAGAGTGCTATGGCTTAGTCACCATAACCTCAGCGAGCACGATGTTGGTGGCTGCGGTCTCATTATGACAGGCACTAATATTGAGTACCTTAAGCAAGCACACTTACATCAATTCCTTACGTTAACACTAGGTGCACGAGAGGTGGGCAAAGCGCGATTCACCTTAGTATATAAACTCACAGACGACCAGACCGACCAAGTTATTGCCCTTGGCGAAACCAACATGGCCTGCTTTAACTACCAGCGTCAAAAACCCACGCGGGCGCCCGTATCTTTGATTGCTGCGCTGCGTTTGCAATGACCTATATGCTCTACTAGTTACCCATATAAACCATCTCAAGACACATTAAATCTCATGGTTTCATAATGTCTGAAATATCAGACAGTCGCAATATATGGAACCAAACTACCACTGTGTAACAAAAGAGCTACTTTGATGATTGTTGAAGCCGATTAAGGCACAGGTTAGCATCACATTTGTCAAAATAGAAAACTAGGAGCATTACCTAGTTCTGTACTTTAGCCTCATCATGCAACAACCCTAGCTACATATTTTCAGGATGCACTGACCCTCTTGAAAAGCGTTAGTCGAAGTAGGCGTAGCAGTAGGTAATAGGCTCAAGGCCACTGTCTTTGGCAGCGCACTGCTGACATGTCTGGGTGGAGGATACCCGGGAAAATTTATTACAGGTAACACACTTGGCTTTATCTACTACTTGCCATTGCAACCCCGGAAATTCTTGCCAATGCTTGCCTAAACTGAGAATTTCATGACCTTTGAGCAAGTCCCCTGCATGGTAACGACCGACGATAATTTTAATACGCTGATCCACCGCTTTCTTGCGTCGCTGTTGTTCAACCTGATGTTGGTCAGGCGCCATGTGCCTCGCCAAAATACTCATGGTATCAGCCATACCTTGTTGCTGTTGCGTGAAGTGCTTAAGGGCATGTTCAAGCTGGGCGTGACGCCCTAGGGGTATGCTATAGGCCAGTAAGTCTGGATCCCAATGCCCGCCAGCCAAGTGCAAGGATTCCATTAAATCGATGTTGTGATCGCCATACAAACGCAAGTCATTTGCCGTAGTAATTAATTCATAGCCAATAGGTAAGTGGTTTAGCAAAGAGGCGCTAACGCCCATATCGACTTGAGTTTTTTCATCATTAAACCAGTCACTCATCGTCTTACCTATACAGGTTATGCCGTAACTTAGGTTATTCCACGTCATCATAGCCATCATAGCTATGTACGAGGTCTTCAAAACGGGTGTATTTACCAATGAAGGCTAAGCGCGAGGTGCCAATAGGGCCATTACGTTGCTTACCAATGATGATTTCGGCCTTGCCTTTATCTTCACTGTCTTCATTGTAGACTTCATCACGGTAGATGAACATAATGAGGTCAGCATCTTGCTCGATGGCACCAGATTCACGTAAGTCTGAGTTTACTGGCCGTTTGTTGGGGCGATTTTCCAAACTACGATTAAGCTGTGACAGCGCTATCACCGGGCACTTAAGTTCCTTCGCTAGGGCTTTCAAAGAACGTGAAATTTCTGAAATTTCCGCGGTGCGACCTTCGGTGTGGCCTTTAATCTGCATCAGCTGAAGATAGTCAATCATGATCATGCCAATACTGCCGTGTTCACGGGCAATTCGCCTTGCCCTAGTGCGTATTTCGGTTGGGCTTAAGCCCGCACTGTCATCAATATAGAGCGGCTTATCTTTTAGTAAGTTTACCGCACCTGTAAGTTTAGGCCAATCATCTTGTTCCAGTTTACCCGTACGCATGCGGGTGGCGTCGATACGGCCAAGGGATGACAGCATGCGCATCATCAGCTGTTCAGCTGGCATTTCCATACTGAATACGAGTATGGGTGCATCGCCAATTACTGCGGCATTTTCGACAATATTCATGGCAAAGGTAGTTTTGCCCATTGACGGTCGGCCTGCCACGATAATCAAATCAGAGTTTTGCATGCCTGAAGTTTTGTTATCTAGGTCTGTAAAGCCCGTACTTAAACCAGTAATTGCACTGTCTGACCGGAACAACTGATCAATGCGTTCTACTGCACCTTTAAGGATAGGGTTAACATATTGTGGTCCGCCTTCTTTTGGGCGTGCCTCAGCGATTTCAAACACTTTACGTTCTGCTTCGTCCAATACATCATCAGAAGAACGGCCTTCTGTATGAAAAGCAGAATCGGCTATGTCATTGGCCACACCAATGAGCTGACGTAATATAGCCCTTTCACGGACAATATTGGCATAAGCGGTAATGTTTGACGCACTCGGAGTATTTTTCGCCAACTCACCTAGGTAACTTAGACCACCAGCATTGGATAATTCATCTATACGGCTCAACTCTTCTGATAAAGTAATAACGTCTATAGGTCGAGAATCGCCTACCAGTTTAGTCATTACACGGAAGATGAGCCGATGATCTTGACGGTAAAAATCAACTTCTGCCACGGCCTCAGACACTCGGTCCCATGCCATTTCATCCAACATCAAACCGCCTAGCACAGACTGCTCAGCCTCTAGCGACTGAGGAGGCACCTTAAGTGCATCAAGTTGAGGGTCGGACTTAAGTAAATGTGAAGCTGGTAGCATGAAAATGTCGATTTAATAAGATGAATACTGGCCCATGATAACCTTTACCACAGGCACAAAAAAGCCCCTTTACTGGGGCTTTTTGAGATTGCTTTGTTACGGTGCTTAGCCTGCGTCATTACGAAGGCCAAAGGCCTGTGGCAATGCATTAACTGAAGTCTTGAATTGCTACGCTACGCTCGCAATAATGAGTGCGGAACTTTACTCAGCAATAAGCGCTACAGTCACCTCTACAGTGATATCACTGTGAAGTTGGATAGCAACGGCAGTTTCGCCCAATGCACGCAACGTACCTTCAGGTAGACGCACTTCAGTCTTGTCAACGGCATGACCAGCTTCCAGTAGGGCAGCAGCGATTTCGTTAGTTCCGATAGAACCAAACAGCTTACCTTCTTCGCCAGCGTTAACAGCAATAGTGATAGTCAATTTGCCCATCGCATCTGCACGAGCTTGAGCAGCAGATAGCTTTTCAGCAGCAGCAGCTTCTAGTTCTGAGCGGCGTGCTTCAAAAGCTTCAACGTTAGCTTTGTTGGCAGGTACAGCTTTGCCATTTGGGATTAGGAAGTTACGGCCATATCCAGCTTTAACTGAAACAGTGTCACCCAGCGCGCCTAACTTACCAATTTTTTCAAGAAGAATTACATTCATGTTTAATTCCTTAGTTTGCTCAACATGTATACACGAAGAGTCTAATTCTATTTTTTTACCCTAACTGGCAAACGTTGCCGTAACTTGAACACGCTGTCCAAGGTGGCTAATAATGCTAATAGAGTAAAGACCACTGCGCTTGAGAGTAGCAACCCCAAATAGGTTGCAATCAGCCAAGCTCGGCCTAATTTTAATTGCTCAATCAGTCCATGCACTAACGCCAGGCCTGCAAATAGCAATGGTATTGATAACACAAACAACCATTGCGTCATGTCGGTAATACTGCTTAAGCCGAATACGGCTAAAGCTAGAGTTCCCGTAAGCCATATCGGCAAACGCAACTGATGAAATTCGGTTTGAAAACCACCTGGGTTATACAACGCCGCCTGCCACCAACGCGCCAACACGACACAGGCTAACAATATAGCCATATGTACGGCACCTAACACACCCTCCATGAGGGTTTGTAGTAGCTTTTTATCAATATTTTCTGGCAAATTTTGTTGCGCTTCTAGCTGAATTCCAGCTTCGGCAAAAACCGCCATTACATCTTGCAAGTAGCTAGCTAAAATAGGCATAGATACAATTGCAGCCAATAGGCTAGCAACCAACACATAAGCCCAGCTGGCACTGTAGCGTAAAACGCTAGCCAAACCTGCCACACCTATTAAAGTTAAAGCAGGTGTTGGATCTCCATTACTCCACCAAGCTATAGCAGGTAATAGGCTCCACATAAAAACATTAGCTCCAGCTTGATAACCTTTTCTCAAGATCACCAAGGCCACAAGTGCTGCACTTATCCAAAACAACACAGGAATGATAGCAAACAACACTGCAACCATAGTTACTTGTTTGTTGCCACGCATGGCGTATTGAGCTAGTCCGCGCATATGTTAATACAGCTTACTGATGAGCGTCAGTGTATGGCAACAATGCAACGTAACGAGCGCGCTTGATAGCGGTAGAAAGCTGACGCTGATAGCGTGCTTTAGTACCGGTAATACGGCTAGGTACAATCTTGCCAGTTTCAGATACGTAGCCTTTTAAAACTTCAATATCTTTATAGTCGATTTGAGTTACGCCTTCGGCGGTGAAACGACAGTACTTACGACGACGGAAAAAACGTGCCATGGTCAATATCTCCAGTTAATTATTCAGCTGCGGCTTCAGCGGCTTTGACGGCTTTGGCTTTGGCGGCTTTGGCGGCTTTGGCGGCTTTGGCTTTGGCGGCTTTGGCGGCTTTGGCTTTGGCTTCTGCTTCTGCTTATGCTTCTGCTTCAGAGGCTTCTGCTTGAGGAGCTTCTGCTTGAGGAACTTCTACTTGAGGAGCTTCTGCTTGAGGAACTTCTGCTTGAGGAGCTTCTGCTTGAGGAACTTCTGCTTCAGAGGCTTCGGCACGAGGGGCGCGTTCTTGACGACGACGGTCTTCACGGCTTTCAGCAGCTTTAACAGGGGAATCCCCAGTTTCAGCAGCTTTCATTCGTACAACCATGTTGCGAATTACCGCATCATTGTAACGGAAGTTGCTGTCTAGCTCGACCAATGCGGCGTTTGAACATTCAACGTTCATTAGTACATAGTGAGCTTTGTGAATCTTGCTAATTGGGTAAGCCAAGTGACGGCGGCCCCAATCTTCTAAACGATGAATCGCACCACCATCAGCTTCAATAGTCGTGGTGTAGCGCTCAATCATAGAGGGTACTTGTTCACTTTGGTCTGGATGGACCAAAAAGATAATTTCATAATGACGCATTGCTGCTCCTTATGGGTTAAATAGCCTTAAGCGTCTAATAATTCGTTATTGAACTACAGCCTTAAAGCAAGGAGAAAAATCACACCTAAAAATGTGATGGCGCATTATACGTAAACTAATGGAAAGGTACAAGTTATCACGCTTTTAGTAACTTGCTTAAGTGCCCGAATATTGCCAAGACTAAAGCACCTACGCACCTACCTAATTAAAGTCAAAACTTTACGCATTATGACAGCTTTTTTTGAGACTAGAGCGATAACGACTGATATATTACATGGGGCCTGAGTTGGGCTAATCGGTGTGTCACAAATAGCAGAATAGCTACCGCCATGGGTATGAGAAAAGCTTGATGTAAGTACAGCAATGCTAAGAGCATATATTAAGTGCCTGTGAAACGAACCAATACCAATTTGAGAAAAAACTATGTGGAACATTTATTTATCTGGCGAAATACATACGGACTGGCGCGAGCAAATCATTAGCCGTTGTGCAGAACTAAACCTGCCTGTAAATTTTTCATCCGCCTGCACCAACCACGAAGTCAGTGATGCAGCAGGTGACCACTTAGCAGATACGGCTACCAGCTTTTGGCGTGACAACCAATCGGCCAAGGTGAATGCCATTCGCACTAGGAACCTCATTGCCCAAGCAGACATCGCCATCATTAGGTTTGGCGACAAATATAAGCAATGGAATGCCGCTTTTGATGCTGGGTATTGCGCTGCCATGGGTACGCCATACATTACCTTACATAGCGAAGACATCGTTCACCCTTTAAAGGAAGTGGATGCAGCAGCTATGGCTTGGACTACGGATGTTAATCAAGTCATCACCACTCTCCAGCACGTGTGTAGTTAATAAACATAACAAGGACGTTTTACTATGGGCCAGCACACCAGCCACCTAGGCACTAAACCCATCCTAGGGCTATTCTTTGGCATGGCTGCTCCTATCGCTGTGGGTATGATGGTGAATGGCCTTTACAATGTCGTTGATGCGATTTTTGTTACCCGCGCCATTGGTGTGAATGCCATGGGTGGCATTTCCATTGTATTTCCAATTCAAATGTTTATCTTTGCTTTGGCCACTTTGGTGGGCAGCGGTATGGCTTCAATTGTAGCTCGCCAACTAGGCGCAAAACAGGAAACTGCTGCCAATACCACAATAGATATCGCCTTCCGTTTAGCCTTAACTATGGCCATAGCCATTACCCTAGGCATCTATTTAAATATAGATACCTTACTCGAATTTCTGGGAGTGTCAGAAGCATTGTGGCCATACGCCTATGGTTATCTCGTGCCCTTGGTATTGCTGAGCTTCCCAATCGTATTTGTTAGTAGTATTCCTGGTGATTTACTCAGAGCGGAAGGCAAGGCCATGTTAATGATGGCTAGCATGGTGTCATCTGCGCTGCTGAACATTGTGTTAGATGCCGTGTTTATCTTCGTCTTGGATATGGGCGTGGAGGGCGTAGCTTATGCCACCATCCTGTCTCAGATATTTGCTGCAGCGTTAATGCTTTACTTCATTTTAGGTGGCAGAACCCACTTAAAATTACGCCCGTTTGCTTATCAGATGAACTGGGGGATTCTTAAGGACGTCACTTTACTAGGCATACCCATTCTAATATCCCATGCTGGGGTATCTGTATTTATAGGTTTAACCAACTACACAGTAATCCAGTTTACTGAAGTTGACAGTGACCTGTATGTAAGTTCATACGGGCTCATTGGCCGCTTAATGATCTTTTTTATATTACCAGCCATTGCCATGACTATTTCCTTTCAAACTATTGCTGGCTACAACTATGGCGCTAAACAATATGACCGAGTTTTAGCCATGATCAAACTTGGCGTTATTTCAAGCCTATGTTACGGCTTAGGTGTGAGCGCTTTGATGTTACTTGCACCTCAACAGATTATTGGTATCTTCACCCAAAACACGGCACTGTTGGCCACCACAACCGGCATCGCCTTTTGGTCTTTCTTATTATTTCCACTGTCCAATGCCCACAGTGTCATTAGCTCTTTATTTCAGGCCTTGGGGAAGGCTAGACATGCCATTTTCTTATCGTCCCTAAGAATTTATTTTATACTCATACCTGCGCTACTCATATTACCCACAATTTATGGTATCAATGGTATTTGGTATTCATTCCCTATTGCAGATGTGATTGCTTTTGTTGTGGTGATTTATTTTGCTTTTCGCGAGCGTGGCAACCTGCATCGTCTCATCTTGACATCTAAACAAACTGACCTAACCTAGGAAGCTGGAGATTGAAATGATTTTAATATTATGGGTTTTAGGCATTGTTATTGTTGCTTTGCTGATTCGTCTATTACTGAATAGCGCACCTAGCAATGGCAAGCCATTTCTATTGCGCACAGCAGTGGTGATCATTGCAATAGTAGCTATCGGGTTGGCATTAAGTGGCTTGTGGCCTGTGGCCATAAGCCTTCTAGGCGGCCTAGCGGTCTATGGCAGGCCTGTTCTTCAGGCTTTTGGCCTATGGCAGACGATCAAACGTTTTAGCCAAACCAGCACTAAGAGCAACGCTCCCAGTGCATCTGTTATGGATAAACAACAGGCAAGACAAGTTTTAGATGTTGAAGCAGATGCCAGCCATGAAGAAATAATATCTGCCCACAAACGTTTGATGGCCAAAAATCACCCTGATAAAGGGGGCAGCACCTATTTAGCTAGCCAAATCAACCAAGCTAAAGACGTATTACTTCAGGACTAAACTCATCTCCAGCAGGAAAATGAGTTAGTGAATAATCTAACTGCGCTGACGTACTGCTTCAAATAAACACACACCCGCAGCCACAGATACATTAAGGCTACTCACTTCACCCGCCATAGGAATTTTAACCAACTGGTCACACCCTTCACGGGTAAGGCGACGCATACCTTCGCCTTCCGCTCCCATCACTAAAGCCATGTTGCCTGTAAGGTCGGTTTGGTGAATATGCTGGATGGCTTCGCCGGCGGTACCTGTAATCCAAACACCAGCATCCTGCAAACTTTTGAGGCAGCGGGCTAAATTAGTCACCTGCACAAAAGGTATGCTCTCTGCTGCACCACAAGCCACTTTGCTTACGGTGCTATTAAGTGACGCTGACTTATCTTTGGGCGCGATGACTGCATGTACGCCAGCAGCATCTGCGGTACGCAAACAAGCACCTAAGTTATGGGGATCCGTTACACCATCTAAGATCAACAAAAATGCTGGCTCCTTAAGCTCTTCTAACAACTGCGTTAGGAAATGCTCATCTTTAGCTGGGTTTGGAGTACACCCAGCAACCACACCCTGGTGTCGACCCTTAACTTTATTGTCTAACTCACGGCGGGGCATTATTTGACATTCAATGCCCTGCTCGTCTGCCAGCGCCTTAACTTGATTTAAGCGTTGGTCTTCACGACCTTCTTGAAGCCAAATTTCTTGCACCCGCTCGGGGTTGCGTTGCAATTTAGTTTGCACAGCGTGAATGCCAAAGACATATTCAATGTTAGCCATAATTAACGACTCTCAAATACCTTATTTACGGCGCAGTCTTTTTACGGCGAGGTTTTCTTGCACCGCCAGAAGGCTTACCCTTTTGATCAAACAAAGGGGCATCTGCTGAAGTTTCAGCACTGGACTTCTTCGACTTAGGTTTAGGCTTTGACTTAGCTTTAGGCACAGGCCTTGATTTCGGTTTTGGACCCGTTTTAGACTTAATTTTTGGTGGCGCATCAGCTAACTCAAAATCAATTTTCTTTTCGTCTAGGTCTACTCGAACCACTTGTACTTCAATACTGTCACCTAAGCGGAAACTTTTGCCACTGCGCTCTCCTTGGAGACGATGCTTAGCTGCATCAAAGTGATAATAATCACCTGGTAACGCACTAATATGCACAAGGCCTTCAACATAAACATCAGCCAACTCAACAAACAAACCAAAACTAGTTACAGCATTAATGGTGCCATGGAAGTAATCACCGATATGACCTTGCATGTATTCGCACTTAAGCCAGCCTTCTACATCCCAAACAGCAGCATCTGCTCGACGCTCAGCCATTGAGCAATGTTCGCCCAAAATCACTACGTCCGCAGTGGTATATGGATACCATGGCGACTGTGGTTGCTTTTCAGTGGCTTTAATTCGCTTCACATACCGGCTCAACCGCTTGCTTTGAATCACACTGCGTATGGCACGATGAACGAGCAAGTCAGGGTAGCGACGAATGGGCGACGTAAAGTGCGCGTATGCGTCATAGCCTAAACCAAAATGGCCTTCGTTTTCTGGCGTATAAACGGCCTGACTTAATGAACGTAACATCACAGTTTGCACTAAGTGTGCGTCAGGACGGCCCTTGATAGAGCTCAACAGCGCCTGATAATGCTTTGGTTTTGGCTCTTCCCCACCTGGCAATGAAAGACCCATTTCACCTAAAAATCCACGCAAGTTTTCTAGCTTGCTAGGCTTAGGGCCTTTGTGCACACGGAACAAACCATCTAGTTTATGCTTCGCTAAAAACTTAGCCGTACTCACGTTAGCCGCTAACATACACTCTTCAATCAACTTATGGGCATCGTTGCGGTGTACCGGCACTATGTCAGTTATTTTACGGTCTTCGCCAAAGATGATACGTGTTTCTTGGGTTTCAAAATCAATCGCGCCACGGGCGTCACGGGCAGAACGCAAAGCAGAATACAGCTTATGCAATTGGTCTACAGGCTTTACTACATGGTTATATTCTTGACGTAAAGCCAGACATTGCTCATCATCTGAATCCAGCATCGCACCCACTTTGGTGTAAGTTAAGCGGGCGTGAGAGTGGATTAAACCTTCGTAAAACTCGTAGCCACTCAACTTACCCTTACTGCTGATAGTCATCTCGCACACCATGACCAACCGATCGACATGGGGATTAAGAGAGCATAAACCGTTGGAAATAGCTTCTGGCAACATAGGGATTACACGCTCAGGAAAATACACTGAGGTTGCTCGCCTGTGAGCTTCTGTATCTAAAGCAGTGCCCGTGCGGACGTAATGGCTTACATCAGCAATAGCAACATATACACGCCAGCCACCTAAGGTTCTTTTACGGCAATAAACTGCGTCGTCAAAGTCGCGGGCGTCTTCTCCATCAATGGTAACAAAAGGCATTTCACGAAGATCAATACGATCATGCTTATCAGCTTCAGTGACTTCTGGGGCAAGCTTAGCAGCTTCATGACTGGCCTCTAACGGCCATTCATGGGGTATTTCGTGGGTTCGAATAGCAACATCAATCTCCATGCCTGGAGCCATGTGTTCACCCAAAATCTCAGCAACTTCACCTACAGCTTGATTGCGTTTGTTAGGCTGGTGAGTAATGCGCACGGTAACATATTGGCCATGCTGAGCTTGAAGTACGCTATCGCTTGAAATTAGAATGTCTTGGCTAATACGCTGATTATCTGGGCGCACAAAACAAATGCCATTTTCCTTCGTTAACCGCCCCACAACTTGCCGAGTATTGTGCTCAGTCACTTCAACAATAGCGCCTTCGCTACGGCCTTTGCGGTCTACACCAGTAATACGAGCCAGGGCCTTGTCGCCATCTAACACAGCTCGCATTTGACGGTGGCTGAGAAATAAATCATCACCACCTGCATCGGGCTTTAAGAAACCAAAGCCATCTCGATGGCCTATGATACGGCCATGGATAAGGTCCATCTTATGGATAGCGCCATAGGCACCTTTGCGGTCACTTATCAGCTGGCCATCGCGTTCCATGGCACGTAAACGGCGACGCAGTGCTTCTACATCTTCTGCCTCAAACAAGGCCAGTTCAAAACTAACCTGTTTAAGCGTTGCTGGGCCGCTTCGGTCACGCAAGTGATCCATAATAAATTCACGGCTGGGAATTGGATTGTCGTACTTTTGCGCCTCACGCTGAGCATGTGGATCGTCGATTTGTGTCATTTTTTCCTAGGAGCCAAAAGGATGGCGTTTAACAATTGTTTCAATTCGATCTGGGCCTGTGGAAATGATGTCCACTGGCGCCTCAATCAAGACTTCAATACGGGCAATGTAGGCCAACGCAGCAGCGGGTAGTTGTGCTTCTGTCTGGGTACCTACGGTAGACTCAGTCCAACCCGGCATGGTTTCGTAAATAGGGGTCACGGCTGCAAAACCTTCAGCATCGCTTGGGCAAGATACCTCATTACCCATGGCGTCATGGTAAGCAACACACATTTTAATTTCGTCCATACCATCCAATACATCCAGCTTAGTCAGGCAGATACCTGACACACTGTTAATCTGAATGGCATGTTTAAGTGCAACAGCATCAAACCAACCACAACGACGTGGGCGGCCTGTAGTAGCACCTAATTCATGGCCACGATTCGCAAGGCCTAAACCCACATCACAGAATAATTCTGTTGGGAATGGGCCGCTGCCAACACGTGTAGTGTACGCCTTGGTGATGCCTAAAATGTAATCTAGGTACATTGGGCCAAAGCCAGAACCTGTAGCCGTGCCACCAGCAGTGGTATTTGAAGAGGTTACATAAGGGTATGTACCATGGTCAATGTCGAGCAATGTACCTTGGGCACCTTCAAACAGAATATCTTCACTTGCACGGCGCAAATCGTGAATTTCTGCAGTCACGTCGGTAAACATGGCTTTAATCTGCTCGGCTTGAGCCAATGCAGTTTCTAAGACTTGGGTATAATCTAATGGTTTAACACGGTAGAAGTTTTGCAAGACAAAGTTATGATAAGTCATCACCTCTTTAAGCTTTACTGCAAACCGTTGTGGATCTAGCAAATCTCCTAAACGCAAACCACGACGAGCCACCTTGTCTTCATAGGCAGGTCCAATCCCACGCCCTGTGGTGCCAATTTTCTCATCACCACGAGCCAATTCACGCGCTTGATCTAGGGCAACGTGGTAAGGCAATATTAATGGGCAAGCAGTGCTAATACGCAAACGATCACGCACAGGAATACCACGCTCTTCTAGCTCTGCCATTTCTTTTAGTAACGCATCCATAGCAACCACAACACCGTTACCTATAAAGCAGGTAACCGTGTCACGCAAAATACCTGAAGGAATTAAATGCAAAACAGTTTTTTCGCCTTCGATCACTAAAGTATGACCCGCGTTATGGCCCCCTTGAAAACGCACCACTGCCGTGGCCTGATCGGTGAGCAAGTCAACGATCTTACCTTTGCCTTCATCACCCCATTGGGTGCCTAAAACGACGACATTCTTACCCATAATATTTTGCTCTAGTTTATTGCTGCTGCACGTGAGATCACGCCAAAATTAAAATTCATAGTTTATAATAGAAGCCTATTTAAACTTAGGATGTTGGGACTATTTTCCAAACATCATTTTGCCAAACTAATTGGCGGGAACACCGCTCTGGTGCAGGACTATCAAATAGTTGTGCAACCAAACGTTCGCCTTGCAGACGCAATTGAGATTGCATTATCCATAGACTTTTACGCTGTGCACTACTCAAACCTACTTCTGCTGGCATTGCAATGGTGTCAGCCTGCACCAAAGGCACCTCAGACAGTTCCGACAACACCTTTAAGTCGGCACTAAATCCAGTTGCAGGCCGTGCCCGGCCAAACACCTTGCCAATATCATCATAACGACCACCCTTAGCAATGGCTTGGCCAAAAGCTGGTGTGAGGGCGGCAAAAACCACTCCAGTATGGTACTCATAACCACGTAGTTCGGCTAAATCAAAGTACAAGGTCACCTGAGGGAAGCGCGTGCTAACTGCCTCTGACAACTCACGTAAGTAGACAATGGCTGTAGAGACTTCTGCAGACACATTACCAAATATTTGTTCGGCCTGATGTAAAACCGAAGTCTCACCGTATAACCGGGGCAGCTGTGACAGTATAGTTTTCGCCTCATCCGTCAAATCCATAGCTGACACCAGGACATCTATATCGGCTACTGCTTTACTTTGCAGCAGATTAAACAATTCTCTTTCATCATCATCAGCTAAGCCGATAGCATCAATCAAGCCACGGTAGATACCCACGTGGCCCAAGTCTAAGGTAATGGGATGTTTGATGCCTATCCTGGCGAGTGTTTCTAACATCAAACTAATGACCTCAAGGTCACTATCAATGCCAGCGTGACCATATAGTTCTGCGCCCACTTGTAACGGGCTGCGAGAGGCTAAGGGGTTGGCAGCGCTTGTGTGCAATACAGTATTGGAGTAACACAGGCGGTTGATACCATCACAGTCAATACTGTGGGCATCAATACGGGCAACTTGAGGCGTAATGTCTGCGCGAATACCCATGGTACGGCCAGTTTTTTGATCAATCACCTTAAAGGTGGCTAAATCTAAGTCATCACCAGTACCAATCAACAATGAATCAATGTATTCAATGAGTGGCGGCATAACTAGGTCGTAACCCCATGCTTGGTATAGGTCGACCACGGTGCGGCGCAGGTCTTCTATACGGGCAGCTTCCGGGGGCAATACTTCTTTTACGCCATCTGGCAATAACCAGCGATTTGCACGACTCATGTGAGTTCCTGTTTCCCAAACAATTGCATTAAATCAACGCACTAAAAGCAGTAAGGTAAGCCCTAAAAGCATACTTCCCAAACCTAACAGTCGCATATTGCGGTCACTTATCTGTGCTAGCTGAACCACTAATTGACGCCACCTTTGTGGGTATAAAAAAGGCAAAATACCTTCTATTATCAGCATCAAGCAAAAAGCCACCAGTAGGTGTTGGGTCAATTCATTCATGGTTCTTTACTAATGCTTCAAACACAAAAAAACCGAGCATCATACGGCCCATCTCGGACCCTACTTCTCGGTTACACAATTGTACTTCTTTTAGCCACAAATGACCACCTTTCAGGCTTAAAAAGCAGCCACTAAAAAGGACCTCGAAAGGCCCTTTTAATGTCTTGCTAAAAGCAAGCCGAAGGCTTACTTCAGAGTAGACTGGTTCATGTACTTAAAGAACTCACTATCAGGCTCGATCAGCATCACGTCACCACCAGCACCAAAGGTTTTACGGTAAGCATCTAAACTACGGTAAAAACTATAGAACTCTGGATCTTTGTTGAAGGCTGCAGCGTAGGTTGCTGCTGCAATGGCATCACCATCACCACGAATAAGCTCTGACTCACGGTAGGCATTCGCTTCGATGACCGTTTCTTGGCGATCTGCATCGGCACGAATACCTTCGGCCAGTTCCTTACCCTTAGAACGCAGTTCACGGGCTTCACGCTCACGCTCTGTGCGCATGCGACCGTAAACAGATTCACTTACTTCCTGGGGTAAATCGATACGCTTCACGCGCACGTCAACCACCTCGATGCCCATATCTGTCTTAACTACTTCGTTAAGCTCTTCACGTAGTTCAGCCATTAGCTCATCACGCTCACCGGAAACTACTTCCGTTAAGGTGCGTTCGCCAAACTGGTTACGCAAACCGGTATCTACACGAGACGCTAACAACTTAGCAGCGGTAAATTCATCACCAGAAGTTGCAGTATAGAAGTCAGCCACGTTGTGAATACGCCACTTGACGAAAGAATCAACAATCAAAGCTTTCTTTTCTAGCGTTAAGTAACGTTGTGGACGAGCATCCAAAGTAAGCACGCGAGCATCAAATATACGCACAGTGTTCACGAATGGAACTTTCACATGTAGGCCAGGCTGGATATCAAACTGCACCACCTCACCAAACTGAAGCATAATTGCGCGTTCTGTTTCCTTTACTACAAACAGTGTAGAAGAGGCGACAAGAAGTGCCACAAATAAGCCAATTAAGGTCACTAAAGTACGAGTAGCCATGTTAACGAGACTCCCTTGAAGATGAACCGCCTTGAGTTAGCTGTTGAATTACACGGTTAGTAATTTCATCCACCATACTGGAAGACATTTTACCACCAGCACCCGTTGCTGCACGCAAAGATTGGTTCTGCATGATTTGGTCTAGGGGTAACACCATCATGTTATTGCCACCCTTAACGTCTACCATGACCTTAGAAGCATTGGAAAGTACATCTTCCATGGCAACAATATAAAGGCGCTCACGTGTTACTTCTGGAGCCTTCCGGTATTCCGTTAGTAATTTAGTAAAACGAGTTGCTTCACCTTCTGCGCGGGCAACCACCTGCTCACGGTAGGCTTGGGCCTCTTCGCTCACACGCTGTGCACGACCACGAGATTCTGGCACGATACCGTTGGCATAGGCTTGGGCCTCGTTTTTAACTCGCTGCTCATCTTCACGAGCCTTTATCACGTCATCAAACGCATCCTGCACTTGCGAAGGTGCTGCCGTATTTTCTATGTTTACTTTAATGACTTCTAAGCCAGTCTGGTAGTCATTCAATAAGGCCTGCAATCGGCTTTCAATATCTAAAGCCAGAAGGGCACGGCCTTCGGTCAGCACAGAGTGCATTTCCGAACCGCCTACAACATGACGCAAGGCACTTTGCGTAGCTTGTAATAAGCTATTTTCTGGATCTCTAACTTCTAACAAGAAATCTTTAGGACTAGACACAACGTATTGAACCGATAAACCCACTTCAACGATGTTTTCATCTTCTGTAAGCATTAAGGCACGATGTTCAACGTTACGAACAGCCGTGACATTAACTTTAGTGACAAGATCAACCAACGGTGGATTCCAATGCAAGCCAGGCTGTACAGTTTCACTGAACTTGCCGAGGCGCAAAATCACTGCACGCTCTTGTTGGTCTACGGTATAGAAACCCATACCTGCCCATAAAACTATAATAATTACGGCACCAAAACCAATAATTTTACCTGTAGAAGTTGGGGTATTACCACCACCTGAACCAGAGGTCTCTTTATTACCAGAACCACCAAATAAGCCATTGAATTTCTCAATAAGCTTACCTAACGCTTCATCTAGATCAGGTGGCCCCTGATCTTGTCCATTTGGACGACGATTGCCGCCCCATGGATCTTGGTCTTTACCGTTATTACCCGGTTCATTCCAGGCCATAATCTTCTCCTGATTATTGCAGTTATTAAATGGTTATGAGTCCCATGGGTTGGCTGGTTTGCCTACAAAAGGCGTTGCATCCATTCCTATACGACTCAATGTTTGTAAAAAATCTCGCTTTTGTAAGCGCACGTTCAACACCATGTGGCCTTGATCGTTAATACCTTCTTTTTCTACGGCGTCTAAGGCATAAAGCTGAGCTCTCAAATTACCATACTGAGGTTCCAGCACAAGTTGTTGAGCAAAAATTTCACCACCTAAGCGCTCACTAATGGCTTGCACCAGAAGGTCTACACCCTCACCCGTTAGAGCACTTAACCAAACCCTTCTTGGCACACCATAACCATCACGGTCAATACGTGGGGGGCAATCTTCTAACATATCAATCTTGTTGTACACCAATAAATGGGGTAAATCATCGGCGCCAATTTCTTCCAGCACCGATTCAACTTCTTCTATGTTATCGTCACGTTTTTCATCATTTGCATCAATCAAGTGAAGTAATAACGTTGCTTCCGCCGTTTCTTGTAGCGTAGCACGAAAGGCATCTACAAGCTTATGGGGTAAGTGACGAATAAAACCTACCGTGTCTACCAATATAGTGGGGCCAACATCTTTAATTTCAAGGCGTCTAAAGGTTGGATCCAAGGTGGCAAATAATTGGTCTGCAGCATACACATCGGCAATGGTAATTCGATTAAACAAACTGGACTTACCAGCGTTAGTGTAGCCCACCAAAGAAATGGTAGGCACCTCTGCACGGCGACGAGCACGACGCCCTTGCTCACGTTGCTTACGCACCTTACCTAAGCGCTTTAATATGGTATTGATACGCACACGCAGTAAACGACGGTCAGTTTCTAACTGGGTTTCACCTGGACCACGCAGACCAATACCACCTTTTTGACGCTCCAAGTGGGTCCAGCCTCGAACCAAGCGAGTAGACATATGCTCTAGCTGAGCCAACTCAACTTGCAACTTACCCTCATGGGTACGGGCACGCTGGGCGAAAATATCAAGAATCAAACCTGTGCGGTCTAACACTCGGCACTGCAGTTCAAGCTCTAAATTTCTTTCTTGACCAGGGCTTAAAGCATGGTTAAAGATTACAATTTCAGCTTCGTGTTGTTCCACGGCCAGCTTAATCTCTTCTACTTTACCAGAACCAGCATAGGTTTTTGGATGAGGAGTTGCGCGTGAGCCACCTATTGTTTCTAGGGGATCTGCACCAGCTGAATAAACCAGCTCTTTTAATTCATTGGCATCTTCACGCTCACCCTCTTGGCCCATTTCAAGATGGACAAGGATCGCACGTTCGCCTGATTGGTGACGTTCAAAAAACAAAACAATAACCTAAATCAAAGCGAGCACCCTTAGGTGCTCGTCGGGGTTTCAAAAAAGCCAACAAAATTAATCTAGTTCGTCTTCAGCTGGCATTTTAACTGGGCGAGACGGCACTACAGTTGAAATGGCATGTTTATATACCATTTGGGAAACGGTATTTTTCAGCAGGATTACAAATTGATCGAAAGACTCAATCTGGCCCTGTAATTTAATACCGTTTACCAAAAAAATAGAAACCGGCACTCGCTCCTTGCGTAATACGTTCAAGTAAGGGTCTTGTAGGGTTTGCCCTTTTGACATGGTAGCTCCTTGTAACATTAATATAACTTTAGGGTAAAGTTCGAGAATTATGATGCGTAAATGTACCAACAGATGCAAGTCGTTTTACGCAGCCTTTACGCTAAAACCCTATTCTATCGAATATTTGCAAAACTTTGAATGCTAATTTTGTATCTAAACTATCAAACATCTGTAATTCTGGCCAACTGCGCAGCCAAGTCAACTGTCTTTTAGCTAATTGCCGAGTTGCCACAATGCCCTTGTATTGCATCATTGCGTAGTCGTATTCGCCAGCCAAGTGTTGCCACATCTGACGATACCCTACACAACGCATGGAGGGCAGATCTAAATGCAGGTCTCCACGGGCCATTAAAGACTTCACTTCGTGCTTAAAACCTTGCTGCAACATTATTTCATAACGCTGCTCTATGCGCTGGTGTAACAAGGCTCGATCTGGCGGCCATACGCCAACTGAAGTCACTTGATATGGCAAGGACTGCTGCTTTTGCCTAGACCAATGGGCCGTTAAGGTTTCTCCACTAAGCAAAAACACTTCCATGGCCCGCGTAATCCGCTGGGGATCAGTAGCATTAATACGCGCCCCAGCCACTGGATCAATTTCACACAAACGGACATGCATTGCCCCTAGGCCGTGGTCTTGTATTTCTTGCTCTAACTGCCCGCGTATAACCGGCTCTGATATAGGCAATTGCGCTAAACCATCCACTAACGCCTTATAGTACATCATGGTGCCCCCCACCAGCAGGGGCACCTTACCACGAGCGGTAATTTGTGCCATAAGGGCTAACGCATCAGTGCGAAACCGAGCTGCCGAATAAGCCTCAAGGGGATCACAAATATCAATCAGATGATGAGGTGCTGCGGCTAGGGTGGAGGAATCTGGTTTTGCACTGCCGATATCCATGCCTTGATATATTTGCGCCGAATCTACAGAAATAATTTCACAGGCTCGTTGCTGCACCAGCTCTACAGCTAAATCTGTTTTACCTGCAGCAGTTGGGCCCATAAGAAAAATGGCCGGTGATAACTGACTAGGACACACCTGTCATTGCCCCCGCATAAACAGTTTATCTAGTTCAGACAAACTCAGCTGCGTCCATGTAGGGCGACCATGGTTGCATTGCCCACTGCGCTCGGTAATTTCCATGTCCCGTAACAGTGCGTTCATTTCTACATGATTTAGCCTTCTATTAGCCCTCACCGCACCGTGGCAAGCCATAGTGCCTAGCAGTTCGTTATGAGCTGCCCTAATGCGGTCACTGCTGCCATAGGTGACTACATCAGCTAGGACATCTCGCACTAATTGTTCAACGTTGGCGTGTTGCAACAAGCTAGGCACTTGCCTCACCACTAAATTTTCCGTGCCAGACCTGTCGATAACAAAACCTAGCTCAGTAAATAATTCTTGCTGCGTCTCAACCTGATCCGCTTCACGGGAACTCACAGCCATGGATATAGGCACTAACAGAGGCTGAGCTTTAATGCCTTGCTCTGCCCATGATGTTTTCATTTTTTCGTAAACAATGCGTTCATGGGCTGCATGCATATCCACCAGTACCATGCCTTTGGCATTTTCAGAAACGATATAGATACCGTGGAGTTGCGCCACGGCATAACCCAAGGGTGGCACCTGCCCGGCCTCAGTTGCAGAACCCATTGATGGATCTGCATCGCCATGCAAACTGGCATATACTTTAGCCTGCTCCCGCATTTGATGCGGTGAGTGCTGGTTTAACGATCCGCTCTGCCAAGGCATTTGCTGCATAGTTGATGATGTTGGATTACCGGCAATTTGGCCCAAATCCACTTGCGTTTGGCCAGCAAATACACCCATTTCAAGCCCTTGAGGCTGCATCTGAGACTGGCCCTGCATGACGCCCAACTGTTCAATGCCACCACCTGTAGGTATTTCTGGCCGCACTTGAGCCAAGGCTTTGTGCAGGCTACGAAAGATAAAGTCATGCACTAAGCGGCCATCACGAAAACGCACTTCGTTTTTAGTGGGGTGAACGTTCACATCGACATTTGCAGGCTCTAGTTCTAAATACAATACAAACGCCGGATGACGCCCATGATAAAGCACATCACGATAAGCCTGACGCACGGCATGCCCTACTAGCTTATCTCGCACTACTCGACCATTAACAAAAAAATACTGAAGGTCCATCTGGCTGCGAGAGAAGGTCGGCAGGCCAACCCATCCCCATAGCCTCAACCCTGGCGCTTCCATTTCGATATGCAAGGCTTGCTGCATAAAAGCAGGGCCACAAACACTCGCTACACGTTTTTCTTGGGCAGCTTGAGTATCTGCTGGGCGCAAGTTGTGAATCACTTTTTGATTATGTTTAAGGCTAAAAGCTACATCAAACCGGCTTAAGGCCAAGCGTTTTATCACTTCTTCTACGTGGCCAAATTCTGTTTTTTCTGTACGTAAAAACTTACGCCGAGCGGGAGTATTAAAAAACAAATCCCTCACTTCAACACTGGTACCCACAGGATGAGCAGCAGGCTGTAATTGAGCTTCCATGTCTCGGCCTTGCGTCATTACTTGCCAAGCACTCTCTTGGCCCTCAGTATTTGATGTAAGCGTTAAGCGCGATACGGAACTCACACTCGCCAGAGCTTCGCCACGAAAACCTAGGCTCTGCACTGATTCCAAATCATCTAAGCTGGCGATTTTACTGGTCGCGTGGCGGCTTAAGGCTAGCGCTAAGTCTTGTTCACCAATTCCGGTGCCATTATCACGCACGCGCATAAGTTTTACGCCACCCTGCTCAACGTCTACATCAATTTTACTAGCTTTTGCGTCTAGGCAGTTTTCCAGCAACTCCTTTATCACCGAAGCAGGGCGCTCTACCACTTCACCAGCGGCAATTTGGTTAGCCAAACGTGGGCTGAGTTGATGGATTTTTGCAGTCATTAGGACGCTCGTAATCTATAGTGGGGCAAGCCATTTAGCCTGCCGGGATAATAAGTATTTTACCAACCAGTAATACAGATTTACTGGTCATTTTATTGGCGTCTTGCAGGCGCTTGACACTGCTACCAAATCTTTGAGCAATAGCAGAAAGCGTATCTCCAGACACTACCTTATATGAACGTAGCTTGCGCTTTGCTTCTACTACAGAGGCAATATAAGTATTAGCTATCGGGTGGCTATAAAAGTAGCTCCTTAAACCTTTAAAAATAGCCTTGGCCATTTGTTTTTGATACTTTTTGGTACGCAATTTTGCAGCCTCACCGGGATTTGATATAAACCCGGTTTCGACCAATATAGAAGGCACATCCGGTGACTTAAGCACCACAAAACCAGCCTTTTCAACGTGTCTTTTATGTAGCTTAGCAATCTTGCCTATATTGCCAAGGACCTGCTGAGCGACACCTTTACCAATAGCTTGACTGACAACCATATGCATACCAACCAAGGTCTCAACTACATCAGGATCTTTAGCATAGTCATCCAAATCTATTTCACCGATGTAACTACTAGCTGGGTCAGTATCATTTTCGTTTTTTACCAAAAACTTTCCCAATTCACTATCCGAGCCTTTCCTAGACAGTACCCAAACAGATGCTCCTTTAGCTTTACTGTTTTTAAAGGCGTCTGCGTGTATAGAAATGAATAAATCGGCCTTGGCCTGACGGGCTTTTTTAGTACGCCCCCTTAAACTTATGTAATAGTCACCGCTGCGAGTGAGCAAAGATTCGAACCCTGGCTCCTTTTTAATCAGCGCTTGTAAGTGTTTGGCAATAGCTAAAACCACATGCTTTTCTTGTAGTTTTTTACCACTAAATTTGGGGCCCAGCGCACCAGGATCTTCACCACCGTGGCCTGCATCAATGGCAATCACAATATCCCTTTGGCTATCCAATAAAGCCAAGCCACTTAAGGACGTATTTTGTGGCAGTGATGGCTTTATCACTGCACCTTTTGTAGGCGTTGGGGGTGGTAGTTTATAATTGGACAGATCTACCACCAACCGATGGCCATAACTTAGGTTAGGCACCAAGGTAAAAGTTTTATGGCTAGTTTTGTAGGCTAAATCCAGCACTAGGCGTAATTTATTATCGCTGCGCTGGCTAGAGCGAATGCTGCGTATTGGACTGTTAGTAAAGTCTAATTTGGCAACAGAGGTAGACAGTATGCTCCGGTCAATATCGATCACTAGACGGTCTGGATTGGTTAAAATAATTTCTTCAAAAGTCACCGCGGCGCTAATATCAAACACTAATCGTGTGTTATCTGGTCCTGGCCAAATGCGTATGTTTTCTATTTTCGCAGCCCAGGACCCCATAGAAAAGAAGGCCCATGCAAGCAGCAAAAACACTCTCATTGTTGAACCTGGCCTAGGCCATCCAAAATAGCATCACCCATACTGGTTTTTGCCACAAAAGTGAGTTTTCGCCCGCGGTCCAGAGGATGAATAGTTAATACAACATCAGCTTGGGGTAAATAACCCAGCCCTTTATCTGGCCACTCTATCAAATTAATAGCATACCCATCAAAGTAGTCCCGAATACCTAAATATTCTAATTCTTCTGGGTGACCCAAGCGATAAAGATCAAAGTGATGTAATTTTTGTTGCTCAAACTGATATGGTTCCACTAGAGTATAGGTAGGGCTTTTTGTCGCACCTTGATGACCAAAGTGACGCATAACGCCTCGAGTAAATGTGGTTTTCCCCATACCCAAGTCACCCTGCAAAAACACTGTAGCACCTTGTGCGCCAGCACTTAATGCGTGCCCAAACTGCCTGCCTAGAGCCACCATAGCATCTTCGCCGTGGGCTTGTAGTTGGTGCTCTAGGGACATGGACTCGACTACCCTACTCAATGGATGATTTATTAGAGTGCAATATAGCCTAAAAGTGCAATAAAAACCGCCTCTCTAGTAGGTATTTCATTGGTTTTGTTTCATTTTTAGAGATTCATGTTATTCGTCTAGGTTAGAATAAGCGCCATGCCAACGCAAAATCCACCTTCACTAACGGTACCCGTGCCACTAACTATGCAACAACTTGCAGACTTAGCCATACGTATAAAACAGCTCGCAAGCCAATTTGGCTTTGCTGACTGCGGAATTACTGACACTGATAATGAAACCGCAGGCGAACAGTTAGAGCAGTGGTTAGATCTTGGCTACCATGCCGATATGGACTACATGGAAAAACACGGCAGCAAACGCTATCGCGCTGAAGAACTGGTACCAGGTACGCAACGCATAATATGCTTGCGTATGGATTACTTAGACCCTAAATTAACTACCCTAAGCACCCTAGAAGATGCTGAGCAGGCTTACATTGCCCGTTATGCCCTTGGTAGAGATTATCACAAATTAGTTCGTAAACGTCTGGCTCAACTTAGTAAAGCCATTGAGAAATTAATCGGCCCATTTGGTCATCGGGTATTTGTTGACAGTGCGCCGGTGCTGGAAAAACCCCTTGCCCAAAAAGCAGGTCTGGGCTGGCAAGGCAAACACACCTTAATCATTAACCGTAAACAAGGGTCGTGGTTCGTGCTTGGTGAAATCTTTGTCGATCTCCCACTGCCCATAGATGAACCTTATCAAAAAGACCACTGTAGCCGCTGCGAATCTTGCATAACCGTATGCCCAACTGCGGCTTTTCCACAACCCTATGTACTGGATGCTAACCGTTGCATCGCTTATTTAACCATCGAGCACAAAGGCAGTATTCCATTAGATATACGGCCACTAATGGGAAATCGGGTATTTGGTTGTGATGACTGCCAGCTTGCTTGCCCATGGAATCGCGCACCTGGCGCCACCCAGGAAGATGATTTCAAACCTCGCCACGGCTTAGACCAAGCAAAATTAGCAGAGCTATTCATGTGGACCAAAGATGATTTTCTTAAACGAACGGAAGGATCACCTATTAGGCGTGCTGGTTTTGAAGGTTGGCAGCGAAATTTAGCGATTGGTTTAGGTAATGGCCCTGCTACAAAATTCACGCTACAAGCACTGCAAGACCAACGCTCCACTGCCACTCCTATGGTGATGGAGCATATTGACTGGGCTGTAGATCAATTGATACAACGACAAACGCAACTCATCCCCATAACACCTGTGCCTTTAGCCCAACATTTTGGTCATAAGTTAAAGCATCTTTGCTAGGCTAAAAACATAGTTAGTGCATTTGAAAGATGGGCCAAGACCCTATTTATTCATGTTAGACTTATACGAATAGGTTGAGGACCTTGAACTGTAGACATCGAAATGTGCAAACTGCTAGCAGACTTTTTAGCTGACCTTATACTCTCCACGAAAGGTAAATTCTCCTGTGACTATCCCCGCAAGCCTAAATGGCTTTTATGCCAGCCCAGTATCTGTCAATACGGAAACAAAGTGGATTATTGCTGTGGTTGGTCGGGATATTTTGCTGGCTGACGGTTCCAGAATGGCTAAAAACCCTCTTATTGACAGTGACGCGACCGACTCCTTAGGTTTTTTCTGCCAACGAAAAATAACTCTTGGCCAGTGGCTCAGCCGTGATTGTGAGGTTTGGGATCTCATGCCAGAAGTGACGGCGACTGAGGGGTTTAGTTTGGTTGGACTACGTGACTTACTAACGGTCGCAGGCGAGGAGATTTTTTCGTTAGCCTGTCGAGCCGTTCAATTGCTAGACTGGCAAGATAAGCACCGCTTTTGTGGCAGTTGTGGTGAACCTAATCAAGCCACTGCTAAAGAACATGCTATGACCTGCCATAAGTGTAACATCAACAATTACCCACGGATTTCCCCTTGCGTGATTGTGCTGGTAACCCGCGGGGATCACTGCCTTTTGGCGCGTAATGCTAGTTGGCCCACTAACCGATTTGGCGCTTTGGCTGGGTATCTTGAGGCCGGAGAGAGTGCAGAGCAGGCATTGCATCGAGAGGTCTTTGAAGAAGTGGGCGTCGAAATCGATAATATCCGTTATGTTGGCAGCCAGTCGTGGCCTTATCCTGGGCAGTTGATGCTTGGTTTTATTGCCAATGCCGTGACCGACGAAATTAAAGTGGATGGCATCGAGATCGCTGAGGCGAACTGGTTTCGCTACGACCAGTTACCTGGGAATACGGCGCCACCAGGAATTATGGCTGGCCGCCTGATCCAATACTATGTGGAACAGGCTACCTTGGCCTGTAGGTAACCGCTGTATTGACCTTTAGTAAAGTTGCTAACCTACACCTTCACGATTTCATCTTTAAAAAATGCGCTCGGTAATAGGCCATCTCCGCAATTGAATCACGCACATCATCTAGCGCCAGATGGCTGCCGTCTTTTTTAAGACCATCAAGCAGCTCTGGACGCCAGCGACGAGCCAACTCTTTTAAGGTGCTCACATCCACGTTGCGGTAGTGAAAATAGGCCTCAAGTTGAGGCATGTATTTCACCAAGAAACGTCTATCTTGACCAATAGTATTGCCGCACATAGGAGAGTGACCACCATCAACCAAGGCTTTAAGAAAAGCGATGGTTTGTTGCTCAGCTTCTGCACAGCTTACCTTGCTGTCACGCACCCGTTGGGTTAGGCCAGATTGGCCATGTTGTTTAATACACCAATCGTTCATAGTCTCCAGCACCGTATCGTTCTGATGAATGACAAGGGATGGCCCTTCAGCCAGTACATTTAAATGGGCGTCGGTGACAATGGTGGCAATTTCAATAATAACGTCTTGCTCTGGGTCGAGACCGGTCATTTCAAGGTCTAACCAAATTAGATTTTGTGCGTGTTTCACAAGAAAAGTTCTCTAGCTGAGATTGATAGACTGAATTATGCCTCACTTCGCGGTAGAATAAAGCCTTTACTGACAATCCAGTACATTAATGCTCAATGGCCAAACGTAAACTAACCCGCCGCCAACAGTGGCAAATTGATAAAGTTCAAGACGAACGTCGCGCACGCGCCAATAAACAAGATGGGGTGATAGAAAACGCTATCGAACATGGTGACCTGTCTGCCGAACAGCAGGGTTTAATTATCGCCCACTATGGCTCTTTAATAGATGTTGAAGCCTTGCATGGCCAATACCAAGGCCAAGTGTTTCGCTGTAAAATTCGCTCTAATTTAGGCTTCCTCGTCACTGGTGATCAAGTGTCCTGGCGCCAAGCAGCGGATCAAAGTGGTGTAATTGTGGCCCGCGATGATCGCAATAGTATTCTCAGCCGTCCAAATAAATACGGTGATCTTAAACCTGTGGCGGCAAACATTGATCAAATCATTGTGACCTTTGCTCCCAAACCTTATGCCCATGCTAATTTGATAGACCGCTACTTGGTGGCCGCCGAGGCCAGTGAAATTGAGCCTATACTTTTACTCAACAAAACCGACCTATTAGACGAAGAGGCCCAAGACCACCTTGAACCCATGTTAGCTCGCTACAAAGCCCTAGGTTACCGTATTATTCGCGCCTCTACTCAAACCTTAACGGGCCTTGAAGCACTTTATACTGAGCTAAACAATAAAGTTAGCGTGTTTGTGGGTCAGTCTGGTGTTGGGAAATCTAGCTTAGTGAATGTACTGCTTCCTGGAGTAGACATTAAAACCAGCGCCTTGTCTGAGCAAACCAACAAAGGTGTTCACACCAC
This sequence comes from Oceanospirillaceae bacterium ASP10-02a, assembly GCA_905182035.1. GTDB lineage: Bacteria > Pseudomonadota > Gammaproteobacteria > Pseudomonadales > Balneatricaceae > Njordibacter. Next base: position 50,248 of record CAJIZL010000011.1, on the reverse strand, counting down.
CACCACAGCTAAACTATTTCACGTCCCTAATGGTGGGCAATTAATCGATTCCCCAGGCATACGTGAATTCGGTCTTTGGCATATGGACACAGCAACCCTACTGGAGGGTTTTGTGGAATTTAGGCCCTATTTAGGCTACTGTAAATTTAGCGATTGTAGCCATGAGCATGAACCTGCCTGTGCTTTATTAAAGGCTTTAGAAGATGGTCATATTGACCCCATTCGTATGTCGAGCTTTCAACACATTAAAGCGTCTTTAGACGACTTCACCACACATAACTAAGGATTCTTCATGGGCGATCGTTTATTTGTATTCATGCAATACTTGTTACCACAACAGTTAATCTCTCGCCTTGTAGGCATACTGGCCCACAGTTCTATGCCGGTAATTAAAGACCCCTTTATTCGCACATTTATAAAGCGTTTCAAAGTCAACATGGATGAAGCTGAACGTCAGCACCCAAGTCAATATGGCAGTTTTAATGACTTTTTTACCCGCAGTCTTAAGGCTGAGGCACGCACCTTAGATAAGAATCCAAAGCACTTAGCTTGCCCCGTAGATGGCGCTATTAGCCAACTAGGCAAAATAAACGGACAAAACCTATTTCAAGCCAAAGGCCACGAGTTTAACCTCACCACTTTATTAGGTGGCAATAGTGGACTCGCTACTCCTTTTATAGATGGTGATTTTGCTACTATTTATTTGGCACCTAAAGACTACCATCGCATTCATATGCCTTGCGACGGCACCCTTACCCACATGGTGCATGTACCGGGTCAATTATTTTCGGTGAACCAAACAACCGCCGCCCAAGTGCCGGGTTTATTTGCCCGTAACGAAAGGGTAGTGGCCATTTTTGACACTGAGTTTGGGTCTATGGCTATGGTGCTAGTAGGCGCCATGATTGTAGCCAGTGTGGAAACGGTTTGGGCAGGCTTAGTGTGCCCTAAAGGTAAGGTGGTAAGCCAATTTAACTATACCAACCAAGAACCTATCGTATTGAAGAAAGGTGAAGAAATGGGCCACTTTAAATTGGGCTCTACCCTAGTCATGTGTTTACCAAAAGGCGCAAGCCAATGGCCCACAGAACTTAGTGCTGGCACCACAACACGTTTAGGCCAAATGTTCGCCGAACTTAATTAACACCCAGATAAACTAAGCAAGGTGGTGGCTAAAAGCCATTACCTTAGTTATGTCTTTTTCGCCAGAGGCAAGCATTAATAAACGCTCTATCCCTAAAGCTACGCCAGAACATTCTGGTAGCCCAGCTTGTAGCGCCTGAATGAGCCTAATATCAACAGCCATGGGTATTTTACCCATGAAAGCTCTTGTGGCATGGTCTAATGCAAAGCGCCGCTCTTGTTCTTGAGCATCCGTCAGCTCTTGGTATCCATTGGCTAATTCAATGCCGTTAATATACACCTCAAAACGACGCGCCACGTTATTACCCAGGTCATCCATGCCAGTCTGTGCTAAGGCTGATTGGCTGGCTGGGTAATCAAAAACAAAACACGCTTTGGGTAGTTGTGGCTCAATACAGTGACTCATTAATAAGTCTAACCAAGTATCTCGCGGGGTAGATGCTTCCATTTGAATATCTATCAGATCCAAGGCCTTGGATCTGATAGCGTCATCACTGGCCGTTAAAGGGTCGATATAAAGAACTTCTTCAAAAGCCTGACGGTAGCTCCAAAAGTGCCACTCAAGCACTTCACCTATTAGTACGGTATCGATAAGACATGCCACTTCTTGCATCAATTGCTGTAGATCAAAATCGAGGCGATACCACTCTAATAAGGTAAATTCCGGGTTGTGTCGGCAACCCACCTCACCATTACGAAACGCTTTAGCAATTTGATAGATACTGCCACTACCTGCTGCTAATAAACGCTTCATGGCATATTCTGGTGAAGACATGAGGTGCATAGGCTGACATTGGAAAGCGCCATCCTGGGTAAAGGCTACTGGAATAGTATCGATATGAGGGTCGGATACCCCATAATGGGACATTATAGGGGTATCGACTTCAAGCAAATCACGGGCAGAAAAAAATGCCCGTATTTGGCTGATTACTCTGGCACGTTGCTTAAGCTGGTTAATGTCAGCACTCGGTTGCCATGGCATAGTGGATAATCCTAAGCCTATGCGCGGCTTACGTAATCGCCTGTGCGGGTGTCAATCTTTAGCATCTCACCTTGCTCAATAAACAAGGGTACACGCACAGTAGCACCCGTTGCTAAAGTCGCAGGTTTACTGCCTCCTTGAGCTGTGTCACCTTTAAGGCCTGGATCAGTTTCCGTCACTTCTAACTCTACAAAGTTAGGTGCAGCAACAGCTAATGGCGCATCATTCCATAAGGTGACCACGTAAATCTCTTGTTCCTTAAGCCACTTAATGCAGTCACCTACGGCATGGACATCCGCACCATATTGCTCGAAAGTACCGTCTGCCATCATAAAATGCCAAAACTCACCATCGGTATATAGGTATTCCATGTTGCGGTCCATCACGTCCGCCATTTCAATGGATTCACCCGACTTAAAGGTACGGTCCCATACCCGGCCGGACTTCAAGTTCTTCATACGTACGCGGGTAAATGCTTGACCTTTACCGGGTTTAACAAACTCCACATCAACCATGGCACATGGATCGCCTTCTAACATAACTTTAAGGCCAGATTTAAATTCGTTGCTGCTATAATTAGCCATTTTTCGCTCTAATGAAATAAATATCGGGAAATTTGTCGCTTATGATACCGCAAAGCGCTAAGCAAGTTGAACCTTTAAGCTTGATTAACTACACAAGCTTACCAGAAGATTGGCGCACTCAGCTGCGTGAGGCCTACCGTACGCCTCAACAATTGCTCACAGCTTTAGGGTTTAACTTGGCTCAACAGACGGCTCTGTCAGCCCATGACCAAGGCTTTACTACCCTTGTGCCCAGAGCATTTGCACAAAAAATGCGCCCACGAGATCCAACAGATCCATTGTTGTTGCAAGTATTACCTCGGGTTCAAGAAGCAATAAAAGACCCAAACTTTAATGATGACCCATTACAAGAATTCCGCTTCAACCCCGTACCCGGCGTTGTACACAAATACCAAGGGCGGGCCTTGTTGATTGCAGCCGGCCACTGCGCTATTAACTGCCGTTACTGCTTCCGCCGTCACTATCCCTATAGCGACCAAAAGCGTGCTCGTAATGAGTGGCAACAAAGCCTTAAATATATTGAACAACACCCAGATATAGAAGAAATCATCCTTAGTGGTGGCGATCCACTCGCCTTAACAGATCCCAAGTTATTTGAGCTAATCACCGCTATCGAAACCATTACACACGTTAAACGCTTGCGCATTCACAGTCGCTTGCCCATCGTATTGCCACAACGAATCACCCTAGAACTGTGCCAAAAGCTTGAACACTCCAGATTGAACTGTGTGATGGTGGTGCACGCTAATCATGCCAATGAATTAGCAGCAGATGTAGCCCAAGCTTGCGAGCGATTGCGCCAACACAAGGTACAATTACTCAACCAAAGCGTGTTATTAGCCCAAGTGAACGACAACCTAGCCAGCCAAAAGCGCCTCAGTGAGCGTCTGTTTGAACTAGGCATTATGCCTTATTACCTGCACTTACCAGACCAAGTGGCAGGCACTACTCACTTTTTTGTTAGCCTAGAGCGTGGACAATCCATAGTGGCACAAATGCAGTCCTGTATGTCGGGCTATTTGGTGCCCAAACTAGTACGTGAAGAGCCTGGAAGGTTGAGTAAAAGCTTATACTCTCCCTGTTAAGCCAAGTGCAACAAAGTATCCAAATCAAAGTTGTTAATTTGATGAGGTGCCTGCTGCCTAACCAGTGGTTTACCATGGAAAGCTACGCCTAAACCAGCTTTATTAAGCATCGGCAAATCGTTAGCGCCGTCGCCCACAGCAAGACACTGGCTTAGAGATAAGCCAAGGGTTTTTCGTAACTGCTCCAGCAACTCTACTTTTTTGGCAGCATCCAATATCACCCCTGTCACTTGCCCAGTGAGTTTGCCATCTACTTCTTCTAAAGAATTAGAGAAGGCTTGTTGCATACCCAACCTATGGGCCAAGTCATCTGCAAAGTAGCTAAAACCCCCAGATAATATAGCGCAGTATACGCCTTGCTTCTGCAGGCCTTTCATAAGTTGTTCTGCACCCGGCATTAATTCAAGGGCTTGGTTAATAGCTGAAAGTTGGGCAGTATCAAACCCTTTTAACAAAGCCAGTCGCTGACGAAAGCTCTGTTCAAAATCTAACTCTCCAGCCATGGAGCTGGCAGTAATAAGCGCCACTTGTGGACCAATACCCATTGCATAAGCCAGCTCGTCCATCACTTCGGCCTGAATCAAGGTAGAGTCCATATCAAACACAGCTAATTTTATTTTTTGTATGGGCTGTTGAGAAGACTGGAGCACATAATCCAGTTTTTGTTGTTTAGACAATTTTTGAAGGATGACTTCAAGGTCTAAAACACATTCAGGCGAACTGTTCCATTGCCATTGGTGCACTGCGAAGTTAGCATTAGTACTGTGCAGGTTGTTATAGGTTTCCACTTGCAGAGCCTGAAATGCCTGATTGACAGCGACAACGTTTAGCTCATTGCTCATATCAAATAAGGTTAGGCGATGAAACATAGGTACAACTCCTTGGGTGGGCTTAGCATTTTACCATTAGTGGGTTAGAATGGGGTTGATTTTACCTCTTCCACACAGCAATGATTAACACCTAATGTCCAATAAAATCCTTTCTTTTAGACACTTAATGCAATCTCGCCTCACCTTGGTGCAGAAGACGGTGTTTTTGTTAATAGCCACATTTGTGCTTGTTGGCGTGGCTTTGGGGCTGATGACTTACCAACACCTTAGCCAAGTTGCGGATCAACAAAATGCCTTTTTAGGCCAGAAAATGGGCCAGCAGCTGGCTAACTTAAGCGCACCTCTACTAGTAAAACAAGACTATATTAGCCTTAACGTTACTTTAGCGGAACTCAGACAACAAGGTGCTATTGAGGGTGCAGCCGTCTATGATGGAGACGGCCAAATGCTCGCCAAAACTGGTTTTCTTAATGATGCCGACTATATAGTCTTGCCTATCCAGCTAGATGAGCAAATTATTGGCAGCTTGCACTTACGCCACTCCAATTTAGATTTACATCCAAGCCTTATCCAGTTGGTGTTATTGCTATGGCCTACCGTGGGCCTTGCCTTATTAGCCTGCATCGTTATTGGCTGGTGGTTCGGTGCCAAATTAGTGCAGCCGTTGCGCGACTTACACGAAGCCCAAGAACAACTATTAGAATACGGCAAAGCACCGCCACTAGATGACACTCGCCTTGATGAGTGGGGCATCATTAATTTGGGTTTCAATTCTATTAACGAAGAACGTTTGCTGCATACTCAAACGGAACATCAATATGAATTAGAAATGCCTGCTGGAAAGGGCTTAGTCGTCGCGGCTCACCATGACCAACAAGACCACCAGCCAGAATTGGAAGCCCCTAACCAACAAGAAGCGTTTAATCACGAGCTTCACGATTTGGCCCGTGAATTATCCTCAGAACCCCAATTAGGCGATCTTGGCGATCCTTTATTTGCACCTAAACTGACAGAACCTAGGGGCCCCACGAAAAATAATTTACCCATATTCACCATGGATGATCTACGTAATGGTGATAATTCCAAACCATTACGACCCACGCGTACCCCTGCAGCCATCGCAGAATTGGTGTCACACCAAACACATACTCTTGATCATGAGCCCAATATAAACCCCATTGCGTTCACCCCAACCCCGTTGCACGACGACCCATTGGTGAGCTTGTTGTATATCAACGTAAATACCAGAGATCAAGGACCAATGGAAGCCGCTGAAAAACACTTGTTGCTCAAGTCTTACCAGCGGTTGGTAGATCAAGTGTGCGCCATCTATGGCGGTACTATTGAAACGGAAGAAAACCACGATGTGCTTGTCACCTTTGACAAACCCCATGAGCACATGACCCACTGCGTGAATGCCCTATGTGCCGCACAGTTTTTCTTTGGTTTGTACAAGGCCTTTAACACCCAACGGTCGGCTAGCGACAAACCTAGTTTAAGCATTCAAATTGTGGTGCACACAGGTAATTTAGAGGAGTTAAGTAAGCTCACAGAAGAAGCGGCAGAATTGTCCCGCCGTGAACGGCAAGACCATATGGTAATAAGTCGCCACGTAGCCTACCACCCAGAGTTACAACAACGGGTGTTACAAGCCGACAACTGCACGCCACTCGCCAGTGGCGCCGTATGTTTGGCCCGTTTAAGCAGTGAATACCAAGACTTGTTAGACCTGCAAATCCGTCACTTTAGTCCAACGCTTTAAACACCTGACTAAGAGGCAGTATCTATAGACTCAGCATCCACTTCAGTTGATGCCTCACTCTCCACAGCCAAGTAATCAACCTTTTGGAAGCCTCTAGGTAGTTTATTGCCTCTACGCCCACGTTCTCCACGATAGTGAACTAGATCAGAGGCCTTCAAACGTAGATAGCGCTTACCTGAATGCACTAATAACTCGCAGCTCTCAGAGACCAATGAGCAAGCCACCATGAATTCTTCACGGTTTGCCACGCGGGTGGACGATATACTAATAATCTTATTACCCTTACCTCGCGCTAGCTGTGGTAAATCCTGTAACGGGAAGACTAACATACGCCCTTCATTACTCACTGCCACCAACCAAGTGTCTTCCACCTTGGTGATATGCTGCGGCGCAATAACCTTGGCACCTTTGGGCACAGACATGGCAGCCTTACCAGCCTTGTTTTTGCTTAACAAGTCTTCAAAGGTGGAAATGAAGCCATAACCTGCATCCGTGCTCATGAGTAACAATTGATCAACTTGAGCACTCACTGCAGCTGAAAATTGCACACCACTAGGCGCATTAAATCGACCACTTAAAGGCTCACCCTGGCCACGAGCGGATGGCAATGTGTGGGCCTCTAGGGAATAACTACGGCCACCTTCATCAAGGAAGGCAACACTTTGATTGCTTCGAGCTTGCACCATGAGCAAGAAGTCATCACCCGATTTATAACTCATGTTAGAAGGGTCTATATCGTGGCCTTTGGCACCACGAACCCAGCCTTGTTTAGACAGAACTACAGTAACAGGCTCGGTGGTGAGTAAATCACGCTCTGAAAGGGCTTTAGCTTCTTGACGCACAACGATAGGGGAACGACGATCATCCCCGAAGGCTTCGGCATCAGTAATTAATTCACGCTTTATGAGGGTTTTTAAACGTGTTTTAGAACCCAACAACAACTCTAACTTGTCACGCTCTGCCACTAGTTCCTCTTGCTCTGCTTCAATGCGGTGCTGTTCTAGCTTGGCTAAATGGCGCAGTTTTAAATCTAAAATGGCATCAGCCTGGCGATCAGATAACACAAACCGCTGCATTAGTACTGCTTTAGGTTTTTCTTCTTCACGGATGATAGCAATAATTTCGTCAATATTAAGATAGGCAATTAACAAACCTTCTAATAGATGCAAACGCTCCAGCACCTTATCTAAGCGATGCTGCAAACGGCGTGTCACTGTCTCCATACGAAAAGACAACCACTCTTTCAAAATAGTACTCAAACCTTTAACTTGTGGCTTACCATCCACACCAATGAGATTCAAATTAACTCGATAAGATCGTTCTAAATCTGTAGTAGCGAACAAGTGATTCAATAGCTGTTGCGTATCCACCCGATTTGAGCGTGGCACAATCACCAAACGGGTTGGCTTTTCATGGTCAGACTCATCGCGTAAATCAGCCACCATAGGCAACTTTTTAGCCTGCATTTGAGCAGCAATCTGTTCCAATATGCGCGCCCCAGAAACCTGGTACGGCAAAGCGGTGATGACAATATCGCCGTCTTCATGATCCACTACGGCGCGCATGCGAATGCTGCCACGTCCAGTTTTGTACATTTCTAACAGGTCACTTCGTGGGCTAATTATTTCTGCCGTAGTGGGCATATCAGGCCCTTGTACAAATTCGAACAATTCTTCTGTACTTGCGCCAGGGTGCTCCAATAGATGGATACAGGCCGACACCACTTCTCGTAAGTTATGAGGAGGGATGTCTGTCGCCATACCCACAGCGATGCCAGTGGCGCCATTCAACAGTACGTTAGGCACACGAGCAGGCAATACTAAAGGTTCTTGCAGGGTGCCATCAAAGTTGTTACCCCAGTCTACGGTGCCTTGACCTAGCTCACCTAATAAGACATCGGCATAACCTGTGAGTTTAGCTTCCGTATAGCGCATGGCAGCAAAGGATTTTGGATCATCTGCAGATCCCCAATTGCCTTGGCCATCAACCAGAGTATAACGATAGGAGAAGGTCTGGGCCATGTGCACCATGGCTTCGTAACAAGCGCTATCACCGTGTGGGTGAAACTTGCCCAGCACATCACCAATAGTACGGGCAGATTTTTTATACTTAGCAGACGTTTTTAGGCCCAACTCAGACATTGCATAAACAATACGTCTTTGTACAGGTTTTAGACCATCGCCAATATGAGGCAATGCACGGTCTAAAATGACATACATGGAGTAATCTAAATACGCTTTTTCTGTATATTCTTTGAGGGGTAGACGCTCAACGCCTTCATCAATAGGGATGACACCAGACATATGAAGAAAAATCCTTATTGAGTGGGTTTTTGCGCCAACCGCACTCATGGGTAAACCAAAAATTTAAGCCTGAGTATACCGCAAATAATGCTTGCGTGAAGATCCCATAACTATTTATTGAATGAATGCGACCTATAGTATAAATCGCTGACATATGGCAAGGATTTTGGTTACTCTTTAATCAACAATGAGCTATAATATCATCACTGAAAACCACCCCCATGACGGTTTGTGTAGGCACTTACACTTTTACTCATAAACCATCAGACCAGCAAGGCAGGGCCGCCAGAGCCTACCTTACAATAATTTGTTGAGTCATTGATTTTCATAAGAAAACTTTAACTTTTAATCTCTAAGGAGAACAATTATGTCTCAACACCCTACGCTTACGGAAATGGGCATCACTAGCTTTGAATCCATCAGCAAATATACCCTTCGCCAAGAAGGCGATTTTGATATCCTCAAAATCTACTACAAGCGCGAAAAAGGCTCTTTTTTACCTCGTAGCAAAAAGTTCCGCTTTGGTCGTGCTACACGCACTGTAATGGTCGATTCTGGTCGCCAACAATGGCAAGAAGTGAGCGAAATCTCACCATTCTTACTGCGCGCCCTTACAGAATTGAACAAGCTAGCCCACGAAGAAAATAAAGTTGCAGATAGCAAAGAGTCTATAGCACAGGACCTAGTGCACCTAGAGCGCATTATGTCTGAAAAGCTAGTTGAGATCCGAGCTAAAATCGACCAACTATAAGCTTTTTTTTGGTGATAAAAAACCGCTCTAGGTCACCCTGGTTGCGGTTTTTTTGTGTCTCAAGCAAAATATGCCAATCAACATTGCTAACTTTGTCCGTTATATTACAAAGGAATATCATCACCCGCATCAGCGACAGCTTCTATAATTTCGTCCACAGCATCACCTATTACCGGCACAACGGAAGCCACGGCACCCACAATCCGCATAGGTACAGTCACCACATTGGTTAGAAAACAGCCAACAATACCACCAAACCAAACCTATAAAATGTCACTGTTGCTCCTCTACTATGGCCAAACGAGTGCCCGTTAAACTTTGCTTAATGGTTTTTAAGTGACCATGAAAATCTTCGCCGCGGCGCAATATCACCCCAGTAGCCAGAACATCTATTAAGGTCAGCTGAATCATGCGGGATTGCATGGGCATATACACATCAGTATCTTCAGGTGCTTCTACACTTAATACCAGACTCGCTTCTTGAGCCAAAGGTGAGCCAACGGCAGTAATAGCAATAACTACCGCACCCGCAGCACGACCAATGCGAGCCACCTCTACCATTTCTTTAGTGCGCCCTGTAAATGACAGCAGCACCAGCACATCGCCACGCTTACAGGCCGCGGCCATCATACGCATCATCAATGAATCATTATGAGCTACAACGGGAATATTGAAACGAAAAAACTTATGCAGAGCGTCTTGAGCGACGGCACCTGAGGCACCCATGCCATAAAAACAAATCTGCTGAGCTTGGCTTAAATAATCTACCGCCCGCTCAATGGCTTTACTATCAACCTGCTGCCTCGCAGCATCTAAACTAGCCATGGTGCTGGTGAATATTTTATCGGTGTATTGGGTTGCAGTATCATTTTGATTGACACTCTGGCTCACGTAGGGCGTACCACGCGCCATACTTTGAGCTAGCTCTAACTTAAAGTCTGGATACCCCTTGAGACCAAAGCTGCGACACATACGGTTAACCGTAGGCTCACTCACTTGAGCTAACTCTGCCAAAGCTGCAATACTCATACGGGTTGCCGATTGGGGATCAGCAACAATCACTTGCACAACTTTGCGCTCAGATCGATTGAGCTGTTCCTGCTGAGTAGATAGGCGCTGTAGCAAATTATTGTTAATGGTCATAGTTTATTTTATCTAGCTTATTTATTTATGTACGTAATATTACCAACATTTAAGATATTTTTGTGACTTTTGTTTGAATTTAGGAGTATTATTACAAGTCTAATTTATACATAAGGTCACATTAATAATGTCGGACAGTAACTCATCAGACGAGCTTACAACAGCTAAAGGCATATTAAGCCATAGTTTTGTGCTGTTTGGCGCATTAGGTGATCTATCACTCCGCAAACTCATGCCTGCCCTATACCAACTCGACCATGCTCAACTATTGAGCAAAGAGTTAAACATCATGGCCGTGGCACGCAGCGCAATAAGTATCACCGAACTGAAGCAGCGTATTGAGCATACACTAAACCAATACATTGGCGCAGATGAATTGAACGCCAACTCACTGTCACGTTTCTTACAACGCCTAAGCTATTGCAAAGTGGACCTCACCCATGCACAGGATTATATTGCACTAGAGCAAAAACTAGCCTTGTGGCATCCACAAATTACCTACTACCTAGCCACACCGCCAAGCCTATATAAAGATATCTGCCAACACTTACACGGTGCCAATGCCATTAACGAGCACAGCCGTATTGTGGTCGAAAAACCTATTGGCCATGATCTCTCTTCATCAAAGGTCATCAACGACAAGATGGCTTTATATTTTGACGAAAGCCAAATTTTTCGTATCGACCACTACCTTGGTAAAGAAACCGTACAAAATCTTATCGCATTGCGCTTTGCCAACCCTCTATTTGAGAGCCAATGGAACCACCAGCATATCGACTATGTGGAAATTAGTGTGGCTGAAGAGGTTGGTATTGAGGGCCGATGGGGATACTTTGATAAAGCCGGGCAAATGCGCGACATGGTACAAAACCACTTGTTGCAGCTATTGTGCATGGTAGCCATGGACCCACCATCACAGCTCACCGCCAACAGCATACGTGACGAAAAGGTAAAGGTATTACGATCATTACAGCCAATTGACCAAGACAAAATAGGCACTCACCTAGTATTGGGGCAATATACCGATGGTCAGTTTAAACAGCAGCCAGCGCCTGGCTATCTGAACGAAGCTGACGCAAACACCAGCAGCGACACAGAAACATTTATTGCCCTACGTACCGAAATTGCCAACTGGCGCTGGACTGGCACACCTTTCTATTTGCGCACGGGAAAACGCATGGCTAACAAAGTGACAGAGATTATCATTCACTATAAGTCCAACAGCCATTACATTTTTGACCCAGACCAGGCCGAGATTGCGCAAAACAAACTAATCATTCGCCTGCAGCCCTATGAAAGCATTTCATTACAAGTGCTTACCAAAGAACAAGGTATCGACAAAAACATGCAGCTTCGACGCGACCCGTTGCACTTAGACTTTGCTCAAACCCAATCTCAAGCTCGCATTCCAGACGCCTATGAGCGCCTATTATTGGAAGCCCTTAAAGGCAACCAAAGCTTATTTGTGCGTCGTGATGAAGTAGAACTTGCGTGGCAGTGGTGCGACCAGATTCGCCAAGCTTGGCACCGTGCAGAGCTTCCACTTGAAGATTACTCAGCGGGAAGCAACGGGCCACAACAAGCCAGCAATATGATAGAAACACATGGACATCGATGGTATGAACACTGCAATGAAGCCAAATAAGCCTGAAACCTTACTAAACCAAAACCAGTGGTTAGAAAGTGTAAGCGCTCAGAAGCTTGCAGCGTCATTAGCGGCCACCGTGGCCAATCAATTACGCGCTGCGTTGACAGTCAGGTCGAGAGCCAGCTTAGTCGTTTCTGGAGGCCGCACACCACAAGCTATGTTGCAGCAACTAAGCCAGCAGCAGCTTGATTGGCACCGGGTAGACATCACTCTTGCTGACGAGCGTTGGGTGGATGAACAAGATAGCGCCAGTAACGCTGCCTTAGTAAGGGTTTGGCTACTTCAAAATAACGCTGTAGAGGCAGCCTTTTACCCCATTTACACTGGCGAAAAAAGTGCGTCAGAAGGACGGCAACACTGCCAACAACGGCTCAAAGATATGCACTGGCCCATTGATGTGCTGGTTCTTGGCATGGGTACCGATGGCCATACAGCTTCTCTGTTTCCTTTATGCCCATCATTGCACCAAGCACTTTCAACAAGTGATATTTGTATCGCCACGCATGCGCCAGCAGATCCTACCGACCGCATGACCCTGTCTGCTAATACACTCGGACTTGCAAGACATAAACACTTACATATTGAAGGTGCCGAAAAGCGCCGAGTGTTAGAACAGGCAATTCACTTAAAAAATTCCTTGCAGATGCCTATTTACATCTTCCTCCAACAGCCCCTCAGTATACATTGGTGCCCTTAAATGTCCGCTTCAAACTCTGCCCAGATTCACAAAAACACTCAACGCTTAGATCAAATTTGCGCCACTGTACCCGTGATTCCAGTACTCACTCTAGATAGTCCTGAACAAGCCATTGGTATTGGCAAGGCATTGGTGACTGGCGGCTTAACAGTATTGGAAATTACCCTACGTAGTAACTATGGTTTAAGTGCTATCAAACAGCTCAAAAAAGCTTTACCAGAAGCCATCATTGGTGCCGGCACTGTGCTAACACCAGAACAATATGACGCATGTGTTGAAGCGGGGGCTGATTTTATTGTTAGTCCAGGTTTTACGGCAGAGCTTTTACATCACGGTAGCCGAAGTGCAGTGCCATTGTTGCCAGGCATCGCCAGTGTAAGCGAAGCAATGCAAGCCATGGCGTTAGGTTACCGAAGGTTTAAACTATTTCCCGCAGCTGTAGTGGGCGGAGTAGATTTTCTAAAGGCCATTGGAGGCCCCATTAGCGACCTTAAGTTTTGCCCAACTGGAGGCATCAAGCCTACCAATGCAGCAGACTATTTAGCGCTGAATAACGTGATGTGTGTAGGTGGTACATGGTTAACGCCTACTGACGCAGTACAGCAGGGAAATTGGCAAGCCATAGAAGAGTTAGCCAAGCAAACTTGCACCCTCACCTCGTCTTAAAACCTAAGTATATAACGAAAAAAGCCCTTTAAACTTAAAGGGCAAAAGCACTACTGCCTATAATAAATACTCTAAATGCGAGAGCCCTTAAAGTAGTCAATTAACGCATTAGTAGAGTCATCATGTTGATGCCCTGCGTCACCTTCAATTTCCTGCAATATGCCCTTAGCTAGGATCTTGCCTAGTTCAACACCCCATTGATCAAAAGAGCAGAGATCCCAAATCACTCCCTGGGCAAATATTTTGTGCTCATAGAGCGCAATGAGCGCACCCAAATTTCTTGGATCTATCTGCTTAAGCAATAAGGTATTACTAGGCCGGTTACCTTGGTGCACTTTATGGGGCAACAGTTTTTCAAGCTCTTGTGAGTCTAATCCCTGAGTTTCTAATTGGCTCCTTACTTCTTCAGCACTGATACCATTCATCAGCGCCTCAGTCTGGGCAAAGAAGTTAGCCATAAGATTTTCATGGTGGCCTTTAACGGGAGTAGAACTAGCCAGCGAGCCTATAAAATCCGCTGGCACTATGACGTTACCTTGGTGCAATAATTGATAGAATGCATGCTGCCCATCAATACCTAACTGGCCCCACACGACAGACGCTGTAGGATAAGCCACTTGATTACCTTGACGATCGACATGCTTACCATTACTCTCCATATCTGCCTGCTGGATATACGCAGTGAAGCTTTCTAAAGGTTGGTCATAGGGCAATATCACGTGGCTTTGCGCCCCATGTAACAGCCCATTCCAAATGCTCACTAACGCCATAATAGTAGGCATGTTTGCTGGCGCTGGCGCATCTCTAAAGTGGCGATCCATGTCATGGGCGCCCGTTAATAACTGCTCAAACTTATCAAAGCCTAGGTATAAGGCAATGGGCAAGCCAATGGCAGACCAGATGGAGTATCGACCCCCTACCCAATCCCACATAGAGAACATAAATTCCTTATCAATACCAAATGCCTGCACCGCTTCCGTGTTGGATGACACAGCCACAAAGTGCTGTTGTACTGCACGCTCGTCAAATGCCGACGCCATCAGCCAATTACGCGCAGTTTGGGCATTGGTCATCGTTTCGCTAGTGGTAAAGGTTTTAGACGCCACTACAAACAAAACTTGCTCAGCATTTAAAGGGCGTAAAATTTCAGCAATCTCCACCCCATCTATATTGGAGATAAAGTGCACGCGGATGGTGGAATCTGCATATGAGCGTAGTGCTTGGGTAACCATTTTTGGCCCCAAGTTAGACCCACCAATACCGATGTTCACCACATCAGTAATACGCTTTCCAGAATATCCAAGCCACTCACCACTGCGCACTTTTTCCACAAACTCACACATATGCGCTAGTTCGTTATTGATCATCTCCATCACGTTGGTTTGGTCTACGTAAACGGGTGAATTACTGCGGTTACGCAAAGCCGTGTGCAATACCGCACGGTCTTCAGTTATGTTGATTTTTGCGCCTCGGTACATGCTCTCTATGGAGGAGCTCAGACCCATATCTTGCGCCAAACCAAATAACGCCTGCATTATTTCAGGTGTCAGGCAGTTTTTAGAGTAATCTAATAATAAGTTAGGCAACTCAATAGAATAGGTGTTAAAGCGATTACCTTCATTAGCAAATAGTTCACGTAAGTGAGTGCTGCGGTACTGCACTGCCAATTGCTGCAATTTCTGCCAGTGTTTGGATTTTTCAAGCTGTAACATCTTTCCTCCGTGACTCATGTTTTAGGGCAATCGATGCACCTTGCAGGCCAGGTTGCTCTGCAGTACAAAGGTAAATGGGAATCTGGTGCAGATAAGGAGATGTCCGGCCCTTGTTGGTAAAGCTGTGACCAAATTCGCTGGCCAATAAGAAATCATACATCCGAGGTAAAATTCCACCAGTCAAATAAACCCCACCCACTGCACCAAACATCAAGGCCCCATTGGCCACAGCGTTGCCCAGCATGTCACAGAAAAGACATAGGGTTTGGTGGGCCAAGTCGTCCGGCGTGGACAGCTGAGCTTGCTGCAAAACATCAGTGGGGTTTGTTAAGCGCGGATGGGTGGCGTTGACATGTGCAACTGCTGCATATAAGTCCATCATGCCCGAACCTGATAACAGGCGTTCCGTCGAAACATGCCCATAGTTATCCCACATGTAAGTCAGTATTTCTGCGTGCAACCTATTGGTTGGCGCGAACCCTACATGGCCACCTTCACCCATGACCGGCAACCAACCCTTATCATAGGCAATCAATCCTGCCACACCTAAACCAGTACCTGGGCCCATTACTAATCGGTTGCCCCACATTTCTGCCTGGCCTTGCTTCACAACTAGCAGTTCGTCGTCAGTAATTTCTGACATCGCCCAAGCTTGGGCCGTAAAATCATTGATCCACAGGGCCTCAACCTTGAGGACGGCATTCACTTGAGCTTTATTAACACACCAATGATTGTTGGCCAGGGAAAATTCTGGCAAATGTACGGTGGCCGCTATGGCAATACAAGCCTTGATAATTAAACCCGCGGCACCTGTGCTTGCAAGGTAGGCGGATACAGCCGCTTCTAAACTTGGGTAATCAGCACAGGCTAACACCTTAATGTGCACCAAAGCCGGTGAGCTACCCTGCGTTAAAGCAAAACGAGCATTGGTAGCCCCAACATCAGCGACTAAGTCATATTTAGTCATAAGTATAAATTTCCCTTTAATCACAGCACACAATCACAAACAAGTGCTGGCACCCATTTCGGCGCTACTGACCTGCTTACGCATATTGGAAAATAGCTCTCGACCCATGCCGTGTGTCACGGCTTGCGCCTGTTGAGAAACTGGTCGAGCTTGTAGGATATTATCTTCAACTAGCAGCTCTAAACGCCCATTATGGCAGTCTAGCCTTAACAAATCCCCATTTTCGATTTTGCTTATTAAGCCACCGACTTTAGCCTCAGGATGAAGGTGTATGGCCGCCGGAACCTTACCCGAAGCACCAGACATTCGACCATCAGTGACCAAAGCCACATTAAAACCTCGGTCTTGCAAGACACCCAAATAAGGCGTCAATTTATGTAATTCGGGCATGCCGCAGGCTTGTGGGCCTTGAAAACGTAACACTGCAATGAGATCTCGCTCTAACTCTCCTCGCTTAAACGCCTGCTCAAATTCTAATTGTGAATCAAATACCACAGCCTCCGCTTCTACCAGCCAGTGTTCGGATTTTACCGCCGATACCTTGGCCACACTCCGACCTAAATTTCCTTGCAAGGTCACCAAGCCACCAGTTTTGGAAAAGGGGGCTGATACACAGGCTAACACGTCAAGATCGGCACTTTGTTCTGGTGCTGGCTGCCATATTAACTTGCCTGATAGTAATTTTGGCTCCTGACAATATTGACCTAAGCCATGACCCATAATTGTTTCTACATCTTCATGCAGCAGGCCTCCGTGCAACAGAGTTTGAATTAAATAAGGCACTCCACCAGCTCCATGAAAAACATTAATATCAGCTTGGCCATTGGGGTAGATCCGCGTCAAACTCGGCACCACGCTAGACAATTCAGCAAAATCATCCCAATTAACAATAATCCCCGCAGCCTTAGCAATAGCAATCAAATGTAACGTGTGATTGGTGGAACCGCCAGTAGATAATAAAGCCACTATGGCATTAACTATGGTTTTTTCAGATACGATTTGGGCAAGATTTTGTTGTTGCGAAGGGTGGGTTAATTTAACCACTTGCTGGGCTGCATAACGTGTCAAGTCGTCACGCAACTCGCCATCAGGTGGCACAAACGAGGCGCCTGGCAGATGCAAGCCCATGACTTCCATCAATAATTGATTGCTATTAGCAGTGCCGTAAAAAGTACAGGTGCCTGCACTATGGTAAGACTCAGACTCACAAGCCAATAATTCATCACGACCGACCTTACCTTCTGCGTAAAGCTGACGAATGCGCGCTTTTTCGGTATTAGGCAAGCCCGAAGACATGGGGCCTGCGGGTACAAATACAATGGGAAGGTGGCCAAAACTCAATGCGCCGATTAACAACCCAGGGACAATCTTGTCACACACTCCCAAACACAGCACTGCATCAAACATGTTATGAGACAAAGCTACTGCAGTCGACATGGCAATGACATCTCGACTAAACAAGCTCAACTCCATACCTGGCTGGCCTTGGGTAACACCATCACACATAGCCGGCACACCACCAGCAAATTGCGCCACACTACCCATTTCTCTCACCGCCTGTTTAATAATGTGAGGGTAGCGCTCGAAGGGCTGATGAGCTGAAAGCATATCGTTATAGGCCGACACAATAGCAACGTTGGCCTCATCCATCATGGTTAAACGATCTTTATCTTGCTGGGGGCAAGCAGCGAACCCATGGGCCAAGTTGCCACATGAAAGGTTAGAGCGGCTAACTTTGCTAGCTTTAGCTCCATCAATACGCTGTAAATAATCACTACGGGAGGCGCGACTACGCTCAACAATTGCCTGGGTTACCTGCGCTACTTTACTGTGCATTACGCTGTCCATGATAACTCTCTTCTTACTTAACTTTATTACGTAATATTAACAAATATTTCTTTAATCTGGAACACATATAAACCAATTTAATTGATTTAATGTAATAATGTTAGTAATATTACCACAAAATACGTTAGAGATAGAAAAATGAGCATCCGCATCGCCATCAACGGATTTGGTCGCATTGGCCGCAATATCGTCCGCGCTATCTATGAAAATAGCCCTACCAACTATCAACAAGCTTTTGAAATCGTTGCTATAAATGACCTGGGCAATCCTCAAACCAATGCCCACTTATTGCAATTTGATAGCGTACACGGCCGTTTTAATGGCCAAGTTGAATACGATGATCAACACCTATACATCAACCAAGACAAAATCCACCTGTATCAAGTTAGAGATCCAAGCCAACTGCCATGGCACACTCTTAACATAGACCTTGTGCTTGAATGCACCGGCTTATTTACTCACCGACAAGACGCCCAGGCCCATATTGACGCTGGCGCACATAAGGTATTAATTTCCGCCCCAGGCCAAGATTTAGATGCCACTATTGTCTATGGGGTTAACCACCAGACTCTCACAGGGAAAGAACGCATCATATCTAATGCGTCTTGCACCACCAATTGCCTTGCACCCTTAGCTAAGATACTGGACCAGACCGTAGGTATAAAACAAGGACAAATGACTACCATCCACGCCTATACCAACGACCAACTACTCACAGACGGCCTGCACAGCGATTTGTACCGCGCTCGCTCTGCCACCACATCAATGATTCCCACACAAACCGGTGCTGCAGCAGCAGTAGGTTTGGTGCTCCCCCAGCTTAACGGCCGCCTAGATGGCATGGCCATTCGTGTACCCACTATCAACGTTTCATTGGTAGACCTTACTTTTGTGGCTGGTAAAGAAACCAGCGCCCATGACGTCAACCAGTATGTAAAAAATGCCATTAAAAATGACCCTGAGCTGGACTATATTATGGACTACGTAAACCAACCATTAGTGTCTGTAGATTTTAACCATAGCGCCAAATCCTCAAGCTTTGACTCTAACCACACCCGAGCCCAAGGCAATTTAGTTAAAGTAATGGCTTGGTATGACAATGAATGGGGGTTTAGCAACAGAATGCTGGACACCAGCCTAGCGCTAATGCACCATTAACCCTCAGGTGCAGCCCCGCGCTACTAGCGCACCACCTCATCATCAAGGACAATATCTTAATATCATGCAATTACGACGTACTAAAATTGTTGCTACTTTAGGCCCGGCCACAAGTAGCCCAGCAGTTCTCAAAAGTATTATTGCAGCCGGTACCGACGTAGTCAGGCTAAATTTTTCCCATGGCAGCCCAGCCGATCATAAACAACGAGCAGAAACGGTACTTCAAGCCGCCAAGGAGGTAGGCCGCCACGTAGCCTTGCTGGCAGATTTGCAAGGCCCTAAAGTTCGCGTTGCTCGATTTACCAACAACAAAGTGCAACTGCACGAAGGCCAAGAATTTGTATTAGATCCTTCCATGGATCTGGAAACAGGTACTGAACAAGCCGTAGGTTTGGACTTTCCTGCATTAGGCAAAGACCTCAACAAAGATGACATTCTTTTGCTGGATGACGGTCGCATCGTGCTTAAGGTTGTTCGTGTAAGCGAAGGGAAAGTCCACACCCAGGTTGAAATTGGTGGCCCACTATCTAATAACAAAGGTATCAATTTACAGGGCGGCGGCTTATCAGCACCCGCATTAACAGATAAAGACCGTGCCGACCTAATTACTGCTGCAGAAATTGGCGTAGACTATATTGCCATTTCATTTGTGCGCAATGCAGACGATATGCACGAAGCCCGCGCGTTACTTGAAAAAGCTAACAGCAATGCCAGTTTAATTGCCAAAATAGAACGCGCCGAAGCCATTAACCCTGTAGTCCTTGAAGGTATTATTGAAGCCTCTGAAGGTGTGATGGTGGCCCGAGGCGATCTAGCCGTAGAAATAGGAGATGCTCTATTAGTGGGAGTGCAAAAAGACATCATTAAACACACACGCCGCCTCAACCGTATTGTCATTACCGCAACACAAATGATGGAGTCTATGATCACTAGTCCCATGCCCACTCGTGCAGAAGTATCTGACGTTGCCAATGCAGTGATGGATGGCACGGACGCAGTAATGCTGTCTGCCGAAACCGCCGTAGGTGATTTCCCAGCCCAAACTGTAGAAGCCATGGCGAGGGTTTGCTTGGGCGCTGAGCAACACCACAAAGCTTACAAGTCATCTCACCGGCTTGATATTACCGTACACAGCATTGATGAAAGTGTTGCGTTAAGCGCCATGTATGCAGCCAACCACCTAGAAGGGGTTAAAGCCATTATTTGCATGACTCAAACAGGCAAGACCCCACTACTCATGTCACGCATACGCTCAGTCATACCCATCTTTGCCTTTACCCCACAAGCGGAAACCCAGCGCCGTGTATGCCTATACCGAGGAGTAATTACTCACCCTTTCGATTCTGAAGTATTGGATAACGCCAAGGTCAACCATATTGCTGTGGAGCAACTTAAAGAATTAGGTGTGGTGCAAGATGGCGACATCGTACTTATTACCAAAGGTGATTACGTCAAGGCCCATGGCGGCACTAATACGTTAAAAGTAGTGCGCGTGGGCAATCACATTCAGTAAATGGCCTTTCTCTGTTTTTATTGATTCAAACGAAAAGCCACAAACAGCGGTCTGCCCTCACGCACAATACGCAGCGAAATAGAACGTTGAGTAGGCAAGGCTGCTGCCAACTCAACAAACTGCTTTACGCTGGCAATACGTTGATTGGCCATGCTAGTAATGACATCTCCAGCCTTTAAACCCAACTCCTGAGCTACGCCAGCATCCACTTCTATAATTTCTATGCCATTACGGATACGCCATTCCTGCGCCTTTTCTGGCGCCAAGACTGCCACGCGCAATCCAATTCGTTCAACATACTGGCCTTGCTGAGCAGGGTTTAGGATACCCGCTACGTTTTTAGGCAGGTGTCCAATCACCACATCAACCTCTATACTTTTACCGTCTCTTACTAACTGGATAACTATGAGCTTTTCCGGTGCTATGGCACCTATAAAATGTGCCACTTGGGCAGACATGACAATGTCATGGCCATCGACCTGGGTGATTACATCTCCTGCTTGCAGGCCAGCCGCTAAGGCTGGGCTCTTGTCTAAAACTTGAGCAATTAACGCCCCTGCCGCTTTATCCAAACCAAAAGATTCTGCCAGGTCTTGGCTAACTTCTTGAATTTGCACACCCAGCCAACCTCGCGCCACCTCACCTGTTTCTCTTAACTGAGCAACTACAGAGATAGCTGTGTTACTAGGAATGGCAAAGCTAAGTCCCATAAAACCACCTGAGCGAGTATAAATTTGAGAATTAATACCTACTACTTCGCCGTCCAAGTTAAACAAAGGACCACCTGAATTACCTGGATTTATAGCTACGTCTGTTTGGATAAAAGGCACATAGGTTTCCGAACGCAGGCTACGGCCCTTGGCACTGACAATGCCGGCAGTGACCGAATAATCAAACCCAAATGGAGAACCAATAGCTAGCACCCACTCACCGACCTTAAGCTGGTCAGAGTCGGCCATTGTAAGGTAGGGTAAACCTTCAGCTTCAATTTTTAATAAAGCTAAGTCAGAACGTGGGTCGGTGCCAACCAACTCTGCTTCCATTTCACGGCGATCACTCAAAGCGACAATGATTTTATCAGCGTCCTTTACCACGTGATGGTTGGTTAATATGTATCCGTCCTCACTAATCAAAAAACCCGAACCAGAGGACCGTGCCTTAGGTGCCTGCCCTTGTTGTGGTGATTTTTGTTGTGGAAACTGGCGTTCAAAGAAGTGTTTGAATATCTCCGGCAACTGCTCTTGACCTGGCAGTGCAAATTGACTCCCTGCAGGTTTTTGGCTGGCGACCCTAGAAGTACTAATGTTCACAACAGCCGGAGATGCCTCCTCAACTAAGCGTGTGAAATCCGGCAACTGTCCAGCCTGCGCAAGACTTGACCAAAGCAAGGAGAGCAGTAATACAGGAAGAAGTTTATAGTTCAAAGATACTAGCTTGGTCATGACGCAGTTCCTCTACAATCAAAATTGATATCTATGGAGCATACGATAGTTTTGTATAATCAGAGTCAATTTCGACCATCCTTTACAAAGTTTTGCAGTTAACAAAGCTATTTAACGAAGTTTGTCACTGACAAAATTATTCTGACGTAAAGTAAAGTTCTTGTACCTGATCTAACCGCTGCTGGCGCAAAATCATTGGCTGCCACTGGTTGGAACTTAAAACGGCATCACTTTGGCTATACCAACGCAACAATAACAAACCAAGACCTAAACCCAATAATGCAGCAACAACTGCAGCTGGCTCAGAAAGAGCCCCCCATTGAGCCAACGAAGCAAATGCCAGCATAATCATTAGCGGCATGGCAAAGGTTAACAAGCTGGCTTTGATAAAGGCTTTTTGAGGGATACCGAGGACCACTTCATCACCCACATTTAGGGCCATGTCTTGGGGTAGAGGTAATTCGATACGCGAACGTTTGCAGTCCGTGGCTTGATTCATAAGTCGCTGGCCACAGCCACTTTTCATGCTACAAGAATTACAGGTACTAAGACGTATGGTATCTAGCCAAACCGTGGTCTGATCAATGGCGTGGACATGAGCAACTTGCTCAATCATAGAATCTTGTGCATTAGACATGATGCAGCCCTGCGATCTTACGAGGTGTTTATTGAGGCGTTAAGGATACCACAGAGCTCGCCACTTGCTCGCCTTCCGCTAAACTTAATTGGCCTACTAGGGTCACAAACATTTGCTCGCCGTTATGAACCATAGACTGGCCCAAGACCAAATTGGAACCTGCAAAGGCGTGGCCCTCAGCAATAGTGCGCCCATTCAGCCCTTCAACATAAAGGGTAAAAGTAGCATCGCCATTGCTATAAGTCAGCACTTCTCTTGCGGCTTGGTCTGAAACATCTAGACTACGCTGCGTTAATACAAACCCTACTGGCAGCGTTGCTGCTAACCAGTGTGCTTCTGCCGCATTAGCTGCTTCCAAAGGTGCAGGTAAGCGAATGATTTTATTGGTGTTTTCAGCTGTAGAATAAGATGAGCCTGTGCTAGACAAGGCAATACTATTATTGCTATACCTTGGCTCTAACAAAACTACACCTTGCTGTGCAGGAATTACTTGTGGCTGAACTGCCACACCAATACGCTGAGCACCCAATACCATAACCATGGTGACACTTGCCGCTACCGCTAACCCAGCAACAGGTTGCCAGAATCGATCAAACTTGCTGATTTTTGATGCCGTGAGCGAGTTCGAGTAAGATGACGATTGAGTATAAGTTGCCTCTGCATCAATTGCATTCCGCACACGGTGCGCCAAATCAATTTCTAATGAGGCCTGAGTTGCTTCACGCTTTAGGGCCGCGCTAGCAAGCTGATAGCGTGCCCATTGCAACCTCACTTGTTCATCGTCTTGACTGGCTTTAAGCACACGCTGAAGCTCTAGTGGCTGGGCAGCATCATCCATCACTGCAGATAATGATTCGCGTATTGACTGAGCATTGATTTTAGTGGGTGTCAAAAGATCGTTTCCTAAATTTAACTTACTGAATTTGGACGTCAAAAAGGACGTTTGGTTCAATTTAATTTTTTAGAGCCTTGAAATAGATCGCTAATCACGATCCATAAGCTTCGCCACTTCTTTGTCTATGGCATCTCGAGCACGAAATATACGTGAACGCACGGTGCCAACAGGACAATCCATCACTTCGGCAATTTGCTCATAGCTCATGCCTTCAAACTCCCTCAGGGTTAATGCTGTCTTTAGGTCATCTGGCAATTTTTCTAGGGTGGCAAACACTTTGTCTTGTAATTGATCACGAGCCATGAGGTTTTCGGGGGTATCAACGTCAGCCATAATGTCTGCACTGCCGTAGTCACCGTATTCGTTGGCTTCTACATCCACATCAGGTGGTCTGCGATTACGTGCCACTAAATAGTTTTTTGCAGTGTTAATTGCAATCCGGTAAAGCCATGTATAAAACTGGCTATCACCGCGGAAATTAGCCAACGCACGGTAGGCTTTAATAAATGCCTCTTGGCTTACATCCATGGCCTCATGGTGATCTTTCACGTAACGGCCCACTAAACTAATAATTTTGTGCTGATATTTAAGCACTAGCAAATCAAAGGCACGCTTATCGCCAGCTTGTACTCGTTCGACAAGCTGTTGATCTGATGGGGCGGTCGACGGCAAAGCCTTTACATTAGGCACTTAGATTTCCTTATCTAGACTGCTGTAAGTATACAATTAACAAAATACTTCCAATTGAACAATAGAATAACAGTACAACAGATTAACCCAGCTGGCGCGAAATTCAAGTCACATCTGGCGAGTTAAGACTTATATCGTACTCTATAAGCGTTTAACCCTGCCTCTGTCCACGCTATAATGGGTAACCCTGACAAATTTGTTAAACTACCCTATGCAACAAGACTTCCAATACGATGTACTTATCATTGGTTCAGGTGCGGCCGGGCTCAGTTTGGGTTTACAGTTAGCTACTACCAAAAAAGTAGCCGTGATCAGTAAAGATGAATTAAATGCTGGCTCCTCAGCTTGGGCGCAAGGTGGCATTGCGGCGGTACTAGATCAACAAGACCGCATCGACAATCATATCCAAGACACCCTTATTGCAGGTGCCAACCTTGGTAATCCAGAAGCTATACAGTTCACCGTAAAGCAAGCCAAAGCCAGCGTAGACTGGCTTATTGAACAGCGCGTGCCCTTCACCCAAGACCGGCATGATGCCTCGGGTTACCACCTAACCCAGGAAGGCGGTCATAGCCATCGCCGCATTATTCATGCCGCAGACTGGACAGGACTCGCTGTGACTAATACCCTGCTTGAACGCGCCACAGAAGCCCCAAACTTGCATTTATTATGCCATCAAGTGGCCGTAGACCTTATCACACATGCCAAGCTAGGCATGCCTGGCAACCGTTGTTTAGGTGCCTATGTGCTGAATCAAAAAACTGGTCACGTGAATACCTTTAAGGCTCAGTGTGTCATTTTAGCAACAGGTGGCGCCAGTAAGGTTTACCTCTACACCAGCAACCCAGACGGCTCATCTGGCGATGGCATTGCCATGGCTTGGCGAGCAGGTTGTCGAGTAGCCAACATGGAATTTAACCAATTTCACCCCACTTGCCTCTATCACACACAAGCAAAATCATTTCTAATATCCGAAGCTATACGCGGTGAAGGTGGCAAGCTAATACTGGCTAATGGCGAGCCTTTTATGCAGCGTTTCGATGAACGTTTAGAACTCGCTCCGAGAGATATCGTTGCCCGTGCCATAGACCATGAAATGAAACGTCTTGGTGATGACTGCGTTTATCTAGACATTAGCCACCGTGGCCGAGAGTTTATACAATCCCACTTCCCCACCATTTATCAGCGCTGCATGGACCTTGGTATCGACATTGCCACCGACCCCATCCCAGTTGTTCCTGCAGCCCACTATACCTGCGGTGGCATTATCACCAACCAAGATGGCATGACTGACATCGAAGGCCTTTACGCCGTAGGTGAAACAGCGTTCACAGGGTTACATGGCGCCAACCGCTTGGCGAGCAATTCATTACTCGAATGTTTTGTATATGGCCACGCTGCAGCTCGACACATTGAAACTAATTGGACAGAAGCCGCACTAAGCAGTGTTATTCCACCGTGGGATGAAAGCCAAGTGAAAGATTCCGATGAAGATGTCATCATTTCCCATAATTGGGACGAGTTACGTCGTTTTATGTGGGATTACGTGGGAATTGTACGGACGGACAAACGCTTGACTCGAGCCCAGCACCGCGTGGAAATGTTGTTGAGTGAAATTAATGAGTTTTATAGCAATTACCGCATCAGTGGCGATCTCATTGAGCTGCGTAATTTAGCCTTAGTGGCATCCATCATTATCCACAGCGCCCAGCAACGCAAAGAAAGCCGTGGCTTACACTACACCTTAGATTACCCCCACACCTTGCCTGTGGCCCGCAACACCATTTTGACGCCGTCTAATTTTGATTGGCATTAGGGTTTTGGTTATGCCAACGGCCGAATACTCTTAGTTTACGAAGCACATCTGCTGGACCACTATCAGCCATTAAGGGCCACCAAAATTTACGCCCATCTGCAGCTATTATATGCAGGGTAATAAAGTAAGGGTTAAAGGCAGACTTAGTCATAATACGTCCACTCACCTGATCACCATTTTTTAAATAGCAACAAACCTCATCTGGCGTCCAGCTCATTGCTACCACACTAGTGTTAGATTTGAGCCAGGCGTAACGCCACACCCAACGGCCAATCACTACTGCTGCCAACGCTGGATACACTAGTGCAAGCCAAGACCAGTTAAACATACCCATGCCACACAGACTCAACACCACCCATACCATCGCGGAGACTCGAGCAAGATGTACCGAAGCCTTAAGCTGGAATTTGGCTCGACTTAGCATAGTCTTTCACTTGCTTAACCATAGCGGCTAGTTCTTTATCGCTACTAGTGGCGTGACCCATAAACCAGGTAAACAAGTCGGGGTCTTGCTGGCTTAATAGACGCACATAAATTTGCTGCTGGTCAGCGCTAATTAATGGCAACGCATGCACGGCAAATGGCCCTAGCAAAATATCTAACTCCCACATGCCACGGCGGCTATGCCAAACTTGTCGCTTTAATTCTGTTTCGTTCAACATTGAATTCCTCTGTCGTAACACATACCATAGACACTAAGCTTTCATTTTAGCGCAAACTGTCAACGCATGCCTGTTAGGCATCAAATTTTAGATCACTTAAAACCATGAAACAGACCTATTTTTGTCCATTAAATCATTTTGGCAGTGTTAGCTTAACCGGCCAAGATGCAAAAACATTTTTACAAGGCCAAGTTACCTGTGACGTAAGTAACGTCAGCACATCACAAGGCCAAGCTGGCGCTTACTGCACCCCAAAAGGCAACGTTATTGCCAACTTCGACTTAGTAGCACATACGGATACTCTGCTGCTGCACATGCCCTTAAGCATGGTGGATACTGTGCAAAAGGCCATGGCTAAGTACATTGTATTTTCTAACGCAGACCTCCACGATGCCAGTACTGACTGGTGCCGTTTCGCTGTGTGGGGTGACGATGCCATAGCCTGTATTAATGACATTTTTGGCTCGGTGCCAGAGAGCCACCTTACCACTGTTCAAAACCAAGACCGTTTGGCTTGGAGCAACAACGCAGACAGCAGCGAATTCATTGTCTATTGTCACCCCAATACTAAAGCACAGGTCACAGCCACTTTAGAGCAGTGGGCTAGTTTAACAGAAGTGCATGCTTGGGAAGCTCGGCAAATCAATCAAGGGCTGGTTTACGTCACTCCAGACATCAGCGACAGCTACGTACCACAAATGCTTAATTTACAGGCCACAGGTGCCATCAACTTTAACAAGGGCTGTTACACTGGCCAAGAAATTGTGGCGCGAATGCAGTACTTAGGCAAACTTAAGCGCCATTTATTTATCGGCCAAGTAACCACAAATCACGCTTTAGAAGTGGGCCAACAAATTAATGCTAGTAAACGAAAAAATGTAGGCCGCATCACTAGTTTTTCTACTACTGGCGAAAATACTTACACTTTTACCGCAGTCATTAATATTTCGGAGGCGCAGGACAATCAGCTGCACTTGCATGAACAAGAGGGCACTGCCATTTCCCTGTTGCCACTGCCCTATGAAATTGATCCACAAGTATTCGAGCGCATTAGGCTCTAAATAGAGTTGGAATTATGGTTGATGTGAGTTTTTACGCCGCACCAGAATACGAGTGGCTATAGCGATTGGCATAGCATTGAAAAAGATCAAGGTGCTCAAAATCACTCGCATCAAGTCGCTGCCGTCCCGGTAGTGGGTCTTGTTGCCAGCCAGATAGGCTTGGTAGCAGTGGTCTGATCCATCAAGAGGCAAGAAGGTATAATTAATCACCCACTCCAATAAACGCCAGTAATTTTGCCTCGCAGGGTTAGCATGACGGGCATTGTAACCCACTCGTGCGGAAATGGTTGAGTCCGCATAACCACCAGCCAAGGCGTTACCTAACTGGTCAATTGCAATGAGCACGGTATAGAGCCAGCCGCGATAAACTGATGTGTCTGCCATGATTAAATCCTGTATTTACACAACTATAAGCATAGCAGATATCATAATAATTGAATTTGACTAGGCTCGGTTAGAACTGGTGTGCGTTGCCAATCGATTGCTTTGAGCCCCTGCTCTACCAAATACATATTGGCCTTAGAAAAATGACCACAACCAAAGAACCCTCGATAGGCCGATAAAGGTGAGGGGTGAACGGCTTCAAGAACACAGTGTTTTTTAGCATCAATGAGGCCCGCCTTTTTCTGTGCAGGTTTACCCCACAGCATAAACACCACCCCTGTCCGTTGCTCATTGAGCGCTCTAATCACATGTTCCGTAAGGCTTTCCCAACCCCTACCTTGGTGGGCACCCGCTCGGCTCGACTCTACGGTCAGTACTGTATTTAACAGCAATACCCCTTGTTGCGCCCATTGGGTTAAATCGCCATGGGTAGCTAGTTGAATAGCTAAATCTGCCTTTAGCTCTTTAAGTATATTACGTAATGACGGCGGCGTATTAATACCTTTATTAACGGAGAAACTTAAACCATGTGCTTGGGGCTGCCCTTGCTCAAATCCGTGGTATGGATCTTGACCCAAAATAACCACTTTAACCTGCTTAAAAGGGGTTGATTTAAAGGCGTTAAACCAATCTTTTTGAGGCGGTAAAAGGTCAATTTTCTGATCTAGCTGACCTTGGAGGAAGGTGGCTAACACTTCTACTTGCGGCTGTTTTAAACAGGGCTGCAACACCTTGAGCCAGCCCTCATCGAGCTGTTCTAGGTGTGCATTTTTCCAAATGGACTGAACCATTGTTTGATAAAGGGGCTATTTAGCTTCAGGACGCATGTGCGGGAACAACAACACGTCACGAATAGAAGGAGCATCAGTAAATAGCATCACTAAGCGGTCAATGCCAATACCTTCGCCCGCTGTGGGTGGCATGCCATACTCTAGGGCCACTATATAGTCTGCATCATAATGCATAGCTTCATCATCACCCGCATCTTTGTCAGCCACTTGAGCCAAGAAACGTTCGGCTTGGTCTTCAGCATCGTTAAGCTCTGAGAAACCGTTGGCAATCTCACGACCACCTACAAAGAACTCAAAACGATCTGTCACAAATGGGTCAAGATCGTTACGACGCGCTAAAGGAGAAACTTCAGCGGGATATTGAGTAATAAAGGTGGGCTGATCTAAGCGATCTTCTACAGTCTTTTCGAAGATTTCGATTTGCACCTTACCCAAACCAAAATATGGCTTAAGTGGAATCCCCAGGCCTTCAGCAATAACCCGCGCACCCGCTTCATCAGCCAACTCTGCTGCCTTAATGTCTGGGTTATAATGTAAAATAGAATCAAACACAGAGATGCGCGTAAACGGCTGGGCGAAATCATACTCGCTACCTTGGTATGTTACTTTACTGTTGCCCAGAACAGACTCGGCAATGTGTCGCAACATGCCTTCTGTTAAGTCCATTAGGTCACAGTAATCAGCATAGGACCAGTAGAACTCCAACATAGTGAATTCTGGATTATGGCGAGTGGACAGACCTTCGTTACGGAAATTACGGTTAATTTCAAACACCCGCTCAAAGCCACCCACAACTAAACGCTTAAGGTAAAGCTCTGGGGCAATACGCAAATACATATCACGGTCTAGTGCATTGTGATGGGTGATGAATGGGCGGGCAGATGCGCCGCCAGGAATCACCTGCATCATCGGTGTTTCTACTTCCATGAACTCGCGGGTGATTAAATACTGGCGAATAGCTTCTACAATGCGCGTACGAATAATAAAAGTATTACGGGACTCTTCATTAACGATAAGGTCTACGTAACGCTGGCGATAGCGCATTTCTTGGTCTGCAAGACCGTGGTGTTTATCTGGCAACGGACGCAACGCTTTGGTTAATAGCTGTGGGTCAGACATGTCCACAAACAAGTCACCTTTGCCAGATTTTTGTAAAATACCCACCACACCTACAATATCACCTAGATCCCACGTCTTAATGTCAGCCAACTGTTCTAGTGCCAAACCTTTGCGGTTTACATAAAGTTGGATACGACCAGACACATCCTGAATTTCCATAAACGCACCGCGGTTACGAATTATACGGCCGGCAACCTTAACAGGCAGGGCTAAAGCTTCTAACTCAGGTTTATCTTTTTCGCCGTGAGTATCTTGGAGATCTTGGGCGTAGCTGTCTCGGCGAAAATCGTTTGGAAACGCATTTCCTTCTTCTCGACGCTTGGCTAATTTGGCACGACGCTCAGCAATCAGTTTGTTGTCATCTTGCATTAAACTTTCGTTAGTATCATTCATAGGTCTAGGTTCTACAATTGTGTAATGTTCTTTACTAGGTTGTTAACTGTGTATTGGCTTTTATGACAAACCTGCGCTTACAAACCAGCTTTCAGGCTGGCAACAATGAACTGGTCTAAGTCACCATCCAACACTTTATCACAACCACCGGTTTGTACGTTGGTGCGGAGGTCTTTAATGCGCTGATCATCCAGCACATAGGAACGGATCTGGCTACCCCAGCCAATGTCAGATTTAGTGTCTTCTAAAGCTTGGGAGGCTTCTTGACGCTTAAGCATTTCTTGCTCGTACAATTTAGCACGTAACTGTTTCATAGCCGAATCACGGTTTTGGTGTTGCGAGCGCTGATTCTGACACTGCACCACAATACCCGAAGGAGCGTGGGTTAAACGGACGGCAGAATCAGTCTTGTTAACATGCTGACCACCGGCGCCACTGGCACGGTAGGTATCTACCCGCAAGTCTGCTGGATTAATTTCGATGTCGATGTTGTCGTCAATTTCTGGAGATACAAATACCGAAGCAAACGAAGTATGGCGTCGGCTGCTAGAATCAAACGGAGACTTACGCACTAACCGGTGTACGCCAGTTTCTGTGCGTAACCAGCCAAAGGCATAGTCACCTTCAAAACGGATGGTGGCACTTTTGATGCCTGCAACATCACCGTCACTTACTTCCATAAGCTCTACTTTAAACCCTTTTTGCTCGCCCCAACGCAGGTACATACGCAAAATAATACTGGCCCAATCCTGAGCTTCAGTGCCGCCAGAGCCTGATTGAATATCTAAGAAGGCAGCATTCGGATCCATTTCACCAGAGAACATGCGCCTAAACTCCAGCTTCTCTAAACTAGTCGTTAACGCATCTAGTTCAGGCTGAACCTCGTTTAGGGTGTCTTCGTCGTTTTCTTCAACAGCCAGATCAAGTAATTCTCGAGCATCTACTAAGCCGCTGTCCATGGTGTCGATGGTATTCACCACCCCTTCAAGCAATGAGCGTTCTTTACCTAAAGCCTGGGCTCGTTCGGCATCATTCCATACATCTGGTTGCTCAAGCTCACGTTCTACTTCAACTAAACGTTCTTGTTTACCAACATAGTCAAAGATACCCCCTAAGCACATGTGTGCGCTCAGCAAGGTCTTTCATGGCTTGGATGTAGGGATTGATTTCAAACATTATGTTGTACCGGAAAGCGGTCGCGCAAGTTAGTGCAGAATTATGGCCGCATTATACCCGATAGTGGCGATTTAGGGCACCGTTTCCCTATGCCTTTATAAGTCACTTCACAGAGGCATTTTTAGCCAATGTATTAGATCAACATTAAAGTCATTTGTTTTTTTCCAAAGATCACCTAATATTACACAACTTTCTATTATGCAGGTGTGTTTATGTCTACCCGTCACAATTCTCTAGGCCAAGAAATTGGCTCTTCGTTGCCCACTTGGAACACCTGTCCAAAGCCAGCCAACAAAACTATGGTGGGTGCCTATTGCCGATTAGAGGCTCTTGATGCAACACGCCATGGTGAAGACTTATGGCAGGCCTATAGTGCTGACACAGAAGACCGCATTTGGACTTATTTACCTTATGGCCCCTTCACCACCCAAACCGAACTTAAACAGTGGTTAACCGACCATAGTGCAATCCAGGACCCTCTGTTTTACGCCATCATCAGCACTTCTAGCGGCAAAGCTGTGGGCATAGCAACCTATTTACGCATTCAGCCAGCAGCGGGTGTTATTGAGGTGGGCCACATTAATTACTCCCCCGCCCTGCAGGCAACCACAGCGGCCACAGAAGCCATGTACTTAATGATGAAAAACGCCTTTGATTTGGGCTACCGTCGTTATGAATGGAAGTGTGATAATTTAAACTTACATTCCAAGAAAGCCGCCCGACGCCTAGGCTTTAGCTTTGACGGCCTATTTAAGCAAGCTGCGGTCTACAAAGGCCGTAATAGAGACACCGCGTGGTTTTCTATACTTGATACACATTGGCCTGCCATACAGGCAGAATATGAGCGCTGGCTGGCCGCCGACAACTTCACTGTTGATGGAATACAGCTAAGCAAATTAAGCACATAACGTGCGCACATTCTGTATTCCATCCCCATTTAACTCATGTACAATAGCGCTATGAAAATTCCAAAACGAATACTTCCACTGGTCGAAAACGGTTTAGTAGACGAAGTGATCCGCGCCTTAATGAGTGGCAAAGAAGCCGATGTCTTTGTAGTGCGCTGTGGATCTGAAATCCGTTGTGCAAAAATTTACAAAGCACCTGAAAAACGAGCGTTTAAGCAGGCAGTCACCTACCAGGAAGGGCGAAAAGTTCGCAACAGCCGCAGAAGCCGCGCCATGGGCAAAGGCTCAAAATTTGGCCGCGAGCAACAGGAAGAAGTGTGGCAATCTGCCGAGGTATCTGCACTGTACAAGCTGGCCGACATTGGTGTTCGTGTACCCAAACCATATGGTTGTTTTGATGGTGTGTTATTGATGGAGCTAATTACCTATGGCGATGGCGACGTAGCCCCTCGCCTAAACGATGTGTCCATGACTGAAGAACAAGCACTAGCAGACCATGAAACCCTTATGCACGACGTTATGCGCATGCTGTGCGCAGGTTTAGTTCATGGAGACCTTTCGCCGTTTAACGTGCTGGTAGACGATCATGGCCCGGTTATTATAGACCTGCCACAAGCTGTGGATGCAGCCGCAAATAATAATGCACAAAGCATGCACCAGCGCGATGTAGAAAACATTACTAACTACTATGCCCAATATGCACCCCAACTAAGCAACACCCGTTATGCCCCAGAAATGTGGGCTTTATTTGAAGCGGGCGAGCTACAACCCAACACCCAACTGACTGGGCACTTTGAAGAAGATACTGAATCAGCTGACGTCGATACCGTTCTGGAAGAAATCAAACAGGCGTTTATTGAAGAACAAAACAGGTTGGAACGTATTAGGGAAGCCGAGTCGGCGGGTTAGAAAACTCCACCGCAATTTTTAGAAAATTAAAATTTACCAACAGCCAATTCGTGGCTATCTATAAATGTGAGTTTGTTTGATGGGCATATAGTAGGGCGGTGCAGCACAATTGATTGTGGTTAATTAAACTTACGAAACTCAATTTTTGGGCAGCGGTCCATCACCACAGTAATACCTGCAGCCCTTGCTTTAGCTGCTGCGTCGGCATGGTAAATACCTAACTGCATCCACATCACCTTAGCACCTTTAGCAACGACCTCATCAGCCAAGGCAGGCATAGCCTCGCAGGCACGGAAACAATCCACCATATCCACGTCAAAGGGGATAGACGCAAGGCTTGAGTAGCAGGTTAAACCTAATATTTTTTGATGTAGCGGGTTTACTGGGATCACTTGATAACCTTGGTGCTGCAAATACAAGGCAACTTGATGACTTGCGCGATGGGGCTTGGGGGACAAACCCACCACAGCAATGGTTTTTACCTGATCCCGTATATGTTTGATGTCGCTATTAGTCAAACCATCTATAGCCATGGGTTATAAGCCTATATAAACGCAGCCAGAAGTACAGGTTTCTTTCAACTCTAAGCGTGAAAGCTGAGGCAATAGAGGTTTAAGCTGCTGCCAAATCCACTGCACCATAACTTCACTGGTAGGGTTTTCTAGGCCTTTGATGTCGTTCAAATAGTGATGGTCTAACTGTTCGTACAGTGGCTTAAATATTTGTTTAATATCGCCAAAATCCATGATCCAGCCTGTTGTTTCACCCACGGGGCCAGAAACAACAATACGCAACTGAAAGGTGTGGCCATGCAGACGCCCACACTTATGTCCTGCTGGTACGTTAGGCAAAACGTGAGCTGAATCAAAACTAAAGTCTTTGTATATTTCCATTAACGGATGCCTGTAATTTTGTGAGTTTGCAAACTCAAACGCCATTGCGGATGCTGCAAACAATAATCGATGGTTTGTTGCACGTAGTTATCGTCGTCGTTAGAGGTTGCAATATACGACTTATCTAACGGTTGTAGGTAGTGATTTTCAAAATCAAAATCAATGAACTGTTCAGGCATCGCCAAACGCTGCGGGTATACCAGTTTAAGCTCATGACCTTTGGTTTGCACTATTTTGGAACTGCCTTTAGGACTTACACAAATCCAATCTATACTAGCAGGTACTGGCAAAGTGCCATTGGTTTCTATGGCGATTTCAAACCCTTGATCATGTAATACATGCACCAAAATTTCGTTTACCTGCAACATGGGTTCACCACCTGTGAGTACCACAAGTGGATGGCCTGGCATACCTTCTGGCCAGCAGCTAGCAATTAATTGAGCCAGCTCTTGCGCCGAATAGCGGCCACCTAACATGCCATCTACACCGACAAAATCTGTGTCGCAAAAGTCACAAATGCTAGCACCACGGCGAGCTTCGCTACCCGTCCACAAGTTACAGCCAGCAAAACGGCAAAACACAGCAGGTCGCCCTGCTTGCCGGCCTTCCCCTTGCAGGGTGTAAAAGATTTCTTTAACGGAATACAACATCACAGCGTCTCGTAGCGCACGGGGTCTGTAAGGCCCACTTTAGCAAACGCTTCTAAACGTTCTACACAAGAGCCACATTTACCACAGGCTTTTTCTTGGCCTAGGTAACAGGTCCACGTTTGGCCATAATCTAAGCCCATGTTTAAGCCTACTTCAAGAATAGTTAGTTTAGTTTGGTGCAAGAAGGGGCTAATAATTTGTACATCATCATAGTTGGCAATAGAAGAGACAATGTTCATAGCGTCCACAAATTCAGGGCGGCAGTCTGGGTAAATATCATGGTCGCCGGAATGGGCACCATAAAACACTTCCGTAGACCCCAACGACACGGCGTAACCGATGGCTAAGGACAATAAGATCATATTGCGGTTAGGCACCACAGTAGACTTCATGTTGTCTTCTTCGTATTCGCCTGTGGGAATATCAATTTCTGTGGAGGTAAGGGAAGATCCCTGCAACAACTGATTAATAGCGGTAATGTCCACCAGCTTATGAGAGACCCCTAAATCTGCGCAAACTTTTACAGCCACATCTAACTCTTTACTATGGCGTTGCCCATAGTTAAACGACACTGCGTAAACCTTGTAACCTTGTTGCAGAGCGAGGTGTAATACGGTGTAGGAATCCATTCCACCAGAATAGATAACGACCGCTTTTGGTTTGGCTTTTGGTTCCATAGTACGGCTAATCTGCAATACAAATAATTAAGCCGCGCAGTATACCTTATGCATGGTGTTTACGCACTTTTAGCTAATCCAGATTCAGTGAGGGCGTGCAAAATTCCTTGCACCCACTGGGGTCGATTTAAAGTATATAAATGCACTTGATCAAGCCCTTGGTCAGCCAATCGGTCAATTTGTTTTAAGGCAATTTCTAAGGCCAATTGAAATTGATCATTGGAGTCACTTAGTCGCTCAAATTGTGCCACTATCTTCGTTGGCACCGTAGCGCCGCAACGAGCTGAAAAGCGTTGAATAGCCTGAATATCGTGAATAGGCATAATGCCAACCACTATAGGCACATCAATAGCGTACCCACGAATACTATCGGCAAACCCAAGTAAGGCATCTGTATCATAGCAATACTGCGTCATAATCTGGCTAGCTCCAGCCCCTACCTTAGCCGCCAAATGCCCTATATCTGCACTAGCGCTGCTGGCTTCAGGGTGAGTCTCTGGATAGGCTGCTACAGAGATGGTCCCATCAAACCAGTGCCGCAGCCCTGCCACTAAATCGGCGCCGTAGGAATAGCCTTGTGGATGAGGAATGAACGCCCCATTAAGGCTGTCGCCACGCAGGGCAACTAGGTGATCTACTCCAGCTCCAGCAAATGCTTGAGCTGCTTGATTCACTTCGGCTGCACTCGCACCCACTGCGGTAATGTGGGCAGCAGCAACATGACCACGTTTTTGTAACCGCCGAACGGCGCTAAAACTCTCAGCCTGGCTCGAACCACCCGCACCATATGTCATTGAACTGAATTCAGGTTGCCAAGACTCAAGCCCCGCAAGACAGGTATCCAAGGCCAAACTACTAACACTGGATTTAGGTGGAAAAAACTCAAAGGAATAGCGACCAATCAAAGTATGTTCCAGCGTTGACGTAAGAAATAGAGGAGACTCTATTATGTCAGTTTGAGGCCAGACGTTGGATGAAAGCTTTACGCTAAAGATGAATAGAATTCAAGTTATTGCACTGTTAGTAACCGCTTACAAATACAGATACATAGACAATACTAATAGCAACAGTAGCTCAATGACTTCAATGCTTGCACCCGCCGTATCGCCAGTCCAACCATTAATACGCTGCATCATCAGACGGCGCATAAGACTATAACCAAGGCCAACAGTTAGCAATATGGTTAATGATAACCAGAGGTTCTGATACAACATGAATACACCTAATGACGAGAACCAAAACCAAATCCACCTTGCCTGCGCTTGGTTTTTAAGCTCTGTGCCCAAACCTAGGCCTCTAACATAAGGCGTGTGTGCAACTAATAACATGACCTGAAACCTTGCCAACACAGGCACTAATACCAGCACCAACCACCACAAATGTGCTAATGTTTGAAGATGTGCAATCACCTCACTTAATGCCAACCACTTAAGTAATAACACCAATACTAAAACCACCACAGCGCTGGGGCCACAGGTTGGGTCTTTCATCAAATCTAAGGTACGTTGTTTATCACCAAAACCGCCAAGCCAAGCATCGGCGCTATCGGCCAAGCCATCTAAATGTAATCCACCAGTAACCCATACCCAAAGTACCAGCACCAAACCCGCCTGCATTTGTGGGCTTACGACCACTGCAAAACAATTTAGCATCACTGGTAACAAAACCAAACAGCCACCGATGACCACGCCTACGATTGGATAATAGAGCAACGCTTTACCTGCCACTTGTGATGATGGTGTGGTATTAGCAATGAAAAATACGCGATACACGGGGATACGGGTTAAGAACTGAAAAGCGAGTATTAACGCATGATAGTGTTGCTTAATGATCATACAAAGTCCTGCTTGGCGGTAAAGTCTACGCTGAGTTGATAGTCGGGCTGGCCGCGAGCATCATCAAAACACGCCACATGTAAGTGAGCTACGCCGCCATAGGGAAGATTTAAATTAAACAACCCTTTAGGACCCATGTGTAAAACAGAACCTAAGATAGCTCTAATAACCCCGCCATGAGTGACAAGCAGCATGTGTTCACATTTTTGCGTAATAGCGCATGCAACGTGCTCATGAAGTGCCTCCATAGACCTTGATTGTAATTGCGAAACTGATTCGCCATTAGGTGGCGAGCTTTCCATCGGGTTGTTCCAAAATGCACTTACAGCTTCAGGCTGTTTGTGCCATATTTCAGCACGGGATTTTCCGTCCCAGTCTCCAAAGGATATTTCTTGAAAGCGCTCATCTAGTTGCTCCTTAGGCGCAATTAATTCTGCAAATTGTGCGCATCGTTGTAACTGAGAACTTACTAGGTAATCTATCGGTAAAGAAAAACCAGCATAAGCCTGCTGCATTTGGGCTAATCCGTGAGCAGTTAAAGCTACATCCGTGTGGCCACGATAAATACCGTCTGCCTCAGTTTTACCGTGGCGCAACAAGCTAATTCTCATGGCAGATCAGCAGCCGTTAGGCCGACTTTTCAGAAACAGCAGCTTCTGCAAAGGTGGCCATTTCGTTATGGGTGACACAAGCACTCTTAAGTATAGACAAAGCAACACCAGCGCCACTACCTTCACCTAGCCGCATACCTAAATCAAGAATAGTGTCTGCACCCAATGAGGCCATCATAGTTTGGTGACCTGGTTCCGCAGATGCGTGTGCAAAGAACATCCAATCAGCTATTTGTGGTTGAATTTTGGCGGCTAAGATAGCAGCCGACGTGGTAATAAACCCATCCACCAAAATGGCCATACCCACTTGTGCTGCACGAAGGTAAGCCGCCGTTAAAGCTGCAATTTCTAAACCACCAACATGGCGCAGCGCTTCCAGTGGACTGGTCATGGCAGCAGCATGTTTTGCCAATGCCAACTCTATCACCTGGCTTTTATGGGAAACACCTTGCGCATCTAAACCAGTGCCAGGGCCTACCAAACTGGCGACACTTTGGCTTGTGGCCCATGCAGTCAATGCGGTGGCTGCTGAGGTATTGGCTATACCCATGTCACCACCGATAAAGAGTGTGGCCTTATTGGCCACTGCACGATCTACTGCGGCCTTACCTGCAGCCATGGCTTGGGAAAGCTGCGCTAGCGTCATCGCCGCTTGTTGAGCAAAATTAGAAGTGCCTGGCATAACGGTATTATCTACAATATTTTCCATCGCTGACAAATCCACTATAGTGCCTAAATTTACCACCTCAAACTTGGCGTTATTTTGTCGTGCTAGGGCACATATAGCGGCTCTACCACGGGAGAAATTCTTTACCATCTCTCCAGTCACCACTTGAGGAAAAGCAGATACGCCTTCTGCAGCAACACCATGATCAGCCGCAAAAACTACTACTTGAGCATTATCTACACTAGGTTTATCTACACCCTGCATAGCGCACAAACGCACCGCCATGGTTTCTAAACTACCTAAAGATCCTGGCGGTTTGGTCAGTTGTCCTTGGCGCTCTATGCCGTGCTCTTTGGCGTTATTGTCAAGTGCTGCTAACGGCTGATTAATCCATTCAAGAGTCATAATAATTATTACTTCTGGTTAATGTGTAGGTTTATTTTTTAAATTTAATGGTAAACCAGCTACAGCCAAAGTCACCTCATCACATATCTGCGCTAGGCGCTGATTCATCAGCCCCGAATAGTCCTGAAATTGACGGCTTAACTCACCCATAGGCACAATGCCCGAACCCACTTCGTTGCTTACTAAGATCAGGTGGTGACGCGTGTTGCTCACCTGCATTATTAACTGATCCAGTGTGGCATCAAGGTCCCTAGAAGGCCCGCATAGATGGTTACTAAGCCATAGTGTTAGGCAATCTACCAGCACGCAACAAGGAGTTTGATCTAACTCAAACAGGGTCTTACTGAGCGCTAAGGGCTCTTCAACTAAGCGCCAATGACTGGGCCTTCGTTGTTTATGCATAGACACTCTGTGGATCATGCTGCCTTGTTCATCACTATGATTCACTTCCGCCGTAGCCACGTAGACCACCTCTAAGCCACTATCCATCGCCGCTTGCTCAGCTAGGCCACTTTTGCCTGATCGAGCACCACCTAAAAACAGCTGTCGTAATGCTACGGGAGACGTCATGGCAGGTATCCGTGAAGTTTATGTCATTGATATGTGCCACAGTTTATAGTGATCCTTTGCCCTTTAATACTTAAAAGCGACTCTCTTAAATCAATCTTAGAATATACGCCTTGTCGACTAGTGCACCTATGGGTACACTGCGGCATATATTGAGGATAGTAACCATGAAAAAACCTGTTAGTAATGAAAAACACCAACAACGTATGAGCAAAGTTAAGCAGCAAATCGACAAGAAAATTGCTCAAGCCGATAAAGAACAAGGCGTATCTGTATTACTCACCGGTAACGGCAAGGGCAAAAGCAGTTCCGCCTTTGGCATGCTGGCACGTAGCTTAGGATATGGCCATAATTGCGCAGTGGTGCAGTTTATAAAGGGCGATTGGGAATGCGGCGAAGAGTTGTTCTTTAGTCAACTAACCAACGTATCATACCATGCTATGGGTGCTGGATTTACGTGGGAAACTCAAAACCAAGATGCAGATAAAGCCGCTGCAGAGAAGGCGTGGACACTAGCCGCATCCTTACTAGCAGACCCTAACATCCATTTTTTAATTTTAGATGAGCTCACCTATATGTTTAACCACGGCTGGCTAGACCTAGAAAAGGTGACACAAGCGATACTTGAACGCCCAGTAA
This sequence comes from Oceanospirillaceae bacterium ASP10-02a, assembly GCA_905182035.1. Taxonomy (GTDB): domain Bacteria; phylum Pseudomonadota; class Gammaproteobacteria; order Pseudomonadales; family Balneatricaceae; genus Njordibacter. The sequence goes on along the minus strand of CAJIZL010000011.1, from coordinate 9,629 downwards.
GTATGAACCTTGTCGTCACTGGCCGAGGCGCGCCAGATGGGCTTATTGCAGTGTGTGATACTGTGAGCGAAGTAAAAGATGTTAAACATGCCTTTAGAAATGGCATTAAAGCCCAACGCGGCATAGAATTTTAGACTAAACTTTAAACAGCCCATAGGGTATTGGAACTTTTCCATTAACATTCAACTCGAGCCGTTCTTTGGCATCCATACTACCGTGGCATAATGTACTTCTGTACATAAAAAAATGGCCTGAGTTACCCCAGGCCATAAAATCGCCACTAATGCTGTGGAAAGCCACACCACTTTACCTACAGCTATTCAACCTGCCAAGTAAATGGCTTAGAATTCAGAATAGTTCCTAGGTTATTTTAGAATACCTAGGTTGATATCTGCATTTATACCTGCATTTACACCTATACTTATCCTTAAAGCTATTTTGAGATTTATACCATGGCGATTGCACTATTTTTTGGTTCTACCACAGGCAATACGGAAGACATTGCCGACCAAATTCGTGACATCTTGGGTTCTGATAAAGTTGACATCTACAACGTAGCTGATGATTCTGTAAGTCTAATGATAGGGTACGAGACCGTCATTTGCGGCATCCCCACCTGGGACTACGGTGAACTCCAAGCTGATTGGGAAGATATCTGGGAAGAGATAGACGCATTAGACCTAACAGGCATACAAATGGCTTTCTTTGGATGTGGCGACCAAGTTGGTTACCCCGAATGGTACCAAGACGCTATGGGGCTATTACATGACAAATGCCTTGGCCTTGGTGCCACTGCAATTGGTTACTGGCCAACCACTGGTTACGAGTACGAAGTGTCCAAAGCGGCCACTGCTGATAGCAGCCACTTTATAGGCTTGGCTGTAGATGAAGACGGTCAACACGAACTCACAGACCAGCGTGTTAATGCGTGGTGCCAGCAACTATTGGAAGAAATAAATGAGGGCTAGTTATGGATTCTAATGGGCCCTTATCAGGCTATCGGGTCATTGAACTAGGGCAGTTACTTGCTGGCCCTTTTGCAGGCTGCATGCTGGGTTATTTTGGCGCTGAAGTCATTAAAATTGAGTCTCCAAATGGAGGTGACCCCATTCGCAATTGGCGTCAAATGAAAGATGGCACCTCGTTATGGTGGTATTCATTAGCTAGAAATAAGAAATCAGTCACTATAGACCTGAAAACCAAAGCCGGCATTGCCTTAGTGAAACAACTGATTAATTCTGCCGATATTGTGATAGAAAACTTTCGCCCAGGGGTGGTAGAAAATTGGGGTATTGGACCCGATGAATTCAAACAATCAAACTCAAAACTCGTTTATGCTCGTATCTCTGGTTATGGCCAAACAGGCCCCTATGCCAGCAAACCAGGTTTTGCCTCTGTGTGTGAAGGCATTAGTGGTTTTCGTTACGTAAACGGTCACCCAGAACAAGCACCCGTAAGGCCAAATCTAAGCATTGGTGACACCATTTCTGGCATTCATGCCGCACTAGGGATCTGTTTAGCGCTGCTTGAACAAAAAAACAGCGGTACAGGCCAAGTAGTGGATGTGGCTTTGTACGAATCTATGTTTAATTTAATGGAGGCGGTGGTTCCCGAATACGATAGTGCCAATGTTATTCGACAACCTTCTGGCAGCACAGTCACTGGTATTGTCCCCACCAACACTTACCGCTGTTTAGACGGCAAGTACGTGGTAATTGGGGGTAATGGTGATTCAATTTTTCAGCGGTTAATGACCGCTGCAGGGTGCCCAGAAATGGCACAGGACCCCGGTCTGTCTTCCAATGCAGGACGGGTAAAACATGAGGCTAAAATAGACCAAGCCCTGTCTGTTTGGTGTGCAGAAAATGATTCCACCAGCATCCTTCAAATCCTAGATATAAATAGAGTGCCAGGTGGGCCAATTTATAACGTAGAAGACATGGTAAATGACGAGCACTTTAATGCCCGAGGTTTATTCGAAAGTGTCGAGATAAACGGAGAAGCACTAAAGATCCCAGCCATTTTGCCAAAACTCGACAAAACCCCTGGTTCCACACGCTGGCCTGGGCCAGAATTGGGCAGCCACAACCACCAAGTTTTGAGTGAGTTGTTGGGATTATCCGCTGCAGATTTAACGCAACTTGCCCAGGATGGCGTTATAAAAAAACCAAATTAACGCTATTAGCTGAAGACCTAACGCCCATATCCACGCTGTGGCGTATGCCGTTTGTGGGTAGACACCCACAGCATCTGCAGGCCATAGGTTAATCACTATACCTAGGCCCCACTGACAGCCAAAAGCGACTATAAATACACACAAATTTAAGCTGGTATTAATACGCCCTACTAAACTTTTAGGCACCGATTGAGATAAATAAGCGTACATAAGCACCCCTGAAGTACCAAAAAACCCACTCAACCCCCACCATAAATGATGCCATTCACTCCATTCATGGATAATCACCCACTGGCTGACCATATACACCAGCATGCCTGAAACACTGACCACATAGCCGCTAATACCCAAGCGGTGTAAACTTGCTGCAAGCCAACCCAGTACAACAAAACCGGCCGTCATAGCAACAGCCATGGTGAGAATTATTTGCGCTGCCTCAGTATTAGATAACGCCAAATAATCTCGCAACCAATAACCGGACCACAAACCAACAAAAGCGCCAAAAACGCCTTGAGTGGCTACAGATAGAGGGGCCATCTGGTAGAAGCTGGGGCTTTTAATCACCTGCCATAGCTCTACTAGCTGCTGCTTTAAATTCTGTCCCTTTGAGCTGATTTCGTACTTTGGTACTAGGCTATAAACTAACACACTAGCTAAAATAGAAGCCACAGCCATACCTTGGAATAGCAGCCTCCAATCACCCCAAGTTAAAAACCACTGCACAGGGGTTGATGCTGAGATCACACCTAAGCCACCAGCCATCAACTGCAGACCGTTCACTAAGGGTAATTTTTCTGAGGGCAAAAGGTTGGCGTAGGCAGTAAATGCCGCCATTAAGCAAGCCGATACACCAATACCGATAAGCCCGCGTCCTATTAACAATTCCACAGCAGAATCTGCAGAGGCAAATACTAGCGAGCCCAATGCCGCAACTAACAATAAAGCTGCACTAACCTTGCGACTCTCATAACGGTCTAGCAATAACCCTAAGGGCAACTGGCATAATGCGAAGGTTAATAAATAGGCGCTACTCACCAGGCCCATTTGGTTAGCGTTTAAACCAAATTCTTGCACCAAATCGGGTGCGATAGCCACGTTAACAACACGATATAGAAACGATAAAAAATAACCAAAAGCAAAAGGCACAAACAATTTGAACAACATAGACTTACCTCTAGTAGAGACGTTCACACACTGCGTACATTAAGATGTCTAATAAAAACAAAAAAAGCCCCTAGGATCAGAGGCTTGTAATGTAACACTTAATTGAAATTCATCAAGCTTCTATTAAAACGGAATATCATCATCAAAACCATCATCAAACCCACCTGCTTGCTGCTGTTGCTGGGCTTGTGGTTGCTGCTGCGCTGGAGGTTGCTGCTGGTAAGGCTGCTGCTGCTGTTGTGGACGACCCTGTGGCGCTTGCTGGTTGTGATTTTGCTGCTGACCTTGGCCACCTTGATTAGGCGCAAAACCACCCGCGTTAGCGCCATCTTGCGCACCACCTTGGCGGCTATCTAACATTTGCATTTCAGAGGCCACTATTTCAGTGCTGTAGCGCTTTACGCCATCCTGCTCCCACTGACGTGTGCGCAAAGAGCCTTCAACATAAACCTTTGAACCTTTACGGACGTATTCGCTAGCAATTTCTGCCAAACGGTTAAAAAATACCACTCGGTGCCATTCTGTGCGCTCTTGGGGTTGGCCTGTTTGCTTGTCTTTCCAAGATTCTGATGTCGCTATGCTCAGGTTTGTTACCGCACCGCCGCTAGGCATGTATTTTGTTTCTGGGTCACCGCCCACGTTACCTACTAATATAACTTTATTGACGCCTCGTGCCATGATTTTCTCCTGATGTATGAGTAATGAGTTGCTGTATGTGTTAGCACACTAAAAGTGTCCAATTATCGTAAATTGGGTGAAAATTATAGGCCTTATGTTGCCATTATTCAAAGCCTAAACCTCTTATTTTACTGCGCTCTGTCGAGACCGTCTTTAAATGCTGTTATAGGGCTGAGGTTATGCCTATAATGGCTGGTTTGCCCCTTAGCGGATTGATCCATGGATACTATAATAGTACGCGGCGCGCGCACCCACAATTTAAAGAACATAGACATAGATATTCCGCGCGACAAGCTCGTTGTCATTACAGGTCTTTCTGGTTCTGGCAAATCTTCTTTGGCCTTCGACACCCTCTATGCAGAAGGCCAAAGGCGTTATGTAGAATCGTTATCGACTTACGCAAGACAGTTCCTGTCGATAATGGAAAAGCCCGACATTGATCATATTGAAGGCCTTTCTCCGGCTATTTCCATTGAGCAAAAATCTACTTCACACAACCCACGCTCTACCGTTGGTACCATTACTGAGATCTACGATTACCTGCGGTTACTATTTGCCCGCGCTGGAGAACCCCGCTGCCCAGATCATGATCTTCCACTCGCTGCGCAAACTGTGAGCCAAATGGTGGATCAGGTATTAGCCCAAGAAGCCGATCAGCGCTTAATGCTCCTTGCTCCAGTGGTACAAAACCGTAAAGGTGAGCACTTACATACCCTAGACGAGCTACGTAGCCAAGGTTATATACGTGCTCGTATTGATGGAACTCTATGTGACTTAGACGACACTCCTGATTTAGAAAAGAACAAAAAACACACTATAGAAGTTGTCATCGATCGCTTTAAGGTCAAGCAAGGTTTGCAGTTACGTTTGGCTGAGTCTTTTGAAACCGCACTAAACTTGACAGATGGCATCGCCAAAGTCGCTTCAATGGACGACCCGGCAGCCCAAGAGATGATTTTTTCATCACGTTTTGCGTGTCCCACCTGTGGCCACTCTATTGCAGAATTAGAACCGCGCTTATTTAGCTTCAACAGTCCTTCCGGTGCTTGCCAAACCTGTGATGGTCTTGGCATTCGTCAGTTCTTTGATGCAGGAAAAGTGGTACAGCAACCTGCCAACAGTTTGTCTGAAGGCGCTATTCGAGGCTGGGATCGGCGCTCTATATATTACTACGGCCTGCTCAGCGCCATGGCTAAGCACTACAGCTTTAGTATGGATACGGCATGGGATGGGTTGTCAGATGATGTACAAAAACTCATTCTTTACGGCACAGGAAAAGTGTCCGTTGAATTTAACTACATTAATGATCGCGGCGACAAAATAAGCCGTAACCACCCCTTTGAGGGCATCATTAACAACATGCAAAGGCGTTACCGTGAGACCGAATCCAACATGGTGCGCGAAGATCTTGGCAAATACCTCAACATGCAACCCTGCCCTAGCTGCTATGGTAGCCGGCTGCGGGTAGAAGCTCGTCACGTATTTATTGACGGGTTAAATCTGCCACAAATCACCAGTAAAGCCGTAGGAGCCAGTGCAGACTATTTTGCCAACCTCAAATTAGCAGGCAAGCAAGGTCAGATTGCAGACAAAATCTTAAAAGAAATCCGCCTGCGCTTAGACTTTCTGGTAAACGTAGGATTAGACTACCTTACCCTTGACCGCAATGCTGACACTCTTTCTGGTGGAGAAGCGCAACGTATTCGCCTTGCAAGTCAAATTGGCGCTGGCTTGGTGGGGGTTATGTATATCCTTGATGAACCGTCCATTGGATTGCACCAACGAGATAATGAACGCCTGCTAAAAACCCTTATCCACCTGCGAGACCTTGGTAACACGGTAATTGTGGTAGAGCACGATGAAGAAGCTGTGCGCCTTGCTGACCATGTGATCGACATAGGCCCTGGCGCGGGTGTCCACGGCGGTCGCATTGTTGCCCAAGGCACACCAGAAGAAGTCATGGCTAACCCAAACTCACTTACGGGGCAGTATCTCAGTGGCGTTAAGTGCATCCCTGTGCCCAGCAAACGCAACCCTGCTAAAAAGGATAAATGGCTCAAGCTATTAGGCGCCAGAGGCAACAACCTACAAGACGTCAATCTGGCCATTCCAACGGGCCTGATGACTTGCATTACCGGCGTCTCGGGCTCAGGCAAGTCGACCCTCATCAACGCTACACTGTATCCATTAGCAGCCACTCTACTTAACAAGGCCACCACTCTAGTCGCAGCCGCCCATGATAAAGTGGAAGGCTTAGACCTAATGGACAAGGTAGTGGACATAGACCAAAGCCCCATTGGTCGCACCCCTCGCTCCAACCCGGCAACCTATACCGGCATATTCACCCCCATTCGTGAGTTATTTGCTGGCACTCAAGAGTCTCGCTCCCGCGGCTACAAACCCGGCCGCTTTAGCTTTAATGTCAAAGGCGGACGCTGTGAAGCTTGTCAGGGTGATGGCGTGATCAAGGTAGAAATGCACTTCTTGCCAGATGTTTATGTACCTTGTGATGTATGTAAGGGCAAGCGCTACAATCGGGAAACCTTAGAAATCCAGTACAAAGGCAAAAATATTACCGAAGTATTAGGCATGACTGTGGAAACAGCGGTTGAGTTTTTTGCGGCGGTACCGATGATTCACCGCCGTTTAAAAACCTTAATGGACGTAGGCTTGAGTTACATTAGTTTAGGCCAAAATGCTACCACCCTTTCTGGTGGTGAGGCCCAGCGGGTTAAGCTATCCCGTGAGCTATCAAAGCGTGATACTGGCCAAACCTTATACATTTTGGACGAACCCACCACAGGTCTTCATTTCGCCGATATACAACAGTTATTAGTTGTACTGCACCGCCTGCGTGATCATGGCAATACCGTGGTAGTGATTGAACATAACCTAGACGTAATTAAAACGGCAGATTGGGTTGTGGATTTGGGCCCCGAAGGCGGCAACAAAGGGGGGCAGATCATTGCTACCGGCACTCCAGAGGAAGTTGCGGCTAACCCTGCATCACATACGGGGCGATTTTTGGCACCTTTGTTGCTTCGTTAGGGCCAACCTTATGGGGATCAGTTGCTTGATCTCCATAAGCATCTCTGGCTTATTCTTTGCTAACCAACGCACTTACCCTAATACCTAGATATAACTTCGGCCAAAAAAAACCCAGCGCAAGGCTGGGGTTTTTAATACTGTAGAAAGTTACTCGTCGCTAGTTACAGGACGATCAACTAACTCTACATAGGCCATAGGGGCATTATCACCAGGGCGAAAGCCACATTTCATAATGCGGATATAGCCACCAGGACGAGCCTCATAACGAGGGCCCAGTTCATTAAACAGCTTGCCAACTGCTTCTTTGCTACGAGTGCGAGCAAAGGCCAAACGGCGGTTAGCAACGCTATCTTCCTTAGCAAGGGTGATCAGTGGCTCAGCCACACGACGCAATTCCTTCGCTTTAGGTAGGGTGGTTTTAATCAATTCGTGCTCGAACAAAGATACAGACATGTTCTTGAACATGGCCTTACGATGAGAGCTGGTACGATTTAGATGACGACCACTTTTACGATGACGCATTTGTTAGTTCCTTATCAAACTAAGTTTGAATTTTTAGCCGGTTAAGACGTTATGCTTGGTTGCCTTTCAACATGGCCGGTGGCCAGTTTTCTAAACGCATTCCAAGTGACAAGCCACGAGAGGCTAGTACGTCTTTAATTTCGGTCAGTGACTTCTTACCGAGGTTCGGAGTTTTAAGCAACTCAACTTCGGTGCGCTGAATCAGATCACCAATAAAGTTTAAGTTTTCTGCTTTTAGGCAGTTGGCCGAACGTACAGTCAGCTCAAGATCGTCTACTGGACGTAGAAGAATCGGATCAATTTCCGGCTCATCAATCTTAGCTTCTGGTTCGTTGTCGTTTTCCAAAGCCACAAACACTGCCATCTGACGTTGCAGAATAGTAGCAGCGCTACGGATTGCTTCTTCAGGATCTATAGTACCGTTGGTCTCTAGATCTATCACTAGCTTGTCCAAGTTAGTACGCTGCTCTACACGCGCACTTTCAACCGCGTATGCAACACGCAATACAGGGCTGAAAGAAGCGTCTAGTTGTAGCTTACCAATGGCGTGAGTTTCATCTTCACCAAAGTCGCGAGTGTCGGCTGGCTCATAGCCAGCGCCGGCACGCACAGTAAGCTGCATTACTAGCTTGGTTGCAGTATTTAGATGGGCAATCACATGGTCTGGGTTAGCCACCTCAATGTCGTGGCTCAGTGCGATGTCGGCAGCAGTTACAGTACCAGGACCCTGTTTAGTCAGGGTTAGGACTGCTTCATCGCCAGTGTGCATAGTTAGTGCAACGCCCTTAAGGTTAAGCAAGATTTCGATAACGTCTTCTTGCACTCCCTCAATGGAGCTGTACTCATGCTCAACACCGTCGATTTCTACGTCAACGATTGCCGCGCCTGCCATTGAAGACAGTAAAATACGACGCAAAGCGTTACCTAAAGTGTGGCCAAAGCCACGCTCTAACGGCTCAAGAGTAATCTTAGAGCGGGTATCACTTACACGTTGCACTTCGATGTTACGCGGTGTCAAAATATCGCTGGTTGAAGTCATGGACTCACCTTTCACTGGGGCAATTAAAAAAGAGTTTACTTAGAGTAAAGTTCTACAATCAATTGCTCATTAATTTCGGCAGGCAGCTCGCTACGCTCGGGTGTACTTTTAAAAGTACCTTCCAATTTAGTAGTATCTACATCACACCACTCTACTGCGGCACGCTGGGCGGCCAACTCTAGAGCACTTTTGATGCGCAACTGCACTTTTGCCTTTTCACGGATGGAGATAACGTCACCTTCAGCCACTTTATAGCTTGGGATGTTTACTGTCTGGCCGTTAACCAAAATGCTCTTATGAGAAACAATTTGACGTGCTTCTGCACGGGTAGAGCCGAAGCCCATACGGTAAACAACGTTATCTAAACGCGTCTCTAGCAAGCCCAACAAGTTAATACCTGTTGCGCCTTTAAGACGATCCGCTTCTTTGTAGTAATTACGGAATTGACGCTCAAGAACACCATACATACGACGAACTTTTTGCTTTTCACGTAACTGTGTGCCGAACTCAGACAGGCGGCTACGGCGTGCGCCGTGTACACCTGGAATGGTATCAGCTTTACATTTTGAATCTAATGCTCGCACACCGCTCTTAAGGAACAAATCTGTTCCTTCACGTCGAGACAGCTTGCAAACGGGTCCAATATATCTTGCCATTTGATCCTACCCCTTTATACGCGACGCTTTTTAGGCGGGCGACAACCATTATGTGGAATTGGAGTCACATCTGTAATGTTGGCAACCTTAAGGCCGCAACCGTTTAAAGCACGAACCGCAGACTCACGTCCTGGTCCTGGGCCTTTAACAAATACATCAATGTTCTTCAATCCAAATTCCATTGCTGCTTTACCAGCACGTTCAGCTGCCACCTGGGCGGCAAAGGGCGTGCTTTTTCGAGAGCCACGGAAACCAGAACCACCAGCTGTTGCCCAGCTCAGTGTATTGCCCTGGCGATCGGTTAAAGTAACGATCGTATTGTTAAAAGAGGCGTGGATGTGCGCTA
>CAJIZL010000010.1 GCA_905182035.1 Oceanospirillaceae bacterium ASP10-02a | reverse complement strand
TGCGGTGTTTCACTTTACGTGATCACTCAACCAGTTTAATTAATTCTTGGCTTGCTAGAATTGCGCCAGCTTCCTCTCTTATTTTAATCATTTCTGGTTTATTCATTATTCCAACCATATGTTCCATGGATGGGACGTCCATGACAACCCAAACTTTATTTTCATTACCTTCTTCATGTCCATAAGCAAGAAGATTCATTTGATTTTTCTGTCTGAAACTTTCATTTTCAAGCATTAGTTTCTTCCAGTGTTGATACCCTAAAGATAATTCAACATTCATAATAGTTTTCATTCCATAACTCCTTATTTTTCGTCCTGTGAAATGGGACTTGGTTAAATATGTCACCATCCCACTAGCCACATTGAATAAAGTTCTGCCAAAGCACTGCAACTTAATCACATTTATAGCACAATCTGCAATACTCTCTAATGTGATTGATCAATATGAGACCCCTTTAAACACCCCAAGTATCCGTCAGTTTATAGCCTTCTGGCCAGGGGTCAGTGGGGTCAAGCATATGCTGGTGAATTCCAGTGATCCATCCACGGCCACTGATTTCAGGCACAATAGCGGGGCGATGACCCACTTCAGCTTTGGCCATAATTTTTCCAGTAAAGGTAGATCCTATAATTGACGTGGCTTCAAATTCATCGCCTAAATGCATGTCACCCTTAGCGGCCATCACGGCCATACGTGCAGAAACAGCTGTTCCAGTTGGGGAACGGTCTACTTTACCTGGCTGGATCACCACTGCAGATGTGCCACGCAAACCCTTATCAGTTTTTTCTAATGGGCCACAAAAGGCACAGAAGGAAATATGTTTCCAATCTGGGTTGTCTGGATGATTGAAACCCAGTTGCTCATTTGCAGCCTTGGTGATAGCCACCCCAAGTTGTGCAATTTGTCGGGCCTCAGACGCTATAATTTTAAACCCCAACGCTGCTGCGTCAACGATGACAAAGCTATCACCACCATAGGCTGTGTCAACTATGATACGCCCCAGTCCAGGCACTTCAAGGGGTACTCCAATTTGATCGGCAAAGCTGGGTAGATTGCGTACAAATATGCGCTCGGCTTTTCCATCTTTACATAACGCCCGCACGTGCACGAGACCACCTGGGGCTTCCAACACCATCTCAGTCACTGGTTCCTGCATGGGAATGATACCACCGTCCAATAAAACAGTAGCAACACAAATGGAGTTTGAGCCAGACATAGGTGGTGTATCCTCAGGCTCCATGATGATAAACGCTGCGTCCGCTGCTGGATGTTTTGGTGGCACTAACAAATTAACGTGACGAAACACTCCGCCTCGAGGTTCGTTAAGTACAAAGTTACGTAAACTCTGATTTTGAGCAATAAAAGTGCGCTGCTGCCAGAGACTTTCTCCAGGTGGTGGGCTCACGCCACCCACAATAACGTCACCTACTTCCCCTTCTGCATGGGCTGAAATCACATGAATTATTTTATTACTACGCATAATTTTTCCTCAGGAATAGCTTGCAACTGGCGCACCTAGCGCTTCATGAATGGGTGTCACACCCAACCCAGGCCTATCTACTTTTTTATCTTGGTAACTTTCTATTGATGAGTACGATTCAATTCGGGCATAGCGGTTGAACCAATAGCTAGGTTCAATTGCAAGAATACAATCTCCTTGCTTATAAGGCATGCTATCTTGATTAGCTGCAACTGCCAGTTCACTACCTAATAACAGTGAAAGTGCTAAACCAGTTTGCCAGTTACGGTTAAAATATCTGAGCGGACGTAAATTAGCTCTGGAAGCACTGCAGGCTTTTTCCCACCTTTCGCAGCCCCCATTCCAGGGCTTGCAGGCAATCTTCACAACCACACAATAGGCTAAGTTCAGGAGTGCTTATGTTTAAATCAAAGCCACAGGCTCCAGAGTTACAAGACAGATCAGCCATTATTTAACAACCCCATTTCTTGATAACACTAAATGTAACAATACGATAAAATGCCAAAGAATGAACCTAAATTTGAACATTATCTATAACCAAGGAAAGAACCATCACCACTATGTCCATGGCCTTAACACTAAAGGAAGACATCACCATCGATAAACTAGTGACAGAAATGGCTAAATCACAGGGTGAAATAGTGGATAGAGCACCACTGAAATCACCAATGGCGGTTCGAACGCCAGACGTAATAACAACCTCTCTCATTACACAAACTCGTCAATTAATTTTCTTGCTGACCTGCACTTTGTGATCTTAAGTTTAAGCAATTTCAGCATCAGTGCTGGATCAGTTTTTAAGCTTAAATAATTTAAACCTTACTCAAGTTACAGTAATGAGCAGAACCGAACCAATCCAATTTCATACAAAGGGCATACGAAAAACAAATGATTTGAGCAAGTACATACATAATTTGCTTGTTTAATCGTAAGCATTGGTTATCATAAGGCTACTTGTCATGGGAGGAGATGCTAATTTGAACCTACGCCAACTAGAAGCTTTTCGCGCCACGATGCGCAGTGGGTCCATCACAGAAGCAGCAGAAATAATGCATATCTCACAGCCCAGTGTTAGCCGTTTGATCGCTGACATTGAACGCTCTGTGGGCTTCCCGCTATTTTTACGCAGTGGCCGTGGACTCATCCCAACCCTGGAAGCAAATACCTTTTATAAGGGTGTTGAAGGCATGTTCGTGGGTGTGGAACGACTGCAAGAGTTGGCAGATTCTATCCGCACCACTAGTGGTGGCATTATCTCTATCGCCACCATTCAATCTATTGCTTGGTTTGAACTGCCAAGGGCGGTGAACCAATTGTATCAACGCTATCATGATATTCGTTTTATGATCCATGTACGCAATACACCAGGCATACTAGATGCTGTGCAGATGAACCAGTTTGATTTAGGCATCGTTGGGCAACAACCCCCCTATCAAGGTGTTGAAACTCTGTTTCAGACCGCTGCACCCTATGTTTGCTTGATGCCCGAAGACCACAGGCTGGTTGGGCAAGCAGGTACTGTTGATCTTGAAGAATTGTCAAATAGTGAAACCTTTGTCACTTCTGGTGGCGCCTTTCCAGACACCATGATGTCTATAAGTAGTGCTTTGTCGAATAAAATGCAGGGCTGTTCGCGCTTGTCAGCCACCAATATGTCTGTGGCAGCCTCATTGGTGCGCGAAACCGGTGTATTGGCTATTATTGATCCGTTTTCGGCTGAACAAGCCGTTAATATGGGAGGCGTTGTGTTTCGTCCAATTGCACAGGATTTAAAATACTATGTCTCCATCGTGACATCAGGTAGAGAACAGCTATCGCGCCAAGCGATCGAACTTGCTGAAGTCTTAGCTCAACAAATCACTGCGCGTGTCGCTTGTGTAATGAGCTATGCAGACTGAACCCCTTTGGCACAAAGTTTAGGACACCGTTTAGCACATCCTAGTTAGCCGATGCGCTTTAAATTCTGCTGTATCAGGCTAATTCATAGTATTTCTGGATGCATAACTAATCTATTGCTATTGGAGATTGTAATAAACTTCGAGTTATTATGATCTTATACCCAAAACCCGAGCACAAGGATGAGCAAATGTCTGCGTTTAAAAAACATGAACAGTAAAAGTAATAAAATATTTTCATCTCAAGATGCTCTGCAGGTAGCTAAGCAACGTCTGCCCCGGTTAATTTTTGATTTCATCGAAGGCGCCACTGGACGAGAAGTTTCAGCACTCAGGAATATGACCCGCTTTGACGAGATTACACTCCAACCGCGGGTTATGGAAGATGTGGAAACACGCCGTCTAAACACAAACCTTTTGGGCCAAAGTTACGACCTTCCTTTTGGTATAGCGCCCATGGGCATGTGCAATCTTGCTTGGCCTGGGGCTGATAAAGCCTTGGCTGAAGCCGCTCAAGCGTTCAACCTCCCCGTGTGCCTTTCATCAGCGGCTTCTAGTTCAATCGAAGACATGCGCTCGTGGGCCGGTGAAAATAGTTGGTTTCAACTTTATGTTGGTAGCTCCATGGAGGAGTCATTAGCCTTGGTCGATCGTGCTCGCAATGCTGGCTATGGGACCTTAGTGTTAACCGTTGACGTACCTCAAGTATCACGGCGCTTGCGTGACTTGCGTAACGGCTTCCAGATGCCCTTTAGAATAACCCCCAAGCTATTCATGGATTTTGCCACCCACCCCCGCTGGTCTTTGGCGACTTTATGGCAAGGGGTGCCAAAACCCATTAATTTTAAGCCAACATCTGGTAATGAGCAGTTTGACCGTAATGCCAGTCGCGCTGGAGCGAATTGGGAGTTCCTCAAACAGCTCCGTGACCTCTGGAAAGGTACTTTAGTTATCAAAGGTGTTACTTCAGCCCAAGATGCTTTGCGCATTCAGCGAGCTGGCGCAGATGCCATTTATGTATCTAATCACGGTGGACGACAGCTCGACAGTGCTCCGGCTGCTATTGATGTGTTGCCCAAGATTCGCCAGGCTGTTGGCTCTGATTATCCATTGCTTTTTGATAGCGGCGTTCGCAACGGTGAGGATGTCGTTAAGGCTCTCGCAATGGGTGCAGATTTTGTTATGTTAGGGCGCCCGTTTATGTTTGCTCTTGGTGCCGAGGGTGCGCGTGGTCTTAATTCTCTAATTCGTACTTTAGGTGAGGATGTAAGCCTTACTCTTGCACAAACTGGATTGGCAAATATTAATGATGTATCACACAGCATGTTGGTAGATTGTCCACCTGAGCTTATACAGGCATCGCTAACATCGATCCAAAATGCAACACATCAAAACTAATTGCCTGAAAAGGAATAATTGAAGATGACCGAACATAAAAACATTCGTGGTGGTGCTCTATTGGCTCGAGCATTTAAGAAAAAAGGTGTGGAGCATGCGTTCACTCTTGCAGGAGGTTTTTGTAACCCCGCACTAGAAGGCTTCATGGAATGTCAGATGCCTGTAATCAACTGCCCCCATGAGCAAGTTGCTGGCCATTTGGCCGATGGCCACGCTCGCATCAGCCGCAAGCCCACTCTGTGCCTTGTGGGCCCCGAAGGTTTCGCTAATGCAGTGCCAGCCATGCTTGAGGCTTGGGGTGAACGCTCACCGGTCATTTTTGTGACAGGCTCATCCACCTTAAAACGGCAAGGCTCAGGGGGATTCAAAGAAATTGATGATGTGGCCATCGCGGCGCCACTAACCAAGTATTCAGCCCAGATTGTTGATGGTCATCGCATTAGTGAATTTGTTGATCGCGCATGGAAAGCAGCCACCACTGGCTATCCAGGGCCAGTGCATCTAGCACTGCCAGTGGACATCATGTTTTCGTCTTTCCCAGAGAATGCGGGACTGCATGAGCGTCCGTTCGATAGGACCGATACCCCCAGTCCGAGGGCTTGGCCTGATCCGTCTGCGTTAGCGCCCATATTAGACACTATCCGGCATGCCAAAAGACCTCTGATCATCGCTGGACATGGTGTATGGTGGTCAAGATCTGAAACTCAGTTAAGTGCTACAGGCACCGCCCTGCGCATTCCTGTTTACAACGTGCCCTATCACACTAAAAATCTTAGCGAGGCTTCTGAGTGCTACATGGGATTAGCAGATTTCCATCAATATCACCCGTCTAAGCCAGCTATTCATGAGGCTGATGTGGTGGTGATGGTTGGGTGTCGTTTGGACAACCAAATGAACTTTGGTAATCCACCCTTTATTCCTGAAAATACCAAGCTAATTTGTGTCAACGGCAGCCATGAAGAATTAGATTATAATCATGCCGCTGATATGCAGCTCCTGTCTGACCCGGGAGCCTTTCTTGAGGCCCTCGCTGAGGTAAAAAAAACCTGGGATGATTGGTTTAATCTACAAGTTCAACGCCGCCAAACCTGGGTACAAGAATGGAGTGATCACATTGCCGCAGAATCAGCTATGGATTTAGCTGAAGGACGCAAGATGCACCCACTGCAACTGGGCCTTGACGTGCAGGCCGAAATGAATGACGGTGATTGGTTGATTTTTGATGGTGGAAATACCCATTTTTGGAATGAAATTGGTGTCAATGTTGCCGCTCAAAGAGGCTTGAAATTGGGTGGCATCTTGCACCCCGGCAATTATAGTTTATTGGGTGTGGGCGTGTCGTTTGCCTTTGCAGCCAAACACATTCACCCAGAAAAAAATGCCGTTTTAATCACTGGTGATGGCGCCTTCCTATCAGGGGGCTTATCCATTGAAACTTGTTTCCAAGAGAAGGTACCTATTATTGTTATTGTTGATAACAACGGTGGCTTGGATTGCATTAGTCAGCAACAAGAACGCCTGTTTGAAAATGGTCAGCACTACGCTACGGATTTCCGTGATATTCCATTCCATGGCATGTTTGAGGGCTTGGGTGGCCACGGTGAACTAGTGACAAAACGCGAAGAATTCGCTCCAGCGATGCAACGCGCAATAGCAAGCGGTAAAACGTCCTGTATTAATGTAAAGTGCCGCGGTGTGATCAGCCCAATTGTGGCGGCCACTTCAGATAAACGTGAAAAGGCTTCGATTGAATAATGGCAGTCATTACATCCCACACACTCAACGGCACCGATGGCACTCATGCGGGTGGTATCACCGTGACATTAAGCCGTCTCGGACAGGTTAATGAAATTATCTTTACCACTGTCATGGATGATGGTGGGCGTCTTGAGCAAGAGATTGCACCTAATCAAATTGATCCTGATGCAACTTATGAGCTTGTGTTTGAAACAGGCAGCTTTTGGAAACAACGAAATATCTCGGGCGCAATGCCACAAATAGTTCTGCGTTTTTTAATGCTTGATCAAAAAGGTAAATATCATATGCCAGTGATTCTTAATCCAAATTCCTACACTGTTTGGATGTCTTCATAATGTCTGATGGCTTGAACATGTCGCGCCGTATCCGGCGCACGCCTTATACCGGCAAGGTTGAACAGGTAGGTGTGCGTGGTTTCTCGGTGGTCAATCACATGCTCCTACCCAAAGCGTTCCAACGGTCGGTCGAAGAAGATTACTGGCATCTGCGCGAACATGTCCAACTGTGGGATGTTTCGTGCCAGCGTCAGGTCCAAATTCAAGGCCCTGATGCTGCCAAACTCATGCAATGGATGACCCCACGCGATATTAGCCAGGCCCTTGTGGGTGACTGCTGTTATGTACCGATTATCGATGCAGATGCAGGCTTGATTAATGACCCTGTGATGCTCAAATTAGCAGAGGATAAGTTTTGGCTCTCCATTGCCGACAGCGATGTTTTACTTTATGCCATGGGGCTGGCTCTAGGTAGGGGTATGGACGTGCAGATCTGCGAGCCCGATGTCTCAACTCTTGCCATACAAGGGCCCAAATCAGAAACCTTGGTAGCTAACCTATTTGGTGAGCACGTGCGTGATATTGGTTTTTTTAAATTTGGCTGGATCGAATTTCAAGGATCCCACCAATTAATCGCCCGTTCGGGCTACTCTCGGCAGGGTGGCTTTGAGATTTATCTTGAAGGTGGTCATCTTGGTGGCGACCTATGGGATTATATATGGGATGCAGGACAAGCCTTTAATATGACGCCTGGGTGTCCAAACCTCATTGAACGTATCGAAGGCGGCCTCTTTTCCTACGGCAATGAAATGACTCGAGAAAATAATCCTTTAGAGATTGGCTTAGGTAAGTTCTGCTCACTGGATGGTTCCATAGACTATATAGGTCGTAAGGCATTAGAAAAAATTGCTGCCAAAGGGGTTGCTCGCATAATCCGTGGCATCATTTTTGATGGTGAGCCATGCCCGACATGTTCAATACCTTGGCCTATTATGGTTGGGCAGCAACAGGTTGGACAAATCACCTCGGGGATTTGGTCGCCACGATTAAAAGCCAACGTTGGGCAATCACTCATTGACCGAGGGTTCTGGGAAATCGGGCAGGAAGTTACCGTGATCACCCCAGACGGACAGCATAGGCATGGTCATGTATTAAAAATGCCAATGGTATAGTATTGAATAAACACAACACAGGTTACGTAATCCAAAATGTGCTAAAAGCTAATGCTCTCTTTACATCTGCTTATAGAAAAAATTTATCAACCCACACAGATATTGCATAAGCTGCATTAGGCGCCCACCCTTTCATTGAATTTAGGTGGACAGCATTGTTGATCACACTTCAGCGGCTACTCGATTGTAGAGCAAGATTTTGCCCCTTGCTTCCGCTACTAGCTCCCCGTTCTGATTAATGCAATTGGCGGACATAATGACGATGCCACCTTTTTGCTTAGGTTTGTCTAATTTTTCTTCAATGTTCCAGGTGGTGGTTAGAGTGCCCATGGCCTTAACACTAAAGAAGACATCACCATCGATAAACTAGTGACAGTGATGACTAAATTATTAAACAGTGATGATAGTAATTACGTAAAGTGAAACACCACAGGTGGTTAAGGGTCGAGGCATCGGGAACTTTTAATCCCTTATAGATGTTTTTAGCAGGGGTTTCAGATGCACTTTGCAGGGCATACGGACAGTTGCAACTTCTAGCTCATAGTCTCCAGCCTCAATATAATTTTTGTCGACACCCTCCAGATTGCGGACATAGCCATACCCAATTGACTGTTTTACTGTGTACCCAAAACCTCCAGAGGACAACCAACCTACTCGTATTCCATTACGATAAATGGTTTCCCGGCCCAAAAGAACGACACTTGGATCATCAACCGTAAAACCTACCAGCATTTTCTTAACACCATCCTGTTTTTGCGTCACCATGGCAGCACGGCCTTTGAAAGCTTGATCCGTCTTCAGTTTTACTGCCCAGCCAAGGCCCGCCTCGTAAGGGGTGTGGTCTGCACCGAGATCTGAGCCCCATGCACGATACCCCATTTCCAGACGGCAGCTTTCGATGGTACGGTAACCTGCGTTGATTAGCCCATAATGTCCCCCTGCTTTCATGACTGCTTGGTATACGGCGGAGGCAAATTCCACTGGAAGGTGTAGTTCCCAGCCCAATTCACCGACGTACGTAACCCGCAAGGCCTGCACGGGGCAGCCAACGATATCTATTGTTCTTACAGTGCCAAATTTGAAGCTGGTATTGGAAACATCGTCGCTTGTTACCTGTTGCAATATATCTCGCGCCTTAGGCCCCATTAACGACAGCACTGCGTTTGACGAGGTGATATCAAACAACTGGCAGTTCAGACCGGCAGGAATATTTCGGCTAATCCAGTCAAAATCATGAGTGGCAAAACCCGTTCCAGTGACGACGTAATATTCATCATTGGCCAGACGAGCAACGGTGAGATCGCATTCAATGCCACCACGATCATTCAACATTTGAGTATAAATAAGTGATCCAACAGGTTTGGCAACATTATTCGCGGCGATCCAGCTAAGCGCTTTTTCCGCATCAGGGCCTTTCAGCGAAAACTTAGCAAACGAGCTTTGGTCAAACAACACTGCAGCCTCTCGAACAGCTTTGTGTTCTCTGCCTACTGCATTAAACCAGTTCTGTCGGCCAAAGCTATAAACATCCTGTGGAGTTTCATCATATGCTGCATCAGCAAACCAGTTGGGCCGCTCCCAACCTAACTTCTCTCCAAAACAGGCCCCCTGATCTTTTAGCATTTCATAAAGTGGGGATTTACGGCAGGGACGCCCAGACTGATTTTCCTCATGTGGCCAATCCATTGTGTAGTGTTTGCCGTAAGCTTCTACCGTGCGGGTGCGCACCCAGTCCGTATCAAAGTGCGGATGCCCAAAGCGGCGAATATCGGCAGACCAAAGATCATAGGGGGGTTCACCTGCATGCACCCATTCTGCCAGCGCCATTCCTGCGCCACCACCCGCGGCGATGCCAAAGGCATTAAAGCCAGCACCAACAAAGAAATTCGACAATTCTGGCGCCTCACCTATAATAAAATTGCCATCTGGGGTGAAGCTTTCCGGGCCGTTGGTCAGGGTTTTGATACCAACATTTTCAAGAGCTGGAACACGACCCAAGGACAATTCCATCAACTGTTCAAAGTGATCGTAATTGCTGTCCAACAAAGAGTAGTGAAAACCCTTAGGAATCCCTGCGATTGCCCAGGGGATAGGGTTTGATTCATAACCCCCCATTACCAGCCCACCAACCTCTTCTTTGTAATAGGTTAGACGATCTGGGTCTCGAAGGGTTGGCAGGTGCTTAGGCATACCCTCAATTTCTGCGGTAACCATATACTGGTGTTCCATCGAGACTAACGGCACATTCACACCAAACCGTTTGGCGAATTCGCGAGTCCATTGCCCGGCACACACCACAACTTTTTCACATTCAATACGGCCATGTTCTGTGATTACAGCTTTAATTTTTCCATTGTCTATTTCTAGATCCAAAACCTTGGTGTCTTCAAATATCTTTGCGCCAGCCATACGCGCTCCCTTGGCTAGGGCTTGGGTAATATCTGAAGGATTAGCTTGGCCGTCAGTGGGCATGAAAGCGGCGCCGATTACATCGTCAATATTCATCAATGGCCACAGATCAAGTGCTTCTTTGGGCGTCAGTAAGTCCATCTCCAACCCAAAGGAGTGGGCTGTGGTTGCCTGGCGTTTTACTTCGGTCCAGCGCTCTTCGGTGCAGGCCAAGCGTAAACCACCGTTCATCTTCCAACCGGTGCTAAGCCCAGTTTCTTGCTCTATCTTGTTATAAAGTTCTACGGAATAGCCCAGAAGCTGGGTGATGTTAGCGTTTGAACGCAATTGCCCAACCAGTCCGGCCGCATGGAATGTGGTGCCAGAGGTTAGCTTCTTGCGCTCAAGCAGAACGGTTTCGACGCCTATCTTCGCCAAATGGTATGCGGTTGAACAACCAATAATACCCCCACCTATAATAACCGTTTTGGAAGAGCTCGGTAAATTATGCATATTGGGTCTCATGTTTGATTGTAGTTTTTATAAGCAATGCGAAACAGCGCAAGATTGTCGGTAGTGTATGTTGTGTAATCAAAGTTAATATCCGAACTGATTTCGGACACCATGCTCCACATAGTTTCGCGCAGCAAAGACGCGCATTTCATGGCGGTATAGCGATGCAGTAATTCAGATGTAACAGGCGTTTCGAAGTAGTTTTCTAGGAGCCAAATTTCTTGAGATTCGTTAAGTTCATTATTAGAAGCCAGCCCACCAAGGTCAAATAGTGGCGAATTAAATCCGGCATAATCCCAGTCAATCATCCATAAACGTTCTCCATCATCCAAAAAATTAGCCGCCAACAGGTCATTGTGGCCATAAACCATATCAAATGGGCCTGCGTTGGTTTCTAGCAGATTGCCAATTTGAACTAGTTCAGGTAATAATTTTTGGTACAAGCTTCCTGCATCTTGCAGGCTCGCTGCATAATCCCTAATCACATGAAATACCCAGAAAACAAGAGCAGGACCACGCAGATGTTTTGGCAGCTCAAAATGACACTTCTGGATTAATAACAGGATTCTTTTCAGGTTTTCAGGTTTACGGACATCTTCTGGAGAATAGGTTGCACACTCAATGAATTGCAGAACCGTAATGCCGGGTTCGGTGTAAATAACAGCTGGTGACAGACCTGCTAAATGAGCTGCACGACTCGCAGACAGTTCATTAAAGCGCATGACGTGGTGTTTAGGAATATCTTCACCCAAACGCACCACGTATTTTT
>CAJIZL010000009.1 GCA_905182035.1 Oceanospirillaceae bacterium ASP10-02a | reverse complement strand
ATGGAACATATGGTTGGAATAATGAATAAACCAGAAATGATTAAAATAAGAGAGGAAGCTGGCGCAATTCTAGCAAGCCAAGAATTAATTAAACTGGTTGAGTGATCACGTAAAGTGAAACACCGCAGGTGGTTATTGTTTAAGAAACAACGTGTTATATGTGTATGTGCCCCACGGAAAGTGGAGCAAGCATAGAATCAGGTGCGTCCCAGAGAGGAGTCGAACCTCCGGCCTGCCGCTTAGGAGGCGGCTGCTCTATCCAGCTGAGCTACTGGGACAGTTTAGGCGCGCAGTTTAACAGTTGGTGAATTTTATGTGTACCTAGATTACCTTTAAATTGTATAAAAAATGACGAATTTATTTATATTTAATAAATGCTAAACGTTACGCTAATCTAAATAAGAATGATTTGCATTACCACTCAAGTTTGTTTATAATCCTCCTGATTGAAAAGCTTACTAGAGATGATCTATGAATAAAACACTTCTTTCTATCGTTGTTGCCACTAGCTTAACCTTAACTGGTCAAGCCCACGCTGGGGCACATGTAGAGGTCTATGCAGACTTCCCCATTACGGTAAAAAACTATACGGGCAGTAAGACCCATTCTGAGGCTTACACTGGCCAGATAGCGCGGCATACCCTACACAATTCAGTTAAAAAGCTGGTTTCTAAAGGTGCTAGTTTAGAGCAAACTAAAGCTTACTTTAATGGCAAAGAGACAGGTCGAGTTATTGTTGATCCAGTTTCGAAAGATGAATTTGCAGTGCTTCAAACGCATGTGGATAAGATTTCAACAGGCAAAAACCTGTCTGGAAAAGCCTACAAGGGTTTAATCTCTGGCATGCCTGGTGGACTCACTGGTGCTGAATTGCTTGACTTGATGTTGGAAAAAGCAGCAGCGACGGAAAAAGGATTTGATCCCTTAACAGGCTATGACTACACACAATTAATTTCTAAATTTACTATGGGCGCAGTATTCTATAATCAGGCTGTTGATAATTATCTAGATGAAAAGTTAGCAGCGGACGTTAATCCTAACAGTAAAGCCTACAAAGAAGGCAAGGCCTATACAGGTAAAGAGCACATATGGGATGAGGCCTTTGGTTATTTTGGCGCACCGGCTCATACTATGAAGTTAACTGCTGCACAAGTCTATGGCATTGCCAAGCAGAAAGCGGATAGTTTCGCCAAGGCAGATTACAATAACGATGGTAAGGTGTCATTAGTTACTGAAATGGCATTCGCTCATGCATACTATGCAGCCTCGTTTGATAAAGGTGGAAAAACTAATTACCTGCATACCATTGTTCAGGCCTTTCTTGATGGCCGTAATTTAATATCCTCTGCCAATGGTGAAGCGCTTACAGATGCCCAGCGCAGTAAATTAATGAGCTACGCTCAAGTGATTAAGACCCAATGGCAGCGTCTTATTGCTGAAGCTGTGTTTAAGTATGCAGGTTCTGTTTATGGTGATATTGAAAAATTGGAAGCCGCTATTGAAGCCAATGGTAATGCCGTGAAGCTTTATCGTAACTATGCCAAGCATTGGGGTGAGCTTAAGGGTTTTGCATTAGCGTTGGAATCGGGTGGTGTTAACTTAGGTGAAACTGGTGTGAAGTTGAATCGACTTATAGGATACAGCCCAGTTTTGTTAGGTAACACGCAGGTTGCCGCCTTGGTTGATGGTGAGTTTGTACAAAGTTCCTCTGTTAGTTTATCTGAGTACCGTGTGCAGATGATCAAGCTGCAAAAGTTAATGATTGATGACTTTGAAGTAGAAGCGCGTAATAAAAATGTGACCGCCAACTTAGCTCAATTGGTAGATTCACTTGGTGAAGCGATGGCGGCTGAAAATGACTAGATGCTTCATTAACTAGCCATGGATTGGTTGTTTGAGTTTATACAATCTTGGTTTTCTGAACTTATGGGTTTAGTCAGCCAAGGTAGTAAGCGTATATTTTTCGGCTATATGTTAAGTGCTACACTTATTGCTGTTGTTTGGCTTATGTGGCAGCGTCAGCTTAACTGTCTAGCCGCTTTTCGTTGGCTATTTCAAGGTAAAATTTGGTGGTCTAGTTCTAGTCAATCTGATTATACAATAATGCTGCTTAATCAACCGATCATGTTGCTTCTCAGTCCAATTCTGTTGAGTAAATTAGCCCTTGCGACTACTTTATTCTATGCGCTCAATGATTGGGTATCTCGGCCCTTGTGGTTTTCAGACATTCCAGTTTTTTGGGTTTCAGTTATTTTTACCTCATGTTTGTTTGTAGTTGATGACGCAAGTCGCTATTATCTTCATCGACTGATGCACCGCTGGCCAGTTTTGTGGGCATTTCACCGAGTACACCACACAGCCGAGTCTTTAACACCTTTTACAGTATTGCGGACACACCCCATGGAAGGCCTATTGTTTGGCCTGCGCAGTGTATTAGTGCAGGGCTTTCTGATTAGTGTGTTTGTGTTTGTGTTTGCTGACAGGGTGACCTTGCTGAGCTTGTTGGGAGCCAATGTATTTAACGCAGTATTAAATTTGTTAGGCTCTAACTTGCGTCATTCGCCTGTACCTATTAGTTATGGAAAAGTCATAGAAGGGTGGCTCATTTCTCCCGCACAGCACCAAATACACCATTCTCAGGCTCGTCAGCATTGGGATAAGAACTTTGGTGCCTTTATTGCCTTATGGGATCGACTAGGAAATACCTTGGAGTATGGATCTAATAGTCAAGAATTAACCTACGGCTTGCTTGGCCAAAAGCCTAAAGAACACCAGTTAGTAACTTTGTATTGGCAGCCCTTTACAAGCAGTTGGCGCTACTTCTGGCGTAGTAAGGGCAAATTAATCAGCACCAATAACAAAACACATGTAACAAGTGAGTCCCAATAAATGATACCCATGAATCTTATTAATACCTTTATACTCCCCGCCGTTGCTGCTAGCTTATTAACCGCCACAACGGCCCAAGCCGGGGACATAGTAAATGTTTATTCAGCCCGTAAAGAGGCATTAATTAAGCCCTTGTTGGATGAATTTAGTGCTACCACTGGTATTAAAGTGAACCTTATTACTGGCAAGGCTGATGCCTTATTAAAACGTTTGCAAGTAGAAGGCAGTGCAACCCCTGCTGACCTTTTTATTACAGTGGATGTGGGCCGTCTGCATCGCGCTAAAGAGGCCGGAGTGCTAAAACCCGTGTCTTTGCCGTCGCTAGAAAAGAGAATTCCTAAAGCGTTAAGAGATTCTGAAAGTTACTGGTACGGACTTACACTTAGAGCAAGGCCTATTATTTATGCCAAGAATCGTGTTAACCCTGATGAACTGTCTACTTATGAAGCCCTAGCAGACGCAAAATGGAAAGGTCGAATTTGCCTCCGGTCCTCACAATCTGTGTATAATCAATCTCTTGTGGCTGCCACTATTGATGCAATCGGCGCTGAAGCCACTCAGGATTGGATGGCAAGCATGATCAATAATCTTGCTAAAGCACCCTCAGGTGGAGATACAGACCAGTTAAAAGCGGTGTCAGCAGGTGTGTGTGATGTGACTATAGCTAATACCTATTATTTGGCTCGGTTGATCAATAGCAGTAAAGAAGCTGAGCAGTCTGTGGCTAGCCAGTTGGCAGTATTTTGGCCTAACCAGCTGGGCCAAGGTGCACTGGGACGCGGTGCTCACTTTAATGTGAGTGGTGCAGGTTTTACTAAATACGGTAAACACCCTAAACAGGCACAAATACTATTAGAATATCTGGTATCTGCGACAGCACAGGCTTGGTATGCAGAAATTAATAATGAATATCCAGTTGTAGCTGGTGTAGAAGTTTCAGAGGCCCTAAAAGGGTTTGGTGTATACAAGATGGATCCCATTGATTTAGAAACATTAGGTGAGAATAATCGACAAGCGGTTCAACTAATGGATCGTGCCGGCTGGCGATAGGTAATACTGTTAATGTTTAAACGCCATGGGTTAAGTGTTTTTGCTGTTGTGATTGCAGCATTCTTATCGCTTCCTGTCATTGTGATTGTCAGCTATCTGCTAAAAGCCGATGGTGCCCTATGGCAGCACTTGTTTGATACCGTGCTTAACGATTATTTAGTGAACTCCTTGCTGCTATTGCTTGGTGTTGGCACGGGTGTGCTTTTATTAGGAGTGCCCACCGCTTGGCTAACCAGTATGTGCAGTTTTCCGGGGCGTCGCTGGTTGAGCTGGGCTCTGTTGTTACCGTTAGCTATCCCAGCTTACATTATCGCCTACACCTACACTGGCTTATTAGACTTTGCAGGCCCAGTGCAAACTTGGATTAGAGACCTAACAGGCCTAGGTTATGGTGATTATTGGTTCTTTGAAATTCGCTCCCTAGGTGGCGCCATTGTGATGATGTCTCTAGTGTTGTATCCCTATGTTTATCTCATGGCTAGGGCTGCCTTTTTGGAGCAATCAGTCAACAGTATTGAAGTGGGTTGTAGTTTAGGTTATTCACGCTGGCGTGCCATGTGGAGTTTAGCGTTACCTATGGCTCGACCAGCCATCATTGCAGGTTTATCCCTGGCTCTAATGGAAACTTTGGCAGACTACGGTACCGTGCAATATTTTGGTGTGAGCACCTTCACTACGGGTATCTTCCGTACCTTTTATGGTTATGGAGATATGGCCGCCGCAGCTCAGCTGGCCGCCAGCTTATTGGCTTTTGTTATATTATTAGTCCTGTTAGAGCGTTATTCTCGTCGCCGTGCAAGTTACCATTCTGCGGCCGAATCAAGAGCTCGCGCAGATTTAATTCCGTTAACGGGCACCAAAGCAGCCATGGCTGTAATTGCATGCTCGGCACCCCTTATTTTTGGTTTTATTATCCCAGCAACTCAGTTGTTGTTTTGGGCGGTGTTCGAGGCAGAACCTTTAGGTTGGGACTTTGTTACCCTTGCATGGAATTCATTTAGCTTAGCTTTTTTGGCAGCGATCATTGCCGTAACATTAGCCATTATTTTGTCCTACGCAAAAAGAACTAAACCGATTAAACCTGTCCGCACTGTGATTGCTATGGCAGGCTTTGGTTATGCATTACCAGGTACTATTATTGCTATAGGCGTTTTGATTCCATTAGCATGGGCAGACCATAGTCTTATAGCCCTATTCGAAAGCTTAGGTTGGGATAGCCCAGGTTTGCTTTTATCAGGTAGTTTGGTGGCTTTATTATTTGCTTATACAGTGCGTTTCTTGGCCGTAGCGCTAGGTAGTGTCCAGTCTGGTTTAGAGAAAATTAAGCCTAGTTTAGACCATGCTGGTAGATCAATGGGCCACAATCCTTTGACCCTATTACGTAAGATTCATGTGCCTCTAATGCGCAGCTCTATACTCACCGCCCTATTGATTGTATTTGTAGATGTGCTCAAAGAGTTACCTGCAACACTTATACTGCGACCGTTTAACTTTAATACCATGGCAGTTCGGGCTTATGAATTAGCCTCAGACGAAAGGCTTGTCGATGCAGCTCCGGCTTCCATTATGATTGTACTCGTTGGGCTTATTCCTGTATTGATGCTACATGCCTCAATTGCCCGCCGCAGGCCACACTAATATGAGAGATCCTAAATGACTATGTCCTTTGATAACTCGGATCAGCATTTGCTGGTGGATAAAGTAAATGTTGCCTACGGCCAACATAACATTGTGCATGATGTAAGCTTAGCTGTGGGTATAGGTGAAATAGGTTGTTTGTTGGGCCCCAGTGGTTGTGGTAAGTCCACTTTGTTGCGCGCCATTGCTGGTTTTGTGCCATTACAGTCTGGCAGTATTAGTTTGGCAGGTAAAACCCTTGCTAAGGATGACTTTTGCCTACCCGCAGAAACCCGTAATGTGGGCATGGTATTTCAGGATGTGGCCTTGTTTCCTCACATAAATATCGCTGCTAATGTGGCGTTTGGATTACAGCACTGGCCCAAGGCAGAGCAAGTGCAGCGAGTGGAAGAGTTGTTGGATCTGGTTGGATTAAGTGGTTATCAAGAACGTTATTCTCATGCATTGTCAGGTGGCCAACAGCAACGTGTAGCATTGGCCCGTGCTATGGCGCCGAAACCTAGTTTGTTGTTATTAGATGAACCTTTCTCTGGCCTTGATGCCATGTTGCGAGAAGAACTGGTGCCAGAAGTTGGTGCAATTTTGCGGCAAGAAAAAATCCCTGGACTATTAGTCACCCATGACCAGACTGAAGCCTTTACCATGTCAGATCATGTGGCGGTAATGAATCAAGGTCGTATCGAACAGTGGGATACAGCCTACAATATTTACCATAAGCCAGACGGTCGTTTTGTCGCTGATTTTATTGGTGAAGGAGACTTTTTAGCCTGTAATGTGAGTAGTGAAACCTGTGTAGAATCACCCATAGGCCACTTGTGTAGCGACAGGGCCCATGGCTTTACAGCAGGTCAAAAAGCTGAGGTCTTTATCCGTCCCGATGACGTCTTACACTTGGATGATAGCCCTATAACAGGACGTATCATCAGTAAACGTTTTCGTGGTACCCACTTTTTGTATCGGGTATTAATAGCGGGTAATCAAACATTGTCTTGCTTTGCAGATTCTCACCATAACCATGAAATTGGTGAAGAAATTGGTATTAAGCTCTCGCTTGATCATCTGATGTTGTTTTAAACAAACCGCATCGACAGATCAATAGCGCGGCAATCTTTGGTTAAGGCACCAATGGAGATGTAGTCCACACCCGTTTCTGCGATGGGGCGAAGAGTTTGCTCGGTAATGCCACCGGACGCCTCTAGTTCTACTCGTCCTGCAGCGAGCTGCACCGCTTCACGCATTTCACGCAAAGTAAAGTTGTCGAGCATAACGCTGTCTGCACCGGCTTCTAATGCCTGCTGTAGCTCATCCATGGATTCCACTTCTACTTCTACAGGTTTGGCAGGTTCTTGTTGTCGAGCAGTAGCAATGGCTTGGCTAATGCCTCCACAAGCAGCAATGTGGTTTTCTTTGATTAAAAATGCATCATATAAACCGATGCGGTGGTTGTAACATTGGCCACAAGCAACGGCGTACTTCTGTGCCTTGCGTAAGCCGGGAATGGTTTTGCGGGTGTCTAGTAGCTTTACTTGGGTGTCTGCTACTAGGCCAGCGTAATAGTGAGCGATGCTGGCGGTACCAGATAAACACTGTAAAAAATTCAGGGCGCAACGCTCAAAAGTAAGTAGGCTACGAGCATTGCCGTAGGCTTGAAATAATAGCTGATTAGCTTCAACCTGCTGTCCATCAGCCACCATCCAGTCAATGGAGATGGTCGCGTCCACTTGGCGTGCTACTTCGTTCACCCAGTCAACACCACAAATGGTGGCATCTTCGCGGGTAATAATCGCTGCAGAAGCTTTTTCTTCGACCGGTATTAAGCGTGCTGTAATGTCCCCATCACCTACATCTTCTAATAAAGCAGCGCTCACGTTAGCTTTTAGATCTGCCTTGAGAAAATGGGCGTTGAGAACATCGGGTATGGGGGTTGGCATTGGGAAGTTCCGCGCTAGAAATGGTGTGGCTCAATTGGGCCCATGATACCACAGGCCTAGAGTGGGTTTAGAGAACAAATGCTAAAGTAATCGGAATGCTGATCAATGCCATTAAGTTACCAATCAAGACGATAGAGGCTACTCTTTTTGGTTCTTGCTGGTATTGCTCTGCCACCATGTAGTTCAATACTGCTGGTGGCAAAGCACCAAACACAATAAGTACGGCATATTGCTCTAGTGGGAGCTTAAGTAAAACTTGCGCCGCTACGGCCATTAAAATGCCGGAAATGGGGCAAAGAATGGCGCCTATTAAACCGACCTTCCAGTCATCAAACGCTATGTTGGTTAGGCGAATGCCCAAGGTAAAGAGCATTAATGGAATACAAATTTGCCCCAACATGTCGATGGGCAAGTGAACACTGCTGGGCAATTGAAGGCCGCTTAAAGCTATGGTGAAACCAGCTATAGTGGCGATCATAACTGGTTGTTTAAGTATGCTTATTAAACGCATTTTTGGGTTGATCATAAAAATGCCTAAGCTAAAGTGCAGGGTCATTTCTACCACAAAACAAACCACGGCAATGGCTAAAAACTCGTCACCAAAGGCCAATAAGATTAATGGTATACCCATGTTGCCCACGTTGTTAAACATCATCGGTGGCAAGAAGGTTTTACTCGACCAAGGTGACATGGCAATAACAGGCCACAACAATAAGCCTGAACCAAGTACAACGATAATTGCACCAAGGGCCATGGGTCCAAGATGGCCAATAGGTACCGATTGGTCTGCCAGAACTACAAACACCAATAAAGGTACAAAAACCTCCATATTGATTTGGTTAATGAGTTTGATGTCTGGTCTGCGCCATTGGCCATAGCCATAGCCGATGGTGGCAATAGCCACGAGTGGAAAAACCGTGGCGAAAACGCGTTCAATAATGCTCTGATCCATAAATATCCAAAACTATCCTTGTGTTTTAACCTGGTTTGGCCCTATATGCTAACGTTGGTGACCAAAGACTCTCTTGCCGTCAGGCTTTAAGTGCAAACATACCAATTAATTGCAAAATAATGAAGGGAAATAGACCTTTATAAATAGCTGTTAAAAAACACCATTGGGATTGTGATTAATGTTTTTTGAGTAATGTTAGCTTTGATAAATTTCATAGTTAATCTTATAGGGACGTTATTTTTCTATACCTTTTAATGTTTCTTGGATAAATGGTAATACCAGTATACCTAATAAGATTTCATACGCTATATTCTGAACAACGCTACTGTTAAAATGAACCTGCACTTATATCTTTTAAGGTGATGTGGATAAGATTATTATGACACTTTATATGGTAATAAACTTGACCAAGACAAGGAAAGCAGGTTATTTTTGACTTTGAATATAATTGGTATTACCAATAGAGGGCGGTTATGGCGTATCAGCGAGTAAAACAACCCAAAATATCAGATGTAATCATGGAGCAGTTAGAGGCTATGATACTAGAAGGCAGTCTTAAGCCAGGCCAACAGTTACCCCCAGAGCGAACGCTTGCTAGTCAGTTTGAAGTGTCCAGACCTTCGCTTAGGGAGGCATTACAAAAACTTTCGGCTAGAGGACTTATTATTAGCCGTCAAGGTGGTGGATCGTTCGTTTCTGAAAACATTGGTAGCAGTATAGTGGACCCGTTAACTGAATTATTCTCTACTCATCCGGAAGCACAATATGATCTGCTAGAGTTCCGTCATGCGCTAGAAGGGGTGTCGGCCTATTATGCTGCATTAAGATGTACGGAAGCGGACAAAGAGCGGTTGCAAGCATGCTATGTTGATCTGCAAGAGGCTCATGATGAGAAGTTGTTTGAGCAAGAAACCAAAGCCGATGCGGAATTTCACCTAGCTATTGCTGAAGCGTCTCATAATGCTGTGTTGTTGCATACGATGCGTTCGTTGTTTACTTTGCTTCATAAAAATATCTACGCCAACTTGGAGAGCATTTATCCCAAGCGCGATACTCGAGAACGTATCCATCATCAACATCAAGTTTTATTGGAAGCTATTGTTGCAGAAAACCCAGAAAAAGCACGAAATGCGGCTCATGATCATTTGGCCTTTGTAGAAGAGGCAATTATAGAGCAAAGCAAAGATTCAACCCGTCAAGAGCGCGCTATGAGGCGTTCTGGGGCATAGTTTAATAAATGTAAAATATTTACTAATGTGTATTTTTTTGGTCTATATTGGCATTATTTTTGTATTTATTGTAGTATTACTACATGATATTTTATGTTGTGTCGAAGTAAAATTTTTTCGGCATTAGTGAATAGGGGAAAACGTGTTGCAGTCTGATTCAGATATAGATCCAATCGAAACACAAGAGTGGTTGGATGCCTTGACTTCGGTGATTAAAAACGAGGGTGCAGATCGTGCTCGATATATCTTGGTAAAGCTGGGGGAACAAGCCCGTTTGCAGGGTGCGAAGGTAGAAAACTCCCTCACCACGCCCTACGTCAACAGTATTGCTCTAAAAAATGAGCAGCATATGCCAGGTGATTTATTCATGGAACGACGTATTCGTTCTTTGATTCGCTGGAATGCCATGGCTATGGTGATGCGCGCCAATGATAATGATGATGGCTTAGGTGGGCATATTGCCAGCTTCTCCTCATCAGCTACTTTATATGATGTAGGTTTTAACTATTTCTTCCGGGGTAATACAGATCAGCAAGAAGGTGACCTAGTGTTCTTCCAAGGTCATATTTCCCCCGGTATTTATGCTCGTTCTTATCTAGAAGGGCGTTTAACTGAGGAGCAAATGGATAACTTTCGCCGTGAAGTAGATGGCAATGGTTTGTCTTCCTACCCTCACCCATGGTTAATGCCTGATTACTGGCAGTTCCCAACGGTTTCAATGGGCTTAGGTCCATTGCAGGCGATTCATCAAGCCCACATTATGCGTTATCAACAGCAGCGTGGGTTGGTTGAAAATGGTGACCGTAAAGTTTGGGCCTTTTTAGGTGATGGAGAATGTGATGAGCCAGAATCATTAGGCTGTATCTCCCTAGCCGGCCGCGAAAAGCTGGATAACCTAATTTTTGTGGTCAACTGTAACTTGCAGCGTCTAGATGGTCCTGTGCGTGGTAACGGTAAAATTGTCCAAGAACTTGAAGGTATCTTTGTGGGTGCCGGTTGGCATGTCATTAAAGTGCTCTGGGGCCGACACTGGGATCCTTTACTAGCCCGCGATACCAAAGGTTTGTTGCAACAGCGCATGAATGAAGTAGTTGATGGTGAGTCACAAAATTACAAAGCCATGGGTGGTGCCTACACCCGTGAGCACTTCTTTGGTAAATACCCTGAGTTATTGGAGATGGTAGCAGACTATACTGATGACGATATTACGAAGCTTAACCGCGGTGGCCATGATCCCTATAAGGTTTATGCAGCCTACCACGAAGCGACCAATACCATAGGTAAACCCACGGTTATTTTAGCTCAAACGATTAAAGGCTATGGCATGGGTAAGTCGGGAGAAGCAAAGAACCCAACTCACTCTCTCAAAAAGCTTGATATGGACGAAATGGAAAGTTTCTGTGAGCGCTTTAATATTCCATTAACTCGTGACCAAATTAAGAACGTACCATATTACCGACCGGCACAAGATACGCCCGAAATGAAGTACATGCGGGCAAGGCGAGAGGCCTTGGGTGGCCAATTACCGAGTCGACGTAGTGACTTTGAAGCTCTAACAACACCTAGTTTAGATTCTCTGGGTGGCCAACTGAAGTCCAGTGGCAAGCGTGAAGTGTCTACCACCATGTCATTTGTTCGTACATTGACGACGTTAGTTAAAGATAAAGAAATTGGCCAGCGAGTTGTACCGATTGTTCCTGATGAGGCTCGTACCTTTGGTATGGAGGGAATGTTCCGCCAGTTAGGTATTTATACGGCTGAAGGACAGAAGTATGTACCCCATGATGCCGATCAGGTGATGTACTATCGTGAAGATCAGGCGGGCCAGATACTAGAAGAAGGTATTAACGAAGCGGGGGCTATGTCTGCATGGTTGGCCTGCGCGACTTCATACAGTAATAATAATTACGCTATGATTCCGTTTTATATCTTCTATTCAATGTTTGGTTTTCAGCGTATTGGTGATTTGGCATGGGCTGCTGGTGACAGTCAGGCCCGCGGGTTCCTTATTGGAGCCACAGCAGGTCGTACCACTTTAAACGGCGAAGGATTGCAACACGAAGATGGACATAGCCATATTCTAGGTAACTTGATTCCCAACTGTGTCACTTATGATCCTACCTATGCCTATGAGCTGACGGTCATCATTCAAGATGGTTTGCATCGCATGTATGCCTTAAAGGAAAACAAGTTTTACTATATTACCGTGATGAATGAAAATTATATTCAGCCAGATATGCCGGTAGGCTGTGAGGTTGGTATTGTTAAGGGTATGTACTTGTTAAAAGAAATTAAGTCCAAAGCTAAAAAACGTGTGCAGCTACTTGGCAGTGGCACTATTTTGCGAGAAGTGGAGGCTGCTGCAGAAATTTTGGCAGCGGAGTTCAATATTGGTGCAGATGTTTGGAGTATCACAAGCTTTAACCTACTAGGTCGTGACGCACAGGATGTTGGTCGTTGGAATATGTTGCACCCGGAGGAAGAGCCAAAGCAGAGTTATGTAGAGCAATGCTTGTCTGGTCATGCTGGGCCGGTTATCGCTGCTACAGACTACGTAAAATCATTTGCGGAGCAGATTCGTGAGTTTGTGCCCGCCAACTATAAGGTGCTGGGTACTGATGGCTATGGTCGTAGTGATAGTCGCGAAAAGCTTCGAGAGTTTTTTGAGGTCAACCGATACTACGTTGTTGTCGCAGCGCTAAAGGCTCTAGCAGAAGACGGTACCATAAAGGTGAGTGAGGTTTCGCGCGCCATTAAAAAGTTCAATATCGACAGTGATAAGCCTAACCCAGTTCACCTGTAAGCTGCTGACGAGAAGAGGACAAAGACATGGCAACAAGTAATATGATGATCCCAGATTTGGGCGGTGCAGAAAACGTAGAAGTCATCGAAATCTGCGTAGCAGTTGGTGATGTGGTAAGTGAGGGCGACTCTATTATTGTGGTTGAAACTGACAAAGCATCAATGGAAATTCCAGCGTCAAGCGCTGGTGTAATAAAAACCATTGTTTTAAAAGAGGGTGACACGTGTAGTCTTGGTGATGTAATGGTGGAAATTGAAACTGCCGCTGCACCAGATGAAGCTAGGGAGCTAGCACCTCATGTGGAAATTGAAATGGAATCGGCGATAGTGGAAGCTGTTATTCCTGATGTGATGGCTGAAGCTGTAGCCGTGGAGTCTGAGCGATTGGCTTTGGTGCCAGACTTAGGTGGTGCAGCCGATGTAGAGGTTATTGAGATATCCGTTAAAGTGGGTGATGAGTTGGCTGAAGGAGATAGCCTAATCGTACTTGAAACCGACAAAGCCTCTATGGAAATTCCAGTTACTTTCGCTGGCACTGTGCTAGAAATTAAAGTGGCAGAGGGCGCTAAAATTAATGTGGGTGACACCATTGCGGTGTTAACAAGCAAGGCTAGTAAAGTGGCTCTAGAGACGTTGGTGTCTCAGGTGCCTCAAATCAAAGAAACTGTTGCACCTAGTAAAGCTCCAGCCCCAGTAAATCAAGCTCATGAAGAGATGGAAGTGATCATAGGAAGTGCTGCTCATGCAGGCCCAGCTGTGCGCATGTTGGCCCGCGAACTGGGTGTAGAGCTGGCGCAAGTTGCTGCAACTGGGCCAAGAGATCGTGTATTAAAAGAAGATATAGAGGCTTTTGTAAAACAAAAGCTGCAACAACCTGCCTCGTCATCCACTCAGGGCCATGGCATAGAGCAACCGCCAGCTATCGACTTCAGTCAGTTTGGTGCTATTGACCGTATTAAAATGAGTAAGGTGCAACGGATTACTGCGCAAAATATGACCCGTAGTTGGCTTAATGTGCCTCACGTCACCCAATTTGATCATGCAGACATTACTGAACTAGAGGTGTTCCGTAAGGGGCTAAAGGCAGAAGCGGAGCAAAAAGGTACCAAGGTCACACCCTTACCCTTTATGCTGAAAGTATGTGCTTTGGCCCTGCGCCAGTACCCACAGTTTAATGTGTCGTTAGAGAATGATGGTGAACACATTGTTCAAAAGCATTACATTAATATTGGTGTTGCTGTAGATACGCCTTCGGGGCTTATGGTGCCAGTTATCCGTGATGTCGATAACAAATCCATTTGGCAATTGTCAGAAGAAGTCATTGCTATGGGTGCGAAAGCGAAGAGTAAAAAATTGATGCCTGTAGATATGCAGGGAGGTTGTTTTACTATCTCTAGTTTGGGTAGCATTGGTGGTACTGCATTCACTCCGATAGTGAATACACCCGAGGTAGCTATTCTAGGTGTGTCCAAAGCTGAAATGCAGCCCCGCTGGAATGGCAGTGAGTTTGAGCCAAGGTTGATGATGCCATTGTCGCTGTCTTACGATCATCGTGCTGTAAATGGGGCAGATGCGGCGCGTTTCACTCAGTATCTAGCAAAACTATTAGGTGATATTCGCCATTTGGTGATGTAGGTCTGCTGCCACCCTGAGGTCAGCGCCTGAGTCTAAGATGCTTTGGCTGCGCCCAGGGTAACTGCACCCCCTTCAGTTTCTCTTTTGCCTTCTCTTTCACTATCTTTTCCGTATTATTTCCCTAAACCGCTTGTGCTTTGCTCTGCGATGGATATAATGGCGCTCCCTTGTTGTAGGGGCCTTTGACAAGCGTTAAGCAAGTCACTAAAAGGCCTTGTAAAACAATGGGCTGGCAAACTC
>CAJIZL010000008.1 GCA_905182035.1 Oceanospirillaceae bacterium ASP10-02a | reverse complement strand
AAGAATATCGTCGTAGGCTGATTCGATAATACCCATCGATTTTTCTATATTGAAAGTATTAATGGCAACATCACCGATATCAGCTATTTGTAAAGAATCAAACGGTGCAGCGCGAGTTGCCATGTTGTAGGGACGAATTAAACAGGATTCAGTGCGAATTTGCCGAGGGCCAAATCTAGCTCCTGAGCGGTTTGATGTGCCAATATCGAAGGGTACACCGACAAAAGCAACATCAAGATCCTGAGCATTAGGTACGTGAGGCAATCGCATCATAGTGGCAATACCGCCAAAACGAGGCATATCGTTTCCACCTAATGGTTGATTGAGTTTCTTTTTCATAACTATACCTTCTTAATGGTTTTTACTATCAAGCCAATTGCCAATAAGCCTGCGGTGACGTTGCACACCAAAAGTCTCAAATTTTCTGGCTTAAACTTACGGAAGTTTTCATATCGATTCCGATATGGCCCTGCCACGCCCTAATAAGGCATGGGATGCGCTTTATGGGCTTTGGCAATATCATCGAGACATTCATTGCTTAGCTCAACATCTGTCATTTTGAGAATATGCTCAAGCTGTTCATGACGTGTTGCCCCAAAAATCGCAGAACACATGAAGGGTCGAGTAAGGCACCATGCAAGTGACATATGTACAATATCGACGTCATGTTTGGCTGCAATTGCCATATAAGCATCAACTGCAGGCCAAACCCGGTCTGTGGTGCGGCCACCCAAATCTGGTGAAAGTGATTTGCGAGATCCTTCGGGAATAGCACTATTTTGATATTTACCGGTCAACAACCCCGTAGCCAAAGGTGAAAATGTGATCAATCCGACATCTTCATTCACACTTAGCTCGGCAAGGTCAGTGTCATAAAGCCGGCACAAAAGCGAATACTCGTTTTGGATTGTTGCAACACGAGGCAAACCACGATCTTCTGACAAACGTAACCACTGAGCTGTTCCCCAGGCGCTTTCATTAGACAGCCCAAAATGTCTTATATTGCCCTTATCAACCTGTTTTTGGAGAGCTGCCAGGCAATCTTCCATATTGGCGAGTGTATTGGCCTTATTCTGTAAAGCGGGATTATAATTCCAGTTTTTGCGAAACATATATGAGCCACGATTGGGCCAATGAAACTGGTAAAGATCTATATAGTCGGTTTGCAGCCGGCGTAAATTGCCCTCGATTGTCTCTGGGATGGTCTTTGAGGATATCGCAGCCCCATTGCGCACGTCTTTAAGGCCTTCACCGGAATGTTTAGTTGCCAAAATATAGTCACCCCGACGTGACCTATTTTTAGCATTCCAAGTGCCTAGTATCTCTTCTGTTTTGCCGGTGGTTTCTTTTGCAATAGGGTTGACTGGGTACATTTCTGCCGTATCGACGAAATTTATGCCATTTCCAAGTGCACAATCCATTTGAGCGTGGCCTTCGGCCTCAGACGTTTGAGTACCAAAGGTCATGGTACCAAGACATAGCTCGGAAACCATGACCCCAGTGCGACCCATTGGATTCATTTTCATTTTCATTCTTCCCGTGTTAATTCTCTTTGATCGCCATCATTGCACTGAACATATCAATTCCAGCTTGTAATTTATTAAATTCCAAATCTATGAAACAGACCAACGTTCGCGTAATTAATTGACTGATTGGCAAGCGCCTAATTTAACAAGAAATAAAAATGCTTGGTCAGTCAACCTCGGCCTTCTGAGCAAAGAATGAGGTGTCTTTTGGCACTTCTGGTAACAGGCATAGCCCATTATTTCCACATACACTAGCAGTGTTATTGGCTATTCGCGTGTGAATTTCCAAGTCTGTTGAAAGTGCTGTGTTAGTCCTGCAAATGTAACACTAAACGGCGTAACATGCCTTTTAACAATTGCTGTTGCTCTTCGCTATAATCAGCTAAAACTTTTTTTTCATGGGCCTTTGCCTGCGCCAATAGATCTGCAACCAGGGTTCGCCCCTTGGGTGAAATAGTTATTTTAACGGATCTCTTATCAGCATCATCTTTTTGCCGTATTAACAACTTCTCGCTTTCCATTTTAACCACTAGTTTAGATAAAGTTGGCTGTTTAAATAATACCCTTTGGTTGAGTTGGGTTAAGGTCAGGCCGTCTTCGTCAGACAAGCTTGCGAGTATGCGCCAATAATTGGTTGACCAGCCTTGAGCTTGAATTTGATGATGAAATTGTTCGCTCACAAGGTGGCTCGAGCGAGCTAAGAGGTAGGCTAAGTAGTCATCTATAAAACTGAAAGGTTTTGTCATATTGGTAATTAAACTTCATATTTTGTTACATATTAGAGTAGTTGTATTCATTTTCATATAAAAATGTGTATGCTATGCTGGCAAAAGCATAATGTAATAGGGTACGTAAAACATGTTAAATGATCGCATTGAAGCGCCTTGGCTTGCAGCTTTTGAGCAAACCTTAGGGTTGTGTGGTTTGGTGGCAGGTGATTCAGTGGCCATACTGTCAGAGACCCAGTCTAGAGAAATACTACTGCAGTTGGCAGAACTTGCCCTAGTGCGCATGGGCTGCTATGCATTCCACGTGCGCATACCTACACCCCCATCGGAGGCGCCTGTGCCTGTGAGATCCACAGGCGCCTCCAAGGCCTTACAACATGCTGGTCCAGCCATTAGTGCGCTGGCAGGCAGCACCTTAGTGTTAGATTGTACCGTGGAGGGGTTGTTGCATGCAGCGGAATTGCCGCAGATCTTACAAGCCGGAGCGAGGGTGCTCATGGTGAGTAACGAACACCCTGAAATACTTACCCGTTTGGCACCTGATCCGGCTTTAACACCCAAGGTTAAAGCTGCCACTAAGCTCTGCAAACAAGCCAGTAAAATGTTGGTGACTTCAGAGGCTGGTACGGACCTTACGATTGACATCAAAGGTGCACCTACGGCGGGGGTGTGGGGCTATACCGACCGCCCTGGCACCTTGGCTCATTGGCCTGCAGGGGTAGTGGTATGCTTCCCTAATCAGGGCACTGCCAACGGCACCCTAGTGCTGGATGCGGGGGATATCAACCTCACCTTCAAGCGGTACTTGGAGCGACCTGTTACCCTCACCATAGAAAACGACTTTGTGACCCAAATAGATGGGCAGGGTACTGACGCGGAGCTAATGAGGCGTTACTGGGCCGCTTGGAACGACAAAAACGCCTATGCTGTCTCTCATGTTGGCTTTGGTATGAACCCTAAAGCAAGGTATGAAGCACTCACCATGTACGATCAGCGAGACACTAATGGTACGGAGCTGCGTGCCTTTGCAGGAAATTTTTTATTTTCTACTGGTGCCAACGAGTTTGCTGGCCGCTATACCGAAGGACACTTTGACTTGCCAGTGCGTAACTGTACCATCCACTTAGATGAACATTGCGTCATCAAACGGGGCCAGCTGCAAGGCGACATTGCGTGAGTTGGCGTTATGTGTGTCGTGGTAAAGTGGGCCCAGTGCTGGTGTGTTTGCATGGATTAGGCGGTAATGCCAGCTCCTTTGAGCCCCAACTTAGTGGCTTGAGCCATGAGTTGCAGGTATGGACCTTAGATTTGCCTGGGTATGGCGAATCTGTGCCCTTGTCAGTGATGGATTGGGATCATTTGGTATTGGGTTTAAAACAATTTTTAGACCTGCATCACCTGCATACAGTGCACCTTTTAGGTCATTCGTTTGGTGGCATGCTGGCGCAAGCATTTGCTGCTCAGCACTCTGACTATCTGGCAAGTTTAATCCTTTATTCGACAAGTGCAGCATTTGGTTCAAATGACGGTGATTTTCAACAGCAGTTTATTGCATCAAGGCTAAAACCACTGGATGAAGGCGCCAGTATGCCGCAGTTGGCTGCCGCCTTGATTACCCCCTTGCTAGCACAACCTAGCCTCCCAAAAGTGCGTCAGGCCGCCATTGATTGTATGGCGCAAGTGCCCAGCCGTACCTACAGACAAGCCATTAAGTGCATTAGTGCATTTGACTGCCGCCACAACTTACCCCATTTGAGCATTCCCACGTTATTGCTAGCGGGTGCCGAAGATACTGTTGCCAGTGCAGCTATGATGGAACGATTGGCTAGCAAAATCCAACATGCTCAGATATCTGTGTTACCTAACGCAGGTCATCTTGCAAACCTAGAACAGCCCAACCTATTTAATCAACAGGTGAGTGATTTCATTACCCCACACGACCATAGGCAAGGAGTTTAAGATGCAAGCCGATCAACCAATGTTTGATGCCAAAGCATGGCAACTTACTAATCAACAACAAGACCTAACTGCTCGGGCTCGGCACATAGGGCAACATAAGTTCGCTGGAAGAGCTGCTGATTACGATACTCGTGCGGCGTTTCCAACAGAAAATTATAGTGACTTATTCGATGCTAACTTAATGGGCATTTGCATCCCCAAAGAAGATGGTGGTGAAGGGGCTAGTTTTTTAACATACGCACTAACTGCAGCTGAAATTGGGCGCTATTGTGGTGCCACGGCACTCACCTGGAACATGCATGTGTGCTCAACCCTCTGGAGTGGTCTATTAACTGACGATTTGGAGATGGACGAGCCAACACGGGTACTACATAAACACAACCGAGCGGTACATTACCAACGAATACTCACTCAAGGTGCAATCTATTCCCAGCCCTTTTCAGAAGGCGGCGCAGCCGCTGCTGGGGCAAAAGCATTTGCAACAGTGGCTCATAAGGTTGATGGTGGTTGGCGAATTAATGGTAAAAAGATTTTTGCTTCATTGGCTGGTCACGCCAATTATTATGGCGTTTTATGTACAGAAACAAGTGATCAAGCCACTGAACTAAGCCGCCGTAATACAATCTATTTAGCTATTCCAGCCATGTCCAATGGTGTAACTGTAGAGGGCCAATGGGACCCAGTAGGTATGCGTGGCACCGTATCCCGCACGCTCATTTTTGAAGATGTGTTTGTGTCTGAAGATGCAACCCTAATGCCATCGGGCATATACTTTCAAGCGGCTAAACGTTGGCCGCACATGTTTATGACACTCACGCCAAGCTATATGGGCATTGCCCAGGCCGCTTATGACTTTACCGTAAAATACCTGCGGGGTGAGGTCG
This sequence comes from Oceanospirillaceae bacterium ASP10-02a, assembly GCA_905182035.1. GTDB lineage: Bacteria > Pseudomonadota > Gammaproteobacteria > Pseudomonadales > Balneatricaceae > Njordibacter. The sequence goes on along the minus strand of CAJIZL010000008.1, from coordinate 18,447 downwards.
ATGGTACTGGCCCCGTTAAGCGGCGTCAGTTTGCCACCAAACAAATTGCCGTAGCGCAAATGCGTATTATGTTGGAACAAACAAAAACCCTTTGGTTTCAAGCCATGAGTGAGGCGTGCGCCAACCCCAGCAAAGACCAACTACTCCGCGCCTGGGTGGCACAGTACACTACCATGGAGAATGCCAATGAAATTGCCCAGTTGGCTATTCGCACTTGTGGTGGCCAGTCCATGTTAAAGTCCCTGCCATTAGAGCGCTTGTATCGCGATAGCCGGTGTGGCTCTCTGATGCTGCCTTGGACTGCAGAACTGTGCCTCGACATGCTCGGTAAAGGTTGCCTCTATGAACGTGGGGAGGCAGACGATTAATGTCCAATATATCCAATTGGATTGATGCGCACGCGCGCTTTACACCAAACAAGCTTGCTGTTATTGATCAGCAACAGCAATACACCTATGCAAACTTAGCCGATGCCATAACTATCGACGCCTGCATGCTCAAACACACTCTGCGCGTTGGGCGTGGTGATCGGGTGGCTTATTTAGGCTTAAATAGCGTTGAATTCATTAGCTTGATGTTTGCATGTGCGCGTTTAGGGGCTATTTTCGTGCCCCTTAATTGGCGTTTAGAAACCCCTGAATACGATTATATTTTAAGTGATGCCAGCCCCAAAGCGTTAATTGTTACACCTAAATTTAAGCACCAAGTTGATGCCCTCAATGATGCCTACCCAGACTGCTGGTTTGTGCTCCAAGACGCACAATCGGCAGGGGTAAATAAACCCACCTCCAGCACAGAAAGCTGGCATTCCTATAGTGCCTTAAAGCAATCCTATGATCGCAATTTGAGCAGCTACAATGCACATGTAGACTTAAACACCCCGCTATTGATTGTTTATACATCCGGTACCACAGGGTACCCAAAAGGCGCAGTGTTAGATCAGAAAGCGCTGTTTTACAACGCCCTTAACAGCCAGCATATGCATGGCATGAGCACTAGCGACACCATTCTTACTGTGCTGCCTATGTTTCATGTTGGTGGGCTCAACATACAAACATTGCCAGCCTTTTATGTGGGCGCTACGGTTATCCTGCATGCGCGCTTTGACCCAGTACAAACACTCGCCGCCATTCATCATCACAAGCCAAGTCTCACCGTTCTAGTGCCTGCAACCTTATCAGCCTTGTTGGCACTGCCTCAGTGGGACACTACAGACCTTTCAAGCCTGCGTAGCATCACCAGTGGGTCATCTATAGTGCCTATAGACCTTATTGAGGCCGTTGCCAGCCGTGGTTTGCCAGTGCAACAAGTGTATGGCCTCACGGAAACATCACCTATTGCAGTATATCAAACAGCAGAACAAGCCAAGACCCGGTTTCACAGCACTGGTGTACCTGCCTTGCATTGCCAGATGAGCTTGGTGGGGCAAGGCGGTGTGCCCGTTATCGATGGTGATGTGGGGCGTATTCTCATTAAGGGCCCCAACGTTTTATTTGAATACTGGGGTAACCCAGAGGCAACAGCGCAGGCCCTAGATAACGGTTGGTTTGATACGGGCGATTTAGGCCACCTAGATCATGATGGGCATTTGATTGTTGATGATCGCGCTAAAGATATGATTATTTCTGGTGGAGAAAATATTTACTCAGCTGAACTGGAGGTGCACTTAAACTGTTTGGAAGGTGTGCTTGAAGCGGCGGTAGTAGGTAGAAAAGACCCCAAATGGGGTGAAACGCCAATAGCCATTGTGGTACTGGCACCTGACAGTTTGCTTGACAAAAGCATCATATTAAAAAGCTTTATAGGTCAATTGGCACGTTTTAAACATCCCAGTGCGGTTATTTTTATGCCTAAATTGCCACGAAATGTGATGGGTAAAGTGCAAAAATTTTTGCTACGTGAAATGATCCTTACAGAAGCCAAAAACCCAATATAAATTAAATCTTAGTATGTAGAAAATAATCTTTTATTTGTTTCAAAATTGGTATGAGTGATGTTGCGATTGATATTATTTGGCGCCCTCAAGTGGGCCCATCACCACATTCTGATATCAGTTACAAAACACTAGCTACTGGAGCGAACACACTAGCATGCAAGTATCTTTAGGACGACATCACTTAAGCCCTAAAAACCTCCCAGATGCTGTTGCAGTTTTAGAAGCTTAATGTATAATCACGCCCTCTCTTCGGAGAGGTTCATCCTGCATGCCGTGGTGGTGGAATTGGTATACACAACAGACTTAAAATCTGTCGACTTATGGTTATGCGGGTTCAAGTCCCGCCCACGGCACCACTTAGGGGATAATCTAGTGCACCCTGTTGCAAAATCTAGTTATCAAACCAATCTTGTAGTTTCTCTTCTGTAGACACTTTTTCCTCTTCACTTAATTTTTTCAAAGCAAACTTATTCAAACTGGTTAAATGGGTTATGCCCTCGCTTAACGCAATGGTTGACCAATAATAAGACTTCTGGAAACTTTGAGCTGTACCTCTGCCTTCAAAAAAACGTCGTGCTAAAAATTCCATCGCTGCTGGGTCACCACTTTTGGCGCTGGTTTCAGCAAGAATTACTGGTTCACTTTGCTGTGTTGTCATTGATGTGCCCTAGCATTTTAAATTCTATACAAATCGTATACTTGTTACCACTTAGTTAAGTGTAGGGAGCTTTTTGCAACAATGTAAGTATATAATATGTATAAAATGATTCTAAAAATAGCGATATGACTAGCTGTTTTTACAAAAAGTATATTTTTTGTAAAATTATATATAATCCTAGTAAGCATGGGAGTAACACAATGTCAGAATTCATAGACAGTAAAGATCAGTCAATTGTGAGCCTGTTGCAAAAAGATGGTCGTATGCCAGTTCAGAGTATGGCGAAGGCGTTAGGGCTAACGCGAGCCACAGTGACTAAGCGTATCGACAAACTAGAGGCCAGTGGGGTGATTACTGGGTATGCTGCGGTGGTGCGGGAAGATTTTTTCCATAAAAAAATTCGTGGGTGGGTGATGATTACTACTGTACCTAATAGGGAAGAAGGTGCCATTAGGGCGATGAAACTTATCTCCGAAGTAAGCAAGATATATACCACCAACGGACGCTGGGATTTAGCCGTTGAAGTTCGGGCTGCCGACCTAGAGAGCTTTGATACAGCGCTGTCGAAAATTCGCCAAGTGACTGGCGTTGAAAGCACTGAAACCAACTTATTACTCAGTTCACGTATTGGTAAGTAATTAGGTATGGTGACTTAGGCTGTATAAGTGGTTGTTTTGGCATTGCAGTTGATGCCGTAAATCTGTTTTGATGCCATGCTTTTCGCTCACTTCAAGTAGGGTTCGTGATATTGTAGAAGTGATCCCAACGGACGTATTGTTAAAACCCAGCTTAGAGAAAAATCATGGCCATAGGCGCGACCATTTATAAGGCAAATTTAAACTTGTCCAACCTTAATAGTCACCATTATGCTGATTACAGCCTAACACTAGCTAAACATCCGTCTGAAAATGAAACCCGTCTAATGTGCCGCTTAATAGCTTTTTTACATGCTGCACATGAGGACCTTGAACTGACTAAAGGCATTAGTTCCACGGAAGAACCAGACTTGTGGCAACGGGATTTAACTGGAAATATAGTGCATTGGATTGAACTGGGCATGCCAGATGAAAAACGTATTCGCCAGGCCAGTGGTAAAGCTGATCAGGTGTCTATTTATACCTATCATGATAATAAAGCCGATATTTGGTTGGAAAAAAACCGCTCCAGTCTGTCTGCCAATAAAAAAGTAAAGGTTTTTAATATTAACGTGGAAGGTGGCGCTTCCCTAGAGCAGCTGTTGGTTAAAACCATGAACTTGGGTTGTATTATTGAAGAAGAACAGATGCACTTAAGCGACGATGATCACCATATGACGGTGCAAATAACGCAAAGCTTATAACCGCTTATGGTTCACATTATTCGAAGATAGTAAGCAAAACACAAGGGATAAGTTGTATGGCTGTAGCAAAACAACTCATGGTGTACCCCGCAAATAGGCTGGAAGATTTGGCTGTATTGCTGAACCATGTGTTGAAGCTTGGGCAGCACAGTGGTTCTTCTGGGGTGCTGAGTTCAGCTCAAGTTATCGTTGAAAACACAGGTATGCAGCATTGGCTTAACACACAGTTAGCCACACAAAACGGCATTGCAATGAACATTGACTACCCTTTGCCTGGAAAATTTGTTTGGCAATTAGCGCGGCAGCTATTGGGTGATGCTCAAGTCCCTCAACAACCACCTTATCAACGAGAGGCATTGGTTTGGCGTATTGATGATGTATTGGCTAGTGAGGCTATACTAACTAACCCAGCCTTTTCTCAAGCTAATCGTTATTGGCAGTCAGAGCCCCTTGTGATACTGGAGTCCTTAGCTAAACAAGCACTTTCAGTCCCTAAAAATCCGTCACAAACATCTGGTGACCTGCTAAAACGCTTTCAGCTTGCGAGCGCATTAGCGGATCTATTCGAGCAGTATATTCTCTACCGTCCTGATTGGCTTAATCAATGGCAAATTGAGGGTCAAGCAAAACATTGGCAAGCTAAATTGTGGGCCATTTTGTGTCGGCAAGACGGGCGTCATCCTATAGATATTCAGCACAAGTTAATACAGAGCCTTTCGCAAATGGTTAGGTCTGAACATAAAGCGCTGCCGCAGCAAATTTGTTTGTTTGCCCTTAATACCATGGCTCCTGCCACCTTGGAAGTTTTTTCGGCCTTGGCACAGCATACACAGGTGCACGTATTCCACCTTAATCCCTGCGCCGAGTATTGGGGCCATATTCAGTCTGAAAAAGCTATCGCGGCAACATATCTTAAGCATTGGCTAGCGCAACAAGACGATGAGGTGTTAGTTGATGGAGGCAATCCGTTGTTGGCTAATTTGGGTAGCCAAGGTAAGGAATTTTTCCGGCTATTACAGCAACAAGACAGCTATAACATTGATGCTTTTGAAGAAGCAGAACCTCCTAATAGTAGTGAAGATTTGTCTATGCTACAACAGCTTCAACAGGATATTTTGCACCTTGAAGATGCTCGTAAAAATCAGCAGCATAAGATTGACGCAAGCCTCGTTTTCACCAGTGGTTCCAGTGCCTTGCGAGAGTTACAAGGCTTACATGACTGGTTACTTAGCAAGTTTCAGCAAGACCCGAGCCTTAAACCCAGTGACATATTAGTCATGTGCCCACAGGTAGAAGATTACGCTGCCTATGTGGGTGCTGTGTTTGATACTCATGGACGACAGTTTGGTTCTTGGCATGACACTAATAAAGCTGAAACGCCACAATTACCTTGTTCCATTGCCGACCGTAAACCACAAGATTCAGAGCCCCTAGTGGCAGCTTACTTACAACTTTTACAATTGCCAGATAGCCGGTTTCAAGTATCTTCTATATTAGATTTACTACGCTTGCCAGCGATGCAGCGGAAGTTTGGTATAGATCCAGCAGAACTTGAAACTATTGCTGTGTGGTTAGCTAATGCATGTATACACTGGGGACTGGATGAACGTCATAAAGCAAACACCTTGGGTCAAGTGGAATCAACAAGCACTTATAGCTGGTCTTGGGGGCTTAAACGCTTGTTGCTCGGGTTTGCTCAAGGCGACCAACCGCTTAGGTATCAAGATGACTGGTTGCTGGCCGATGTAGAGGGGGACCAAGCATTGCTTTTGGGGCGTTTGATGCAAGTGCTTGAACAGTTACAAAGCCACGCAAAAAATCTCAATACACCTCGCACAGGCGCAGCATGGAGAGGCTATCTTACGGGTATGATAGATGAGTTTTTTGCCGATGATCATGGTGCTGAACGTAATGAAGAGCAGGCCAAGGAATGTTTAGCTACGGCTATCGGTAATATGGCGATGTGGGTTGAACAAGTGGATTATAGCCAAACCATCAGTTTGGAAGTGGTACGCTATAGCCTAACGCAAAAGCTTTCTGTAGCCAGCAGTAGCCAAGCCTTTATCACTGGGAAAATCACTTTCTGTTCTATGGTGCCTATGCGCAGTATCCCATTTAAAGTGGTAGCAATGCTGGGCCTTAATGATGGGCAATACCCGCGGCAATCTAAACCATTAGACTTTGACTTGATGGCTCAAGAAGAACGCAGGGTGGGTGACCGTTCCCGTCGTGGAGATGACCGCTACTTGTTTTTGGAAGCCTTAATAAGTGCTCGATCTTGTTTATACTTGAGCTATCAAGGCACCGATAGCAAAAATAACTCGTCGCGCCAGCCGAGTTTGGTTTTGTCAGAATTAATGGACTATCTGAATAGGGGTTATGGTTGGAACTTTAACCAAACACAGACAGATTCACAGCTTCGTCTATTGCCTTTGCACAGTTTTAGCGAGGATAATTTTAAACCACTATCTATCCCTAGTTTTGAAACTTCTTGGTTACGCTTGCTGCAAGCGCAAAGCGCTGAGGACAAACCCGGTATGGTAGAGCCTTTCCCTCATATAAAACCAATCACTGTTAGTGATTTAGTGCGTTTTTTAGAAAACCCTGGCCGCACCTTTGCTAATCAAACTTTGGGTTTATATTTACACGATTATGACCTTGAGCTAGAGGACGACGAACCTTTTAGTAGCTCCAAATTAGTTGAATATAAGCTGCGACAACAAATGTTAGCGGCGGCATTATCCCATGAGCCAGAGGCGTGTAAGGCTGTTAGAGAAGAATATCAATTGAATGGACAGTTACCAGAAAGTCATCTTGCAGCCAGTATTATTGATGCCAGCCAAGAGCAAGCCGAGGCGCTGGTGGATGAACTGAAAACACTAGCTTATGAGCAGGTAGAAAAGCATCGGGTTTCAATGTGTATATCAGGTATAACCATAGAAGATCAATTACCCTTAACAGGTGATCTTGCTGATGAAAACAGCCCTCTAAAAGCCATTCTAAGCAGGCCCAGTAAGGCAAAACCTAAAGACAGGCTTACCCTTTGGCTGACAAGTTTAATTGCTCAGGTGGCTTTTGAAAAACCTGTTGTTGGTGTATCGGTACACTTAGAAAAGAATTTAGAACTCCATGGGTTGGCTGACGCTGCAGGTCAGTTACACAAAGTTATAGCGCTTTACAAGCTGGGTTTAACCCAAGCTTTACCGTTAGATGCTGAACTAGGTCAGGAATTACTGAAAGTAGGCCCACAAGACATAGATAAGCGCCGTGGTAAGTGGCAGAAAAAATGGTACCACCATAAGTACAGCCAAAGCTTTGATTTCTCAAGCGATCCATATCGACGTTGGTTGTGGCCACAAACCCCCGTATTTGATGATTGGCATGAGCAGTTCGCCGAAGTGTATCAGCCCATGGTTGATTGCATTAAAGAGGTGAAACATGCCTAACCTAGATCTAGCAAATATACCGTTACAGGGCCGCCACATCATCGAAGCCAGTGCTGGTACGGGTAAAACCTACAGCATAACGCGTATCTATTTGCGTTTATTGATCGAGAAAAAAATACCTGTAGAACAAATATTATTAATGACTTACACCCGCGCTGCCACGCAAGAACTTCGTGGGCGCATAGAAGACACGCTACGTGAAGCACAATTAAGCTGGGGTTTAAATGAGCACGAGTATTGGCAACATCTCTACCAACAGGTAGAACCTCAGCAAGCGCAACTGTTGTTACACCAAGCATTGCTCAACTTAGATCAAGCAGCCATATTCACCATACATGCGTTCTGTGGTCGTGCCTTGCAACAATATGCATTTGCTAGCCAAACGGGGTTGGAGGTAGTGTTAGAAACCAATACCCGAGACCTTGCCTACACAGGCTTACAAGACTGGTTGCGGGTGGTAATGCATCAGCCAGTGTTATACAGCCAACTGGAACAACAGGGTTGGCACACTCCAAAAGGCTTCTGGGACGCTTTTAGTGGTGCACTATTGAGCCAAACTCCAGTGTTTGCTGCTAATGTGGAACCGTGGCATCAGGCATGGCACATCAATAAAGCACACGTTCGCGAAAACTTACTCGATTTAGAAACACAAATAATCGAAGCCACCATGGCTGATGCTAAGTCAAAGGTGGCTCGCTTAGAACAATGGCAAGATTTGCTCAACTGGTTAAGTACCAAGGAATTTGGACCAGCCTCAAAAGACAACCTAGCGTGTCTACATGGTGGCAGATTAGGCAAGGCACCAGAATTAAAACCCATTATTAAGGCTTTGTCCCAACGTATTAATAACGAAAGCTTCAACAAGAACTATTGGGTTTATGCCAACCAAGCTGCAGTAGCACCTCTCGTTTTAGAAGCAGTCCAGGTGGTTAGGGCGGCTTACCAACAAGCTAAACAAAAGCAACAGATCATGGAATTTGATGACCTGGTGAGGCGCTTGTCTGAGTGTGTCAATGAGCTGGAAAGTGCAGCCCTTGTAGACGCTTTAAGGCTGGCCTATCCCGTAGCGTTGGTTGATGAGTTTCAAGACACCGATGGCCATCAATATGCCATTTTGAACCGCCTTTATGAACAGTCCAGCAATGACACAGCTCTGTTTATGATCGGTGATCCAAAACAGGCTATTTATGGTTTTAGGGGAGGTGATATCCACACCTATTTAACAGCAGCGCAGGCTACAGATCATCGTTGGCACATGGACACTAATTGGCGTTCTAGTCATGCTATGGTGGCAGCCTATAATCGTTTGTTCAAGAAAGGTGCGGGCCAGCCAAAAGTGTTTGGTAGTGGCATTAATTATACGCCTGTTAAAGCCAGTGACTTTGCCACTGCAAATGTAGCCAACAACCCTAAAGCTTCAGGTGTGGCGTTAACCTATGTGTGGTTGCCTACGGAGCTCTTAACCAATGAACGTAAGCACCAACACATTGCCCAATGGTGCGTTGGTGAAGTACAAAATATATTGCAGCAAGGCCATTTTAAAGCTAGCGATATTGCCTTGCTGGTGCGTGGTGCTGGCGAAGCGCAGGCTTTGCAAACGGCATTAAAGCAAGCCCGTTTAGCCAGTGTATACATTAGTGACAGAAGCAGCGTGTATGCCAGTGCAGAGGCTACAGAAATGGTGCGTTTGTTGAATGGTTTGTTGCATTGTGAAAGCCAACGGCAACTTGTGCGTGCCGCAAGTACCCATTTATGGGGTGGCAGCACCGCATTGTTGGCCCAGTTAAGCCACGATGATCATTGTTTAATAGAAGTAAGAAGTCAAATGATGCAGTTGCGTCAATTGTGGTTGAGGCAGGGTGTAATGGCCCTTGTAATTCACCTACTCAAACAATGTGCCGTGCCCCCTGCCCACAACAAAGAACGCTATATGACCAACATGGTGCAATTAGCAGAATTGTTACAAAAGGCATCCAATCAAGCAAGTTCCGCACTTTTACTGGTGGAATGGCTGCAACAGCAATGTAACGAAGACAATGCCGACAGCAGTGCCGAATTACGTTTAGAAAGTGATGCCAAGTTAATTCAAATTGTTACTCAACATGGCTCTAAAGGGTTGGAATACCCAGTGGTATTTATCCCTTTTGCCAGTCAAGCAAAGGACCCGCTCAAGCGTGGCAATAAACATGTTCAATTGTTTCCCTATTACCACCCACAAGAACGCTACCCAGCGTTAATGATAGGTCGGGATGTTGCTGTTTGTGATCAGGCTACGTTGGCATCTGAAGAAGAAGCCTTGCGGCTATTATACGTTGCAGTTACCCGAGCTCAGTATCGGTGTTACATCCCAGCGAGTGATTTCACTAACGGTGAACGGTCTCCGTTAGGGCAAGTGGCTTTTTGGCACAATGCTCAAGCCGAACAAGCCAAGCAAGCCACTTGGCCAGAGGCCTTGGCTAAGTTAACTAACCCTAAAGACTCTGAATTACTAATCATCGAAGAAGGTTCGGTGCAGGCACCCTTAAGCCAATGCACTATAACCGATGCAGCCGAAGTCCTAGCTGCTCAAAGTTTTAGCGGCCATATCGATGCCAATAACAATCTATTATCCTACAGTGCTTTGGTGCGCCAGCTTAGTTATGGCTCTCACGCACAGCAAATGAGTGTTAAAGACCGTGGTGATGGCAGTAGCCAGTTGGTTGACCCTAGCCAAAATATTACCTCCAACGAATTACGCTTCACATTAGCAAAGGGTAAAAACAGTGGATTGTTGCTGCACGATATTCTTGAACAGGTGGATTTTTCGCAGCCAAGCTGGCCTAGTGCTATGGACGTACCTTTGGCAAAATACCATACCATGGTGGGCATTGGCGAAGATGATGCTAACAAGGTGGAGTGCTTGCAGCAGTGGTTAGAAGAATGCATAGGGGCGTCTATACCGCCTATTAATGCCACTGGCAGTGTAGCATCGGATAAGCGAGCGGGGTTCACTTTGGGGCAACTATCACAACAGCAAACTTTAAGAGAAACAGAGTTTTACTTCCCGCTACAGCAGGCTAAGCAATCTACCTTGGCACAAATATTGAGCCGGCATCGTGGCGGTTTACCCACGGCATTGCCAAGCCATCCAGTGCTCCAAGGCATGATGCACGGGTTTATAGATTTAGTGTTTGAATATGATGGCCGCTTCTTTTTGGCCGATTATAAATCCAACCACCTAGGTGATCACCTTGAAGACTATCACCAGCAAGCCATGTTAGAGGCTAACCAACATCACTATTATGATCTGCAGTATTTAATTTATAGCTTAGCTTTGCATCGGTACCTTGGTCAAAGAGTCCCCAATTATGATCCAGTTGAGCATTTTGGAGGAGTGTACTATTTGTATCTCCGAGGTATGGCGCCCAAAGTGACTTCAGGCGTATATGCTAAGGCCATTAGTATCAAGGAATTGAATGACCTCGATCACCTGTTTGCAGGAGAGGCGGTATGATGGTATCGAACGCTCAACTACATACTGATTACGTGGGTTTGGAAGCTGTTGATAGGTTTTTAGCTGCTCAATTGTGCCAAAGTCTTGGTAGCCAATGTGCTGTGATGCAGCACTTGATTATGGCCTTGAGTAAAGCGCTGCGCAACGGCCATAGTTGCCTACCTTTAGCCGATATTGCCGGCCAAACATATTGGTCTACAACTGGTGAAACAGGAACAGGTATAGCGCCTGTGCCGGGTTACACCTTTGCTGCCGTTGGGGTGCTGATGGATAGCGCCCAGAGCTACCCTATTACTGCAGGCCATGCAGCGCCGTTAGTGTTAGAAAACGCACGACTGTATTTGCGAAGGTATTGGCATTACGAGCAGCAAGTAGCGCAGCACCTATTACAGCGGATGCAAAGCCATCAGTTGTCAAAACAACAACAAGTAAAGGCAAGTGATGTGTTATTACAGCTGTTTGAAGAGCCACTTGAAGCCCAAATAAATTGGCAGGCTCAGGCTGTCCAAGAGGCATTAGTGCGTCAGGTCAGTGTTATTTCTGGTGGGCCAGGAACAGGAAAAACCTACACTGTGGCACGCCTGTTAGTGTCATTGCAGGCTGTCAATGACACCTCGTTAACCATCGCTATGGCTGCACCAACGGGCAAGGCGAAGCAGCGTTTGGTAGAATCTATTAATTTTGCGAAGAGCCAACTGTTAAAGCAAGGTATAGACAAGGCTCTCATTGACAGTATTCCGGATACAGCTCATACCTTACACGGCTTGCTCGGATTACGTCCTAACAGCTACTCGGCTAAGCACCACAAGGGTAATCCACTGCCCATCGATCTGTTGCTAGTTGATGAAGTCTCCATGGTGGATTTGCCCATGATGGCACGGTTGTTAGATGCCCTTCCAGAACATTGTAAACTTGTGTTAGTAGGCGATGCAGAACAATTGCCTTCGGTGGCTGCTGGATCAGTTTTGGCTGACATTCCGTCTGCAGCTATCAGTTATTTGCATAAAAGCCATCGCTTTGAAGGGCAGGGTGGTATCGGGCTGCTGGCAAATTGTGTGATGCATAATCAAGCAGAAAAAAGTTGGCAGGTGTTGTTAACTAATAAGGACCTTAGTTTAATACTAGAAGAAGAGTTTCAAATCTGGCTAGAACAAATGTGTGATCAATATTTTTTGCCCATGTTGAAAGCCAAAACTTTAGATGAGGCATTTATATGTTTAACCCAGTTCAGAATTCTTGCAGCCACCCGCCAAGGAGAGATGGGAGTAGAGGGGCTTAATGAACAAGTTGAACGTTTGTTGAGCCGACGTTCGTCGCAAGTAAGGTTGGGACAAAACTACCATGGTAAACCCGTTATGGTGACTAAGAACCACCATGGACTAGGTTTATTTAACGGCGATATTGGTATTGTTTGGGCTGCGGAAAATGGCCAGCTTAATGTTTGTTTTTTGCAGTCACAAGAGGTGCGCAAAGTGAACGTTGGTTTGTTGCAAGACTTAGAAACCGTTTATGCCATGACCATTCACAAAACCCAGGGTTCAGAGTTTCAACATGTAGCTCTTGTGGTGGCCCCACAAGCCGAGCGCTTATTATCTTCCCAGCTACTTTATACAGCTGTCACTCGTGCAAAAATGACGTGCAGCATTAAAGTAAGTAAGTCAGTGTGGTGCAAAGCTGTGAGCAATAAGACCCAACGTTGGTCCGGACTTCGGGCGTTACTCAGTCGCTAAATTAATCCGCTAAAATTCGGGAAATACTTTTTCCTATACTATGGAATAAAGATAGTGCCCGTGGTGCAGGAACCAGTGAACGCTGCCGTGAGTCTGCCGTGGCATCAATATTCAGGTAGTCTGAATCAATCAACACTTGGATTGATTTACGCAGGGTGTATCGTGAACCTAGGTGCTTTAAACTCATGCCATCTTCCATAAATACGTGTCGACCATGGCCGTATTCGCGAGTGACGTGCTCTAGAATTTGTAATTCCCGGTCTGCTAAGCCTTCTGTATCATCTTCTTGTACGCTGGTGCGAATAAGATTTGAAACGCGTAAGGCAATATTTGAATAGCGGTTCATGGTGGCATTCCTTTCATATTAATCAAATATATCATTTAAATGATATATTTGTTTTTATCTATAAACCAGTTAATAGATAATATTTTTTGTAACTATTATTTGAAAGGAACTATCAGATGTTATTAACGAAGTATTCGAGTGGCTAAAATCTGCTCAAAAAGTAGGTTTAACTGCGGATCTTCAAGTTGCAGTTTGAACTCTTCTTGGTTAGCGATTGCGTACGTTTGTTGTCGCACTGTTAAGTATGGTTCGGCCCCCTGTGTGAGGCTAAAGGACACGTTAGGGAAACGCTTTAAGCATTGGTTAAAGAAGGCCATATTGTTAGCTACCGACATACGTTCTGCACTGGGGTACACCTGATCTAAACTTTGCGCGTGGATATTTATTTTTTGATAACGTTCAATATTAACAAATACCATAGGGTCAAATACCTGCATGCCTTTTTGATTGCCCGTTACACTAGTTAGTGGGAACTGACCCTTGGGTACGCTGTTGTCGAAAAAAGTGAACTCGTAGCGTGGACTAGTATGGGCCAACCACTTAAATATGAGTTTAGGGATGCCTTGGTAAGCTTCCACACTGTGCCCCAAAAAGTCCTCCACAGATTTGTATCGGCCACGTTGTTGACCTCGTATCCACCCTCGTTCTACGGTTTCCTCTGGCGGTGTAATAACAAAATACATGTACATTATATGAGCATATTTGGCATAGGTGCCATGTAACACCTTTTGTACCTGCTCTGTCGAAAAGCTGTCGAAGCGAAAGCGATCCACCAAAATATTGGGAATGGTTTGGTTTTGTTGCCCCGTGCGTCTAATGTAGCGGTCTAGCTTGCCGTCAATAATGTTGACTTCGTTGCTAGTAAAACGGCCTGAATACTTATAATGGGGGCCAAGCGATTCATAGTCTAATAACTGGCGGCGCCAAATGTCTGGGCTAATAATGCCGTATAGGGAAGACTCAATACCTCGTTGCCCCATGGTTTGTTTCAATAAAGGCCTTAAGGTGCTTTTACCTGCTGCAGAGGCACCTTTTAGACTGATGATCACAGGTTTTTCTACCCGTCGTAATAGTTGGTAGCCATTGGCGGCTACAGCCGAATCGATGGCCGGCTCGATTAACTTTCCAACCATAAAACTACCGTAGTTGTTAAGCACATGGCGACAAATGATACGGCTCATAAAGCCCCGATCATTGCCTATCAAACCTCGTGTTGAGGCCACAGAGCCAAGTATTTGATAGCTGCTTTTGTAGACCGCTTTAATCAGCGGATCTGCATGGGCAAGACCTGAGACTTTAAGTTGGTTAATGGCTTTAAATTGAATTTCTTCGCCGCTGAGCAGGGGTTTTTTAATAACTGGCTTTTTCCCCCAAGGCCATAAGCCTTTTTTTATCGCTGGAGCAGGTTGTGGATTTAACATTACTTCTTCAGCTAGCAATCGATCTACTTCTAATTTCACCGCAACGGATAAACTTTGGAACTCAGCCTCAATGTAGTCGTATAAAGGCGCAATGTGCTGATCTAAAATGTCATTAGTGATACGCCGGAAATTGATGCCAAAGTCTTCTTCGTGCTCAGCCTCCGGGATATGGATATTGGCGCCCACTCGCACAATAAGCTCGTGCATCACCAAACGCCATGAAGTGAAGCCAACCAAATGTTCTGGTTTAAGGCCTGTTAGGTTGGCGATTTCCTGCACTTCATCGTAGCTGGTATAAACGTTTGGGATTTGAAAAATAGTTTCTAGAGAACGTAGTTGCCGCGGTAAATTGGCGCTCAATCCAGGATTCCATGCGCTGTATTCTTGTTGTTTTGGCATCTGACGCATCTAGACTTGTATCGGTAACCACATTTATAGCAGATTTTACCAACTACGTCAGTGAGAACGCTGCCCTCTGTCGCTGCACCTCTGCGCTGTCAAACTGCCATCTTTGTCTTTGCAAGGGAGGCACACCAAACCCTAAACCCTTTAAAAAACCTTAAATAGCCCCCATTAACTGAAGGCAAATATCCTCCTAGACGCTGTTGATGACCCAATATGACTTACGCCTTAGAAATTAACCAGCTACACAAAATTTATGACAATGGCTTCGAGGCTCTAAAAGGCATCAGCTTAAAAGTTGAAGAGGGCGATTTTTTTGCCTTGCTTGGTCCTAATGGAGCTGGTAAATCCACTACTCTAGGTGTGGTGTGTTCCTTAGTTAATAAAACCAAGGGTTCGGTTAAAGTCTTTGGCCATGACTTAGATATAGATGTAAGCAAAGCTAAATGTTTGATGGGCGTGGTGCCACAAGAATTTAACTTCAACATGTTTGAGAAAGTTCAGGACGTGGTGGTGCAGCAGGCTGGGTACTATGGTATAGCTCGCGATGAAGCCCTCCGGCGCACTGAGCAATTGCTTAAGCAATTGAGCTTATGGGACAAGCGTGATGATGCATCCCGTAATTTATCCGGTGGTATGAAGCGTCGCTTGATGATCGCCCGTGCTTTAGTTCACCGGCCTAAATTACTTATCTTAGATGAACCTACTGCTGGCGTAGATATCGAACTTCGTCGTTCTATGTGGGAGTTCCTTACGCGTATCAATGAACAAGGCACAACCATCATCCTCACCACCCATTATTTGGAAGAAGCCGAAAACCTGTGCCGTAACATTGCCATTATTGATCAGGGCGACATTATTCAGAACAGCCCTATGAGAGAACTGCTAAAAACCATCAATACAGAAACTATAGTGCTGGAATTGCAAAAGCCTCTTGCACAAGCTCCACAAGTGCAAGGCTATCGTTTGTTGCTAGTCAATGACACATACATTGAAGTAATCCTCAACCAAGGGCAAGACATTAACAGTGTGTTTGTAGCCTTGTCAGCTGCAGGCATACAAGTCACCAGCATGCGTAATAAGACCAACCGGTTAGAAGAATTATTCGTGAACCTAGTTACCAGCAATAAGACCGATTTGAAGGGAGTGAGCGCCTAATGTCTAGTTATGAAATCTATATTGCTTACTCAACCATTGTGCGCAAAGAAATCCAGCGTTTTATGCGTATTTGGGTACAAACCCTATTGCCACCTTCCATTATCATGGTGCTGTATTTTATTATTTTTGGTAATTTAATTGGTAGCCGTATTGGCCAAATGGGTGGCTTTGATTATATGCAGTTTATTGTGCCAGGTTTAATTATGATGTCGGTCATTACCAACTCCTATGGCAACGTAGTGTCTTCGTTTTATAGCACTAAATACCAGGGCAGTTTAGACGAAATGTTAGTGTCGCCTATGCCTAATTGGGTGATATTGGCAGGTTACGTCACTGGCGGTGTGGCTCGCGGTTTGGCTGTGGGCACTATAGTCACAAGTTTATCGTTATTCTTCACCCAGCTCGAAATTTATAATTTTGGCATCATTGTATTAGTGGTACTAATGACCTCCATTTTGTTTAGCTTGGGTGGTTTTGTTAACGCAGTATTTGCTAACAGTTTTGATGATATATCCATCGTTCCAACCTTTATCCTTACCCCTTTAACCTACTTGGGTGGTGTGTTTTATTCTATCGATTTATTGCCCGACTTTTGGGCTGGAATGTCGCAACTCAACCCAATTTTATACATGGTGAATGCCTTCCGTTATGGTATTTTGGGGGTTTCTGATATCCAAGTTGGCTATGCGTTATTGGTTATTAGTGTGTTTATTATTGCCTTATTTAGTTACTGCATGTACCTATTGAATACGGGCAAGGGCATTCGTAAATAATAGCCCTGCCTTGGAGAAAATGATGCAACAAAATGACTTTATAGAAGCCTCACCTTTAGGAGATAAAAGCACCTATGTTAATGAGTACGCACCCAGTCTATTGTTTCCTATTCCGCGCAACACGCCATGGCAGCCAGAATTTTTGTCTCGGCCGTTTTACGGTATTGATGTTTGGAATGCCTTTGAGGTGTCCTGGCTTAATGATAAAGGATTGCCGAAAATGGCACTGGCCGAATTTCGTATCCCAGCTGACAGCCCTAACATAATTGAAAGCAAATCCTTTAAGTTGTACTTGAATTCCTTTAATCAAACCAAGATGGCTAACGCACCGCAAGTGCAGCGTCACATGGCTGCAGACCTATCTGCTGCAGCGGGGGCGGAGGTTCAGGTCACTTTGTATAGCCTGCGTGATATGGCCATGCCGGTTTTGCCTACCCCAGGCACAAGCATTGACCAGCAAGATATAGAAATAACAACGTACACGCCAGACGCTAGCTTGTTGTTGTCGGACGTTAAGATCTATCGTACGGAAATTTTGCACAGTAACTTGCTTAAAAGTAATTGCCCTGTCACTGGTCAACCAGATTGGGCAACCTTAGTTGTAGAATACGAAGGGCCCACAATTGATAGAGCGGGCCTACTGGCCTACATAGTGTCTTATCGCGAACATGGTGATTTCCATGAGCAATGTGTAGAACAAATATTTCTCGATATAAAGGCGCAGTGTAAGCCTGGTCAACTTACAGTGTATGCCCGCTACGTAAGGCGCGGTGGCTTAGATATTAACCCTTATCGTTCTACTCGACCCTTGGCCCCTAGCAATCACCGAACCCAACGCCAATAGCCCTTTATAGGAATTTTTATGGAACTATTACACGGTTTACTCAATCGAGCTTCAATTCAGAGACTGGAATCACCAGGGCCAACGGCAGCTCAGTTAGAGGTGATGCTGCAAGCAGCTCTGAGAGCACCAGACCATGCAAATCTTAAACCTTGGCGCAGTGTTATGGTCGCTGGTGAAGGTCTTGAAAAGCTGGGGCAAATCCTTCAACAAGCGCAGCTAGAACGGGATCCAGAAAGCGATTCACAAACATTGGAAAGGTGCATAAAAATGCCTAACCGTGCGCCCAGTATCCTCGTATTAATAGCCAGCCCAAAAGCACACCCTAAAGTGCCTACAGCAGAACAAGTGCAAGCCACTGCAGCTGCAGGGCATGCGATGTTACTTGCCGCCTATGCGCAGAATATTGGAGCGGTGTGGCGTACAGGTTGGGTGGTAAGTCATCCCATGATAAGGCAAGCGTTTGACCTACAAGAGGCTGAAGAAATTATTGCTATGATTTATATGGGGACTCCTTCAATAACACCTAAACCAGTACCTATAGTGAGCAGTCAAGAATTTATTAAACATTGGCATTAATGCGTTGAATTTTATTGCTTTTTATCTAGCAAAAGCATAAGATCTTCGCCTTCAAATGGTGAGGTGTCCGAGTGGTCGAAGGAGCACGCCTGGAAAGTGTGTGTACCGCAAGGTACCCAGGGTTCGAATCCCTGTCTCACCGCCACTATTCACTGGCAATGTCCAGATAAGTCGTTGAAATATCTACCGTATTAACTCCAACCCTATGGAACGGTAGACATAACTGATGACACAAATCCCCCCTAAGCATCCTGCATATCCGTACCTATTAGGAGAGCCTTTAGAGGCATCATCTTAGGCATACACTTGGCTAGTTCTGATTAAT
>CAJIZL010000007.1 GCA_905182035.1 Oceanospirillaceae bacterium ASP10-02a | reverse complement strand
TCTATGCCTTTGGTCAAGCCTCAGACATGTCTCCGTTTGCTCCTAACGCTTTGTTAACTTCTATCATTGATGACTGGGATGACTACTACGTTGATCGTACACAAGCAGTATTAGATGGTTCTTGGGTGAGCACTGATACGTTTGGCGGTATTGATTCTGGCATGGTTTTCATGGGCCCATATATCAATATGCCTGCTGATGTTAAAGCTAAGGCAGAGGCGACGGCAGCAGCCATTAAAGCTGGTGAACTGCACCCATTTGCTGGCCCTGTATACAAGCAGGATGGGTCTATGGCCGCAGCTGAAGGCGAGACCGTTGATATGGGCAGCCTAATGGGTATGGACTGGTATGTTCAGGGTGTTGATGACCAGCTATAGGCTAATAAGCTGACAAACACCTTAGTTAGTTTTCTACTGACTCACACCAAAAAACCCGCTTAAAGCGGGTTTTTTTATACCTATTGTTTAAGTTTGGTAACGTTAACAAAGAGGCTTAGCTGTTGTCCTGGTTGGAGGTATTTCTTGAGCAATTGATTCCACTTCTTAATGTCCTTTACGGTGACGCTAAAGCGGTGGGCAATAACCGATAAGTTGTCACCCGAACGTACCTTATAAGTAACTTTTTTAACTACTTTACGCTGGGCTGAAGCTAGTTTACTGCTGCTACGTGGCCATATGTTAAGCTTGTCACCAATCTGTAACACCGACTTAAAACTGAGCTTGTTCCATTTAGCAATCTGCTTGATACTAATTTTATACTTCTTAGCAATCTTCCAGAGACTATCACCACTTTTAACCTCGTACTCAATACGTTGGCTGGCTTGAGTTTGGCCGATTTGAAGTTGTCTATTAATAACACGCTGTGCAGCACTTAAGGTATAGGCTGACGCATCTTTGCTGGCAATAGGGATCATGAGGGTTTTGCCAGCACGGATCATGTAGCCATCTATGTTATTGATGGTACGTATTAAATCAACGCTCACATGATAACGGTTGGCAAGCCTTAATAAGCTATCACCTTCGACTATTTTATGTCTTTCCCAAGCCACCCTTTTGCTCGAAGGGAGGTCTTGAAGGCTGGTTTTGAACCTGTCTAGGTGCGCTATTGGAATGAGTAAGTGGTGTGGGCCTTGAGGGTCTGTTGCCCATTGGTTAAAAGCAGGGTTTAGTCGATACATTTCATCAGTAGTGATATTGGCCATTTCAGCTGCTTGAGCTAAATCGATCTGAGATCCAACATCTACTAATTTAAAGTAAGCTTCATCATCGATACTATTCAAAGTGTCTGTGCCAGCTTGTTCCGCTACAACGCGTGCTACAGCCAACAACTTAGGCACGTAATTCATGGTTTCTCTGGGTAGCTTCAATGACCAAAAATCTGTTGGTTTACCAGCTTTTTTATTGCGTTTGATTGCTTTCATTACGGTACCTTGGCCACCATTATATGAAGCAATGGCAAGCAACCAGTCACCATCAAACATTTTGTGTAACTGTAATAGATATTTATGGGCCGCTTTTGTTGACGCGACAATATCTCTACGGCCGTCGTACCACCAGTTTTGTTTTAGGCCAAAAGCCCGACCCGTAGCTGGAATAAATTGCCACGCTCCAGATGCACGTCCTGAAGAATAGGCAAATGGATCAAAACCGCTTTCAACAATAGGCAATAGGGCGATTTCAGCAGGTAACGACTGGTCTAAGGCAGTGTGAAGCATAAAGTGGTAATAACGGCTGGCCCGAGTGGTAACACGATGCATGTACTTTTTATGTTTGTTGTACCAGTTGTAGTGCGGGGTAATGCGGGCGTTTTCGATCTTACCTAAGCCGTAATTAGCCACAGTGAGCTGCCAAAGGTCAAGTTCAATAATTGGCTCTGGAATTGCTTCAGTAGTGATGTCAGTTTGGGCAATAATTTCCGTCTTTTGATAAGCTTCTGCAATTAAGTCTGTTGCCGCTTGTGTACTGTCGTCAGAGTCAAGTTCAGACCAAGCGATAAAAACGTTACTAGCAATCTTCTCGGCAATTTTTTGGGCCGCTGGGTAGATAGCTATGTTCGAGTTGGAGGCAGATTCTGAAGATGGCTGGGTTTGCTGTGGCATTTCTCCTACAACATCTGCCGAGACATCAGCAACGTCCTCAGGGGCATTAACAATATCCTCAGGGGTGTCAGCTACAATTTCAAGGGCATCAGCAACATCTACAGGGATATCTGAATTAGAGGGCTGAGGTTTTAAAGTTTGTGTTTGGCAGCCACTAAGAAAAAACGTTATAGCCACCAAAAGCATCGGTTTAAACAAGCATTTAGAGGTCTGGTGTAAAAAAATTCGCATCAAAGCAATAATCACAATTTCAATGGTTAAAGGACGCTAATTTTAGCAGGCTAGGTGCGTAGGTCAATAAAGAACCTCAAGTCTTGTTACTTGTTCCTTAGTTTTATCGTTAATAACCATTAAAAACTGTTTTTCCACTGCCTTAGAGCCGCAAAAACGTCACTAGGGCTTTGCAAATCTTGGTTCTTGTAGCGTTCAGCACTGGCAATTACCGCTTTATCATGGGTACGTACAAATGGATTAATGGCTGATTCCTGAGCTAGACGTGTAGGTAAGGTGACCTGATCTTCCGCACGAATTTCTTTGCACATTTTTTGAGCTAATTTTAATGCTTCATTATTGCCATCAACCGCCATGGCAAACTCTAAGTTGGCTAAACTATATTCATGGGTTGGGTAAGCTTTGGTCATGGCTGGCAATGCCATAATTTTGTTCAGTGAATGGTGCATCTGTTCAGGGGTGCCTTCAAACACGCGGCCGCAGCCGGCCAAAAATAAAGTGTCCCCACAAAATAATAGACTTTGTTGATTATTATAATAGGCAATATGGTCTAGGGTGTGGCCAGGAATTTCCATGACATTGAATGCCACACCAAATACATCCACCGTGTCGCCTTCTTTAATGTGGTGGGTAAGGCCTGGGTAAGGGCTATTTACCGGCCCATAAATTGGTAGTTCCCCGAAATGATTGGCTAACGCTGCAATGCCACCCGTATGATCAGCATGATGATGGGTAACTAATATCGCAGACAACTTTTTTTGTATTTGTAACGCATGGGCAATGACAACCTGAGCGTCACCTGGATCTACTACAATAAAAGAGTCGGAATGTGCCTCCTCGATACACCAGATGTAGTTATCGTCAAAGGCTGGTATTGGCGTGATGATTAGATCTGAAGTTGTTGACTGCATAGTATGGCCTTTTTGGGGCTAAATTTTTACCATTAAGAGTAGCGGTGATGGCCAAATTACGCAAGCACGGTCGATGAGAATGACTTATTATGGAGCATGATTGATCACATTCACCTACAGTCCTACCAATTTGAAGAACAACAGTTCGCTGCTTGGCTGAAGACTGCAAAAGGTGCCTCATTTATGGCCCAAGAGCAGCAGCAATTGGCTTTGCTGATGCCCAGAGCTTTTGGCCACTACAGTGTTTATTTGGGTCTCAATGCCAAGCTTAGTTCAAGTTTGGCAAGCCCCATAAAAAATGCTTTGGCGTTAACGGCAAATATTCAGTTAGATGGCCACGCAGTAATGGATCCACACCAGTTACCGCTAGCTAACGAAGCCATAGACCTCGTGGTGCTGCAGCACGTGTTAGACATGAGCGACAACCCCCATCAAACCCTCAGAGAAGCCTCTCGGGTCATTAACTCAGGCGGTCGTTTGGTGATAACTGGTCTTAACCCTTATAGCTTTTGGGGCCTATGGCGACAACTAAGGCTAAAGCACGGAGTACCTTGGCGAGCCAACTTCTTAGCTCAGCGTAGGCTTAAAGACTGGCTCACGCTCCTCAGTTTTGGTGACTTCGATATCAAGCCTGTATATGATTACTCGCCAGCTAAATGGAAGACTTGGCCTTGGCTTAGTTACTTTACAAACCCTTTGTGTGCAGGCTATGTTTTATCTGCAGTAAAACAAGAGACACGGGTACATTTACTTAAAACACATTGGCGTAATCGAATGATTAAACCGAACTTTGGTTTAGCAGGAGCAACACGGCAACCCAGCCAAAATAAGCAATCTTTGGAGACCAGTTGATTGGATACAGATCAAATTAAATTATTTACCGACGGTGCATGCAAAGGTAATCCGGGCCCAGGAGGATGGGGGGTGCTTATGCGTTTTAAAGATCAGGAAAAACAATTGTATGGTGGCGAACCGTTAACTACTAATAACCGAATGGAGCTTATGGCTGCAATTAAGGGACTAGAAGCTTTAACTCGTCCGTGCAAGGTTGATCTAACGACCGATTCCCAGTACGTGCGCAAAGGAATTACAGAATGGATTTTTAATTGGCGCAAGAATAACTGGCGTACAGCGGCTAAAAAGCCCGTCAAGAATGCGGACCTTTGGCAAATGTTGGATCGGGCTGTTCAGCCACATGAGGTAGAATGGCACTGGGTTAAAGGGCATAGTGGTCATGTGGAAAACGAAATTGCCGATGACCTTGCTAACTTAGGTGCTGCAGAACACACTGCATAGCCTCTCTAGGAATAAATTGTGCGTTTAATAGTATTAGATACAGAAACAACAGGCTTAGAACCCAAACAGGGTCATCGATTAATTGAGGTTGGTGCACTAGAAATGGTGAATCGACGCCTCACGGGAAAAAGTTTCCATGAATACGTTCATCCAGAACGTGATATTCCCATGGAAGCGCAGGCTGTCCATGGAATCACTGAAGAGTTCCTGCAAGATAAACCATTATTTTCTGCCATTGCTGACGATTTTATTGAGTTTGTTAGGGATGCTGAGTTAATTATACACAACGCACCCTTTGATCTAGGGTTCTTGGATAATGAGTTGGCGATTGTTGGTAAGGCGGCTGGTCGCAGCTATCCAAAAATTTCAGACATTTGTAAAATTACAGATACCTTAAAGCTTGCCAGACAAAAACATCCAGGGCAAAAGAACAACTTAGATGCACTCTGTCGTAGGTATGGCATTAATAATGCTCACCGAGAATTGCATGGTGCATTATTAGACTCTGAGATCTTAGCTGATGTATACCTGATTATGACAGGTGGGCAAACTGACTTAATGTTGGCTGCTGAAACGCCATCAAGAAAAATAGATGCTACTGCGGTTAACAGCCGAATAGAGCGTATACAAGATGATAATCTACCCGTGGTATTGGCCACTAGCGAAGAACTTAATGCTCATCACGCAAAGCTTGAAACTGTGGCTAAGGAATCTAATGATAAGTGCCTCTGGTTAGAATCACCAGAGTAAGTTAATCGTCTTTTGATGCCTCTAAAGACTCCAAAAAGCCGCAACTAATGCGGCTCTTTGGGTGCGTCAGAAGAAAATATTAAATCATGTAGCTTACCGCTAAATAACCCACAATGCTCATGGTAATGGTATATGGCAACGCCATCCATACCATAGTGCCATATGACAAACGAATCAAAGGTGCTGCTGCAGAAGTCAGCAAGAACAAGAACGCTGCTTGGCCGTTTGGAGTAGCAACACTAGGAATATTTGTACCTGTGTTTATGGCAATTGCTAGCTTATCAAAGTGCGCACGATCAATTAAACCCGCCTCCAATGCGCCGACTATTTCATTGATATAAATAGTAGCAACAAACACGTTGTCACTGATGGCAGATAACACGCCGTTGGCAACAAAGAAGACGCGCGGTTGCATGTCTAACTCGAGAGTAAGCACCCATTCTATGATTGGATTGAACAAGTGCTGTTCATGAATCACGGTTACAACCGCGAAAAACACTACCAAAAGGGCTGTAAATGGGAGGGCTTCTTCAAACGCATGACCAATTTGGCTTTCTTCAGTAATGCCATTAAAGGCGGTCAAAATGATGATGACCATTAAGCCAACAAGCCCTACAGCGGCTATATGGAATGCTAAAGCAAAAACCAGCATCAACACTACAACCACTTGTACGATTAAGGTTGCGTTGTCACGCAAGCTACGCTGAGCACTTTGATCTTTGTCAAAGTCTTCTAATACCGTCCGCACAGCGACTGGCAACTGTCCACCGTAACCAAACCAGTTAAGCTTTTCAGTAACAATGCAGGTTAACAAGCCTGTCACCAAAACGGGCATGGTGACAGGCGCCATGTGTAAAAAGAACTCTATAAATTCCCAACCGGCCTTTTCGGCAATCAAGAGGTTTTGTGGCTCACCAACTAGGGTAGTAACACCACCTAGGGCGGTACCTACGGCGCCGTGCATCATCAGGCTGCGTAAGAATGAGCGGAACTGGTCTAAATCTTCACGATGGAGTTCAACTACATGGTCGTCATTATGGTGGTTGTGATCATGAGCACCGGCGTTTGATGCTACTTTATGATAAACGGAGTAAAAACCAACACTTACACTGATTAATACAGCTGTTACAGTTAGGGCATCTAAAAAAGCTGACAATACGGCAGCAGTAAAACTGAACACCAGAGACAATATCACCTTAGACTTTACACCTACAAGAAAGCGGGTGAATACGGCGAGCAGCATGTCTTTCATGAAATAGATGCCGGCCACCATAAACATAAGCAGCAAGATAACCTGTAGATTACTGCTAACTTCGTGGTAAACACCATCTGGAGACGCCAGGCCAATGGCAACAGCTTCGATAGCCAACAACCCACCAGGCTGAAGTGGGTAACACTTAAGGGCTAGTGCTAAGGTAAAAATGAATTCAAAAATCAACACCCAGCCAGTGATAGTAGGACCGGCAATAGCTAGCAAGAAAGGGTTAATAATTAAGAAACCAATTATGACCTGCTTATACCAAACTGGTGAGTTTCCAAGAAAGTTACGCCAAAATGCCTGCGGCATAGTTAATACTTGTTGCATACGAAAGTCCTGTAAAAGAGTAAAAAGAATTCGTTTAAATTAAGGTCTTGAGAACAGATCAATTTGGAGCAATATTCTAGTGGGTTTACAGTTGATTTACAAATGTAGCAGCCAAAAAGCAGGGCCCACAAAAGGTAAAAGGGGCTGTTATTAAGAAAATTATGTATGAGAATTAATTCATCTTGAACAATTGGCTTAACCGGGTGCCCAACATGACATCCCCTTCAGCTTGCAAGCGACCACCCATAAACGCAGCCATACCATCTAATTCACCTGAAACAATCTCTGTAAGGGTTTCAGAATCCATAGACATGGTAATTTCTGGGTCGTCGTGGTTGCCTATGTTGCCGGTGCAGTTAGCATTACCTATGGTTACATAGAAATCATCATCATCAGAAATACAGAATTGGAATGTTGCCTGTAATCCTTCAGCTTCGTCAGCTACAAATGCAGACTGCATTTGTGCCATAATTTTGGCTACTGCCATGGGCTTAGTCCTACTAGTGAGTTTGAATTTCTGATTCTATGTGTTTTTTAAAATAAAATCAAACGATCGTTTGAATTTCGACTTTGGTGAATGTTTAGTTATGGTTTTATGGCCTACTAGACTAGAATAGATCGCTATTGTTTTGGTGTACCCAAGAACCACATCTGGAGAGTTACGTGTTAGATTTTTTGTATGAGTATGGGCTATTTTTAGCTAAAGTCATTACTTTTTGTGTTGCCGCTATTGTGGTGATTGGATTTCTGGTGATGGCAGGCCAAAACCGCCGACAACAGAGTAAGGCAGGGCATATTGAGGTACGAAACCTTAATGAAGAGTTTGAAGACATGACGGATACCTTAGATCACGCCATGATGGACAAATATCAATTCAAACAGTTGCGTAAGAGCCAGGAAAAAGCTGATAAGCTCCAGACTAAGCAAGATAAGGCCGAAGCAAAAAAACAGGCTAAACAAATCAAAGCTGACGATTCGGCAACTTCTAGTGAAGAGAAAGAAGTACCCACCACCAAAAAACGTACCTTTGTATTGGACTTTGATGGCGACGTTAAGGCCAGCGCAGTAGAGTTTTTACGCCATGAGATTAGTGCCATTATATCCGTAGCCAAAGTGACTGATGAAATTATTATGCGCCTCGACTCAAGTGGCGGTATGGTGCATACCTATGGTTTGGCAGCATCACAATTGGGACGTATTAATACCGCTAATATCCCACTCACTATTTGTGTTGATCAAATAGCTGCTAGTGGTGGCTATATGATGGCCTGTATGGCCAATCATATTACCGCTGCACCATTCGCCCTTGTCGGGTCCATAGGTGTAGTGGCAGAAGTTCCTAACGTACACCGACTGCTTAAAAAACACTCTATCGACGTTGAGGTGTTAACGGCTGGTGAACACAAGCGCAGCCTCACCATTATGGGAGAAAATACCCGTAAAGGACGTGATAAATTTGTAGAAGATTTACAGCAAACCCACGGATTGTTTAAAAATTGGGTCAAACAACAACGTCCGCAGATTGACTTGGATGAAGTTGCTAACGGTGACGTATGGTATGGTCAGCAAGCCATAGATATGGGTCTTGTAGATGCCGTAGGCACCTCTGATGAAGTGTTGCAAGAAGCAGTAAAACAAAGCGACGTATTGTTAATTGAGTATGTGTCTAAAAAGACCATTGGGGAAAGATTTGGTATTGCAGCTGCCACTAGTTTAACCTTGTTTAGTAACCGCATATGGTCCAGAGCACGACGTCAATCTATCATCCACTAAATTTTTACAGGGCCTTGCTATGCAGTCTTTTTCAAACCTATGTAGACCATTGTCACCAGAATTTTTAGTATCAAATAATGAGCCAGTTCGTGTTGGTTTAGTGGTGCTAGCAACGGACATGGTGCTTGAAGTGGAGTGGCGCGAACTGTTTGCCGGGTTACCGATAGAAATTTTAGTGGCTCGCATAGCCTGTGCAGCTGAAGTCACGCCAGAAGCGTTGTTAACAATGGCGCAACAGATAGGCCACTGCGCTAGCCTGATCCTGCCGGACGTGACCCTAGATGCAATCGCTTACGGGTGTACTTCTGGAAGCTTAGTTATTGGCGAAGAGAGAGTGCGCGAATTGCTGCAACAAGGTAATACGCAACAAATCACCAGTAACCCATTTAGTGCTGTGAAAGCTGCGTTAGCATACATTCAAGCCAAAGATGTAGTGATATTGTCGCCTTATTTAGCTTCAGTAAATATGCCGTTTTATGAGGCATTAACCGATGCAGGTTATAATATTACTGGCTGGGGTAGCCTTGATCTAACGCTTGATCGAGACATTGGTTCTATGAACCCCGATCATTTGCCAGTTCTGATTGATGGGCTGCTTGATGGGATCGAAGCCGTGCCCGATGCCGTGTTTATTTCTTGCACCAACTTTAAAGCCGTGGCCAAACTACACGAACTAGAACAGCGCTATGGTTGTTATTTTATGTCTAGCAACCAAGTTATGGCTTGGCACCTCTTACACCAGCTTGATATTACGCTACCTAAGGCCAACGTTGGACGTTTATTGGGTGCTATGTAAACACTAAACCTTGGCACAGGGCCGCAACCAAACACTGGTGTCATGAAATACAGCACCACCATCAGGTAATCCAGGTTCTGCGCTGGTGAGGGCGTTGATACCTACATTGCCAGAAAATGCTTTATTGGGCCAAACTGACTCGCAGACTAATATACCTTGTTGCAATCCATCAAATTCCTTAACTGGTAAAATAAGCTGTCCCCGATCATTACCAATTTCAACAAGATCTCCGTTCTTTACACCTAAGGCTAAGCAATCCTTAGGATGCACCATGAGATCTGGCTGTTTCTCCAACCTCAGCGAAGACGGAGTCTCCGTGAAGCTAGTGTTTAAAAAATGACGCGCTGGTGCGGTCACTAAGCGCCATCGTTGCTTAACCGTAGTGGGGTCAGTAATAGCAACATGATCAGGTAATGAGGACGCATGAATCTTTCCTAATAAAAGCTCATCCCAGCCATTGTGAAAGTGGAATCTGCCGTCACTGTGCCCAAAACCGTTCAGGTAATGGGCGTCATCAAAGGGTAATGCACAGTCCACCCAGTTTTGCTGCCATAAGGTTTGCCAACTAATTGACCCACCTTGCGCCACACAGTCTTGCATGAGCTCTATAGCAGACATGTCAAAACCTCTATGCCGGCTGCCTAAACGTTGGCCCAATTCATTAATGACCGATAAATTACTCCGACACTCGCCAGGTGGTTCAATAACCTTACGACTTATTTGAAGGTGGGTATGGCCGCCGCCTAAATAGATGTCATCATGTTCTAAGAACATGGTGGCGGGAAGTACTAAGTCTGCCATGGCAGCAGTTTCAGTCATAAATTGTTCATGCACGCAAATGAACAAATCATCACGTTCAAACCCTTGGCGCACCAAATTTGATTCAGGTGCGACCGCCATAGGGTTAGTGTTTTGAATAAACAGCCCTTTAACTGGGGGTTTTCCCTGAAGGTCTCTTTTATCATTGGTGAGCACTGGCCCGATGCGCGATTGGTCTAGTTGACGAGTGGTTTCATCGATGCAGTCCAAAGCTTTTATGAGGTTTAAATCCACAGCATACATAGCGCTATTACTATAAAGTGCTCCGCCACCGAGGTGTTTCCATGCCCCTGTGACTGCTGGCAAACACGTAACCGCATGCATATTAAAAGCACCGTTGCGGCTACGACTAAAGCCATACCCTAATCGAATAAAGGCTTGGGGATGATTGCCATACCATTGGGCGAAGGTTTCAATTTCTTCTTCCTTTAACCCTGTGATTTCTGATGCCCATGCTGGAGTTCTATGTTTTAAATGACTTTCAAGACCATTTGGATCGTCTGTAAATTGATTTAGATAATCCCAATCGGCGTGTCCGTCTCTAAATAGACAGTGCATGATTGCGCAAGCTAAAGCACCATCAGTACCCGGTTTGAGCATAAGGTGTAAATCAGCTTTTTGTGCCGTTGCGGTGCGGTAAGGATCCACAACTACTAACTTAGCATTATTTTTATTGCGAGCTTTATTAATGTGATTCATAACATTAATTTGAGTGTGAACTGGGTTACCACCCCAAACGATAATAAGTGATGAATGCTGCATTTCCCGTGGATCAATGCCACGTTTAAGGCCGGTGCCTGCAATGTATCCTGCGTCAGCCAAGGTGGTGCAAATGGTAGACTTCTGGCGAGAGTAGCCCAAAGTGTTGCTAAGCCGGTCGATAGAATCCCTTTGTACTAAACCCATGGTGCCAGCATAGTGGTATGGCCAAATTGCCTCAGCGCCATATTTACTGCTAATGGCGGTAAGTTTATCAACCATTAAGTCCATTGCTTTATCCCAGCTAATAGGCTCAAACGCTTCAATGCCTATGCCTTTAGCCCCAATGCGGCGCAACGGTTGGGTTAGGCGCTGTGGATGGTGGATGCGGTCTTTATAACGAGCTACCTTGGCGCAAATCACGCCATCCGTATAGGTTTGGCTCTTGCTACCATAGACACCACCAATGGTATGGCTGTCTATACGCTCAACTTCTAAGGCGCAAACACTTGGGCAATCGTGGGGACAGGTGGCCGCTATTCTTTGCATGTTCTTTTGGGCGTCGTTTATTGTTGCTTCTGAGTGTACAATATTTCTCACTTATAGCCACCAAGGATTGGACTACTTTGCGATCTATTACCGAATTAGCTGATTTTCGTGAACCACTGCTAATGGCTCAAAATACAGGCCATCGTTTAATGTTGGTGTTGGCTATGGCAGAAGAACGAGGTATAACGCAGGCACAGCAGCTGACTCACTTAGGTTCCTCGGGTTTGTGGGTGGATGTGCAAGAAATTGATCCAGCTGAGTTGATTGACCACCAACACATCACTGCAGCTCAAGCTAGTCAGTACCTAGGCACGTCTAACCAATATGTGATTTATAACGCTTACAGGGGGTTTAACGCCAGCGCTTTTTGTGCCCTTAGCGGCACCATTATGGCGGGTGGAGTGTTAATTTTATTGACCCCACCCACGTCCCAATGGCACAAAAATTTTGATTCTCAACTGCAAGCCTATGGGCAGTCAGCAAGCGACGCCCATTCGTATTTTATCCAATGGTGGCAGCAACAATGGCAACACCATCGGGCAGTGTTTGTGTTGCATGACACTTGGTGTGAAAATCAACAACAAGTAAAAACCACCAGATGGCAGTCCTTACCCAATCTACTTAAAATCTCTAAGCAGCTGGAGCCTACTAGGCAACAACAAAGCCTCATAACGCAATTAGTGACGGTGTATAATCAGCAATCGGCTATGCTAGTTACCATTGACGCACACAGGGGTCGGGGCAAATCTACTTGTTTGGGATGGCTGATTAAATTCATTGGCAAAGATCCTAAGCATGGGCCTATTGTAGTCACCGCACCAAGTAAACGCGCCCTTGGCCCTATGGTACAGACTGCTGCTCCGCAAATAGTAAATTTTTACGCCTTAGACGCACTGTTGCATTTACGTCCAAAAGCAGGTTTGGTGATTGTTGATGAAGCAGCGGCTATACCTTTGCCACAACTCATAAAACTTATTAACCATTACGATGTGGTGGTTTTATCGTCCACTCAAGACGGCTACGAGGGGAGTGGTCAAGGCTACCGATTAAAGCTACCCCGTATTATTAGCTCCCTAGGACGAACCAATAAGGCAATGACCCTAACAGAACCTATGCGCTGGCAGGCCAATGATCCATTAGAAGAGTTTATTCGCAGTAGCTTTTTATGTGATGTTAAGATGCCCAGTACTGTCCAAGGATTCCTTTCTGACTCTGAACCACCACTTACCTACACCCAGCTGACGGGAGAAACACTGGCCGAAAACAATGATTTGTTACGGCAGGTCTACCCATTGCTCATGTTGGCCCATTACCAGACCACACCCCAAGACTTAAGGTTACTATTGGATCACCCTCAGCATAAAATTCACTTATGTCATGTTGGCGATCACCTCGTGGGCTTAGCTTGGGTGGCTGAAGAGGGAAACTTAGACGCCGCTTTAGCCCAAGACATTGCCCTTGGTAAACGCCGTATCAAAGGCCACCTATTGGCGCAAATCTTGGCCCAACAAGCGGGTTTTACAGTGGCCTGTGAAATGCGCAGTTGGCGAATTCAGCGTCTTGTGGTATTGCCTGGGTTACAGGGTAAGGGCTTTGGTTCAGCACTTCTAAAGCAAATTTATGGTTTAGCAGAAGATGCACAGGTCGATTTTATCGGCGCGAGCTTTTCTGCAAGTGCCGATACGCTGCGTTTTTGGCGGGCCAACAACTTCCTTCCTGCATGGTTGGGTTTACGTGCAGATGCGGCTACTGGCTTCAATAGTGTGCAAGTAATGCGACCGATTAGCTTGGGGGCTAAAGAGTTAATAGGACCTCTGACGTGTCACTTGCGAGATTATTTAAACTTTGGCAAGGGTATGTGGTTTGCATCCGTAGATGATGAGACTTGGCAAGATATATATTCGGCGTGCTCACAAGCTGCAATTACAGCACTTAATGCTCAGCACCAGCAACGCTTGTTAACTTTGCTGGCAAAAGGGCAAGCAGGATTTAGCGGGCCATTGTACTTATTATATCAACAATTGCACGACGAGAAGGACAAACAAATGGTTAAAAATGCAGCACAAAATAATACCCACAAAGGTTTACAACGAAGTGTTAGGCATCTGGCACTGTCACTATTAGAATTACCTTCTAACCAATGATGCGCAGCACAATATGTATAAACTGGGTATACTCCAACATTGTCAATTTGTCTGATTATTCATGAGCACAGTTAAACTTACCCAATATAGCCACGGCGCCGGTTGTGGCTGTAAAATTTCACCCCAAGTACTCGATAAGATGTTGCAATCGCAGTTGCCTAAGTTCTCCCACCCCAACCTAATTGTGGGCAATGAAAGTCGTGATGATGCTGCGGTTTTTGATTTGGGTGATGGCTCAGGGATTATCAGTACCACTGATTTCTTTATGCCTATTGTTGATGATCCGTTCGATTTTGGCCGTGTTGCCGCCACTAACGCCATCAGCGATGTGTATGCTATGGGCGGTCAGCCGTTAATGGCCATTGCTATCTTAGGTTGGCCGGTAGATAAACTGGCCCCAGAAATAGCTGCTATGGTTATAGACGGCGCACGAGCTGTGTGTGCTAAGGCCAACATTTGCCTTGCTGGTGGTCACAGTATAGATGCCCCAGAACCTATATTTGGCTTAGCTGTGACAGGAAGGGTGGCACTAGAACACTTACAGCGCAATGACCAAGCCCAGGCAGGTGACCGGTTAATGCTCACTAAACCCTTGGGTGTAGGCATTTTAACCACGGCTGAAAAGCGGGGTATATTGCGAGCAAAGGATGTTAACTTGGCCCGTGACAACATGGTTAAGCTTAACGACTTAGGGACAAAGTTGGCTCCCTTAGCGGGCGTTCATGCCATGACGGACGTTACCGGTTTTGGACTCATGGGCCATTTAGTAGAAGTATGTGAGGGTAGTCAGTTACAGGCCCACGTTGAATTTGACAAAATTCCTCTATTAACGGATCTACGGCACTACTTAAACCATGGTTGTGTGCCAGGGGGAAGTGGCAGAAATTTTGACAGCTATGGCCATAAACTTGGACCTCTTAGTGAAGACCAATTAAATATTCTTTGTGACCCACAAACAAGTGGTGGTTTGTTAGTTGCTGTGGCCGAAGATCAAGTCGCCGCAGCGGAAGCCATTTGCCATGCCGAAGCACAGGACTGTGTGTGGATTGGACACTTATCTTCTCCAAAAGCCACACAAAAACACTGGATTGATGTGCTATAACATGCCTGCTAAAGCCATGAATAAACAGATGCCTAGCCCAATTAAGGCTGCTCAATTTGATGATTTATTGTTACAGCAACGGCCCATGTTTGATGTCCGAGCACCGATAGAATTTGATAAGGGTGCGTTTCCAAACGTTATTAATTTGCCCCTAATGACTGATGATGAGCGTCAACAAATAGGCACCTGTTATAATGAGCAGGGCCAAGATGCTGCTATCTCGTTAGGTCACCAATTAGTTAACGGTGCCACTAAAAATAGACGTGTTGAACAATGGTACGCTTTTGCCAGTGAACACCCAGATGCAGTGTTATATTGCTTTCGTGGTGGCCTGCGGTCTAAAGTTAGCCAGCAGTGGTTGGCAGAAGCTGGTATTGCTATTCCTTTCGTGGAGGGTGGTTATAAGGCGCTTCGCACCCATCTGATAGAGCGTTTAGATCATCTGGTGGAAGAAGTTCCTGCATTTGTGCTCAGTGGCCGCACCGGCACTGGTAAGACCGAGATATTGCCGCAGTTTGATCGAACCATTGACTTAGAAGGCATTGCCAAGCACCGCGGATCTAGTTTTGGTAAATACATCGAAGAACAGCCCAGCCAAATTAATTTTGAAAATAATTTAGCTATTGCTTTAATGCAACTAAAGCAAACTTCTAGTGAAGCCGTTATTTACGAAGATGAAAGTCGTCTGGTAGGTTGTCGTTTACTACCACTAAGCCTTCAAGCTAAACTAAAATCGTCCCCTATAATGGTATTGAAAGATGACTTTGACGCCCGCGTAGAACGTATTTTTGGTGAGTACATAGTTAACGCCATCGCCGCCTGGGAACAACAACTAGTGGACCCAACAGAGGCATTTTTAGCTTTTGGTGATAGTCTGTTACAAAGTATAAACCGAATTCGTAAACGTTTGGGTAGTGAAGCCCATATTCATCTTGTTAAACTACTTGAAAAGGCTTTACATCAACAATCTAATCAACTTGATTTAAACTACCATAAACATTGGATTACCTATTTACTCAACCATTATTATGACCCAATGTACGACTACCAACTTTCCCTTAAACAGGGTCGCGTGGTTGTGCAGGGCACCTCAAGTGAACTTGTCACTTGGTACAAAACCAACAACATGTCACATACTTAGTCTACTTTAAGGACACCTTATATCATGAAATCAAGAGCCGCTGTTGCCTTAGCCAAAGGCCAACCTTTAACCATTGCAGATATTAACGTAGAAGGCCCAAAAGCTGGTGAAGTGCTGGTGCGTATGGTCGCTACTGGCGTATGCCATACAGATGCATTTACCTTGTCTGGTGCTGACCCAGAAGGTATCTTTCCATCTGTACTGGGTCATGAAGGCGGTGGTGTAGTAGAAGAAATAGGTGCAGGCGTCACTAGTGTTGACGTAGGTGATCACGTAATTCCCCTTTACACACCAGAATGTGGCCAGTGTAAATTTTGTTTGTCGGGTAAAACCAACCTTTGTCAAGCCATTCGTAGCACCCAGGGTAAAGGCTTAATGCCCGACGGCAGCAGCCGCTTTTCGTTAGATGGTGAACCCTTGTTCCACTACATGGGCACATCTACCTTTTCTGAGTACACGGTTGTTCCGGAAATTGCCCTAGCAAAGATTAGTAAAGCGGCACCGTTAGATAAGGTATGTTTGTTAGGCTGTGGCATTACCACAGGTATTGGAGCAGTACTCAACACTGCTAAAGTACAGCCGGGTGATTCCGTAGCCGTATTTGGCATGGGTGGTATTGGTTTGAGCGTGGTACAGGGTGCGGTAATGGCCGGTGCTGGCCGTATCATTGTTATAGACATTAACGAAGACAAATTTGAAATGGCAAAAATGTTGGGTGCCACAGATTGTATTAACCCTAAAAGCTATTCAGACCCTATTCAGGACGTCATCGTAGAGCTAACAGACGGCGGCGTAGATTTCTCCTTTGAATGTATTGGCAACGTAGACGTCATGCGTTCAGCCCTAGAGTGTTGTCACAAAGGCTGGGGCGAGTCAGTAATTATCGGTGTAGCTGGAGCAGGCCAAGAAATTAGCACCCGACCATTCCAGTTAGTAACAGGGCGAGTCTGGCGTGGCACCGCTTTTGGTGGTGTAAAAGG
Organism: Oceanospirillaceae bacterium ASP10-02a; assembly: GCA_905182035.1. Classification (GTDB taxonomy): domain Bacteria; phylum Pseudomonadota; class Gammaproteobacteria; order Pseudomonadales; family Balneatricaceae; genus Njordibacter. Next base: position 26,500 of record CAJIZL010000007.1, on the reverse strand, counting down.
TCGCACTCAATTGCCTGATTACGTAGAGCGTTACATGGCTGGCGAGATCAAAATTGACCCAATGGTGACACATACCATGGGCCTAGAGGATATCAACAGAGCCTTTGATCTAATGCACAGCGGCGAAAGCATTCGCTCTGTCATCATCTTTTAGGAAATTTCTGTCATGTCTCTAAATCAGCTTTCAGAAGTCAAGGTCAGTGGCGGGCATTTGTTGCGGGTAGAACATCTATCTGCAGCATGCCAAGGCAGCATGACCTTCGCTATATTTTTACCACCTCAAGCACAGCAGGGTACTCAATTGAGTAAGGTCCCAGCACTATATTGGTTATCAGGACTCACCTGCAACGACGAGAACTTCAGTCAAAAGGCTGGTGCGTTTGCCCTAGCTGCAGAATTGGGCATGGCTATTATTATGCCCGATACTAGCCCGCGTGGCGCTGGCATTGAAGGTGAAGACGATGCTTATGATCTAGGTACAGGTGCAGGCTTTTACGTTGATGCCACTCAAGCACCTTGGTCAAAAGCCTACAATATGTACAGCTATGTCACAGAAGAGCTACCGAACATTATTCAAAGCAACTATGCAGTGAATGATCAAGCTGCTATTAGTGGTCACTCCATGGGAGGCCACGGTGCGTTAATTTGCGCTTTAAAGAACCCAGGTAAATACGCCTCAGTATCTGCTTTTGCGCCGATTACCTCGCCATCACAGTGTCCCTGGGGACAAAAGGGCCTTACAGCCTATTTGGGCAGCGATGAGGCCACTTGGGCCCCATGGGATACTAACCAGTTGGTACAAAACAACCATACTGCAGGTATAACGCCACAAGCTTTGTTAATTGACCAAGGTACTAGTGACCCGTTTTATGTTGACCAACTGATGCCAAAGTTATTCAATGAAACCTGTGAACGTTTGCAATATCCCATAGACTACCGCGAACGTGAAGGTTACGACCATAGCTATTACTACATTAGTAGTTTTATTGAAGAGCACCTTCTTTACCATGCCGCATACCTTGGCTTAACGGCATAAATGATGATAGCAAAAAAGCGTCACACCCGTCATGGTCATATGGCCCGAGTCTCCAAACTAGCCCTAGGTGATAATGCTTTACCTGTACGATTTATGTACAAAACTATACCAGAACACAGCAATGACACAGGTTGGCGCTTGTTCACAGGTTATGAAACACCTGAATTCTTAGAAGAGTTCTCAAACCTAGAACCTTTCCCATTGGCACCCATGTGTGAAGCTGATTCAAGCTTAGATGCATTGTTAGACCACAACGCAGGCACCATATGGGAGAGGCCTCCAGATCAACCATGGCAACAAGTTCACGACTTCGAAATTCCTGTGGAAGAAGTGGATGTTGAAGTGAGTTAATGTTACTCAATACACTTCAATTTAATATACACGGTAGCTATCCCCTGGTAGTTTTACATGGGTTATTTGGCTCCCAAGACAACTGGCGTAGCCACGCTTTAACGTGGGCGCAAGATCGGCGTGTGATTACCATGGACCTGCGTAATCACGGCATGTCTGCCCATGATCCATTAATGGATTATGCTACCATGGCAAATGATGTATGCCAGAGTTTAGATAAGTTAGGCTTACAAAAAGTCGACCTGTTAGGCCATTCAATGGGTGGTAAAGTGGCGATGCAATTAGCCATTAATGACCCACAACGCATACGAAGTTTACTCGTTGCTGATATTGCTCCAGTTGCTTATGAGCCACGGCACCAAGCTATATTGGCGGGCCTCAATAGCATTAGCCTAGTAACGTTAAAGTCCCGTAAACATGGGTTAGATTTACTTATGGCATACGAACCTGATGCGAGGGTATGTCAGTTTTTACTCAAAAGCCTCTATAAAAACCAAATAGGAAAGTTTGTTTTACGCTACAACCTCACAGCTATACAAGAGAACTACCAAGCCATAAGTGCAGCACCTATCTCGTCCGTAACATCCGCAGCACTGACAGGAGCGCCAGCTTATACCGGCCCAACACTGGTACTTAAGGGCGCAGACTCCCCCTACATCTTACCTCAACATAAGGCTGCGTTTGATGCTGTACTACCCAACACCCAGTTGAATGTCATGGCAGACTGCGGTCATTGGCTGCATGCCGAAAAACCAGAGCTGTTTTCCCGCTTGGTGTCACGATTTTTAGATAACCTCGTTTAGCTTATGCGTATTTTATTACTATCAGCTTACGATGCACAAAGTCATAAATACTGGCGTGAAGCACTAGTAGATGAGTTCCCAGAGCATCACTGGACCCAGTTAGTATTGCCAGGGCGTTATTTTAGCTGGCGTATTCGTGGCAACAGTATGCAATGGGCTTTGGGTGCAAAAGCCACTTTAGACCAACCCTATGACCTTGTACTTGCTACATCAATGGTGGATTTGGCTTCTCTAAAGGGCTTTGTTGCTAACTTGGCGAACATACCATCTATTCTTTATTTTCATGAAAACCAATTTATTTACCCGGCAAACCAGTCCAATAAAACACGTCAATTAGACCCTAAAATGGTTACCTTGTATGGGGCTTTGAGCGCTGATAAGTTGGTCTTTAATAGTCAATACAACCAACAGAGTTTTATAGCTGGGGTCGATGAGTTACTTAACCAATTACCAGAAAAGATGCCAATAGACGTTGCTCAGTTGTTAGACAAAAAAAGTTCGGTGTTGCCAGTGCCTCTTAAAACCCTGTACCCTCTAGACCCGCGTAATCCCTCCAATATAGCCAACAACGGCAACACAGAACACCAGTCACTATGGCCTAAACGAGAGGGTAGATCATCCTTGAGGTTGATCTGGGCTGCACGGTGGGAATACGATAAAGGCCCACAACAACTTCAGGCCATACTACGTCAACTACGCAATAGGAACATAGATTTCAAACTGTGCCTTGTTGGACAACAGTTCCGCCAACAACCCATTGAATTTGAAGAAATAAAAAAAGAGTTCAGCACTTACCTTGTTCAGTTTGGTTATGTTGAATCTCGGCAGCAGTACCTCAACTGGTTGGCGGGAGGGGATATGATATTGTCTACAGCGCTACACGAGTTTCAAGGCATTTCTGTGTTAGAAGCTGTGCAGTTGGGTTGTATTCCTGTGTTGCCAAACCGTCTGGTTTACCCTGAAATGTTTGGTTTAGACTATCTCTATGAGTCTGCGCCTCAGGAACATAAAAAAGAATCCGTTGCAGCTGTTAACCTCATCCAAAAGATGGCACTCAAAATCGACCAGGACATTGCTTCCATCCCTTTTGTTGAGCATCTACTGTGGCCGAATATGAAGGAACAATATAAACAGTTGTTAGATTTCAAAGTACCTAACAGACCTTAAACCTTTACACTGCAAAGCCTTATGTTTAGGTCTTCATTACAAGGGCATCTGTATTTAGCAACCATTTTTATTCCTGTAAATTGAGTTGTTATTTAACAAGTGCAGCTGTAAAACAAATCATAATGCTGCTCACAAACGGGTGGCGAAGCGTGTTAAAATACATTCAGTAGAACTATTGAATAACGTCACTGAGCCGAACTCAACATGACCCGTGCTAAAAAGAAAATGCCCGCCGTAGCTGGTGTGACTTTTAACCCTAATAAGAAGAAAACAACCGTCGCTAGAACATTTTCGCCTTCTAGTTATCAAACGCGTAAACAAAAAGGCTTAGCCACCAAAAAGAAACAAAAGTCAGTATTTCAGCAACACCAAGACGAGAGCTAACGTAATGGAACATATCACCACCTACATTGTCACCGTACTGCCAGATCAAGGGTGGAACCTATTGGCTTTGGTCTGGTTTTTGATTGCTGTGCGTGGTTATCAAGCATACGCCATCCGGGCCTCTAGGCGTAAAGACTCGTTAGCAGGGGTGTTGCATGCTTATCGCCAGCGTTGGATGGTGCGTATGATTGGCCGTGACATGCGCATGGCCGACATAGGCGCTGTGGCTAATTTAGAACGTTACGTTACTTTGTTCGCATCATCTAGCTTGCTGATTTTAGCTGGTTTAGTGACGTTAGTGGGTTACACTGAAGATGTGGTACACATCGGCCGAGGTATTCCATTTTTGCCACCTCAGTCACCTTTAGAGTGGCAGTTTAAGCTGTTCTTCCTCACCCTAATGTTCGTTTATGCCTTTTTTAAGTTCACATGGAGTCTTCGACAATACGGCTTTGCTTCGGTAATGATTTCCAGCGCACCTGTAGTATATGGTGATATCTCCGATAACAAAGACCTGATGGACCACGTGAATCGCTCGGCCAAGGTTCTATCTATGGCAGCGAACAACTTTAACTTTGGTCTACGTGCTTACTATTACAGTCTTGCAGTTTTGACTTGGTCTATACACCCTCTGGTGTTTATGGCGGTTACCTGTGTAGTGGTTTATATCCTCTACACTCGCGAGTTTAACTCAAGTTCACTTGCAGAGCTAAAGGGCAGTAACGACTCTAAGAATCGAAAAACCCTAGTAGATTACCACCTCATTTAGGTCAATACGCATAAAGCAGCCAATATAGCTTGAAATTATTCAAGCCACCCCCATCATTGACCCCGTAACCACTTTACTAGCGCTACCAGCGCAGCCCATGATTTACGGAGAAACAACGCCCCATGAGCACTGCTACTAAAACAGAGACTTTAGGTTTTCAAACAGAAGTTAAACAACTTTTACATTTGATGATTCACTCCTTGTACAGCAACAAGGAAATTTTCCTTCGCGAACTTATTTCTAACGCTTCAGATGCTGCAGACAAAATGCGTTTTGCTGCAGTTTCAGACGGTAGCCTGTATGGAGATGACAGTGAACTTGCTATCCATATTAAGTTTGACAAAGAGGCCAATACCTTAAGTATTAGTGACAATGGTATTGGTATGGATCGTGCCGATGTGATTGACCACTTGGGCACCATTGCCAAGTCTGGCACTTCTGAGTTCTTGCAGAACCTTACTGGTGATCAGCAAAAAGATTCACAGTTGATCGGTCAGTTTGGTGTAGGTTTTTACTCATCTTTCATCGTCGCCGATGAAGTGGAAGTAATTACCCGTAAAGCGGGTTCAAAAAAATCTGAAGGTGTACTATGGCGCTCAAAAGGTGAGGGCGAATTTGATATCTCTAAAGTTAAAAAAACTGGGCGTGGTACAGAAATTATCCTGCACCTTAAAGCCGATGAAAAAGAATTTGCTGAAGGCTTTCGACTACGCAGTTTAGTGCGTAAGTACTCTGACCACATCTCTATCCCCGTAATCATGATGAAAGAACATTATGGTGAAGATGCAGACAAGCAAGAGCCTGAAGAAGAAACCGTAAACTCGGCCACAGCCCTTTGGACTAAGTCTCGCTCAGAAGTTAAAGACGAACAGTACCACGAGTTTTACAAGCACGTATCACATGACTTCCAAGAGCCTTTGACATGGGCCCATAACAAGGTAGAAGGTAAGCTTGAATATACTAGCCTGCTATACATACCAGCCAAAGCGCCTATGGACATGTGGCAGCGTGAAGCCACCAGGGGTTTAAAGCTTTACGTACAACGCGTATTTATTATGGATGAAGCTGAGCAGTTCTTGCCCATGTACCTACGTTTTATTAAAGGTATAGTAGACAGCAACGATTTGTCTCTTAACGTGTCCCGTGAAATCTTACAAAAAGACCCAGTCATCGACTCAATGCGCGCTGCATTAACCAAACGTGTGCTCGATGTGCTTGAAAAGATGTCGAAAAAGCAGCCTGAACAATACGCCACGTTCTGGAAAGAGTTTGGTCAGGTCATGAAAGAAGGTCCTGCAGAAGACCACAACAATAAAGAAAAAATTGCTAACTTGTTGCGTTTCTCTTCTAGCACCGATGACAAAACTGATCAAATTCATAGCTTGGCCGAATATAAAGGCCGTATGCAAGAAGGCCAAGACAAGATCTATTACGTGGTTGCTGATAACCACAACACTGCAAAGAACAGCCCACACTTAGAAATTTTCCGCAAAAAAGGCATCGAAGTTCTATTGCTGTCTGAGCGTGTAGACGAGTGGTTGATGTCGCACATGATGGACTTTGACGGTACCCCGTTACAAGACGTCGCCAAAGGCGCCTTAGATCTTGGCGAAGTAGAAGACGAAGCCGAAAAGAAAGAACAGGAAGAGCAAGCCAAGCAATACGAAGGCCTTGTTGAAAGGGTGAAAGGTTTGCTGGAAGAGCACGTAGAAAGCGTACGCATCACCCACCGTTTAACAGACTCCCCAGCCTGTTTGGTGGTTGGTGAAGATGACATGGGTCTACAAATGCGTCGTATCATGGAAGCTGCTGGCCAAGCAATGCCATCAACTAAGCCAACATTTGAACTCAATCCAGATCATCCATTAGTTGCCAAGCTAAACGATGAAGCTGATGAAGACCGGTTTAGTGAGTTAACTCGTGTTCTGTTTGACCAAGCCCAATTGGCAGAAGGCGGACAGTTAGAAGACCCCGCTGCTTATGTTTCACGCCTTAACAAATTGTTATTGGAACTTAGTGCCTAATTAGTACATCTGAACCATAAAAGCCTCCGTCTAGAATACTAGCCGGGGGCTTTTTTTATGGGTTCAATAATTGATGTAAACATTGTGATCCTCATTTGTGAGGTTTCTGATGTATATCTAGGGTGCGGGGTTATAGCCCAGACCTAGCCAAGTTTTCCGCTTGGACTATAGCAATTATGGTATAAACGAAACTAATCTGTTAAGTAAAGCTATTAGAGGCTAGTCAATGAACACAAAAGAACAGGGCCTGAAACAGCTGAAACAGGTGTTTGGTGATAAATACAGCGACAATACCAATGCGCGTATGGAACACAGCTCTGGTGAGAGCTACGTCAGTGAAATGTTGCCCGATGCCGTACTTATGCTTGACTGCACCAAAGAGGTTGCGGAGGCAGTAGGCATCTGTAGCGAGTATAGCATTCCAATTATTGCATTCGGTGCAGGCACGTCATTAGAAGGCCATCTAGTGCCAGTGCACGGGGGTGTGAGCGTTGATTTAACCGGCATGGATCAAGTGCTGGAGATCAACACGGAAGACTTTGACGTGAAACTAGAGGCAGGCGTTACCCGTGAAGCTTTGAATTATGCGTTAAAGACCAGTGGCCTGTTCTTCCCGCTAGATCCTGGTGCTAATGCTAGCTTGGGTGGCATGGCCTCAACTCGCGCCTCAGGCACTAATGCAGTGCGCTATGGCACCATGAAAGAGGTAGTGCTTGGTCTTACTGTAGTGACACCTAACGGTGATGTCATACAAACCGGGGGCCGAGCAAGAAAGAGCGCAGCTGGTTATGACCTAACTCACCTATATATCGGTGCTGAAGGTACGTTAGGCATTATTACTGAGTTGAGGTTACGTATATTCCCAGTTCCAGAACAGATTCGTGCAGCCGTATGTAGTTTTCCTAGTGTCGGTCAAGCTGCCCAATGTGTCATCGAGTGCATGCAACTAGCGGTGCCTTTAGCGCGCATTGAGTTGCTTAATAGCTGCCAAATGGGCGCCTGTATAGATTATTCAAAGTTACAAGGGTTTGCAGCTCAACCGACCTTATTCATGGAGTTTCACGGTTCAAAAGCTAGTGTTGATGAGCAGGTAGCTTTGGTTCAATCTGTGGCCCAAGAATATAATGGTGATGACTTCCGTTGGGCTGAAACCTTAGAACAAAGAAATGAATTATGGACCGCCAGACACCAAGCTTGGTTCGCTGGTTTAGCCCTTAACCCGGGTGCTAGCGCAATTAGCACCGATGTGTGTGTACCTATTTCTAAGCTAGCTGAGTGTATCGAATTAGCAGAAGCCAAGGCCCTAGAGCTTGGGTTTAACTGCCCTTTAGTTAGCCATGCGGGAGATGGCAATTTTCACCTCATTATTTCATTCTACCCAGATAACCATGAACAAGTTAGTGCTGCCAAAGAACTAAGCCACTACCTTGTACAACAAGCTCTTGCACAGCAAGGCACCTGTACAGGGGAGCACGGAATAGGTTTAAGAAAAAAGGCGTATTTATTGGAGGAACATGGTGCCGATGCAGTGCACACTATGCGCTTAATAAAGCGTGCCTTGGATCCAAAAAACATTATGAATCCAGGAAAAATATTTGATCTCTAACTAGGAGCAGTATAGGTCGTGCAGAGTTTTAATAACCTTAGAAGCGCGCACATCAGAAAGCGAGTAATAGATGGTTTGTGATTCCCTGCGGGTCTTAACTAAACCGTCTTTACGCAATACTGCTAAGTGCTGGGACAGCGCAGATTGGCTCAAGTCTAAGTGTTCATTTAGTTCAGTAACAGAAATCTCTTTACCTTCTAAGTTACATAAAATGAGCAAGCGGCTTTCATTAGCAATTGCCTTGAGCATGGTGGCGGCAATCTTTGCATTGGCTTTTAGGTCAGCTGCTGCTTTTACAGCGTCTTGTTTAGAGTCAGACATGGGACGATTTTCTCCGCACTTATAATAGTGCTTTTGAGTCAAAGGGTAACTAGTTACTGCACATTGTAGACCAATCTAAAATAGTATTTACAATGTCATTAATGTATTCAAGCCATCCATTATAACCAAAAAGCATATTAATTAAAATTGTTATACGGCTTTAAGTTATATTTAGCTCAACAAAAATTGGGCAATGATCCGACGGTTTTTCCATGCCGCGTACTACATAATCGATATCTGCCTTGTTACAGCAATCGAGCAAACTTTTAGTTAACAGTATTTGGTCAATGCGCAGCCCACGCCTAGGTTCACCCTCAAAACCTCTGCTGCGGTAATCAAACCACGAGTAATACTCAGATTGAGGGTGTAATAGACGGTAGCTGTCTGTGAGCCCAAATTGACGAAGATCATTCAACCATTGGCGTTCTTGGGGCTGAAAGCTGGCCTTACCTGACTTAAGCCAACGCTTACGATTGTCTTCCCCTATGCCTATGTCTATGTCTTGGGCGGCAACATTAATATCACCCATTACCACCAGATGATCTGTGTTCTTGTATTCTGTATTCAAAAGGGTGGTGAGGCCTGCATAGAAATCTCGTTTAGCAGGAAATTTACTAACGTGCTCAACGTTTTCCCCTTGAGGAAAGTAACCATTGAATACGGTAATAGTATCTCCGTTAGGCAACTGTAATACAGCACCTACAAGGCGCCGTTGAGAATCTTCAGTATCGCCAGGCAGACCTTTAATAACCTTTAATATTGGCAGATTGGTCATTAATGCCACACCATAATGACCTTTTTGACCATGAAAAATCGTCTCGTAGCCTAATCGTTGTGTCTCTTCTATAGGAAATTCAAGATCCTGAACCTTAGTTTCTTGCAAGCCAATAACGGCCGGCTGATATTGACTTACAATGGCTTCCAACTGTGGGATGCGTGCACGGATACTATTAATATTAAAGGATACGAGATGCATTTTTTTAACTCGACTAAGGTGATTTAAAACCAACAATAACGCTGGAAGGCTGATAAACTTTGCACTATTGTAATGGAAATAGTGATGGGTTAGAACGGCTGTCATTGAGTTTCCGTTGGTTTTCCTTGAACATATAACTCGGCTGTAGAGATTTGTCCCTATGATATTTGATTTTGATGTATTTGTGATTGGTGCGGGTTCAGGTGGCGTACGAGCTGCACGTATGGCGGCAAGTGAAGGTGCAAGGGTAGCTATTGCTGATGACCGTGCATTAGGCGGTACTTGTGTAAATGTAGGCTGCGTGCCTAAAAAGCTTTACACCTACGCCAGTCACTTTAGCCATGATTTCGAAAATGCAAAAGGTTTTGGATGGAGCGTAGCTTCAGCTAAGTTCCACTGGCCTACCTTAGTGGCCAATAAGAAAACTGAAATCAGCCGCCTTAACAATATTTATGCTAATCTGCTCGATAATTCAGGCGCCCAAATTATTCGTGGTTATGCCAGTCTCAAGGATAGACATACCGTAACTGTAGGTGGCACCAATTACACTGCAGAACGTATTGTGATTGCAACGGGTGGTGCACCAAATATCCCTGACGTCGATTATGCTGACGTATTAATTAGCTCAGATGAGATATTTGATCTTCTAGAGTTTCCAAAACGATTGTTAGTTGTGGGTGCCGGTTACATTGCCCTTGAGTTTGCTTGTATTTTTCAAGGCTTAGGCAGCCAAGTACAGGTGTCATACCGCGGTGACCTTATCATGCGCAGCTTTGATGACGATGTGCGGCGTTTTGTTGATCAAGAAATGCGTAAGCAGGGCATTGAAATGAACTACCAAAGCCAAGTGAGCAACGTTGATCGCCAGGCCGACCATAGCTTGTTAGTAACCTTTGCAGATGGCACTAGCACAGAGGTTGATCAAGTATTAATGGCTATTGGGCGCAAACCCCGGTTGACAGGCATTGGTCTGGAAGCTTTAGGTATAGAGACAACTCGTCAGGGCACCATCGCAGTAAATGACAAATTCCAGACCAATATAGACAATATATATGCTTTGGGAGATGTCACTGGAGGCATTGAACTGACACCAGTAGCATTAGCCGAGGCCATGACCTTGGTAAATCACTGGTATGGTGATAGTACCAAGTATATGGACTATAACCTTATTCCAACAGCCGTTTTTACCCAGCCTAACGTCGGTACTATTGGATTAACAGAACATCAAGCCTTAAAGGAACATGGCGAAATTACTGTTTACCGTTCTGACTTTAAGCCCATGAAACACACCTTAAGTGGCAGTAATGAACGTAGTTTTATGAAGTTAATTGTTGATACTACTTCGGATCGAGTCATTGGCTTACATATTGTAGGAGAAGGCGCTGGTGAAATGCTACAAGGTTTTGCGGTGGCTATGAAGGTCGGTGCCACTAAGGCTGATTTTGATGCAACCATTGGTATTCACCCTACCAGCGCAGAAGAATTGGTGACTATGAGGACAGCAAGCTAAACCCATAGTGCAGAGTAAGCGTCGTATGCGTGAAATTATCAAGCCCCAACAAGCATCCTGCGGGGGCTTTTTTAGTCGTGTCGTAAATGATCTTTTACTGCTATAGGTGACTTAAAGTTCCACACTACAAGGTAAGAAGATGCCACAAACGTTAAGATTGCAGTGGCTTGAATGAGTAGTGAGGCCGATTCACTAATCAACATGCTAGAAGCTGCCAAGGTGGCAATTAAAATTGAAAACTCGCTAGTTTGGCCTAACCTAAAACCAACCTCCCACGAGGTCGCCTTAGATTTACAAATAGGCCTAATAATCCAGCCAAATACAACAGGCTTAATGGTAACGACTAGGGTTGCTAACACCAAGCACTGAAACCAAATAGAGTGCATAAGGGGGAAGTTAAAACTGGCACCTATTGAAAAGAAAAATAACACTAAAAAGAAATCTCTTATAGGTTTTAAGTTAATGGCAATGTACTGGCTAATCAGGCTAGAGGCTAAGCTTACTCCCGCAATAAAAGCACCAATTTCAGCAGACAAACCAATACTGTGAGCCAATTCAGCTAAACCTAAACACCAGCCTAGGGCCAAAAGAAATATGTATTCGTGAAAACGATCAAATCGCTTAATGAGTGGCAACAGCACCCAACGAACAAAACCCAGTGCAGCTAACATGACCATCGGCAAAGCCCCAAGGCTTATTAATAAATCAGCACTTAAGGATAGCTCTAATCCCTGACTAAATTGTTGGCCTAAAGTTGTTAACAGGGTTAATAGAATAATAGCTAATAGATCTTGTAGCAACAATAGACCCACTACGAGCTCACCAGTTTGTTTATGATGCAGCACAGTTGTGGGTAGTAGTTTGATACCAATAATTGTACTGGAGAACATGGTAGATGCGCCGATAATAAGGCTTTCTATCATGCTGAAGCCGAAACCATAACCCACGACAAATCCTAATAGAGCAAAAGCTACGGAACTTATAAACGCAACCATGTAGCCTTTGCGTAACATCTGTAGCAAATGGCTAGGCTGCATATCAAGACCGATCAGAAACAACAGGAAAATAATGCCAACATGGGCAACATCAGCCAACAACTCTGTATCCACAACCCATTCAAGACCAAAGGGCCCCAATATGGCGCCTAAAACAATGTAGGCTAAAAGTAATGGCTGTCTAAAATACAACGATAAGGTGGCTAGCAGGGCTGCGCCTGTAAAGATTAAGAAAAATGAAAATATGACCGATTCCGTATGCATCCTTATTCCTTGTTTGGTGAAAAGTTTTGGCCCATAGGTAAGCCATTTATATAATGTCGCCACACCAGCCAAAGAAGTAAAGCCGCAAGCATTCGGTAACCAATATGTAACCACCACACAGCCATAAACCCATAACTTGGCGCTAGCCAAGCCAATAATGGCAAGAACAACAGCCATTGGCTAGCACTCACCAGTATTAATACGGTCTTTCGTAAGCCCGTTAGCAGCACGAAGCGGCTTAAAATGATGATTGTGGTTTCTAAAATCATGGCCATGGCATACCAAGGTAAGGCGGTGGCCATCAGTTGTTGTAAATCCCGATTAACAAGTAACAGTTGGGACAACCATTGGCTTATAAACCCAAGCAATACTGTTAGTGCTAGCGCAGTAAGTATACCTGTGCGCATAATTAATTTACTCCACCCTATGGCTCGTATTTTGTCTTTTTTCGTCAAGGCACTGCCTACAAGGGATAAGGCCGCCTGACCTAAGCCAATGGCTGGCAGAACTAGCAAGAGCCCGACATTTAGCACTGCAAAAGAGGCAGCCATTGCGGAGGACCCGAGTTGGCTCAAGAGCCATAAAAACACAGCTAAATGTAAAGCAAACACCAACTGTTGTAGCATAGGCGGCCAAGTAAAACGTAATAGCAATAGCCAGTTTTCTACGCTAAATTGACAACGAAAATCCACGTACCTTAAGTTGCGCCTATATAACAAAACCAGCTGTAACAAAACACCTAACCAAAGTGCAATACTGGTGCCCACTCCGGCACCCACTGCCCCCATGGCGGGCAACCCACCAATACCGTAAATGAGGCCATAACTAATTGGTACATTAGCTAGATGTGCAAGTAAAATTAGTTTGGTATATTGCCACGGAGTACTTCGTTCACTCCAATAAATTCTAGCTGCAATGCTTATCACAATGGCAGGTAACGCCCAAAGGCGAGATTGACCATAATAAACTGCAAGGCTATTAATGCGATCATCCAAAACAAACAAATTGATCACATCGTCAGCAGCATAGGCGCCAGCTATACCCAAACAAACTGAGATCAAAACCCCGTATACCAAACCTAAACCCAGCAACCCTATATGGGACTGGGCATATTGAGATACTAGGCCATGCCAGCCGATGCCGAACCCAGTAATGATGGCTACCAAAATAAACACTAGATAACTACCAATGCTTACACTTGCTAGAGCTAAACCACCCAAGTGCCCAACAAGGGCGGTATCTACTAGGCCCACTATAGCTTGCGATAACATTGCCCCACTTAATGGCGCCGCAATGCGCCATAAATTAGCCAATGTAGGTTCACGAGAATAATAAAAATCATTTGTTTGAGGATTGCTCATGTATAGTTTGCTTAACAGATGTCTAGTAGGTTTTTTTAATCTAGCGAGACATCATTATATGCTTTTTTATCAAGTCTTTAAAATGAATACCCAAGTAAAACAGTAGGGTATATAATAGCCTAAGAGTTGAGTCCCTAAGGGATACTCATGTAGTTGGTAACAAAGGAAAAAACAGTGGATTACATAGACATCACCCCCAGCGCCCAAGAATATTTAGCAGAATTGCTTTCAAAGCAAGATGTAGAAGGAATTTCAGTGCGTATTTTTGTCACTGACCCAGGCACTCCAAACGCTGAAACTTGCTTAGCGTACTGTCGCCCAGATGAAGTTAAAATTACTGATGAGTTCTCAGATCTAGAGAAATTTAGGGTCTATGTCGATCCAGCCAGCGTAGACTACTTGGATGAAGCCTTTATTGACTATAGTTCAGACCGCATGGGTGGCCAGCTCACTATTAAGGCTCCGAATGCTAAAATGCCTCAAGTGACCGCAGATAGTCCATTAGATGCTCAAGTTAACTATTACCTATATACAGAAATTAATCCAGGTTTAGCCTCCCACGGTGGTGATGTAAGTTTGGTAGGCGTGGTGGCAGAAGAAGAAGGTAATGTGGCGGTATTAAAATTTGGTGGCGGTTGCCAGGGTTGCAGTTCTGTTTCACTAACCCTTAAGGAAGGTGTTGAAAAAACCTTAAAAGAGCGAATTCCTGGCATCGGTGCAGTACGGGATGTCACAGACCACTCCAATACAGAGAACGCTTATATGTAGTGCTTTTCTTAACCAAAAAAAACCAGCATTTTAGCTGGTTTTTTTGCCTTTGAAGAATGGTTTATCCTAGGCGAAGCCGTTTAGGCAAGCTCTGCTTCAATTTGCTGGCGAGTTCACGCATGCTGGTTTCTGTTGTATCCCAGTCTATACAAGCGTCTGTGACAGACACACCGTATTGTAATTCAGACAAATCTTGTGGAATAGATTGGTTACCCCAGTTAATGTTACTCTCGATCATCAGGCCAACAATAGAGTCATTGCCTTCATTAATTTGTTGCGCAATGTTATCCATCACCAAGGGCTGTATAGACGGGTCTTTGCTGGAGTTGGCATGGCTACAGTCCACCATGATATTGCCAGACAAACGATCTTTCGCAAGCGCTTGTTCGCATAGAGCCACGTTAACTGAATCGTAGTTTGGTTTTCCACCACCACCTCGCAACACGACGTGGCCATACTCATTGCCACTGGTGCGGGTGATCGACACTTGACCATGGGGGTTAATGCCCAGGAACGAATGGGGCGATGCCATAGACTCTAACGCATTAAAGGCAACGGTTAAGCCACCGTCAGTACCATTTTTAAAACCAATGGGGCAGGACAAACCAGATGACATTTCGCGATGGGTTTGAGACTCTGTAGTTCGCGCACCGATGGCCGCCCAACTCCACAAGTCTGATTGATACTGTGGTGAAATAGGATCTAGCGCCTCTGTTGCCAAGGGTAAACCCATAGCGGCTAAGTCCAGCATGAGCTTACGACCTATGTGCAAGCCCGTTTCAATATCAAATGTGCCGTCTAGATGAGGATCATTAATTAGACCTTTCCAGCCTACTGTAGTACGTGGTTTTTCAAAATATACCCGCATGACGATATAGAGCGTGTCTTTTAGCTCGTTCGCCAACAAGGCCAAGCGGCGTCCATAATCTAAAGCAGCTTCGGTATCATGGATAGAACAGGGCCCAATCACCACAAATAGTCGGTGGTCTTTGCCATCTAAGATATTTTTGATGGTTTGACGAGCCTGCATTACACCATCAGCGATCATACTAGTGGTGGGCAGTTGGTTTTTCAGATCCTCAGGGGATGTAAGAACCTGTTGGCTAGCAATATTCAGGTCTTCGATGCGACGATCGGTCATAGTTTGTCTCTATAAAATAACTAATAGTAAAAGCGGGTAAATGTTGGCTTATGGTGAGGTCTAAACGCTATAATCAAGCCGTCCTTTGTAACACAAGTAAAGGCCCACAAACAAATGAATCTCACCTAAATCGTATTTAAGAGAAACGGATCATGGCAATACTGGGTATAAAGAGCCGCTCATTGGTTATTGGTCTAATCCTTGCCGTATTCATGTGCTTACTATTGCCAGTGCAGGCTCAAGCAGCATTGTTCAGTACTACCAAGCACCCGTTGCCCGCAGATCAGGCCTTTGCCATCAGTGCCCAACAGTATAATGATAAAATTGAAGTGATGTGGACCATTGCTGACGATTATTACCTCTATCAAGATAAATTGGTTTTTACCACGTCTAATAACCAGCCTCTAGAACAGGTGTTATTACCCCCCGCAGTAATTAAGCAAGACCCTGTGTTTGGCACTACAAAAGTTTATTATAGGCAGCTCCGTGTAACAGGTGCATTACCTAGCTCAAATACTGCTGCAACTCACCTCACCATTCATTACCAAGGTTGTTGGACTGGAGGCGTTTGCTACCCGCCACAAATTACGACTATTGCACTTACAGCGATTAACACCGTTACAGCAGATAGCCAATCATTATCTTTAGGAGCAACAGACTGGTCCAAAACTAGCAGCACTAATGCCAATTGGTTTATACAAAACCTGGAAAACACGTCCATTGCTACCTTGTTAGTAATTTTCTTGTTAGCGGGTCTAGCTTTAGCGTTTACTCCATGTGTATTACCTATGGTGCCGATTTTATCGAGCATCATTGTTGGCCTGAACCCCAAGCCTGGTCCAACCAAAAGTTTTTTATTGTCTTTCATTTATGTGTTGTCTATGGCAGCCACATACAGTGTGGCAGGGTTAGTTGCAGGATTAAGTGGAGCCAATGTACAAATTGCTTTGCAACACCCTGCAGTGATAGGCACTACAGCAACATTGTTTGTGCTGTTTTCTGTGGCCATGTTTGGCTGGATTAATGTGCAAATACCACAGGCCATTCAAAATAAAATCAATGCCATTAGCAATAACCAATTAGGTGGTCAATATACTGGCGTGGCGGTCATGGGCATATTGTCTGCATTAGTGGTGGGCCCATGTGTAGCAGCGCCACTTGCTGGTGCGTTGCTATTTATCGCCCAAACTGGGGATGCTGCCACGGGCGGCCTTGCCCTGTTTGCTATGGGTTTTGGTATGGGTTTGCCATTACTGTTAGTGGGCACGTCGGCGAGTAAATGGATTCCGAAAACGGGCCCTTGGATGCATCGAATTAAAGTGGGTTTTGGTTTCTTAATGTTGCTAATGGCCCTATGGATGACTGACCGCGTATGGCCAGAGTTAACGCTGCTTTTGGTGGCATTAATAGCTATTGTCATGGCCTTGGTTTTGGCCTTGCATCATCGCTGGAAGCCCCCCTTAGAGACAATGGCTGGTGCAGTAATAAGCTATACATTAGCAATGTTTTTAGGCCTTTATGGCACGGTGTTAGCTGTCGGGCAGTTGGCCGGTACGGGTACCTTATTACAGCCTCTAGGCAGTCTTGTTGCCAATGAATCCAAAGATATGTCCCAAGCTGTGCCGCGTAGTCTTAACTTTTCCAAAGTGTTACCCCAAGAGGTAGCAGCGTTATTACGACAGGCAAAACTAGATAAGCAGCCTGTTATGTTAGATTTCTATGCTGATTGGTGCATCTCCTGTAAGGAATTGGATAGCTTTGTGTTTACCGATAGCCGGGTGCAACTTGCTCTATCTGATTTTAAGGTCATTAAAGTGGATGTCACCGTTAATAGCCCAGCTGCTCAACAGCTAATGCAGTCAATGAATTTAGTGGGGCCTCCGGCATTAGTTTTTTATAACGCTAAGGGCCAAGTGAATGCAGAAACGGTGATTGGGGTTCCAGCCATTGACGATTTAGTTAAGCTCGTGCATCAGGTTAATACGCTGTAATTATATTTATATGCTTTTTTGTTCTATGTGGTACTATTTATAGATCATCATGTATAGATTAAATAATACTTATGAAGTTACAGCAGCTGAAATACATCTGTGAAGTAGAAAAACATAACCTCAACGTTTCCGCTACAGCCCAGAGTTTGTTTACGTCGCAGCCAGGCATAAGTAAACAGATTCGTTTGTTAGAAGATGAACTAGGGGTTGAAATTTTTGCCAGAAGTGGCAAGCACCTCACTCACGTTACTCCTGCAGGCCTAGCTATATTAGAGTCAGCTCACGATGTACTACTAAAGGTCGATGGCATTAAGCGCAAGGCTCAAGAATACACCGATGAAACTAAAGGTTCTTTGTCTATCGCCACAACCCACACCCAAGCGCGTTATGCTTTGCCTAAAGTGATTAATAATTTTATTGGCCAGTATCCAGATGTGTCATTGCATATGCAGCAGGGCACACCTAAGCAAATCGCCAACTTAGCCTCAGATGGCGAAGTAGACTTTGCTATTGCTACCGAAGCCATAGATCAATTCAGTGATTTATTGATGATGCCATGTTATCACTGGAACCGATGTGTCGTGGTGCCTAAAGATCATCCTTTAGCTCAGATAGAAAACCTTTCTTTAGAGGAATTAGCAAGACACCCTATTGTTACTTATGTATTTGGTTTCACTGGGCGATCTAAGTTGGATGACGCTTTTAATAACGCCCATTTAGAACCAAAGGTAGTTTTTACAGCAGTAGATTCCGATGTTATTAAGGCTTATGTTAGGCTAGGCCTTGGCGTTGGTATTATTGCGTCTATGGCCTATGAACCCGAACTTGACGGCGACTTAGTAGCACTGGATGCAAGCCACTTATTTGCCCATAGCACCACTAATATCGGTTTTAGAAAGGGTACTTTTTTGCGTGGTTATATGTACGATTTTATTGAGGCCTTTGCCCCCAACCTTACTAAGAGCAAAGTAGAAGCCGCGCAAGCATGCCGCACGAAGCAGGAACTGGATGTCTTGTTTGAACATAAAGAACTGCCTACGAGGTAGGTGTTAAAACACAGATAGCTTAAAGATGACGCAAACCATTAAGTAGGTTATTTACCTTATCAAAGGTTTCTTGGTATTCAGCGTCACATTCAGAGTCAGCGACTAACCCACCCCCAGCCCAACAATAGATATGGCCACCACCATCACCCTTGGCGTTAGTGACTAAAGTACGGATACAAATATTGGTATCCATACGACCATTACTGCTTATGTAGCCAATAGAGCCTGACCAAGCGCTGCGTCGATGGGGTTCCAGCTCCTCAATAATTTCCATGGCGCGTAACTTAGGCGCCCCAGTGATCGAACCCCCTGGAAATGCACCTTTTAACAAAGGTAAAGTTTGCTCGCTAGATTCAAGCTCTCCAGTTACTGTCGTTACTAGGTGGTGTACATTACTATAGCTTTCTATGGCAAATAACTTGGGTACCTTGACGGAAAAGGGCAGGCAGTGCTTGCTAAGGTCATTCCGCAGTAAGTCAACGATCATTAAGTTCTCAGAACGATCCTTAGGGCTTGCCGCCAATTGTTCATGCAGCTGTTGATCTTCCGCGACTGTTTTTCCCCTTGGACGGGTGCCCTTAATAGGTTTAGTTTCTACCTTACAATTATCTACCTGTAAAAAACGTTCTGGTGATAAGCTCAATAGTGCACCTTCTGGCGTCTCCATATAGGCACTAAATGGCGTAGGGGATACCTGACGCAGCTGTTTGTAAGCGACCCAAGGGTTGCCTTTATAAGGCGCATCAAACCTTTGAGCTAAACACACTTGATAACAGTCTCCAGCATGAATATAGTCGATCACACGATGAAATTTCTCGGCGTATTGTTGTTTCGTCATGTTTGAAACAAAGTCACTTTCAAGGCTAAATTTTTTGTCATGGCTAGGTTTGGCTTGGAGAACATTTGCTACTAAGGCTTGAGTGCGTGGTTCATCAAGCTGGCTCACCAAGTAGCTTTTTTGTAGCTCATGGTCGTTGATAATTGCCCAAGGGTATATGCCTATACACAGGTGTTCCATAGCTATGTCTGCCACCGCAGTTGCAGGAAGCGTTTCTATAGATCGTCCCAGATCAAAACCAAATAGTCCTGCCGCACCACCGGTAAATGGAATGCCTTGGGCGTCAGCAAGTTTGCTCGTATCGTCAAGCAACTCAGATTGCAATTCGCCAATCAAGTGAAAAGGATCTGTATCCGTTTCTGTCACGGTGTTATTTTGCTCAACTTTGGTAACACCATCTTTATGGCTAATCACTGCCAGTGGTTGAGCCATAGCGATATCGTAACGACCAAAATGGCTCGCTGGACGGCTAGAATCCAGTAAAAGAGGCATAGGTAGATGCCGTATGGCTTCAAAATAATGGCAGGCGTTTTCTGCGAACGGTAGGTTAGCTATATACACTGTAGCGATTCTAAGACTTATAATGTGGGTATTCTAACTGTCCCGAAGGAATGGAACTAGGGTTTTGCTCTAATTAGGAGCATAAACTCAATATAATAAAAACCTAAATTGTAAACAATATTAGGATATTGTCTACAATATTAGATCAATGTCTAATTTGACGACCGTTATAAGGGGGAATATAATACATTCACTCTAAATGTGTAGACAATGTATTATGCAGGAAGAAATAACAACGTTAGCTAAACAAGTGTGCGAACGTATTGTAAAAGATATTATCACTGGCGCCATCACTCAAGGCCAAAAGCTCAATGAGCCAGAACTTGCCCGTATTCATGGCATAAGCCGTGGACCCCTTCGAGAAGCCATGAGCCGGCTTGAAGCGATGCGTTTAATTACACGCACTCCTAATGTTGGGGCTAGGGTAGTAAAGCTGTCTTACCAAGAACTGTTGGAAATTTATCAAATACGAGAATCTCTAGAAGGTTTGGCTGCCAAACTTGCAGCACAAGCTATGTCTGCAGACGAAAAAGTGAACCTTCGGTTGCTTCTAAATAGCCATCGTAAGCACATTCTAGACACTAAGGGTCAGTCTTACTTTCAGCAAGAAGGCGATGTGGATTTCCACTACCGTATTGTTCATGGCAGTAAAAACCAACGCCTTATCGACATGCTCGCTGGCGACTTGTATCAACTCGTGCGCATGTACCGGTACCAATTTAGCTTGTCTAGCAATCGGCCGCAGCAAGCCTTAAAGGAACACGACCAAATTTGTAGCGCCATTGAAGAAGGCGACGGAGAGTTAGCCGAGTGGCTCATGAAACGTCATATCAATAACGCTCGAAATAACATCATGCAACGCATGCAAACACAATCAAATACTCAGGATGAAGAGAATCGATGAGCAAGACTACTAGAATGAGCCAAGGTGCTAAATTCCGTGCAGCTATCACCAATAACCAGCCACTACAAATTGTTGGCACCATTAACGCCTACAGCGCTATGATGGCTGAAAAAGTTGGCCATCAAGCTATTTATCTGTCTGGTGGTGGGGTGGCCAATGCCTCCTATGGCTTGCCAGATCTAGGCATAACCAGCCTTAACGATGTCCTAGCCGATGCAAACCGCATCACTGCGGCCAGCGAACTGCCTCTGTTGGTTGATATAGATACAGGATGGGGTGGCGCTTTTAATATTGCCAGGGCTATTAAAGGCATGGAATCTGCAGGCGTAGCTGCGGTGCATATTGAAGATCAAGTGGCGCAAAAGCGTTGTGGTCATCGCCCCAATAAAGAAATTGTGCCTACTCAAGAAATGGTAGATCGCGTTAAGGCAGCTGTAGATGCCCGTATTAATGACGATTTTTTTATCATGGCCAGAACCGATGCCTTTCAGAAGGACGGTTTACAAGCTGCCATTGATCGTTCTCAAGCGTGTATAGAGGCGGGTGCAGACGGCATTTTTGCCGAGGCTGTGCACAAACTGACCGACTATGAAGCCTTTTCTAAGGCAATAGCTGTGCCTTTATTGGCCAATATTACCGAATTTGGTGCCACACCTTTGTACAATAAAAGCGAATTAGCCAATGTAGGTGTAAACATGGTGCTTTATCCACTTAGTGCTTTTCGCGCTATGAACAAAGCCGCTCTCAATGTGTATGAACATTTATTAGCTGACGGTGATCAGAAGGCCGTCATCGATACTATGCAAACTCGTATGGAACTGTACGGTTTTTTAGACTATCACTCGTTTGAAGAAAAGTTAGATGAGTTATTTGCGGCCGGGAAAAACCTGTAACCACACCAATAAAAGGATTAAAACAATGAGCACTAAACCTATCTCTGGCGCTGGCCTAAGGGGCCAATCTGCAGGTTCTACCGCGCTGTGTACCGTCGGTTTAACGGGCACAGGCTTAACTTACCGTGGTTACGACATTAGTGAGCTAGCAGAAAAAGCCAGTTTTGAAGAAGTCGCCTATATGCTGCTTAAAGGGCATCTGCCAAATCAAACAGAACTTGATGCTTACACCCAAAAACTACAGAGTATGCGCCACTTGCCTCAGGGTCTAAAAACTGTACTAGAGCAGATACCTGCCGATGCCCACCCGATGGACGTCATGCGCACAGGTTGCTCTATGTTGGGTAACTTAGAGGCCGAAGTTGACTTCTCTATGGAACAAGAGGTTACAGATCGTTTGTTAGCTTTGTTCCCCGCCATCATTTGTTATTGGTATCGCTTTAGCCATGAAGGCGTGCGTATTGAAACTGAAACTGATGACGATTCCATTGGTTCCTACTTTCTGCACCTGTTACATGATAAAAAACCCAGTCAATTACACGCCAAGGTCATGAACGTATCACTGATTTTGTATGCCGAGCATGAATTTAACGCATCAACTTTCACTGCACGGGTTTGTGCGTCCACGCTTTCCGACATGCATTCATGCGTAACGGGCGCCATTGGTAGCCTAAGAGGTCCATTACATGGTGGTGCAAACGAAGCAGCTATGGATATGATTGAAAGCTGGCACACACCAGATGAAGCTGAATCTGCCATCATGGGTATGTTGGCCCGCAAAGACAAAATTATGGGTTTTGGCCATGCTATTTACCGTGAGTCCGACCCGCGTAATGTCATCATTAAAGGCTGGTCAGAAAAACTGGCCGAATCTATCGGTGACACTCATTTATACCCAGTGTCTGTTCGTTGTGAAGAAGTGATGTGGCGCGAAAAGAAGCTATTTTGTAATGCTGATTTCTTCCACGCCTCTACCTATAATTTTATGGGCATTCCCACTAAGTTATTTACCCCAATTTTCGTTATGTCACGGCTAACGGGCTGGGCAGCCCATGTAATGGAACAACGCACTAACAATCGTATCATTCGCCCAAGTGCAGACTACACAGGCCCTGAAACTGCCCAGTGGGTCGATATAGCGCAAAGGGGTTAATAATGATGAACACCAACTACCGCAGGGCCTTGGTGGATACTGGGCTAGATTATTTCGATACCCCAGCCGCCATTGACGACATTAGCAAGGGTGCCTACGCCAAGTTACCTTATACCTCCAAGATCTTAGCGGAACAGCTGGTACGTCGCTGTGAGCCTTCCATGTTAACTGCGTCCCTTAAGCAATTGATTGAACGTAAGCAAGACTTAGACTTTCCTTGGTATCCAGCACGAGTGGTGTGCCATGATATTTTAGGGCAAACGGCTTTGGTGGATTTAGCTGGATTGAGGGATGCCATCGCAGAGCAAGGCGGTGATCCTTCCAAAGTGAACCCCGTAGTGCCGACACAGCTGATTATTGACCACTCTTTGGCTGTAGAGCATGCCGGTTTTGACGTTGACGCGTTTGAAAAAAACCGTGCTATTGAAGACCGACGCAACGATGACCGCTTCCATTTTATTGAATGGACCAAAACAGCGTTTAAAAACGTTGATGTGATCCCAGCCGGCAACGGCATTATGCATCAGATCAATTTGGAAAAAATGTCTCCAGTTATTCAGAACCGCGATGGGCTGGCCTATCCAGACACTTGTATCGGTACCGACAGCCATACGCCACACATTGATGCCTTAGGCGTAATTGCTGTTGGAGTAGGTGGGTTAGAAGCAGAAAACGTAATGCTAGGCCGCGCCTCTATGATGCGGTTGCCAAACATTATCGGTGTAGAGCTCACCGGCAAACGGCAACCTGGTATTACTGCCACAGACATGGTGCTGGCGCTTACTGAGTTTTTGCGGGCACAAAAGGTTGTGTCGTCTTATCTTGAATTCTTTGGTGAGGGTGCCAATGGTTTAACCATTGGTGATCGCGCAACCATTTCTAATATGACTCCGGAATATGGAGCCTCTGCGGCGCTATTTTATATCGACCAGCAAACCATTGATTACCTTAACATTACCGGACGCGAACCAGAGCAAGTGGCTTTGGTTGAAACCTATGCCAAAATCAACGGTTTATGGGCCGAAGACATGGTGGATGCCCAGTACGAACGAGTACTAACCTTTGACTTGTCTAGTGTAGGCCGTACCATGGCTGGGCCATCAAGCCCTCATCTGCGGTTACCAACCTCAGCCTTGGCTGAACGAGGCATTGCCAAAGCCTACAATAATGCTGAGGCTGATGGGTTAATGCCCGATGGCGCAGTGATTATCGCCGCTATTACTAGCTGTACCAATACCAGTAACCCACGCAATGTGATCGCCGCGGGTTTATTAGCCCGAAATGCTAACCGCTTAGGTTTAAAGCGTAAGCCTTGGGTTAAGTCCTCCTTTGCTCCCGGCTCTAAAGTGGCCAAGCTCTATTTAGAAGAAGCAGGCCTGTTAACAGAAATGGAACAACTTGGTTTTGGTATTGTTGGCTATGCGTGCACCACTTGCAACGGTATGAGCGGGGCCTTAGATCCTAAAATTCAAAAGGAAGTCATAGACCGCGACCTGTATTCCACAGCCGTATTATCGGGCAACCGTAACTTTGATGGTCGCATTCATCCCTATGCCAAACAAGCTTTCTTAGCATCACCACCGTTGGTGGCTGCCTACGCTATTGCTGGTTCTATGCGTTTTGATATTGAACAAGATGTAATGGGTAAAGACCAACAGGGTAATGACATTCGCCTTAAGGATATTTGGCCTGAAGATGACGAAATAGACGCTATCGTCGCCAAATGTGTTAAACCTGAGCAGTTTAAACAAATTTATATTCCAATGTTTGATCTAGGTAAAATAGAAGAAGCTCAAAGCCCTTTATATGATTGGCGCCCTAATACTACCTATATACGTAGGCCTCCCTATTGGGAAGGTGCTTTGGCAGGTGAACGCACCTTAAAAGGCATGCGGCCCTTAGCCATACTAGGCGACAATATAACCACCGATCACTTATCGCCTTCCAATGCCATTCTTCCCAACAGCGCGGCAGGTGAGTATTTAACCAAAATGGGACTACCAGAGGAAGATTACAACTCGTATGCCACCCATAGAGGTGACCATTTAACTGCACAAAGAGCCACTTTTGCTAACCCTAAGCTGCTTAACGAAATGTGTCGTGATGATGCGGGAAATATCCAGCAAGGATCACTTGCCAGACTAGAACCCGAAGGCCAGATGCTGCGTATGTGGGAAACCATTGAAACTTATATGGAGCGTGCTCAACCACTAATTATTGTTGCTGGTGCAGATTACGGCCAAGGTTCATCCAGAGACTGGGCGGCTAAAGGCGTACGCTTGGCAGGTGTAGAAGTGATAGTAGCGCAAGGATTTGAACGTATTCATCGTACTAACCTTGTAGGTATGGGTATTTTACCGTTAGAATTCAAAGCGTTAGAAGACCGAAAAAGCCACAAGTTAAACGGCACAGAAACCTTTGATGTGATGGGTGACCCAAGCCCTGGTTGTGACCTAACTTTGGTAGTTAATCGTGTGGATGGTAGCTCTGATAGCATTACCGTTACCTGTCGCTTAGATACAGCAGAAGAAACTTTAGTTTATGCTGCGGGTGGTATCTTGCAACGCTTCACCCAAGATTTTCTTGAATCAACCAATGCTACTTAGGACTTAACATGAGCTTTCAACCGCAAATAAAAATCCCAGCCACCTATATGCGTGGCGGTACCAGTAAAGGTGTATTTTTTAACCTATTGGATTTGCCCGCAACAGCCCAAGTACCTGGTGCAGCTAGGGACGCGTTATTAATGCGAGTGATTGGCAGCCCCGATATATACGGCAAACAGATTGATGGCATGGGTGGTGCAACATCCAGCACCAGTAAAACCGTTATCTTAAGCCCATGCACCCAGCCAGATCACGACGTAGATTATTTGTTCGGTCAAGTGTCTATTGATAAGGCTTTTGTGGATTGGAGCGGCAACTGCGGTAACCTGTCTTCTGCAGTAGGGGCTTTTGCTATTAGTTCTGGTTTGGTAGACCCTAGCCGTATTCCTAGCGATGGCATGGCGGTAGTTAGAATATGGCAAGCCAATATCAAAAAAACCATCATTGCTCATATTCCTATGGTTAACGGACAAGTGCAAGAAACGGGTGATTTCCAGTTGGACGGTGTAACCTTTGCGGCCGCTGAGATCAAGCTAGAGTTTATTAATCCCTCTGCTGCAGACGCAGATATGTTTCCCACGGGTAACTTGATAGATCAGTTGGAAGTGCCCAATATTGGCACTTTTGATGTCACCATGATAAATGCAGGTATACCTACCATTTTTTTAAGGGCGCAAGATCTAGGATATATAGGCACAGAGCTACAAACTGACATTAATACGGACCAAGCGGCGTTAACCAAGCTAGAGACCATACGCGCCTATGGTGGCGTACGCATGGGTTTATTTAGCCATATTGAAGATGCCAAAACCCGCCAACATACCCCAAAAATCGCATTTGTAGCCCCCGCTAAGAGCTATATCTCATCAAGTGGCAGTATCGTTAGTGCTGAAAATATCGATTTACTCGTGAGGGCCATGTCCATGGGCCAGTTACACCATGCGATGATGGGCACCGCTGCCGTGGCTATTGGTACGGCAGCTGCCATCCCTAACACCTTAGTCAACATTGCTGCTGGTGGAAGTGAGCGCA